>CANQMW010000004.1 GCA_947625045.1 uncultured Oscillospiraceae bacterium
GCCACCAAGACCGAACAGGCGGAGAAGCTGATACTGGACTTACTGGCAGACGGGAAAGAGCTTGCCAGCGAGGACATTGTAAAAGCCGCAGCCGAAGCCGGAATATCCGAAAGGACGGTGCAGAACGCCAAGCGCAACATGGGCGGCATTTTAGGCGCAAGGCGTGTCGGCGGTCAATGGTACAACTTCATCAAGAAGAAGCAGCCACCCGAACCCGCAAGCTGAAAGTGCAAAACGCAGACCCTTTGCGCTTTGCACTTTCGCACTTTCACGATAATTTGCGTCAATAACTCAAAAAAGCACTTGACAAAACGCTTCATGAGGGGCATAATCGTATACAGCCCCATCATAGGCGGCCATGTTGACCGCCGCCTCCTCGGGGGCCGCGGTCTTATGGGCGGCGCAGGCGGTCAGGATGGATCCGGCCAGCACAAGGACTAGGGCCAGGGCAAAAAGTCTCCGTTTCATGGGCTGTCCTTCCTTTCGCGTTTGTCCATAGGACGGCCCCGGCGGGAAAAAGTTCCCGGGGAATCAATGAGGGCCGGAGGCAAATGCCCCCGGCCCGTTTCACATATGAGGAAAAGCTTACTTGAAGAACCCGCCGATGAGGTCGCTGACGATGTTGCCGGCGAACTGGCTGGCGGCGTTGCGGACGGTCTTGGAGCTATTGCCCATGAGGCCCCGGGTGATATTTTTGGTGAGCTGCCGGCCCATGGATTTGGCGGTATTGCGGCTGGCCTTGATGATGCTCTGCTGCATCTTGGTATGGCCGTACTTGTCCCGGCCCTCGGCCTTATACTGGGCCTGGAGGGCTTTCTCCTCCGCCCGGGCGGCCTTCTCCGCGGCCTTGGCCTCGGCGATGGCCTGCTTCTCGGCGGCGGCAGCCTCCTTGGCGGCCTGCGCCTCCGCCTCCGCCTGGGCGGCGGCTGCCTGGGCCGCCTGCTCCTGCTCGGTCAAGATCTCGTAGGCGGAGCGATCGTCCACGGCCTGGGCGTACTTGGAATACAGCGCGTCGTTGGCCACCAGCATGGCCCTCGCGGCCATGTCCATGGCGCTCATGGAGCTCTGAGGCGGGCAGATAGTGGTCTGCTCCACCATGGTTGGCACGCCGTCATCGTCCAGCATGGACGTGAGCGCCACGCCGGTGCCCAGAGACCCGATGGCCTCCTCGGTCTTGAACTTGGGGTTCTCCCGGAAACTCTGGGCCGCCACCCGCACGGCCTTCTGCTCGGCGGGGGTATAGGCCCGCAGGGCGTGCTGGATGCGGTTATTGAGCTGGGCCAGCACCTCGTCGGGGATGTCGGAGGGGCTCTGGGTGATGAAGAAGATGCCCACGCCCTTGCTGCGGATGAGCTTCACCACCTGCACCACCTTGTCCACCAGGGCCTTGGGAGCGTCGGAGAAGAGCATATGGGCCTCGTCGAAGAAGAACACCAGCTTGGGCTTGTCCCCATCGCCCACCTCGGGCAGACCCTCGTAGAGCTCGGAGAGCATCCACAGCATGAACGTGGCGTACAAAAGCGGCCGCTGGGCCAGCTCCACGCAGTGGAGGATATTGATCATGCCCCGGCCGTCGGGGGAGGCCTGCATCCAGTCATCGATGTCCAGGCTGGGCTCGCCGAAGAAGTCCGCCGCACCGTCGTTCTCCAGGGCCAGCATGGCCCGCTGGATGCCGCCCACGCTCTGGCTGGACACGTTGCCGTAGGTGTTGACGAAGTCGGCGTGGTGCTCGCCCAGATACGCCAGCATGGCCCGCAGGTCCTTGAGGTCGATGAGCTCCCAGCCGTTGTCGTCGGCCACCCGGAAGGCGATGTTGAGGACCCCCTCCTGGGCGTCGGACAGGTCCAGGAGCCGGCTCAGAAGCAGGGGCCCCACGTCCGTGACGGTGGCCCGGACGGGGATGCCGCCCTTGCCGAACACGTCCCAGAACCGGCAGGGATAGCCGGTGTACTTGAAAGCCGCCGGGTCCACGCCGACATTTTTCAGCCGCTCCTGCATCTTCTCATTGTCGGTCCCCGCCAATGCCGTGCCGGACACATCGCCCTTGATGTCCGCCAGGAACACGGGCACGCCCATGTCGGAAAAGCCCTCGGCCAGGACCTTCAGGGTGACGGTCTTGCCGGTGCCGGTGGCGCCGGCGATGAGGCCGTGGCGGTTGGCCATGCCGGGCAGCAGGAAGACCTGCTCGTCTCCCTTGCCCACCAGTATTTTGCCGTCCTGGAGCATATATGTATCCCCCTCGGTATGATATAGTTGGTTTTCTCTATGATACCATGTTTTTGCAAAAAAGAAAAGGGTCAGCGGGGAAGGCTCGTCCGCAGCTCTTGTGCGTTCATGGGAGCGGGGGTATAATCATGGCAGAAGAACGATAGATCGGTATTTAGCTGGAGGTACTATTATGCTGAAAAAACTCAATCTGATTTTGAATACCATCATAGGTTCATTCATTGGAGTGTTAATCGGACACGGAATATATGTACTCTGGGATTTTAAGGCACACCCCGATTTATATGCCATGCAGTCCGCACCATGGTACACAAGCATTATATTTTATGGTATAGTAACGGTTGTCGTTTTGACTGTAGCTATTATCATAAAGCTGATTATCCGAAAGAAGATAAAGAAACAATAAATTCCCATTTATCGCGCCGCAGGCGCACATTATTGAAGGCTCCCTTGTGCAAAGGGAGCTGGCGCGGCGTCAGCCGCGTCTGAGGGATTGTCGTTTACAACCCCTCCACCGCACTTCGTGCGGTCCCCCTCCCCTTGCACAGGGGAGGCTTTGGCTTGGCGGCGACCTTGATAATTCCCCATTTGTCGGCCAAACGAACAAAGGGCGGGAGCATCATCCGATGCTCCCGCCGTTTCTTATCCGGCCAGTTCCCCGGCCACAGCCGCTCGGATCCGGCGCCACAGGACCAGCGCCAGGGGCATGGCGGCGGTCTCCGCCAGGGCGAAGGCCCACCATATCCAGGTGAGGTTCCCGAACACCCGCAGGATGAGCGCGAACGCCACCGGCAGCACCGCCTGCCGGGCGGTGGTCAGGACCATGCTCTTGAGCCCCTGGCCCAGCCCCTGCAGCCCTGCGGCGCACACCATGCCCGGGATGGACAAAAACCACACCAGCCCGAAGATGCGCAGGGCGGGCCGCCCCATGGCGGCCATGTTCTCCGAGGCGTTGAACAGCCGCAGCACTGTCCCCGGCAGCAGCTCCAGCGCCGCGAAAAAGACGAGATATAAAAGCACCGAGTAGATGAGCGTCCAGCGGATGGCCTGGTCGATGCGGTCCAGCTTTTTCGCCCCATAGTTGTAGGCCACGATGGGGATGAGGCCGTTGTCGATGCCGTGGACCCCCACGGTCACCACGCCCTGTATCTTGGCGCACACGCCGTAGATGGCCACCGCCGTGGAAGAGAAGGCGAAGAGGATGGAGTTCATCACCACGCTCACGAAGCTGGTCAGGACCTGCACCAGCGCGGAGGGCACGCCTACCCGCAGGATATCCCGGATGCTCTTCCCGTCCGGCTTTGGCCGGAGGGAGAAGGGTATCTCCCTGTTCCACCGGCGGTTGATGACGATGCCGGCGACCATGCCCACCACCTGGCCGATGACGGTGGCGATGGCGGCGCCCAATGTCTCCAGCCGGGGCACGCCGAACAGGCCGAAGATGAAGATGGGATCCAGGGCCAGATTCGTCAGCGACGCGGCGGAGAGTGTGAAGAGGAAGAGGTGGCCCTTGCCGCTTGCCATGACGAACCTATCGAACACCCACTGGCCCATCTGGCCGAAGGAGAAGAGCATGCACACGGCGAGATACTGTCGGCCATAGGCGGCGATGACCTCGTTGCCGCCGGACTGCCAGTCAAAATACCACCGCACGCCCACCAGACACAGCACCGCGATCAGCACCCACGCGCAGAAGGCCAGGAAGATGGCGCTGTCCGCCGCCCGGCGGACCTTGCCCGGGTCCTTCTCCCCCAGGGCCTTGGAGATGACGGCGTTCAGGCCGATGGCGTTGCCGAAGCCCAGGGCCGATGCCAGCGTCTGCACCGGCGCGGACAGGCTCAGCGCCGTCAGCGCCTCCTCCGAAACCCGGGAGACGAACACGCTGTCCACGAAGTTATACAGGGAGTTTATGAGCAGGCTCACCATCAGGGGCAGGCCCGTGGTGAGGATGAGCCGGCTCATCTTGGCCGTGCCCATGGCGTTTTCCTTTTGCAGGGTAGTTTCGCTCATGCCAGCACTCTCCGCCAGTTGTTGTAGAATATGTCCTCCAAAAGGGGCCGGTCATAGCCCCGCGTTTCCAGCGCCTGCCACAGGGAGGGCAGGTCCTGGACCCCTTTCCAGCGGCAGGCCAGGGTGCAGCCGTCCCAGTCCCCGCCCAGGGATACGGTCTTTTCCCCGCCTAATTCCATAAAATGGTCGATATGTCGGATAAGATCGCACAATGTCGCGGCTCCGCCCACGAACTCGTCGCAGAGGTTGATGCCCGCCACGCCGCCGCTGTCCCGGATGGCCTTGAACATGTCGTCGGTCAGGTTCCGGGGATGGCCGCACAGGGCCCGGCTGTCGGAGTGGGTGGCCACCAGGGGCCCCAGGCCCATCTCCGCCAGGTCCCAGAAGCCGGGATCGGAGAGATGGGACACGTCGGGGAGGATGCCAAGGCGCACCGCCTCCCGGCAGAAGGCCCGGCCCCTGTCCGTGAGGCCCTCGTCCGGGGCGTCCACATTGGCGCCGGACAGGGCGTTTTTATAGTTCCATGTAATGGTCACGAGCCTCACGCCCCAGCCTGCGACGGTCTCCAGCTTCTCCGGGTCGCAGTCAATGAGCTCCGCCCCCTCGATGGAGAGCACCGCCGCCGCCTTACCCGCGGCGTAGGCGGCGTCCAGCTCCGCGCCCGTGCGGCAATGGGCCGCCGTACCGGCGTTTTTCGCCATCTCCGAAAGGAATACGTCGTGTTCCTTTTGGCACTCGGCCCACAATGTCCCGGCGGGGTATTTTTTCGCGTTGGCAAAGAGGGCGAACACCTGGGCCGCCTTCCGGAACCGGCTCAGCCGGGCAAAGTCCAGGTGGCCGGGGGCCTTGGCCAGGGACCAGCCCTGGTGGGTGCACTCGCTTATGGTGTCGCAGTGGCCGTCGAAATAGGGGATGGGCAGCATGGTCTGTCCGCCTTTCTGTGGAAAATTTCCTTTCCTAAAGTATAAAACGGGGCCGCCCCGGCTGTCAATCCCGGGGCGGCGTAGTGTATCTTGCCCTATTCCGACTGGAAAAGATTTGTAATTTTTACCCGGAAAGAATTTGACAAAACACTTCCATTTGAACTTTGCCTTTGTTATAATGTTCATAGGTATGTTACACGCGAGACACATTTACATATAGAATCGAATATGCCCATACGGGCAGGGGGTAACTGAATGATCTCTCACGGCAAAGAAATCAAGGTCTTTACCGGAAACGCCAATCCTGAGCTGGCCAAGGGCATATGCGACAATCTGAACATATCCCTGGGCGACGCCGTATGCACCCACTTCGCCGACGGCGAGTGCTCTGTGTCCGTATATGAGCCGGTGCGCGGGGCGGACGTATTTTTAGTGCAGTCCACCTGCGGTCCCGTGAACGACAACCTGATGGAGCTGCTGGTCATGACCGACGCCATGCGCCGGGCCTCCGCCGGGCGCATCACCGCCGTGATGCCCTACTTCGGCTACGCCCGTCAGGACCGGAAGGCCAAGAGCCGCGACCCCATCTCCGCGAAGCTGGTCGCCAACCTGATCACCCAGGCCGGTGCCGACCGGGTGCTGACCATGGACCTGCATGCCCCCCAGATCCAGGGCTTTTTCGACATCGCCGTGGACAACCTGGCCGGCGGGCCCCTGTTCGCCAACCACTACAAAAAGCGCTTTGATCTTAAAAGCGGCGACTTCATGGTCGTCTCCCCGGACGTGGGCAGCGTGGCCCGGGCCCGCACCTTCGCTATGAAGCTGGGTCTGGACCTGGCCATCGTGGACAAGCGCCGGGAAAAGGCCAACCAGTCCGAGGTCATGAACCTCATCGGCAACGTGGAGGGCAAGAACGTCCTGCTCTTAGACGACATGGTGGACACCGCCGGGTCCCTTGTGGGCGCGGCCAAGGCCATCAAGCACATCGGCGGCGCGAATAAAATTTACGCCTGCGCAAGCCACGGGGTCCTGTCCGGGCCCGCGCTGGAGCGCATTGAGAACAGCGAGCTGGAAGAGCTGCTTCTCTTCGACACCATCCCCTATCCCAAGGACCAGCCCCGGGTGGAGAAGATCAAATACCTCTCCGCGGCGCCCATCTTCGCCGCCTCCATCCACCGCATCTATGAGGACGAGTCCCTGGCGTCCCTGTTCGAGTGATGTTCGGGCGGAGCGCCGGCCCGGTCACATGGCTGGCGGTATTTCTGGGCAATCCCGGCCCCCGGTATAACGGCACCCGCCACAACGCGGGCTTCCTGGCCGCGGAGGCGCTGGCGAAAGACAGCGGCGTGGCGGTGACCCGCCTGCGCTTTCAGGCCCTCACGGGCCGGTGGGAGCTGTCGGACGGCACGGGCGTGCTCATCATGAAGCCCCAGACCTATATGAACGAGTCCGGCCGGGCCGTGGGCCAGGCCGCGAGGTTCTATAAGATACCCCCCGAGCATGTACTGGTGGTGTCGGACGACATCAACCTCCCCTGCGGGAGGCTGCGGATACGGCCCAAGGGCTCCGCGGGGGGCCACAATGGATTAAAGAGCATCATCGCCCACCTGGGCAGCGAGGATTTCCCCCGCATCCGCATCGGCGTGGGCGCCCCGCCCCACGGGGGCGAGGAACAGATAGACTGGGTCCTGGGCGTGCCGCGCAATGCCGACTGGGACGCCTTTTCCGGGGCCTGCACCCGGGCGGCCAAGGCGGTGGAGGACTATATCCTCCTGGGCCCTGCCAAGGCCATGGAGCGGTACAACCGGCAGGAATAACATTGTTTTCTCAACGCTTCGGCGGAGCGAAAAGATAAAACAGTATTGGAGGTTTGCCCGTGAAAAAGGAATGTATTGCCATGCTGCTGGCCGGCGGACAGGGTTCACGGCTGTACGCCCTGACGGCCGACGTGGCAAAGCCCAACCTTCCCTTCGGCGGGAAGTACCGCATCATCGACTTTCCCCTTTCCAACTGCGCCAACTCCGGCATCGACACCGTGGGCGTGCTGACCCAGTACCGGCCCATGAAGCTCAATGCCTACCTGGGCACCGGCCAGCCCTGGGACCTCAGCGCGGACGACGGCGGCGTGTTCATCCTGCCGCCCTATATGTCCGCGGGCGAGAAGGGCAACTGGTTCTCCGGCACAGCCAACGCCATCTACCAGAACCTGGACTTCATCGACGTGCGGGACCCGGAATATGTGCTGATCCTCTCCGGCGACCACATCTATAAGATGGACTACGCCGACATGCTCCGGGAGCACAAGGAAAAGGGCGCGGCCTGCACCATCGCCGTCATCCAGGTGAGCATGGACGAGGCAAAGCGCTTCGGCATCATGAACACCGGCGAGGACGGCTACATCACCGAGTTCGAGGAGAAGCCCGCCCATCCCAAGAGCGACCTGGCCAGCATGGGCATCTACATCTTCACCTGGAAGAAGCTGCGCCAGGCCCTGGTGGAGGACAACGCCGACCCCAACAGCCAGCAGGACTTCGGCAAAAACATCATCCCCCGGCTGCTGAACCAGGGGGAGAAGCTCTGGGCCTACCACTTCAAGGGCTACTGGCGGGACGTGGGCACTATCACCAGCCTGTGGGACGCCAACATGGATATGCTCAGCCAGGACCAGATCGACCTCTACGACCCCGACTGGCCCATCATGAGCCGCAGCCCCATCCGCCCGCCCCAGGTCGCGGGGCCCGAGGCGGACATCCGCCACTCCATCGTGACGGAGGGCTGCATCGTGGACGGCAGCGTGTTCAACAGCGTCCTGTCCAATCAGGTGACCATCGAAAAGGGCGCCAAGGTGGAGTACAGCGTGCTCATGCCCGGCGCCGTGGTGGAGGCGGGCGCGGAGGTGCGCTTCGCCATCCTGGGCGAGAACGTCCGGGTCTGCAAGGGCGCCCGCGTGGGTGCCGAGCCGGACGGAACGGATAGCTGGGGCGTAGCGACCTGCGGCCCGGATGTGACTGTTGGCCCCGGCGCCGTGGTGGCGCCCGGTGCCATGCTGTATAGCGGGGTGGCGACATGAGAAACGATCTGCATGGCATCATCTACACCTTGAGCTCCGAGCCCGCGCTGCGGGAGCTGGTGGAGCACAGAAACAGCGCCTCTATCCCCTTCGGCGGCCGGTACCGCCTTATAGACTTCGCCCTGTCCATGATGGTCAACGCGGGCATCCGCGACGTGGGCGTCATCATGGAGCGGGACTATCAGAGCCTTTTGGACCACATGTCCAACGGCGCGGACTGGGGCCTGGCCCGGAGAAGCGGCGGCCTTCGCCTGCTGCCCCCCTTCGGCCTGAAGGAATCCCACTCCGGCCACTTCTCCGGTTGCATGGAGGCCCTGCGGTCCGTGCGCAGCTACATACGGGACATTCCCCAGGAGGACATCGTTCTCTGCGCCGCGGACTGGGCCGGCAACATCGACCTGGCCGCCGCCGTGGAGATGCACCGCCAGACCGGCGCCCGCATGACCGCCATCTGCTCCGAGGGCTATGGCCCCTTCGCCCACCATCGGCTGGTGAAGGACCCGGACGGCTTTGCCCGCCGGCTCATCTTCTCCGAGGGCGGCCCCGGGGAGGGCCTGTTCTCCCGGGAGATCTACATCATCAAAAAGGACCTGCTGCTGGAGCTGATGGAATACTGCTCCGACTCGATCCATGACCACTTCCACCGGGACGCGGTGGCCCATTACCTGTCCCAGGGCGGCGAGATCGCCGTCTATGAGCACAACATCTACGCCCGGCGCATCACCTCCGTGCGGGACTACTACGACGCCAGCATGGAGCTGATGCAGCCCCAGATCATGGCGGAGCTGTTTCCCGCGGACGAGCGGCCCATCCGCACCAAGGAGCGGGCCGACGCCAGCACCTATTACAGCGACAAGGCCAAGGTCACCGGCTCCCTGGTGGCCGACGGCTGCTACGTGGAGGGGGAGCTTGACCACTGCATCCTCTTCCGCGGCGTCCGGGTGGGCAAGGGCGCGAAGCTGAAAAACTGCATCCTTATGCAGGACACCGTCATCGGCGAGAACGCGAACCTGACCAGCGTCATCGCGGACAAAGACTGCGTCGTGTCGGAGGGCACCGTGCTCACCGGCAGCGACAAGCTGCCCGTCGTGATACCCAAAGGCGAAAAGGTATAACCAACATCCCAAACGAACCCATGCCCCCGCCCTGCGGAGGTCCCGCCGGACGGGGGCATGGCGTTTTTTAAATTTGCAATCTATCTTCACAAGGAGCGTCTATATATGTCAGAGATCATGTCGGAGATCACACGCGACGAGCTGCACGCGGCCATAGAGGACAAACTCTGCGCCCACTTCGGCACCACCGGCACCCGCGCTACGGACGAGCAGGTCTTCCTGGCCTCCGCTCAGGTCATCCGCGACATCATGAGCCGTATCATCGCCGTACAGCGGGACACCAAGGACGAGCGGCAGGTCCACTACCTGTCCATGGAATTCCTCCTGGGCCGGAGCCTGATGAAAAACGCCTACAACCTGGGCATCGGCGACGAGCTCATCGGCGCATTGAAGGACATGGGCCGGGAACCGGCCGACATCTTTGAGGAGGAGCCGGACGCGGGCCTCGGAAACGGCGGCCTGGGCCGTCTGGCCGCCTGCTATTCCGACTCCATGGCCACATTGGGCATCCCCGCGTCGGGCTATTCCCTCTGCTATGAGCTGGGGCTTTTCAAACAGGTCATGAAGGACGGCGTCCAGACCGAGGTGGCCGACAGCTGGCACCGGGGCGCCATCGGCTGGCTGGTCCCCCGGGAGGAGGACACCTGCGAGGTGCGCTTCGGCGGCACCGTGGAGGAGATATGGGACCACACCGGCATGTGCCGGACGAAGCACACCGGCTACACCACCGTGCTGGCGGTGCCCCGGGACATGCTCATCGCCGGTTATGAGGGCAAGCGCATCAACACCCTGCGGCTGTGGGAGGCCCGGAGCAACCAGGACCTGGATATGTACCTCTTCTCCGGCGGCAAGTATGTCCAGGCCATGGAGCAGCGGACCATGGCGGAGGTCATCACGAAAGTCCTGTACCCCGCCGACGACCACATCCAGGGCAAGGAGCTGAGGCTTAAGCAGCAGTACTTCTTCGTCTCCGCCACCGCCCAGGACCTGGTGAAAAAGCACCGCCGGGACTGGGGCGACGTACGCTCCTTCCCCCAGCACCACGTGATACAGATCAACGACACCCACCCCACCCTCATCATCCCCGAGCTCATGCGCATCTTCATGGACGAGGACGGCCTGGGCTGGGACGAGGCCTTCGACGCGGTGAAGGGCACCGTGGCCTATACGAACCACACGGTCCTCAGTGAGGCCCTGGAGAAGTGGCCCCAGAACCTGGTGCAGCAGCTGCTGCCCCGGTGCTGGCAGATCATCCGGGAGCTCAATATCCGCTGGAACAAGTGGCTCAACGAGCACTACCCCAACGACCCGGCCAAGGTGGAGCGGAACCTCATCCTCTCCGGCGGCCAGGTGCACATGGCGAACCTGTGCCAGGCGGTGTGCTTCAAGATAAACGGCGTGTCGAAGCTCCACGGCCAGATTTTGACCAGCCGGCTTTTCAACGACGTCTATAGTATCCGCCCCGAGCGGTATACCTTCGTCACCAACGGCATCGACCACCGCCGGTGGCTGGACCAGATCAACCCCGGCCTTTCCGGCCTGGTGCGGGAGCTCATAGGCCCCGATTTCATCACCAAGCCCGAGGAGCTCAAGAAGCTGCGGCAGTTTGAAAATGATCCCGTGGTCTTGGATAAGCTCAACGAGATCAAGCGCCGCAACAAGTCCCGGCTGGCCGCGTGGCTGAAGCGGGACCAGGACGCGGTGCTGGACCCGGCGGCGGTGCTGGACGTGCAGGTGAAGAGGCTCCACGAGTATAAGCGCCAGCTTTTGGCCGCCATGCTCATCACCAGCCTCCAGCAGCGCCTGCGGGACGACCCGAACCAGGACTTCATCCCCCGGTCCTTCGTCTTCGGCGCCAAAGCCGCCGGCGGCTATGTGATCGCCAAGCGCATCATCGAGCTTCTGAACTCCCTCAGCAAGGACATCGCCGCGGACCCGGCCTGCAAGGGCAAGCTGCAGGTGCTCTTCGCCGCCAACTACCGGGTGTCCATGGCCGAGCAGCTCATGCCCGCCGCCCAGATATCCGAGCAGATATCCACCGCGGGCAAGGAGGCCTCCGGCACCGGCAACATGAAGCTCATGATGAACGGCGCCATCACCATCGGCACCCTGGACGGCGCCAACGTGGAGATGTACGAGCACCTGGGGGACGAGAACATGTTCCTCTTTGGCCTGAAGGCCGAGGAGGTGGAGGCCCTGCGGCCCAATTACTATCCTCAGGGCTATTATGACTCCGACCCGGTGACCCGGGCGGTGCTGGACCGGTTCCGCAATGGGTTCAGTGACGGCAAGAGCTACGCGGACCTGGTGAACAACCTGCTCTATAACGGCGACCAGTACATGCTCCTGGCGGACTTTGCCGACTACCGCCGGGCCCATGACGAGCTCTACAAGGTCATGGCGGACCCCCGGGCCTCGGCGCGGATGAGCCTTGTGAACATCGCGGAGAGCGGCGTCTTCGCCGCCGACCGGGCCGTGGACGAGTACGCCAAAAACATTTGGAAGGTGTAAGTCAAAACGATATCGAAAAAGGGCGCGTTTGCAAAACGCGCCCTTTCCTTTTGCCGGCATATTGCACAGGGGAGGCTTTTCTCAAAAAGCACCTATTTAACGCAAAAAAGCGTTGAAATCGCGGGGGGGGGGTGCTATAATGATGATGTTTTATTATGGTATGTCATATCCCATCAATTATTGACAACAGGAGGAAAGCATATGAAAAAGCGTGTATTGAGTTTGCTCCTGGCGTTCGTCATGACGCTGGGCCTGGCGGTCCCCGCGTTCGCGGCGCCGGAAACGCCCGACGCTCCCACGGGCCTGGAGGAGCCGGAAGCTCCCGTGCCCGTGGAGCCGGAAGAGGAGCCGGCGCCCGAACAGGCCCCGACTGAGGAGGCGCCCGCTGAGGACCCCGTCCCCGTGGCGGCGCCCATCGACCTGCCTGTGGCGGCGGATGCCGAGGACGAGCCTGTGGCCATATCCACAGGCACAGGGGCAAGTGAAGACGACCCCTATATCGTTGGGACCGAGGCCGAGCTGAGAGCCACTATTGAAGCCGGCGATAAAGAATTTGTGCAGTTGGGAGCCGATATAACTATCACCAGCCTCCTTGCGCTCGCGAAAGGCACCATGACGATCGATGTGCCTGCGGGAAAGTCGCTGACCCGCACCGGCGGCCCCACTGTGTTCACGGTGGGCGATGAAACGCAGGGAACCAAGGCTCAGCTGACCCTTACCGGCAGCGGCACGGTAACGTCGAAGGAATACAGCGTAGCCGGTCCGCTCATCTACGTATATAAGAACGCGAAATTTACGCTTGACGGCCCTACATGTGAGGTTACACAAGCTACTTCGCAGTGCCTGACGCTGGGCAAAGGAACAGGGGACACGATCGCCGAAGGTCTCATCAAAAGCGGAGAGATCAAGGGCGGTAGCAGTGCCGCCTTTGTGTCCGGCTGCGCCAAACTGACGGTCGACGGCGGCACGATCGGTGGGACCGACTATGGCATCGTGACCAACGGTAGTGATAGCGATGAATATGGTCAACCGACGATAATAGTAAACGGCGGCACGATCAGCGGCACATTTGGCATGTATCTTCCCGCTGTGAACGGCTCGACCAAGATCGGTGATGGCAACGGCACGGAGGATGTCAAGATCACCGGCAGCATGACCGGCGTCGAGATACGTGCTGGCAGCCTGGAAGTCAAGAGCGACGCCGTCATCACCGGCGAGGGCGAGTATGAGGTTAATTCAAACGACAACGGCCCGTCCACCGTGGGCGCGGGCATCGCCGTGGGCCAGCATAAGACGAATAAGAGCATTACCGTCACCGTGTACGGTGGCAAGATCACGGGCGATGTAGCCCTGGCGGTCTCTGACCCGGAGAAGGGCGACGCGGCGGCTGATTTTGAGCCCCAGCTCACCGTCAACAATGGCACCTTCATCGGTACCACGGCGGCAGTCAAGGTCGAGGACACCGTAAAAACATGCTCGAAGTTCATCTCCGGCGGCCAGTTCTCCAGCTCCGTGGCGGAGTATGTGGCTCCCACATACCAGTACGAGATATATAACCCCAATATCGCCGCCACCCCCTACAGCTACACCGCTGACTTCAAAACCGCGAAGAACACGGTCCGCGACATCGACAAGGGCACGGTCATGGACATCCTTGCTGGCCCTGAGGATGGCGTATATACGGTCCACAGCGTGACCGTCTCCGGGACCGAGGGCTGCAAGATCACGGTCAAGGTCGAAGGCTTGGATACCAGTAAAGCCTTCAAGAATGAGACAGTGACCATGGCCATCGCTCTGGACGATGGATATGTTCTCACGGGCTATAGCATCACGAAAGGCAGTATAACCAAGACCGAAGATACCACTGAGGGCGTCACCTTCACCATGCCCGACGAGGACGTGGCCTTTGAATTCGAGGCTGAGAAGGCTGCGGCCAGCGCGGGAGAAGTGATCGCCCCCAAGCCCGACGTAGAGGAAGTCCCGGAGGTGATAGAGGGCCGGGAGGACGAATTTACGTTTGTGAACGACGCCGGGGAAGATGGCGGCGCCATCGCGGAGATGAATGAACAGGCGAAGGACCTGGCCGCCGGCGCTGAGAAAGACCAGGACAATATCAACGAAGCGGTCGGGAAATTGGCAAAGCTGAATATCACAGTTGGCAGCGAGGGGGTCAAATTCTTCCCCTCCACCAAGATCAAGACCACGGATATCGAGTTTGACAGCAACAGCAATGTCCTGTCCATGGATATCACGGCCTACTTCCAGCTCGTGGCTGCTCCGGCCGGCGTCGAGGCGAAGGATGTCAACCTTGACAGCAGTAAGGGAGGAGTCAACGCGGTCACAGTGGGCGAAGAAAAGAAGATGGACATCGAAAATTCCATCAAGATCACCATCCCCATTCCCGCCGTGCTCGCGGCAAAGGACACCCTCCACATCAGGCACACCCATGAGTCCAACGGCACCAAAACGGTCAAGTGGCTCGAGGAGAAGGTGAATAAGGAGAATAACACCCTGACCTTCACCGTCAAGGGCCTGTCCGAAGTGATGGTCTGCGAAGAGTTCCGCGGCGAGGCGAAGATCGGCACCGAAAAGTTTGATACCCTGGCGGAAGCCGTGCAGGCGGTGTGCGATACGTATACCGATGGCAGTGGCATCACCATCACGCTCTGCAATGCGCCCAAGGCGGATGGCGGCGTCTATACCGTAAAGGCGGCCGCCAAGCACGCGGTGGACTTCAAGATCACGCTGGCGGATACCTGCACGTTTGAAAAGCTGGGCGAACTTAAGTTCGACTTTGGCAGCGATTACGATTATACCCCGAGTTTCGACGCCGCGAGCAAGACGCTGAGCATCCACGTGTACTACAACGGCAGCACCAGCCAGGGTGGCGGCCTTCCCAGCGTCACGCCCAGCCCGTCTCCGTCCCCCAGCACGTCTCCCAGCCCGTCCCCGTCTCCCAGTCCGTCCCCGTCTCCGACGCCCGGCGGCGATAAGCCTACGGTCCCCGTGGACCCGCCCAAGACCAACGGCGGCACCGGCTGGGTCTATGACTACGACACCGGCGACTGGTACTTCTTCAAGAATGGCGAGGTCGTCGCCAACTACTGGGTAGGCAAGATCGACGGCGCCAGCCAGTGGGATAAGAACTGGTACTATGTGGGACCCGAGGGCAAGATGCTGACGGGCATGCAGTACCTGGACGACCTGCACGGCGGCTACGGCTGGTACTTCCTGCAGCCCAACAATGACCACGGCGAGGTCGGCAAGATGCTGACCGGCTGGCAGTGGGTCGGCGGCGACTACGGCGAGTGCTGGTTCGAGACGAAGTCCGGCTCCTCCGGCAAGTGCACCTGGTCCGAGAAGCTGGGCGACTGGAACGGCAGCATTTGGGTGAAGTAAAGCAGGCAGAAAACCGGAACAAAACAACAAGCGAAAAAGGGCGCGTTGCAAAACGCGCCCTTTTGGTATACTATATGCCACATGAAAGGGGGGAGCGGCCGCGTGAAGCACATCCTCATCATCGACGACGACCAGCATATCGGGGACATGCTCTCCGAGGTGCTGACGAAGGAGGGCTACCGGGTGAGCCGGGCCTATTCGGGCACGGAGGCATTGCTGCTCCTGCCCCAGGCGCGGCCGGACCTGGTATTGCTGGACCTGATGCTGCCCGGCCTTTCCGGGGAGGAGGTCCTGCCCAAATTAAAGGGCGTCCCCGTCATCGTGGTGTCCGCCAAGGTGGACGTGCAGGACAAGGTATCCCTGCTCCTGGGCGGGGCGGCGGACTATGTGACCAAGCCCTTTGAGATCAAGGAGCTTTTGGCCCGCATCGCCGTGCGCCTGCGGGAGGGGCCCGGCCCGGAGGCGGCGCACCTTACCTTCTCGGACCTTGCCCTGGACGCGGACACGCGCACCGCGTCGGTGGGCCAGAACCAGGCCCATCTCACCCGCACGGAGTGCGCCATATTGAAGATGCTCATGCTGAACCCCGGCCAGGTGGTCACCAAGTCCGTCATCCTGGACCGTATCAGCCTGGACACCCCCGACTGCACGGAGGGGTCCTTAAAAATGCACGTGAGCAACCTGCGGAAAAAGCTGCGGGACCTGTCCGGCCACGACTACATCGAGGCGGTGTGGGGCATCGGCTTCAAGCTCCGGCCCCATGAGGACGCGTAATCTTTACCCCCGCCTTTACCGGTATCTTTACTCCCGGCGGCTATTATAGGCCCATCCAAGAACAGGAGGTCATACTATGCAATACGTCCTGCAAACGGTGGGCCTTACCAAGCGCTACCGGCAGAGCAAGGCCCTGGACGGGCTGACCATGGCCGTGCCCAAGGGGGCCATCTACGGCTTGGTGGGCCGGAACGGCGCCGGCAAGACCACCCTCATCCGCCTCATCTGCGGCCTGCAGACCCCCACGGCGGGGGACTACGCCCTCTACGGCCGCCGCTATAAGGACCGGGACATCAGCCGCTCCCGCCGGCGCATGGGCGCGGTGGTGGAGACCCCGTCCATTTATCTGGACATGTCCGCGAGGGACAACCTCAAAGAGCAGTACCGGGTGCTGGGCCTGCCCTCCTTTGAGGGGATAGAGGAGCTCCTGGCGCTGGTGGGGCTCTCGGACGCCGGGAAGAAAAAGGCGCGGCACTTCTCTCTCGGCATGAAGCAGCGTCTCGGCATCGCGGTGGCTCTCGCCGGAGACCCGGACTTTCTGGTGCTGGACGAGCCCATCAACGGCCTGGACCCCCAGGGCATCATCGAGATACGGGAGCTCATCCTGCGCCTCAATCGGGAAAAACAGATCACCGTTCTCATATCCAGCCACATCCTGGACGAGCTGAGCCGCCTCGCCACTCATTACGGGTTCATCGACCAGGGGCGGATGGTGAAGGAGATGTCCGCGGCGGAGCTGGAGGCGGCCTGCCGCAAGTGCGTGCGCCTCACGGTCACCGACGGCCGCGCCCTGGCCCGGGTCCTGGACGCCATGGGGGCGGAGTACAAGATGCTGGACGAAAAAACGGCGGATGTGTACGAAAAGCCCAACGTCTCCCAGCTCACATTGGCCCTGGCGGCCCAGGACTGCGAGCTTTTGGACATCCGGGAGCGGGACGAGAGTTTGGAGAGCTACTTCGTCTCCCTGGTGGGAGGTGGCAGCCATGGGTGAGCTCCTTCGGGCCGGCTTTGCCCGGCTGTGGCGGGCGCCGCTGCTGTGGCTGGGCATGGCCGTCATGGTGTGCTGGGGCCTGCAGGTCTGCCACGGCCTGCGGGGTGAGGTCCACATGGACGACCTGCTCCAGGCCCACAACCTGGTCACGGTGTTCCTGCCGCCGGTGTTCTGCGCCATGTTCCTGGGCGCGGAGCATGAGAATGGCACCATCCGCAACAAATTGATCGCGGGAAAGAGTCGGGCGGCGGTGTATCTATCCAGCCTCGTGCTCTCCTGCGCGGCCTGCCTTATGATGCTGGCGGCCTACTTCCTGCCGGTGGCCATATGGGGCCCCTTCCTCACCGAGCCTCTGGCCCGGCCGTTGGGGACCGTGGCGCTGGAGGCAGGGGGGAGCGTGCTCATGGCAATGGCCATCACGGGCCTGTGCACCCTGGGGAGCATGCTCATCACCCGGCGGGCGGTGCTGGCGGTGGTGCTCATCCTCGCGGCCCTGGGTCTTCTCGTGGCGGGCGCCACGCTGGAGAACTGGCTGGCGGAGCCGGAGTACTACCCCGCCGTCATCACCATGCAGGAGAACGGGGAGCTGGCGGAGCTGCCCGATGTGCCCAATCCCTACTACCTCACCGGGACCAAGCGGGCCATATGCCAGTTCCTGTCGGACTTTCTCCCCACGGGCCAGGCGGTGCAGTATAACTTCGGCAATGTGGTCCACCCCGTGGCCCTGTGCCTGTATTCCCTGTTCATCCTTGCCGCCTCCACCGTCGGAGGGCTGGCCGCCTTCCGCCGGAAGGACCTGAAATAGGGGGCGCGCCATGGGAAATCTCATACGCGCCCATATGGCGCGGCTTTGGAAGACGCCCATCTTCTGGCTGGCTATGCTCGCCATGGTCCCCTACGGCCTGGGGCTCTCGGGCAGCGCCATAGGCGATTATCAGTCCGGCGTGCTGCCTGCGGGCCTCTGGGGCCAGCCGCTGTTCGGCTTCGGCCTGCTGGCGGGCATCATCCTCGGGGCGGTGTTCGGCCTCTTCTTCGGCGCGGAATACGCCGACGGGACCATAAGAAATAAGCTCACCGCGGGCCATGGCCGAGTAAGTATCTATCTCGCGGCGCTGCTGTCCGCATTGCTCGCGGCGTTCGTCCTGTACGGGGCGTATCTGCTGGCTTGGCTGCCCCGTCTGCCCTGGATGGGGAAGAACCTCCCCGCCCCGCCAAAGGGGCGGTTGCTGGTGTGCCTCGCGGGGACCGTGCTTCTCATGGTGCGCTACTGCTCGCTGTGCACGGTGCTCTCCATGCTCATCACCCGCCGGGCGGTGCTGGCGGTGGTCCTTATCCTGCTGATGGTGCTTCTCTTCACCGCCTCCATGCAGGCCCAGGACGCCTACGAGTCCGCCGACATGGGCGGGATGGAGCTGATGATCGACGAGAACGGCGGGCAGCAGTTCGTGTTCCATGAGGCCCGGGACCCGGGGAAGCTTCTGATGTTCCTATATGATTATCTCCCCGCCTGCCAGGCGTACCGGTACATGGAGCTGGACGCCGCGCCGATGATGCTGGTTTATTCCGCGGCGGCGACGGCGCTGACCATAGGGCTGGGGCTCATTCTCTTCAAGCGAAAAGACATCCGATAAAGGCGGTGTGTCCGTGGCGTATGCGTTGTGCGTCATACTGGCCGTGACCGTCCTGGCGCTGGGCCTGCATGTATGGTCCATGCGCCGGGCGGCCCGGGACATCTGCCGGGAGCTTTCCGAAAAGCTCTCGGAGGATACCAATACCCTCATCTCCCTGTCCACCGCGGACGGGGAGATGCGCCGTCTCGCGGCGGCGCTGAACCGGGAGCTGCGCTCGCTCCGTGCCGCCCGGCTCCGGTACCGGCAAGGGGACCGGGAGCTCAAAGACGCCGTCACCAACGTCTCCCACGACATCCGCACGCCCCTCACCGCCATATGCGGGTATTTGGAGCTCCTGGAGCGGGAGCCCTTAAGCCCCGATGCCAGGCGGTATCTTGACTGCATATCCCAGCGGACCGAGGCCATGAAGGCGCTCACCGAGGAGCTGTTCCGCTACTCGGTGGTGCTGTCCACCGAGGAGGAGCTTGACCCTGAGCCGGTGGACCTGAACGCCGCGGTGGAGGAGGCCGCCGCGGGGTTTTACGCCGCCCTTACCGCCCGGGGCATCGAGCCCGTCATATCCCTGCCGGAGGCGCGGGTGGTGCGCATGCTGGACCGGGCGGCCCTCAGCCGGGTGCTTTCAAACCTCTTCTCCAACGCCCTCAAGTACAGCGACGGGGACCTGGCCGTGACGCTCACCGAGGCGGGGGACATAGCCTTCTCCAACGCGGCGGCGGGCCTGGACCCGGTGCAGGTGGGCAGGCTCTTCGACCGATTCTTCTCCCTGGAAGCGGCCCGGAACGCCACGGGCCTGGGCCTGGCCATCGCCCGGACCCTGGCGGAGCGCATGGGCGGGGCCATCGGCGCGGGGTATGAGGACGGCCGCCTCACGGTGACGGTCTCCTTCCCGGAAGCATGAAAAAGCAGACGCGAGAACCCGCGTCTGCTTTTCTGTTCTGTTATGGGTCTTATCCCTTGTCGCCGTCCTCGCCCAGCTCGAATTCCAATGTCTCGCCGCAGGCGGGGCACTGGATGGAGCCCTTGGCCAGCACGTCCTCGTCGAAGGTGACGGTCTCGCCGCAGGCGGGGCACTCGCACTCATAGAAGGCGGTCTCCCCGTCCCAGTCCTCGATGTCGTCCTCGTCGTCATCCTCTTCCTCGTCGCCGAACAGGACGGTCTCCACATCCTCCAGGTCGTCGCTGACCGCGTCCAGACCCTCGTCCAGCTCCGCGATGTCGGCGGCCAGGTCCTCCTGGTCGATGGCCAGGTCCTCCAGGATGTCCAGGATAGTGGTGAGAATCTTCCCCTCCTTCTGCTCGGGGTCGATGCCCAGGCCCTCGGTCAGGCCCTTCAGATACGCGACTTTCTCCGCAGTGGTCATGGCAAAAGCCTCCTTAAAGTTCAGCTCATCCCTTGGCCCGGCCCAGGTACTCCCCGGTGCGGGTGTCTATCTCGATGCGCTCGCCCGGCTCGATGAACAGGGGCACCTTGATCTCGGCGCCGGTCTCCAGGGTGGCGGGCTTGGTGGCGTTGGTGGCGGTGTTGCCGGCGAAGCCGGGGTCGGTCTCGGTGATCTCCAGGGTGACGAAGTTGGGGGGATCCACGGCGAAGACAACGCCCTTGTAGGAGTTGACGGTGCAGACCTCGTTCTCCTTGACGAAACGGAAGCCGTCGGAGAGCTTGGACTTGTCGATGGGGATCAGCTCATAGGTCTCGCCGTCCATGAAGTAGTAGATATCGCCGTCGGCGTAGCTGTACTCCATGTTCTTGCGCTCCACGTACGCGCTCTCGAACTTGGCCGTGGGGTTGAAGGAGGTCTCCACCACCGCGCCGGTGATGACGTTCTTCATCTTGGTGCGGACAAAGGGGGAGCCCTTGCCGGGCTTGACGTGCTGGAACTCGATGACCTGCATCACCTGGCCGTCCATCTCGAAGGTCACGCCGTTGCGAAATTCGCCTGCTGAAATCATATGAATATCCTCCGTATGAGTTGTATGTGTCTTAACGATTCATTCTACTATATTTTCGCTCTGTTGGCAACCCCTGATTTTTACAGTATTATCAGGTCTTTTGGGGCTTTTGTCAGGTTTTCGGCCCCGCCGTCGTGGAGCCACAGCATGTCCTCGATGCGCACGCCGAACTTCCCCGGCAGGTATATGCCCGGCTCGGCGGAGATGACCGCCCCCTCGGGCAGCACGTCCTGGCCGGCGGCACCCGGCGTCTCGTGTATCTCCAGGCCCAGGCCGTGGCCGAAGCCGTGGCCGAAGTACGCCCCGTAGCCCGCGTCGGCGATGACCTTCGCTGCGGCGTTGTGGATATTTATGCCCACCGCCCCGGGGGCGGCGGCCTCGATGCCCGCAAGCTGGGCCTCAAGCACCACGTCGTACACATGGCGCATCTCGTCGGTGGCGTGGCCCACCGCCACGGTGCGGGTCATGTCGGAGCAGTAGCCGTTACAGAGCGTGCCAAAGTCCATGGTTAGGAAATCTCCGTCTTTGATGACCACATCCCCCGGCACGCCGTGGGGCATGGAGCTCTTGGCGCCGGTGACCACGATGGGGTCGAAGGAGTTGCCCTCGCCGCCGTATTTATACATCCGGTAGACCAGCTCCGCGGCCACTTCTTTTTCCGTCATGCCCGGGCGGATGAGCCCCAGCACCTCATCCAGAGCCTTCTCCGCGATGCGCTGGGCCTTTATGATGGAATCCACCTCGCCCTGGTCCTTGCTGGCCCGCAGGGTGGTGAGGATGGTCTTCTCCTCCACCAGCGGCACGCCGACGGCCTCTTCCAGCCACTGCCACTGGCCGTGGGAGAGCCGGTCCGGCATGGCGGCGGCGCTTTTAAGACCGTTCTGAGCAAAGAGCTCCCCCAGCACGGCGCCCAGCTTCTTCTCCCGGGACACGCACAGCACCTCCATGTCCTGGATGGCGGCGGTGGCCGCCTCCACGTACCGGGAGTCGGTGATGACCCAGGCCCTGTCCGGGGTGATGACGGCGGCGCCGTCGTCGATGTGGAAGCCCGAGGCGTAGCGGATGCTCACCGCGTCGGTCATCACCAGGGCGGGCAGGTCCCCCAGGGCCTGCTGTATCTTCTTCACATGGGACATAATAATAAACGCTCCTTCATTCGATATAGGGTGCGATCTGTTCGTATATGGCCGGGCCTATGCCCTCCACCTGCATAACGTCCTCCGGGGCGGCGAAGGGGCCGTGCTCCTCCCGCCAGGCCACGATGCGCCCGGCCAGGGCGGGGCCCAAGCCGGGCAGGTCGTCCAGCTCCGCCTCCGTGGCGGTGTTGAGGTCCAATGCCGCGGTCCCGGCGGCCAAGGCGGCCTCATCCACCGGCCCCGCCGCCATGGTCCGGGGCCTGTCGTCCAGGACGTACCAGGCCAGCGCCGACCCCAGGAGGACGGCCGCCAAGGCCCACAGCAGTATGTTCAGGCGGGATGAATTTTTTCTGGAAGACTTTTGCATATATTCATCAATTTAATAAAAAACAAGGTTGCTTTTCTGCGGCTTTTTTTCTATAATAGGTAAGAACGGCTTTCGATACTGCGCTTCACATATCATATCACAGTTTTCCGGAGAATGACATGAAAAAATACAGGCTTTTGTCCCTCCTTCTTATACTGTCGCTGTTTGCCTGCCTGCTGCCCGTCCAGGCCCTGGCCCTGGATGAGCCCCAGACCGTGGCCCGGTCCGCCGTGCTCATCGACGCGGACACCGGCGACATCCTCTACCAGAAAAACGGGGACCTGACCATGTTCCCCGGGGGACTTACCATGCTCATGACGGCGCTGCTGGTGGCGGAGGCCATCGACGTGGGGAGCGTGACCCTCTCCGACGAGGTCACCGCCTCGGAGTCGTTCCGCTATAACCTGAGCGAGGAGAGCATCACCGCGGACCCCGCCGTGGTGCCCGGCGAAAAGCTGACGGTGGAGGAGCTGCTCTACTGCTCCCTGCTCCGGTCCTCGGCGGATACCTGCAACATGCTGGCCGAGCGGGTGGGCGGCACGGTGGACGGCTTCGTGGAGGCCATGAACCGGCGGGCACAGGAGCTTGGCTGCACCAACACACACTTTGCCAACGCCAACGGCCAGGCCGTCGCCGCCGGCGAGAGCCATCAGACCACCGCCCATGACCTGGCCCTCATCTGCCGCCAGCTGGTGACGAAGCCCGCCATTTTGGCGGTGAGCCGGGCGGCCAGCTATACCATCGGCGCCACGGAGGTGGCGGGAAGCCGCACCGTGTATAACGCGAACTACCTCCTGGACCCCACCAGCGAGTTTTACTACCAGCACGCCTACGGCCTGAAGACCGGCTATTCCGCCGCTCTGGGCAACTGCCTGGTGGCCGCGGCGGACTTAAACGAGGTGAACGTGGTTGCGGTCATCCTGGGCTGCCCGGAAAACGGCGACCAGTTCCGGGACGCCATCACCCTGTTCGACTGGGCCTTCGATAACTACAGCTACCGCCAGATACTGAGCCCCATGGACACCCTGGACACCGTGGAGGTGTCCACAGGCAGCCCCTCCAGCATCGGCGTGCGGGCGGAGACCGCCGTGAGCCTTCTCCTGCCCAATGACCAGGAGCTGGGGAACGTGGAGTACGCCATCCAGTACGCCCATGAGCAGTCCGGCACAGAGCTGGAAGCGCCCATCAGCGCGGGAGAATACCTGGGCACCGTGACGGTCCGGGTGGACGGGGAGGACCACGGCACGGTCCGCCTTGTGGCGGCGGCCAGTTCCGATATCTCCCGTCTTGACTACCTCCAGACCCAGCTGAAGGGCATGATACAGACCCCCGCCGTCCGGCAGATATTGTCCATTCTTGTGATCATCTTCGGGGTGTATCTGCTTTTGACGGTCATATACTTCATCCAGCGGATGCACCACCTGCACACCCTGCGCCGCGCCCGGAAGGAGCGGGCGGCGTCCCGGGCCCGGCAGGAGGCCCAGTGGCTGGATGTGCCCCGGGAGGAGAGCGAGCCTGCGGGGTACATCGACGAGCCCCCGGCCCGGTATGATGAGCCGGAGGAAGAGGACTATGATGACGGGGAGCCGGACCAGCCCAGCGGCCAGCCCAGCGGCCGGCACAGCGGCCGCCATGCCGGCGGCGCCCGCCGGGCGGCCCCGCCGGTGGACGAGGCGCCGGAGGATGAGGAGCCGGAGGATATCCCCGCGGAGGAAGCCGGACCGGAGGACGACGGCATGGGCATCCTGGCGTCGGATGACGACATAGACGAGTTTTTCCGCCACTATAAACTCTGAGACGGCAGACGGCCGGCGATAATAACTTTGGGAGGGCGACGAGATGCTGCTGCACACCAAGGCGAAAATGCTGTCCATCCACGACAAGGTGGAGGTGCTGGACGAGGCGGACCAGGTGGTCTATTCCGCCGAGAGCAAGGTGCTGTCCATCCACCACGCCACCACCGTCCGGGACGGCCAGGGCCGGGAGGTGGCCAAGATCACCCAGAAGCCCATTTCTCTCCACGAGACCCACGACATCGAGATGGCCGACGGGGAGAAGATCGAGCTGCGGACGGAGCTGTTCCACGTGATGAAGGACGTCATCGACCTGGAGGGCCTGGGCTGGCAGCTCCACGGCGACGTCCTGGAGCACAACTATGAGATCGTGAATAAGCTGGGCGCGACGATCGCCGCCGCCCACCACAAGTGGGTGTCCGTCCATGACGTGTACTACATCGACGTGATGGACGAGAGCCAGGCGGACAAGATCGTGTGCGTGTACCTGGCCCTGGAGCAGATCATCCGCATGCGGGAGCTGCAGCGGGCCAACGCCGCCGGCGGGACCGCCGCCGCGGCCGGAACGGCGGACCGGAACGACCAAAATTAAAAGCGGAACCATTACGCCCCCGCTGACACGAAGCGGGGGCTTTTCCTTGGAGGACAGAAGTGAACATACTCTATGACTGCCGGGACAGAGCGGACAAAGACCCCTTCGGCCCCGTGAAAGCGGGGCAGGAGTGCCGCCTTCGCATCCGTATCCCGGCCCAGTGCGGCGCGTACCGCGTCAGCCTCACCGCCGATGGCCTGAAGGCGGAGCTTCAAAAACAGGGGACCGACGGGTCCTACGACGTGTTCTGCGGGGCATTCACGCCCGTGGAGACAGGGCTCTGGTTCTACAAATTCCACATCTGGGACAAGAACGGGGACTACGACCTCTTCAAGGCCGGGGACGGCACCAACATGGAGGCTGGGGACCTGTGGCAGCTTTCCGTGCTCCCGGCGGACTATGACCCGCCGGAGGATTACCGGGGCGTGGTCTATTATCAGATATTTCCCGATAGGTTTTTCAAGAGCGGGAAGTGCGACCTGGCGGAAAAGCTGCATCCCTACACCGTCCGGAAATTCGACACCTTCGTGCCCCGGGCCAAAAACGCCACCGACTTCGCCGGGGGCAACCTGCGGGGCATCATGGAGAAGCTGGACTACATCGCGGGCCTGGGCGTGAAGGTCATCTACCTGAACCCCATCGTCATGGCCTGGTCCAACCACCGCTACGACGCGGCGGACTATATGCGGGTGGACCCCATGCTGGGCACGGAGGAGGACTTCACCGCCCTGTGCCGGGCGGCCCATGAGAAGGGCCTGCGCATCGTGCTGGACGGGGTGTTCTCCCACACCGGCAGCCACAGCAAATACTTCGACGCCACCGGCGAGTTCGGTGGGGGCGCGGTGTCGGCCGGACCCGCTTCGCCCTATTATAAGTGGTACGATTTTCAGGAATTTCCCCGGAAATATACGGCCTGGTGGGGCGTAGAGGTGATGCCCTGCGTCAACGAGCTGGACCCGGATTATATGGAATATATCCTGGGCGAAGAGGGCGTGGTGGCCACCTGGCTGCGCCGGGGGGCGGATGGGTTCCGCCTGGACGTGGCCGACGAGATACCGGACGAATTCCTCGCCGCCCTGCGAAAGCGGGTGAAGGCGGTAAACCCCGACGCCGTGGTCATCGGCGAGGTCTGGGAGGACGCGTCCAACAAGATAAGCTACTCCGTCCGCCGGAAATATTTCACCGGCGCGGAGCTGGACGGGGTCATCAACTACCCCTTCCGCACGGCGATACTGAACTTCGCCGCCGGAAAGGACGGGGGCGAGGCCCTGGCGGAGACGGTCAAGACCCTGGCCGAGCACTATCCCGCCGCCGCCCTGGACTGCACCATGGCGGTGCTGGGCACCCACGACACCGAGCGGGTAGGCACGGTCCTGCCGGAGAGGAATGCCCGCCGGACGGCGGCCTTCCTCCAGTTCGCCCTGCCGGGCAGCCCTGTCATCTACTACGGCGACGAGGCGGGCCTCACCGGAGGCCGGGACCCCATGAACCGGCTGCCCTATCCCTGGGGCCGGGAGGATCAGGAGCTTATCGCCCTCTACCGGGAGCTGGCGGAGCTGAAAAACGCCCATCCCGCCCTGCGGACAGGGGATATCCGCTTTGAGGCCGCCAGGGACGGGGTGATCCAGTTCATCCGCCGGTGTGACGCCGGGGCGGTCCGGTGCCGGGTGGACCGGGCAACAGGAAAATACAGCGTGGAAGTCATATAAGAAGATATATAAATATAAAATGAGCGCGCTCCAAACGGAGCGCGCTCTTCGCTTGCTTGCCTTAACTTCCGGTCACATAGCCCAGCTTTCCGGCATAGGCGGCCGGATCGAAGGCGGAGGAGGACAAGCTGACATACTTCCAGGAGCCGTCCTGTTTCGTGAGCAGGACGATATCGTCTCCGGCCTTGGGGCTGCCGGACGCCCAGTGGCTGTCGCCGGTATAGAGGACAGTGCCGTCGGACCAGCGCCAGCAGGCGCCGCTGGCGTCGTACTCCACGCCCAGCCAGGCATATTCCACGCCGCTGCTGCCGTTGTTGAGCTGGCTCGCCACGGCCTGGAAGTCATCCTCGGAGCGGATGACGGTGAGGCCGCCGCTGGCCTGGGCCTGGGCCTTGGCGTCCGCGTAGGTCAGGTCACCGCCGGTGACGGTGTACCGGGGAGCCGGCGCGGGGGTCGTGGTGCCCGGGGTCTCTTGGGGCGCGGGGGTGGCCGTGACCGAGGGCGTGGGGTTCGTGGTGGAGAGATACGTATTGGATACGTAGCCGGTGGTACCCTTGAAGGTCACCCGGCTCCAATCGCCGGATATGCCCGTGCGCTTCAGCTCATAGCCGGTGGAGGCGGAGCCGATGATGGGGTAGCTGGTGCCCGGGCCGGAGCGGACGTTCACGCCCACGCCGGTGATGTATACGGTGTCGTCGGCGGGGGAGACGGTGTAGCCGGGGGTGGGGGTGGTGGACGTGCCGCCGGAGCCCGTACCGGAACCGCCGCCCCAGGAGGTGCCGCCGCCGGAACCCGTGCCGGAGCCGCCGCCCCAGGAGGTGCCGCCGGAGCCCGTACCGGAGCCGCCGCCCCAGGAGGTACCGCCGCCGGAGCCTGTGCCGGAACCGCCCGTCCCGGCATTGCCGCCGGTGCCGGTGTTGCCCGCGCCGGTGTTATTGCCGGCCGTCCCTGCGCCGCCGGTGCCGCCGGTGCCGGTCTCATTGCCGGTGCCGCTTCCGCCGAGGGCGCCGCCGGTCGTTCCCACGATGCCCTCCAGCGTACCGGGAGCGGGGGTGACGATCACCGTGCCGCCGCCGTGCCGGTCAGAGGCGTTGGGACTTGCCTCGGGGCTGGCCTTGGGGGTCGCCGTGGGTTTGGCGGTGGGCTTGGCCGTGGGGGAGGGCTCGGGGGTGATGACCACCGGGGAGGGGGGTGCCTCTATGGCCGTCTGCTCCGTGGCCTCGGGGGATACCACGGGACTGCTGCCGCCGTTTCCGAAGACCATATAGCCCACGCCGCCCAGCAGGGCCGCTGCCGCGACGCCGCAGAGGATGGGCACCGCTTTGGACTTCTTCTTTTTGTCGGGGGCCACCGTAGGGGCCTTCTTGTCGGGGGAATTTTCAAAGTCCTTGCGGACCTTATACTCTTTCTTTACCGCGGGGGCAGCTGCGCCGCCCGCGGCGGCCATACCGGCTACAGCCGCAGCCGCACCTGTGGCGGCCGCTTCATCGGACACGGGCGCATTCTCCCCGGCGGGGGCTTCCGCGCCCTCGTTCCCGGATGCTTCGCCGTCGATAGCGGATGCCTCGCCGTCGGCGGGCGCGTCCCCTTCGGAAGGGGCCTCCGCCCCGTCTTCAGGGGCTTCGCCGCCCTCCGCGGAGGCGCCGTCATTATCCTTGTCCGCCGCGGCAGCCGCAGCTGCCGCACCGCCTGCCGCCGCCAATCCGGCGGCCGCGGCCGCCAGGACCTGGTCGGCCTCCCGGAGCATCTCCTCGGTGGTCTCCTCGGGCACGGGGGGCTCCTCCGGGACGGGCGCGGGCGTTTCCTCCGCTGTCACGGCAGATGCCTCCGCCTGGGAGTTCTCCATCGGGACAGCCGCGGCCGCGGCGTCCTCCTCCTTCTCGGGGCCCAGAGCCTCGTCCGTCCAGTGCAGGGCGAAGAGGAGCTCCTTGGCGGTGATATACCTATCCTCCGGCTTGTAGGCCAGGGCCTTTTCCAGCACCTTTTTCAGATCGTCGCTGACGCCCTCCGGAGCGGGGATGGCCTCGCCCTTCATCCGCCGGCGCAGGGCGGAGGCCCTGTCCTGGTTGGTCAGGTCGTCCTTCTCCGGCTGAAAGGGGAGAAAGCCCTTATTGCACCCGGCGTATATCATCAGGCCCACGGAGAACACGTCCGCGGCGGCGGAGCTCTCCCCGTCCCAGAAGAACTCCGGGGCCAGGTACTCCACCTGGTTGGCGGGCCGCTGGGCCGCCGGGGTGGACATGGGCAAACCGAGGACAGCCTTGCCGTCCCCGTCCAGCGTCACATTCCCCGGCCATACGCCCCCGTGGAACCCCTCCGGGTCCCCGGGCAGCTGCTCGCACAGCTCCATGGCCGCTTTTACCGCCTGTTCCGGCGTCGTCTGGCACAGATACCCCGCCAGAGAGGCCGCCGGATTCATCTCCGTATCCGTCATTGCGATCACCTTTGCTCCCAGAAAAGTTACAATTTGGTTACGATATGAAACAAACTTAACACAAATAAAACAAAATGTCAACACATATTTGAAAAAAGAATGCCGCAGGCACTGCCTGCGGCATTTTCAGTTGTTATTGGGCTCACGCCCGGTGCCATTTCACGCCCTGGGGGGTGTCCTCCAGGATGATGCCCTGGGCTTTCAGCTCGTCCCGGATGCGATCGGCCTCCGCCCAGTTCTTGGCCTTGCGGGCCGCCTGGCGGGCGGCGATCTTCTCCTCGATCTCCCCGGCCAGGTCGTCCTCCTTCTTAAAGGGGACGCCCAGCACGCCGCACAGCTCCAGGAATATGTCCCGGCAGGCCTTTGCCAGGGCTTTGGTGGGGTCGGCGGCGGGGGACACGGCGGCGTTCACCTCCCGGACCAGCTCGAAGATGGCGCTGACCGCGTCGGCGGTGTTGAAGTCGTCGTCCATGACCTCGATGAACCGCTGGCGGTACTTGTCCAGACCTTTGACGAATTCGCTGTCTGCCTCGGACAGGTCCCCGTCCCTGCCGTTCTCCGCGAAGAAGTCCAGGTTGTCCTTGGCGGTCTGCAGCCGGTCCAGGGCGGCCTGGGCCTGCTCCAGTACGTCGGTGGAGTAGTTCAGGGGGGAGCGGTAGTGGCTCATGAGCATGAACATGCGGATGCAGTCGTAGCCGTACACCGCCGCGGCCTCCCGGACGGTGAAGAAGTTGCCCAGGGACTTGGACATCTTCCGGTTGTCCACGTTGATGAAACCGTTGTGCAGCCAGTAGTGGACGAAGGGCACGCCGTTGGCGGCCTCGGACTGGGCGATCTCGTTCTCATGGTGGGGGAAGACCAGGTCCTTGCCGCCGGTGTGGATGTCGATGGTCTTGCCCAGATACCGGTTGGACATGGCGGAGCACTCGATGTGCCAGCCGGGCCGGCCCATGCCCCAGGGGGACTCCCAGGCAGGCTCCCCGGGCTTCGCGGCCTTCCACAGGGCGAAGTCCATGGGGTTCTCCTTCACGTCGTTGACCTCCACCCGGGCGCCGGACTGCAGGTCGTCTAGGTTCTGGTGGCTCAGCTTGCCGTAGTCCCGGAATTTGGCGGTGCGGTAGTACACGTCCCCGTTCACCTCGTAGGCGTAGCCCTTGTCCATGAGGGTCTGGACGATCTCGATGATCTGGGGGATGTTCTCGGTGGCCTTGGGATGGACGGTGGCCTCCCGGACGCCCAGGGCCTTCACGTCGTTCCAGTACTCGGCGATATACTTCTCCGCGATGTCGGCGGAGGACACGCCCTCCTCGTTGGCCTTTTTGATGATCTTGTCGTCCACGTCGGTGAAGTTCTGCACGAACGTCACCTCATAGCCCCGGTATTCCAGATACCGGCGCAGCACGTCGAACATGATGATGGGCCGGGCGTTGCCCACGTGGATGTAGTTGTACACCGTGGGGCCGCAGCTGTACATGGTGACCTTGCCCTCGGTGATGGGGACGAAGTCCTCCTTCTGCATGGTCAGGTCGTTATAAAAGCGCATAGGTCAGTTCTCCTTCTCCTTTGCGGAAAGTTGCTGTTCCAGGTCGATGACCCGGCTCCGGAGAGCACACAGCTCCTGGACTACCGGGTCGGCCACGCTGATCTGGTCCACCCGGGAGGCGAAGTCGGTCCTCTCCCCGGCGATGCGGGCGATGTGGGCGGGCACGCCCACGGCGGTGGAATTGGCGGGCACCTCACTGAGCACTACGGCGTTGGAGGCGATGCGGCTATTGTCCCCAACTTTAAAGGGGCCCAGCACCTTGGCGCCGGAGCCGATCAGCACATTGTTGCCGATGGTGGGGTGGCGCTTGCCGTGGTCCTTGCCAGTGCCGCCTAGGGTGACGCACTGGTATAAGAGCACGTCGTCCCCTATCTCGGCGGTCTCGCCTATCACCACGCCCATGCCGTGGTCGATGACCAGGCGGCGGCCGATGACGGCGCCGGGGTGTATCTCGATGCCGGTCTTCTTCCGGGTGCGCTGGGAGATGGCCCGGCCCAGGAACTTCAGGTTATGGGTCCAGCACCAGTGGGCCCGGCGGTGGCGCATCACCGCCCGTACGCCGGGATATAAGAGGTATACCTCCAGGGCGCTGCGGGCCGCGGGGTCCCGGTCCTGGTAGGCCTTTATGGTCTCTTTCAGATAGTCAAACATCTAATCAGGGTCCCTAAACTCTGGTTTTGTTTTCCTTATACGACCGCTCCTGTTAAACAGCCGTCCTCCAATGCGTCGATGCGCACCTGGGCAAACTGGCCCGGCACAGCGTCGCCGGTGAAGAGCACCTGCTCGTCCACATCCGGGGAGTCGGCATAGCGCCGGCCCGCCCAGCGGCCGTCGCCGCTTTTGCCCTCGCAGAGGACAGTGAACACCTTCCCGATCTGGGCGCGGTCGTACTCGTCCATGATGGCCGTCTGCAGGTCCATCACCGTCCGCTGCCGGGCCAGGGCCTCGTCCTCAGAACATCGGTCCGGCATATCCGCCGCCGGGGTGCCCTCCTGGGGGGAGAAGGTGAATACCCCCGCCCGGGGCAGCCGCTGGGCTTTGAGGAAATCCAGGAGCTCCTGAAACTCTCCCTCGCCCTCCCCGGGCAGGCCCACGATGAGGCTGGTGCGCAGGACCGCCCCGGGAATGCGGGTCCGGAGCTTATCAAAGAGCGCCTCGATGGTGGCCCTCGTCTCCGGCCGGCGCATGCGGCGCAATATGGCGTCGTTCACGTGCTGGATGGGCACGTCGAGATATTTCAGCACCTTGGGCTCGGCGGCGATGAGGTCTATAAGCTCCTTGGTGATCTCGTTGGGGTAGAGGTAATGGAGCCGTATCCATTCTATGCCGGGGACCTTCACCAGTTCCCGCAGGAGAGAGCAGAGGGTGGTGCCGTTTTTGAAATCGTGGCCGTAGCGGGTCACGTCCTGGGCCACCAATATGAGCTCCTTTGTGCCCGCTTTTGCCAGCGTCTCCGCCTCCGCCAGGACGGCGTCCATGGGCCGGGAGCGGTATTTGCCCCGGATGGAGGGTATGACGCAGTAGGCGCAGCGGTTGTCGCACCCGTCGGCGATCTTGAGGTACGCCCAGCCCGGGCCGGTGGTCACGGTCCGGTCCAGCTCAGGCAGGGGCGCGTTCCTGTCCGCAAAGCGGGCATAGTGGCGCTCCGGCGTCTCCAGCGCCGCCACGATATCGGGAAAGCTGCCCACGCCCAGCACCGCGTCTATCTCGGGCATCTCCCGGAGGATGTCCTCCGAATACCGCTGAGCCAGGCACCCGGTGACCACCAGCCGCTTGAGATTGCCGGCCTTTTTGAGCTCGGCCAGCTCAAGGATGGCGTTGATGGCCTCCTGCTGGGCGGCCTCGATGAAGGCGCAGGTATTCACCACCGCGGCGTCCGCCTGGGCGGGGTCCGCCACGATGACGTGGCCGGCGGCCTTCAAAAGCGCCAGCATCTGTTCGGAGTCTATGAGGTTCTTGGCGCAGCCAAGAGAGGTAAAATGAATGTTCATTCTTCATCCTCCGCCCCGTAGCGGCGCAGGGCAGATCGTATCTCGTCCCAGGAAAAGCCCCGGCGGAAGAGGGCCGCCGCGGCCTTGTCCCGCTCTTTGCGGTCCGCCGCGTCCCGGCCCCGGAGCCGGGCGGCCAGGAGGCGGTCGATAGTATCTGTATCGCCGGGCAGCTCTTCCAGGGCCTCGTCCCAGTATTCCAGGGGCACGCCCCGGCGGCGCAGCTCCGTGCGGACCCGGCCGGGGCCATAGCCCTGGGCGGCGTAGTGGCGGGCGATCTGCCCGGCGTACTCTTCGTCGTTCACGAACCCGTAGTCCAGGCACAGGGCTACTACAGTATCGATATCCTCGGAGGAACAGCCCTTCTGGGCCAGCTTGTCCCGCAGCTCCTTTTCCGAGTGGGGGCGCTTTAGATAGTCCATGGCCCACTTCTTGGCCCGTTCCAGAGGGGACTGGGGCGTCTTTTTGGGCGGCTCCAGCTCCCCCGCCGGGTCGTTCATCACGGACCGGACGGTGTGTTTATACTCGTTCTCATCCATAGCGTTCACCGGCCCGCCCGGGCCCGCGCCTCCGCCCGGGCCACCTCTCCCAACCGTGCCTCGGCATGGGCGAAATAGCGCCGGAAGGCGTCGCAGTAGTAGTTGTGGGAGGCGCCCTCATGGCCGGTCCAGTCGTTCTTGCACCCGCCGTTGCAGAGCCCCCGCCACCGGCAGGAGGCGCACTCCGCGGGCTTTTCCGCGCCCCAGGCCAAAAATCGCCGGGCGGTCTCGCCCACGGCCATATCCGCGAGGGTGTCGTGGCCCAGTGTGCCCATGCGCCAGTCGTCCATGGCGTAGAAGTCGCAGGGGTACACGCCCCCGTCCGCCTCCACCACGAAATAGCTGCCGCACTGGCCGCAGGCGGCGCAGGAGCTGGCCCCGGCCCCCAGCATCAGGTTCACATGGTCCTCGAAAAACCGCACGCTGTGCCAGTCGCCCTTCGCCCAGTCGGCGTACCACAGGTCGAAGAGGCGGCACAGGAACGCGCCGTAGGCCTCCGGGGTCAATGACCAGGGCCGGCCGCCCCGGGCCTCCCCCAGGGGGTCCAGGCAGGGGATGAACTGCATGTAGCGCGCGCCGAGCTTTTTAAGCTCGTTGTAGAGGCTGTCCGGCCGCTTGGCGGCCTGGGCCGTCACCACGGTGAGGACGTTGGTCCGCACCCCGTGGCGCGTAAGCAACCCCAGGGCCCGGCGGGTCCTGGCGAAGGTGTCATGGCCCGCCGCGTCCCGGCGGTACAGGTCGTGCAGCTCCCGGGACCCGTCCAGGGACAGGCCCACCAGGTAGTCTTCCTCTTTAAAGAAGTCTGCCCAGGCCTCGTCCAGTACCATGCCGTTGGTCTGGATGGCGAAGGAGAGGGATACCCCCTGGGGACAGAGCTCCTTCGCCCGGGCGGTGAAGCGCCGGAAAAAATCCAGCCCCGCCAGGGTGGGCTCGCCCCCCTGGAACAGGAAGCTGACGGCCCCGCCCGGGTCCGCCAGGGCGAAGCCCTCCCAAAGGATGGTCTCCGCCGTGGCGCCGGTCATGAGGCCGTAGTTATGCACAGCGCGGCTCGCCGCCTCGTCCTCATAAAAGCAGTACCGGCAGCGCATATTGCAGGCGCTGGAGGCGGGCTTTATGAGGAAGCTCACATACCGCATGGAGGTTTATCAGTCCTCGGGGCCGTCGTCGAAGTCCTCGGCGGACACGTCCACCGCCCGGCCCGCCGCCTTGGCGGCCTTCAGGGCCTGGGGGCTCATGAGCCTGTGGGCATTGGCCCGTATCTGGGCCTCCAGCTCGTCGGCCTTGTCGGGATTCTCCATAAGGAATTCCTTCACCCCGTCCCGGCCCTGGATGCGCTCGCCGCAGCAGGTGAACCAGGCACCGGCTTTTTCGATCAAGTCCAGGCGCACGCCCAAGTCGATGATCTCGCCGATCTTGGAGATGCCCTCGCCGTAGATGATGTCGAACTGGGCCTCCTTGAAGGGGGGCGCCACCTTATTCTTCACGATCTTCACCCGGGTCCGGTTGCCGATCATCTCGTCGCCGGATTTCAGGGTCTCCACCCGGCGCACGTCCAGGCGCACGCTGGAATAGTACTTCAGCGCCCGGCCGCCGGGGGTGGTCTCCGGGTTGCCGTACATGACGCCGATCTTCTCCCGGAGCTGGTTGATGAACACCACGATGCAGTTGGTCTTGGATACGATGCCTGCCAGCTTCCGCAGGGCCTGGCTCATGAGCCGGGCCAGCACGCCCACGGTGGAGTCGCCCATCTCGCCCTCCAGCTCGCTGCGGGGCAGCAGCGCCGCCACGGAGTCCACCACGATCACGTCGATGGCGCCGGAGCGGACCAGGGCCTCGGTGATCTGCAGGGCCTGCTCGGCGGTATCCGGCTGGGAGATGAGAAGGTCGTCGATGTTGACCCCCAGGGCCCGGGCATAGGCCGGCTCCAATGCGTGCTCCACGTCGATGTAGGCCACCTCGCCGCCGCCCTTCTGGGCGGAGGCCACCAGATGCAGGGCCAATGTGGTCTTGCCGCTGGCCTCGGGCCCGTATATCTCCACGATGCGGCCTCGGGGCAGGCCCCCGATGCCCAGCGCCAGGTCCAGGCCCAGGGAGCCGGTGGAGATGGCGTCCACGTTCACGGGGATGTCCTCGCCCAGGCGCATGATGGCGCCCTTGCCGTAGTTCTTCTCGATCTGCGCCAGAGCGGTCTCCAGCGCCTTTTTCTTGTCCGCCGCCTGGCCCACGGTGGGCAGGGGCGCGGTCTTTTTCGCCGCCATAGTGAGTTCCTCTCTCTAATTATATTTCGTCGCGCCCGGCGCGGTCAGTTCCGGCGTATGCGGGCCGCCACCACCCTATCGGTGCCGCCCGTGTCCTTGAAGAAGGTGACGGCCTCAAAGCCGGCCTGCTCCAAAAGCTGGCCCACGGTGGGGGCCTGTCCCTCGCCTACTTCCAGCATAAGCACGCCCTTGTCCCGTAAAACGGACTTCCACAGGCGTATCACCGGCCGGATGATGTCCAGGCCGTCCTCGCCCCCGTCCAGGGCCTGGACAGGCTCGTAGTCCTTTACGGAGCTGTCCAGGGTCTCCAGCTCCGCCGTGGGGATATAGGGGGCGTTGCAGGTGATGAGGTCGAAGTCCCCCAGGAGCATGGGGGGCTTTTCGGTCACGTCCGCCTCCACGCACAGCACCCGCACGTCCAAGTCGTTGCGGTGGATGTTCCGGCGGCACAGGGCCAGGGCCTTGGGGCTGTTGTCCACCATGACCACCCGCGCTCCGGGCATGTGCACGCCCATGGCCACGCCCACGCAGCCGGACCCGGCGCACAGGTCCAGGATGCGGGGCCGGCCGTTCCGGCCCTCAAAAAGGCCGATGGCCGCCTTTACCAGCACCTCCGTGTCCGTCCGGGGGATGAGGGCGTCCCGGGTGATCTCCAGAGGTACGCCGTAAAACTCCCACAACCCGGTGATGTAGGCCACCGGCTCCCCGGCGATGCGCCGGTCTACCATGGCCTGTACCTTCCTGTCCAGCTCGTCGGTGGAGTACAGGTTCAGGTCCTGCATCAGCTTTTCCACGGTCTTTCCCGCCGCCTGGCTCACGATGAGCCGGGCTTCCAGGCTGTGGGCCTCGATGCCCGCGTCCCGCAGCCGTTTCCGGGCTTTGATGTAGATGTCGTTATAAGTCTTAGCCATATCTTTATCCGCTCCCAGGTGTTTACCAGGCGTCGGCGCCCTTTTTCTCGGGGATGACCAGTTTCAGCGACTCAATGGCCACCTCCATCATGCCCTCGTCCGGCTCCCGGGTGGTCAGATGCTGGAGCATCCGGCCGGGCCAGGACAGGACCTTGGCGATGGGCAGGTCGTCGTGACGGCCTATCCAGCGGTTCAGCTCGTAGCTGAGGGATACCACCACGGGCAGCAGCGCCAGCTTCACCAGCATGCGGAGAAATACGTTGTCCACATGCAAAAAGGCGTTGGCCACGATGAACACGAATATGCTCAAGATGACCACCACCAGCAGGAAGCTGGTGCCGCAGCGGGGGTGGAAGCGGCTCTCCCTGCGCACGTTCTCCACGGTCAGATCCTTACCGTGCTCGTAGCAGTAGATGGTCTTGTGCTCCGCGCCGTGGTAGGCCCACATGCGCTTCATCTCCTTCATCTGGCTCACCGCGCCCATGTAGCCCAGGAAGATGACCAGCTTCAGGATACCTTCCAGGAGGGTGCGCAGGCCGTCATGGCCGTGGCGCAGAGGGGGGATGAGCCCCACCAGCAGGGTGGGCAGGAAGATGAAAAGGCCCACGGCCAGGGCGATGCCCAGCACCACGGCGACGCCGATGATGATCTTCTCTGCCTTTTCGGAGCTGAAGTGTTTCTCGATCCACATGTCCAGCTTGCTGGGCTCCTCCTGCTCCTCCTCGGGGAGGAAGCTGGCGGAGTAGGTGACGGCCTTCATGCCCTTGGCCATGCTGTCGATGAAGCTGACCACGCCCCGGATGAGGGGCCAGCCCAGGAAGGGATGCTTCTCCTTGAGCTGGCTCATGGGCTCCACCTTGGTGACCAGCTCTCCGTCCTGGTTTCGGATGACGATGGCCTGCTTCTCCGGGCCCCGCATGAGGATGCCCTCTATGAGCGCCTGGCCGCCGATAGACGTGCGGAAGGCGCAGCTATTGTTGGTTTTGGGGTTTTGCGCTGTCATGGCTCTCCTTTCCAAGCGGTTGAAGGCCCCCTTGTGCAAAGGGGGCTGGCAGCGCGAAGCGCTGACTGGGGGATTGTCTGACAACCCCTCCACCGCACTTCGTGCGGTCCCCCTCCCCTTGCACAGGGGAGGCTATAAGGTACTAAATCGTTAATTCTTCCTCGTTCATGACCGGGAGCATCACCGTCACGATCAGGCCCGTGCGGCCGTCAGCGGCGTTCTCCAATTCCAGTTTTCCCTTGTGACGGGTGACGATCTCCTCGCATACGGCGAGGCCTATGCCGCTGCCCCGCTCCTTGCCGCTGCCCTTATAGAATTTCTTCTTGATAAAGGGCAGCTCCTCCGGGGGCACGCCGGGGCCGAAGTCCCTGAAGCGGATGACCACCCAAGAGCCGGTGGCGCCGATGGTGACCTGGATGCGGCCGGCGGCCCGGCCGTATTTCGCGGCGTTGTCCATGATGTTCAAAAACACCTGCTTCAGCCGCTCCGCGTCCCCCAGGATGAAGGGGATGTCCCCGGTGGGCGGGTCGTATTCCACGGTGATGCCGTCCTGCTCCAGGAGCTTGCCGTAGGTGAAGATGGCGTCCTCCAGCTCCCCGGCCACGTCCAGCTTTTCCACGTTCAGATTGAACCGGCCGTCCTGGATGCGGGTGAATTCCAAGAGGGACTCCACCATCTTGGTGAGCCGGCCGGATTCCTTGGATATGATGGCGATGCCCCGCTGGGCGTCGGGGGAGATGGACTCGTCGTAGGCCAGGGTCTCCGCCCAGCCGGTGATGGCGGTCAGGGGGGTGCGCAGTTCATGGGAGATGGAGGAGATGAACTCGGTCTGGGTCCGCTCCGACTCGCCGATCTTGGCGCTCATCTCGTTGATGGCGTCGGTCAGGTCGCCTATCTCGTCGTCGTATTTCTTCTGCACCTGGATGCCGTAGCTGCCCTCGGCGATGCGCCGGCTCATGGCGGTGAGCTCCACCAGCTGCTCGGTGACGGGGCGGATGAAGTAGAGGTTGGAGAGGACCACCGCCAGGATGACCAGCAGCCCCACCCCCGCCACGGCGGCGGAGATGAGCCCTATCTGCCGGGATACCAGCTTTAAGCTGGTCACGTACCGCATGGCGCCCACCACGGTGCCGTCGGCGCTCAAAAGGGGCGCGGTGACGGCCATGATCTTCTCGCCGGTGGCGCTGCGGCGGCCGGACCAGGAGCCGATGATCCCCTCTTCCAGGGCCTCATGCACATCCTGGGTGTCGGCCACGGTCCCGGCGGAGACGCCGTAGCTGGAGACTTCCACCACGCCGCTGGTGTTGACGAACTGCAGCTCCAGGATGTCCTTGTCCTCGAAATTCTCCGTGTAGCGGTAGGCGCTCTGGTAATACTGGGAATAGGTCCGGGAGATGTAGCTGGTGAAAAAGGTGGAGGCGGACTGGGCCTTGGCGGCCAGCCCCGTGCGCACGGCGCTGTAGTAGTAGCTGCGCACCCCCAGGGAGAACACCAGGGTGAACAGCACCACCACGGCGACGGTGAGCAGCACGCCGGACCTAAGCCAGCGGTTCCTCAGCCCCCGCACATGCTGTTTTCCCAGAAGTTTACCCATTCAAACGCCTCTCAAAAGCCCCATTTGTAGCCGTAGCCCCAGACGGTGGTGATATACGTGGGGATGGTGCTGTTGTCCTCGATCTTGATGCGCAGACGCCGGATATTCACGTCCACGATCTTCAGCTCCCCGAAGTAGTCCCGGCCCCAGACGGCGTTCAGGATGTCCTCCCGGGAAAGCGCCCGGCCGGGATTGTCCATGAACAGCTTCATGATGGAGTACTCGATCTGGGTGAGCTTGATGCGCTCGCCGTTCTTCTCCAGGGTGCGGTTGCGGGTGTTGAGGCGGAAGGGCCCCTGGCGCAGTTCCCCCTTGTCCTCCTGGGGGTCCTCCGCGCCGGTGCGCCGGAAGAGCGCGTCGATGCGGGCGGTGAGCTCGGCGGGGGAGAAGGGCTTCGTCACATAGTCGTCCGCGCCGGTCATCAGGCCCGTGACCTTGTCCATCTCCTGGCTCTTGGCGGTGAGCATGATGATACCGATCTTCGCGTCGGAGGCGCGGATGCGGCGGCAGACCTCGAACCCGTCGATGCCGGGCAGCATCACGTCCAGCAGAGCGACTTTGATGTCCGGGTTCTGCTTCAGCTGCTCCAGGGCCTGCTCGCCGGTCTCGGCCTCGATGGGCTCGTAGCCGGAGCGTTTCAGGTTGATGACCACGAAAGAGCGGATGCTGGACTCGTCCTCCAAAACCAAAACTTTCTTCATATCTTCATGGCGCCTCCTCTTTTAAAGGTCTCCCGTTTGCCATTGGTCGTACAGGATGTAGAAGTTGTTCAGGATGTCCTCCTGGGTGAGCTCGTCGGTGAGAAGCTGGGCGGCGTAGACCACGTCCTCGTCCTGGCGGAGAATAAACCGGCTGTCCACCTCCGCCCGGTCCAGGCGGTTGGCCCCGGTGAGGGCGTAGATGACAAGCACGCTGCGCTGGGGCGCGGAGGCGTCCCCCTCCTGGAGGAAGACCACCGCCCGCTCGTCGCCGCCCGCCCCGTGGCGCTCGGCGGTGACGTTTTGGCCCATGCCCCGGGGCAGGGCCAGATACCAGCCGTCCTCGGCGTTGTGGTAAGTAGTGGCCGTCTGGACCATGCCCCCGCCCGCGTCCATGGCGTACCAGGGGATGAAATCGCCGCTGCCGGCAGGGATCTCCATGGACCCGTCGCCGTTCAGGTCGGCGGAGAACAGGCCGTCAGGCCTGAGCAGGGCACTGCGGCCCAGGTCCGTCATGGCGATGTTGGTGAGCCGCCTATCCCGGGCGATGAATATGTCGGTGACCAGGCCCTGGTTGCCCATGTCGCCCTCCACGAACAGGGCCGCCGTGCCGTCAGCCAGCTTCCCGGCCACGGCCCGCCGTATGGCGGACACGCCGGAGGAAAGTCCCGCCTCCGCGGAGCCGGCCCGGCCGGCTTCGTCCAGGGTGTACATGATGAGCGAGCCGTTGCTGCCCGCGCTCATGCTCAGGTCCAGAAGGTCGTCCACCCCGTCCCCGTCCAGGTCGAAGACCACGAACTGGGTGCAGTCGGCGCTCAATAGCCGCAGGCGGGTCTGGGTATCCTCCTCGGCGTGGCTCAGGGCGTATACGGAAAGCTGCCGCAAATCCCCGCCGATCTGCCAGGCCACGATAAACTCGTCTATGCCGTCGCCGTTCAGGTCCGCGTAATCCACGCTGTACACCGCCGTGCCCTCGGCCAGGATGGTGACGTACTGGTAGAAGCTGCCGTCCTCCCCCCGGCGGTAGACGCATATGACGGGAGAGCGGTCCTCGTCGGCCAGGAAGGCCAGGGCCTCCGCCGTGCCGTCCCCGTCCAGGTCATGGAGCTGCACGCTCTGGCGGTTGCTGCCCCCGGTGGGGGCGGCGTAGGACCCGCCCGCGTCCAGCTGGCCGGCGATGAGCTCCTGGAGCTGGATGTACTCCTCGCTCATCTGAGGCAGGGAATAGAGCTCATCCACGCTGGCGGGCAGGCACCCAGCCAGCAGGGCCATTATGACCGCGGCCAGCCAAAGCGCCGCGGCGCGCCGTATCCGTCCCGTATCCCCTCACCTCGCCTGTAACGTTTTTGCCATCTTTGATGTACCTTGGGCTGTAACATTTTTATCTATCCTTAACATTATATCACATTTATTACGAAATGCCTAGAGAAAAGTTACAAAACGCGGCAGAAGTTTTCCCCCTTGTGTCGAATGGCCCGGCAGTCGGGGAAAACTTTTCCCCTTTCCGGGACAGGCACTTGCAGTCCGGAAAAAATGAGACTATAATATAAAAACTTAAATATGACGGCCGCAATGGCGCGGCCGATCTTGGCAGGAGGCAGCATCACCATGGACATCAAGATCGAAAAAACGACCACCCCCCGGCAGAAGCCCCAGACCGACAACATCCCCTTCGGCTCCTTCTTCTCCGACCATATGTTCGTCATGAACTACTCGGACGGCCACTGGCATGACGCCCGCATCGTCCCCTACGGCCCCCTGACCCTGGAGCCCTCCGCCATGGTCCTGCACTATGCCCAGGAGGTGTTCGAGGGCCTGAAGGCCTATCGCACCGCCGACGGCCATATCCAGCTGTTCCGGGCCACGGAGAACATCGCCCGCATGGCCCGCTCCTGCGAGAAGCTGTGCGTGCCCCCCGTGCCCGACGAGGACTATCTCCAGGCCATCAAGGCACTGGTGAAGGTGGATAAGGACTGGGTCCCCACCGCGCCGGACACCAGCCTGTATATCCGCCCCTTCGTCATCGCCACGGACCCGAAGCTGGGCGTGCACGCCTCTTCCACCTACATCTTCTGCATCATAACCTGCCCGGTGGGCAGCTACTATCCCGAGGGCATCAACCCCGTGCGCATCGCCATCGAGGGCCGTGAGGTCCGGGCGGTCCGGGGCGGCACCGGCTTTGCCAAGTGCGGCGGCAACTATGCCGCCAGCCTGCACGCCAGCGAGATCGCCGAGAAGAACGGCTTCTCCCAGGTGCTGTGGCTGGACGGCGTGGAGCAGAAGTACATCGAGGAAGTGGGCTCCATGAACGTGATGTTCAAGATCGACGGAACCATCGTCACCCCCTCCCTGGCCAGCGGCTCCGTGCTCCCCGGCGTGACCCGGAAGAGCTGCGTCCAGCTTTTGAAGGACTGGGGCTATGAGGTCCAGGAGCGGAACATCTCCATCGACGAGCTCATCGACGCCGTGAAGTCCGGCAAGCTGGACGAGGCCTGGGGCTGCGGCACCGCCGCGGTGGTGAGCCCCATCGGCGAGATCTTCTTCGGCGGCCAGGACTACACCATCAACGGCAATAAGATCGGCCCCGTGACCCAGAAGCTGTACGACACCATCACCGGCATCCAGTGGGGCAAGATCGCGGACCCCTACGGCTGGGTGATCCCCGTCTGCTGAGGAGGATAGCATGACTATACTGCTGACCGGCGCCGCCGGATACATCGGCTCCCACACCGCCGTCGCCCTGGCCGGGGCAGGCTATGACGTGGCCATCGTGGACGACTTCTCCAACTCCAGCCCCGAGGCGGTCCGCCGCTGCGAGGAGCTGACCGGGAAGAAGATGCCCCTCTATGAGGCGGACGTGGCCGACAAGGATGCCCTGCGCAAAATATTCGCGGAGGTGAAGCCTGCCGCGGTGATGCACTTCGCCGGCTATAAGGCCGTGGGCGAGAGCGTGGCCAAGCCCCTCATGTACTACCGCAACAACCTGGACACCACCCTTTCTCTGCTGGAAGTCATGGCCGAGTTCGGCGTGGGCCCCTTCATCTTCTCCTCCTCCGCCACGGTCTACGGCGCCAAGGCCGCCGTGCCCTATACGGAAGAATCGGAGACCGGCGGGTGCACCAACCCCTACGGCTGGACCAAGTTCATGATCGAGCAGATCGCCTCCGGTGCGGCCAAGGCCGACCCCAACATGAGCGTGGTGCTCCTGCGGTACTTCAACCCCGTGGGCGCCCATGAGAGCGGCCGCATCGGCGAGAACCCCTCCGGCATCCCCAACAACCTCATGCCCTATATCACCCAGGTGGCCGTGGGGCGGCTGCCCCACCTGAACGTCTTTGGCAACGACTACGACACCCCTGACGGCACCGGCGTGCGGGACTATATCCACGTGGTAGACCTGGCCGAGGGCCATGTGGCGGCGCTGAAATACGCCCTGGAACACAAGGGCACGGAGGTGTTCAACCTGGGCACCGGCCACGGCGTCAGCGTCCTGGAGCTGGTCCACGCCTTCGAGAAGGCCTCCGGCGTGAAGATACCCTATGAGATCGCCCCCCGGCGGCCCGGGGACCTGGCCAGCGTGTACGCCGACTGCTCCAAGGCGGAGCGGGTCCTGGGCTGGAAAGCCACCCGCACCGTGGAGGAAATGTGCGCCGACTCCTGGCGCTGGCAGAAGAACAACCCCCAGGGTTACTGATACGGCCCGGCCCGCAAACCCCCGAAATATGGGGGTTTCTGGCTGACGATATGGTAAAGATTTACAAAAGCCCCCTCATTTTGAGGGGGCTTCATTAGCTTTTTGATAGAATCGACGGGATTTTGCAAAAGACGCTTACGTTAGCTGGAAAAAAGTGTTATAATACGTATAGTATTATAAAGTGGCGAGCAATATGACCTGGACCGGCCAGCGAGCCGAGAGAACAAGGAGCGTGGCGATTTTGTATCAGAAGGGAGAGCTCATAGCCTACGGCGGCACCGGGGTGTGCCGGGTAGTGGACGTGGTGGCGAAAAAGCCCAGCCGGACGGAGCCGGAGAAGATGTATTACATCCTGGAGCCGCTTTACCAGACCGGCACCATCACCACGCCGGTGGACAATGGCAAGGTGGTCACCCGCCCGGTGATCACCAGGGAGGAAGCCATCGACCTCATCGACCGCATCCCCACCATTGAGCCGGAGGTCTACTACAACCAGAACCTGCAGCAGCTGGAGAACCACTATAAGACCCGCATGGAGGCCCATGACTGCATGAGCCTGCTGCGGCTGACCATGTCCACCTACCAGAAAAAGGTGGAGCGGGAGGAGAAGAAGCTGAAGTTCGGCGCCGTGGACCGGCGGTACATGGAGCGGGCGGAGAACCTGCTCTATGGGGAGCTGGCCGTGGCCCTGGGCATCACCCGGGACAGCGTTCGGGACTTCATCGCCCAGCGCCTGGAGGGCCGTGACGCGGACCTGCAGGCGGTGTAAGACACCACAACAAAACGACCCGCCGGGGAATCCCCGGCGGGGTTTTTATAGCCCCTGGGCCAGCATGGCGTCGGCCAGGCGGCGGAAGGCCAGCGCCCTGGCGGCGTGGGAAAGGTCGTTCCCCCGGGCTGGGTCCCATACCTGGCGCAGCAGCGCCTCCATGGCCGCCCGCAGCCGCTTATCCGCCTCCCAGGGGCCCGTCTTCGGCTCCCCGGCCATGAGCGCCGCCCCGGCGCCGGCAAGGATGCCGGGGGCGTATACCGCCGCACCGGAGAGGATGCGTCCGGCGAGGGCCGTGGTTACCAGAGGGGCGGTCTCGAACACCCCCAGGGGCCGGTGGGCCATGAGCCGCCGGGCCCCGGCGGAGCCCAGCCGTGTGCCGCCCTCGCCCAATATCACCACATCCGCCGGGATGTCCCCCAGCACCGGCCCGGGCCGGTACTCCACCCCGGGGCGGCGGATGGCCCAGAGCAGCAGGGGAAGCCCCGGCTTTTCCGCCATGTCCCGCAGCAGCGGCAGGGGCAGGCCCTCCTCCGCGCAAAGGCACCCGGTCTCGTCCCCGGCGGCCACCACCCGCGCCCCGGCCCGCACCGCCATCTCCCCCGCCCAAGCGGCGGAGGCCCCGCAGCCCGCCAGGAGCACGGTCATATCCTCCAGCCGCTCCCCGGCGCAGGCGTGCAGGGCAGCCCGGGCGAAGTGGCACAGGCCATGGCCTACAGCCTTGGCCCGGCCTATGGAGGGCCTGCCCCGGCCATGGGCGGCGCCGCCGGTGAGGGATGCCAGGCGCTGATGCAGCCCCGCCAGCAGGGAAAGCTCCCGGGCGGGGACCTGCCCCTCCCAGTCCCCGGGCCGGAAGGCGGGCCCCAGATGAGGGTAGAGCCCCTCCATGAAGGCCCGGCAGAACCGGCGGCTCTCCCCGTCCGACAGGTCCGCCGGGGATATGTCCGCCCCCGCCAGGGCCCCGCCCCAAGTGAGGCCTGCCAGCGCCCGGCCCAGAGTCAGTTCCAGGGCCATGGCCTTGGCGCCGGACAGGTCCAGCCCCGGCCGCAGGGATAGGGCGCACCGCCCCGGGCCCAGGACGGTGCTGTGGCGGATGTATATGCCCCGGGTCAGCTGCTCCCGCCCCCGGTCGTCGGTCCATACCACCGGGAAGAGGCAGGTCTCCTCCGGCTCGGCCAGCCGCTCCGGCAGGGCCCGGGCGGCATAGGTGGGCTCATCCTCCAGACAGGGGCCGATGCTCTCATAGAGCAGCTCCAGCGTCTGGAGGAAGGATGTCTGGCCGGGGTCGCGGCCGGCCGCCGCGGCGTAGGCCCGGCGGATATAGGGATGCTCGGTCATAGGTCCCTCCCACATGGATGCGTTTTTCAGCATCCTATGCGCCGGGCGAGATGTCCTATGCCCCGCGGGACAGGCGCTTTTTCTATTTTACCCGTTGACAAGGGGAGAGTTTTATGCTATAGTGCAACGGCTGGGAAGATCAGCTGGTATAGCTCAGTTGGTAGAGCAGCTGATTTGTAATCAGCAGGTCGGGGGTTCGAGTCCGTCTACCAGCTCCATCGTCAGAGGCGGCTTGCTCCGTTCCGCTTCCGGCAAAGCCGAAAGCTGCACATCCGCGCCCCGCCTCTTCCTCTTCAAATCGAACCCGCTTCGCTGGGCTTCGATTTGAGATATGGGAAAACGCAAAATTGTATATGGGGGAATTCCCGAGTGGCCAAAGGGGACAGACTGTAAATCTGCTGGCAATGCCTTCGGTGGTTCGAATCCACCTTCCCCCACCAAACGCACACCGTGTCTGCGGTGTGCGTTTTGCGTTGGTATGGGCATTCCTCCCTGCGTCCCTGCCCGCCTGCAGGCGAGGAAATCCATCTTCCCCCACTAGGGAGTGTATTAAAAAAGCACAGAAACGGAGTCGTCATCTCTCCATCTCTGTGCCTTATTTCTATTGTACGCCCGCGGGGTGGCCGGTTTGCGGGTCACGGGGTTGATGGACCAGGTGCCGCGGCGCTTGGCGTCCAGCTCCCGCTTTTTCTTCTTCGAGAGCTTGGCATACGGTATGAACTTTTCCATAATAAATTTTCCTTTCTTATCCCGTTATAGATTGCATTTCAATAGTGATGGACAGACGCCCGCCCAGGGCAGCAGCGATGCGCTCCAGCGTCGCCACGGAGGGATTCGCCACGCCACGCTCGATCTTGGAGATGTCGGACTGGTCGATGCCCGTCAGGGCGGCCAGCTGCTTCTGGGACATACCCGCCAGGGCGCGGGCAGATGCGACGGCGTGAGAGGACGCATGCTGGATGGGGATGTTCTCCGTTCGGATGGTCTCGCCGTCCTCGTAAATGGTCTCGGCTTCGATGTCCAGACCGTCGTTCCAATAGATGCCGTATGCGCCCATCATCTTGCCGGAGAGGAATAGCTCCCGATCCTCCAGCGCTTTCAGTTGGGGGTACTTTGGGAACAGCGCCCGCATATCGTATCTCTTGACAGCGCCGTCCTGGAACGTCACGGCCAGTGCCGTCCCGTCCAAGAACTCCATGCCTATCGCTTTGTGAAACATATCGTTCGTCTCCTGGATACCGCATATGTCTGCTATCATTATAGGGGGATAAATCCCCTGATGTCAACAGATACATCGTACCCTATCTTTCCGGTCCCCCGGGGAAGTTTTTGTTGTCTGGTCCGGCGGGGCGCGGTATAATAACGGTAAAATAACAGGCAGCGAGGGGAGGGAGCGGCCATGGCGGCGTTCGAGCGCATAGCCTCCGGCATACCCATGATGGACAGGGCCCTGGACAACATCCGTCTGGGGGACAACGTGGTGTGGCAGGTGTCGGACCTGGACCAGTTCCGGGCGTTGGCCCGGGTGTTCGCGGACCAGGCGGTGGAGGACGGCCGGGACCTCATCTATTTCCGCTTCGCGGAGCACGCGCCCATCCTGGAGCCTATGGAGGGGCTGAAGATCATCCCGGTGGAGCTTTCCCACCGGTTCGAGACCTTCACCATCGATATCCACAACCTCATCGAGCGGGAGGGCCGGGACGCCTTCTATGTATTCGACTGCCTTTCCGAGCTGGAGGAGGCCTGGGCCACGGACCTGATGATGGGCAACTTCTTCCATCTCACCTGCCCCTACCTCTTCAGCCTGGACACGGTGGCCTTCTTCCCCATCATCCGGGGCCGCCACTCCTTTGACGCCATCGCCCAGATACGGGACACCACCCAGCTGTTCCTGGACGTGTTCCCCGGGGGCGAGGGCTCCGGCGACCTGTTCATCCGGCCGGGTAAGGTGTGGAACCGCTACTCTCAAACCATGTTCTCCCCCCATCTCTATGACCCCGCCACGGGCGAGTTCCGGCTCCTCTCCGAGGGGGTGGACATCAGCCGCTTTTACCGGCAGATGAACGCCGCCGCCCAACAGACCCAGGACCAGAACATGGACAGCTGGGAGCGGTTTTTCCAGGCCACGCGGCTCAAGCACCAGAGCGGGCTGGACGTGTCCAGGGAGTGCAGCCGCATATGCGACGTGATGCTGACCCGGGATGTGCGCCTTCGGGAGCTCATCAAGGCCCACTTCCGGCCCCAGGACTACTTCGACATCCACGCCCGCATGGTTGGCACGGGGCTCATCGGCGGCAAGGCCTGCGGCATGCTCCTGGCCCGGAAGCTCATCGCGGACCTGCGGCCGGACCTATATGAGCGCATCGAGCCCCACGACAGCTTTTACGTGGGCTCGGACGTGTTTTACGCCTACATCGTGGACAACGGCTTCTGGGACCTGAAGATACGCCAGAAGACCGAGGAGGGCTACTTCGCCCTGGCGGGGGACTTCGCCGAAAAGATCATGGCGGGCCGGTTCTCCCCCCGCATCGAGGCGGCCTTCCGGAACCTTTTGGAATACTATGGAAACGACCCCATCATCGTCCGCTCCAGCTCCATATTGGAGGACGGGTTCGGCAACGCCTTCGCGGGCAAATATGAGTCCGTGTTCTGCGGCGGCGGAGGCGATATGGACCAGCGGCTGGCCGCCTTTGAGCAGGCGGTGCGGACCGTGTACGCCAGCACCGTGAGCATGTCGGCGCTGGACTACCGCAAGCGCCGGGGCCTTGAAAAGCTGGACGAGCAGATGGGCCTTCTGGTCCAGCGGGTGTCCGGCTCCCGGCACGATGGGTTCTTCATGCCCGTGGCCGCCGGGGTGGGCTACTCCATCAGCCCCTACCGCATGGGGGTGGAGCACCCGGAGGAGGGCATGCTCCGGCTGGTGGCGGGTCTCGGCACCGCGGCGGTGGACCGGCGGACCGGCTCCTACCCCCGGATGGTGAGCCTGGACGCGCCCACGAAGATGGTGCTCACGTCCTCCGCCGACCGGCACCAATTCTCCCAGCGGCTCATCGACGCGGTGTGCGACGGTCCCGAGCCGGTACAGAGCTTTCAGGCCGAACAGGTGCGCAAAATCCTGCCCGCCTACCAGACGGGGCTTTTATACTCCCACGACTGGGACGCGGAGCGCCAGGCCCGGGAGCGGGGCCAGCGGCGGGAGGTGTGCTACGTCTCCTGCGAGGGGCTGGTGAAAAATGCCGCCCTCATGGAGGACATGCGGGCCATCCTGCGGCTGTTGCAGGATACCTACGACTACCCCGTGGATATCGAGTTCACCGTGAACACCGCCCCGGACGGGGCCTATGTGATAGACCTTCTCCAATGCCGGCCCCTGCAGCTCACTCAGGAGGGGGAAGCCGTAGCCATGCCGGAGTTGGAGGACGACAGCCGGGCCCTTGTCCAGACCGAGGGGGTGTCCATGGGCTTTTCCCGGAAATTTCCGGTGGACGTGATCGTATATGTGGACCCCATCGCTTATTATCAGATGCCCTACCGGGAAAAATACCGGGTGAAGGACGCCGTCTCCGCGGTAAACTGGCGCTTCCGGGGCCAGAACAAGCGCCTGGTGCTCATCACCCCGGGGCGGATATGCACCTCTTCCCCCGAGCTGGGCGTGCCCTCCGCCTTCGCGGACATCAGCCAGTTCGACGCCATATTGGAGGTGTCCGAGCGCCGGGCGGGGTACGTGCCGGAGCTGAGCTACGGCAGCCACATCTTCCAGGACTTGGTGGAGGCGGGGATACTCTACACCGCCGTGTTCGAGGGCAGCTCCACCCGCTGCTACCGGCCGGAGGCCATCAAGGCCATGCCCAACGCCTTGGCGGATTTCATGCCGCCGGAGGGGCTGGAGGACGTGGTGTGGGTGTGCGACGTATCCCATAAGGGCGTGGAGCTTTATTACGACATGGTGTCTGAGCGGCTGCTCATATTGAGCGGCGGAGAGGGGGCCTAGGGTATGGAAAAGCTCCCCTCTGACATCGCCGGGGCGCTGCTGCCCTGGTACGACGAGCATGTGCGGGACCTGCCCTGGCGGCGGGACCCCTCCCCCTACCGGGTGTGGGTGTCGGAGATCATGCTCCAGCAGACCCGCATCGAGGCGGTGAAGGGCTACTTCGACCGCTTCATGGCCGCCCTGCCAACGGTCCGGGACCTGGCCGCAGCGGATGAGGAGACGGTATTGAAGCTGTGGGAGGGGCTGGGGTACTACTCCCGGGCCCGGAACCTGCACAAGGCTGCGAAGATCATCGTGGACAAGTACAACGGTGATTTGCCCGCCAGTGAAAAAGCCCTGCGGGCCCTGCCGGGCATCGGGGACTATACCGCCGGGGCGGTGGCCTCCATCGCCTTCGGCCTGCCCGCCCCCGCCGTGGACGGGAACGTGCTGCGTATCTGCGCCCGGCTCACCTGCTGCCCGGAGAGCATCGGTGAGGGGCGGGTGAAGGACGGCTTCCGGGAGCAGCTCCGGGCCCAGTACCCGGCGGAGCGCTGCGGGGACTTCACCTCCGCCATTATGGAGCTGGGGGAGACAGTGTGCCTGCCCGGCTCACCGGACTGCGAGGTCTGCCCCCTGCAACACCTGTGCCGGGCCTATGAGACGGGGACCCAGACCCAGTACCCGGTCATGCCGGAAAAGCGGCCAAGGAAGGTCCAGCAGCGGACCGTATTCATATTGGAGCATGATGAGCTGGCCGCCCTGGCCCGCCGGCCGGACAAGGGGCTTCTGGCGGGGATGTGGGAGCTGCCCAACGTGGAGGGGACCCTCACGAAGGAGGAGGCCCTGGCCCGGGCGGAAGCCTGGGGCTGCGAGCCCACGGACGCCGTGCCCTGCGGGGAGGCGGTGCATATATTTACGCACTTGGAATGGCACATGACCGGCTGGCGCATCACCTGCGCCGCTGCCCCGGGGCGGTTCACCTGGACGGACCCGGCCCAGCGGGCGGAGCAGTACCCTGTGCCCGCCGCGTTCCGGGCCTACAAGGCCCTTTTATAAGGAGGAACTATGAGACGCGTTTTGATATTCGTCCTCGCCGCCTGCCTGGTGATGCTCGCCGGGTGCGGCGTGGAGGACGTCATAGGGGACCTGCTGGGCCCCCGGGAGCCCCAGGCCACGGCCGTCCCCAGCCCTACCGAGGTGCCCATCTGGACCCCGCCCGCGGCCACGGATGTGCCCGCGGCGGAGACTCCCGCAGGTGACGCCCCGGCCCAGGCCGGGGGCATAGCGGACTATGGCTCCCTCACCGTGGCGGACTGCGTGGAGGACGGCTGGACCTATGAAAACGTCATCCCCCATATCAAGCTGGACTGCCCCGGGGCGGAGAGCATCAACGCCGCCATTGAGGGCACCTTCATCGAGCTTGCGGAGGACCCCATGTTCGAGGTCCACTACGAGTGCGCCATCGGCGCGGGGCGGTATCTCAGCGTGCTCATGGTGGAGAAGATAAACGACAGCCTCTTCCACACCGCCTATAATCTGGACCTGTCCACCGGGGAGCAGATCACCGGCCCGGCGCTTCTCGCCCTGCTGGGCCAGGACGAGGGGGCCTTGAAGAGCAAAGAATTAGAGCTCATGGGGGAGGAGTTCACCCGCCAGTACGGCGCCCTTATCGGCCAGATGGACCAGAACTTCTACGACGCGCAGTACGCCCGCACTACCGCCATCGGCAACGCTGAGACGGAGAACATCTGGTTCGGCACGGACGGGCAGCTCTGGTTCGCCGGCAAACTCTACTCCATGGCCGGGGCGGAGTATTACGAGTATCCCATCCCCACGGGCCTGTTCTTTTAACCGGTTGTAACAAGGCATTTTGTATGCTATAATGGCCCAAAACTAATGACCCGAAAGGACACTATGCCATGGCCCTCATGACCGGCGAACAGTATGTGGAGAGCATCCGCGCGCTGAAAACGCGGATATACATGTTCGGCAAAAAAATAGACTCCGCCGCGGACGACCCCATCCTGCGGCCCAGCCTCAACTCCGTGAAGATGACCTACGACCTGGCCCAGGACCCGGAATATGCGGACCTGATGACCGCCACCAGCCATCTCACCGGCGAGCGCATCAACCGCTTCTGCCACATCCACCAGAGCCCCGACGACCTGGTGAAGAAGGTACAGATGCAAAGGCTTCTGGGCCAGAAGACCGCCGCCTGCTTTCAGCGGTGCGTGGGGCTGGACGCCTTCAACGCTGTGTACGCCACCGCCTACGAGGTGGACAAGGCCCACGGCACCCATTATTTCGAGAACTTTGAGAAGTTCCTGCGCTACGTGCAGGAAAAAGACCTGGTGGTGGACGGGGCCATGACGGACCCCAAGGGGGACAGGAGCCTTGCCCCCCACGCCCAGGCGGACGCGGACATGTTCCTGCGGGTGGTGGAGCGGCGGCCCGACGGCATCGTGGTCCGGGGGGCTAAGGCCCACCAGACCGGGGCCTCCAACTCCCACGAGATCCTGGTCATGCCCACCCAGGCCATGAAGCCGGAGGATAAGGACTACGCCGTGGCCTTCTCCGTGCCCATCGACGCGGAAGGGGTGTTCATGATCGTGGGCCGGCAGAGCTGCGACACCCGCAAGACCGAGCCGGGAACCATGGACAGGGGCAACCCCTGTTTCGGCGGCATGGAGGCGCTGGTCATCTTCGACGACGTGTTCGTGCCCAACGACCGCATTTTCTTAAACGGCGAGACGGAGTTCGCCACCGTGCTGGTGGAGCGGTTCTCCAGCTACCACCGCCAGAGCTACGGCGGCTGCAAGGTGGGCGTGGGCGACGTGCTCATCGGCGCGGCGGCCACCGCCGCGGACTATAACGGCGTGCCCAAGGCCAGCCACATCAAGGACAAGCTCATCGAGATGACCCACCTGAACGAGACGCTGTACTGCTGCGGGGTGGCCTGCTCCGCCGCGGGGCATATGACCGAGGCGGGCAACTGCATGGTGGACACGCTTTTGGCCAACGTGTGCAAGCAGAACGTGACCCGGTATCCCTATGAGATCGCCCGCCTGGCCGAGGACCTGGCCGGGGGGCTCATGGTGACCTGCCCCTCCGAGGCGGACCTCAAGGACCCGGAGCTGGGGCCCTATGTGGAGAAGTACTTAAAGGGCCGGGCGGATGTGCCCACGGAGGACCGCCTTCGCATCCTGCGGCTCATCGAGAACCTGACGCTGGGCTCCGCCGCGGTGGGCTACCGCACCGAGAGCCTGCACGGCGCCGGCTCCCCCCAGGCCCAGCGTATCATGATCTCCCGCCAGAGCGACCTGGAGGGCAAGAAGAAGATGGCAAAGGCCATCGCGGGCCTGGAGGAAAAGTGACATGGCAAAGCTGAACCCCTACTATACAAATAAGGAGCTCAAGGAGATCGGCTTCAAAGCCCTGGGCCGCCAGGTGCTCATCAGCCGCACCTGCCGCATCTATACCCCGGACCAGATATCCATCGGCGACCATGTGCTCATCGACGATTTCACCATCTTAAACGGCGAGATCAACATCGGCACCCATGTGCACATAAGCTCCAACTGCGAGTTCTACGCCGGGGAGTCCTCCATCACCATCGAGGACTTCGTGGGCATCTCCTCCCGCAACGCCTTTTACGCCACCAGCGACGACTTCTCCGGGGCCAGCCTCAATAACCCCACCGTCCCCCGGCAGTACCGGTTCGAGAAGAACCTGCCGGTGGTGCTCCACAAGCATGTGCTCACCGGCACCTGCTGCTCCTTCATGCCCGGCGTGGACGTGGGGGAGGGCTGCTCCTTCGGCTCCATGACCCTCATCAACAAGTCCACCGAGCCCTGGGGCATCTACATTGGCATCCCCGCCCGCCGCATCAAGGAGCGGGAAAAGGGTCTTTTGGAATTTGAAAAAAAGCTGACAGGCGGCAAATAATGCCTGCATCATTACAAGGAGGAAACATCCAATGGAAGAACTGATGGACATCCTGCGGGAGCTGCGGCCCGACGTGGATTTTGAGAAGGAGACCGCCCTCATCGACGACGGCATCCTGGGCTCCTTCGACGTGACCGCCCTCATCAACGAGCTGATGGACGTGTTCGACGTGGAAATATCCATGGCGGACCTGGAACCGGAGAACTTCAACTCCGCCCAGGCCATCTACGACTTCGTCATGAGCCTGAAAAAGTGAGAGATAAAAGAGAGGGCCGGAGGCTGCTGCCTCCGGCCTTATTCTTTTTCGTCGTAGTCTTCCAAAAACGAGTGCTCCACGCCCCCGGACTTATAGCCCGGGAAGGTGTCCAGGCACACCGCGTGCAGGGCGGTGAAGATGCTCTTTTCGATGTTGGGGTTATCCTTTTTGAGCGCCCGCAGCAGCTCTTTGACCTCCTGGCGCTTGCTGCCGCCCTGGTGCCGGGCGGCGTTCTCCGTGAACCGGCAGGCGCACTGGAGAAATTCCAGGTGGTTGTACCGGGCCCAGGCGATGATGTCGTCCTCGTGGACGCAGTAGAGGGGGCGTATGAGCTCCATACCCGGGAAGTTGGTGCTGTGCAGCTTTGGCATCATGCCCTGGAGCTGGGCGCCCCAGAACATGCCGATGAGGGTGGTCTCGATGACGTCGCTGAAGTGGTGGCCCAGGGCGATCTTGTTGCAGCCCAGCTCCCTCGCCTTGCTGTACAGGTGCCCCCGGCGCATCCGGGCGCAGAGGTAGCAGGGGCTCTCCTGGACGCTGTTGGCCACGGCGAACACGTCCGATTCAAAGATGGTCACCGGTACCTGCAAGAGCGCGGCATTCTCCTCGATCTTCGTCCGGTTGGCGGGGCTGTAGCCCGGGTCCATGACCAGGAAGGCGAGGTCGAAGGGCACCTCCGAGTGCCGGTGCAGCTCCTGCATGAGCTTTGCCATGAGCATGGAGTCCTTGCCCCCGGATATGCACACGGCGATCCGGTCCCCGGCCCGGATGAGCTCATAGCGCTTCACCGCCTCCACGAAGGGACGCCACAGAGTCTTTCTGAACTTGGTGATGATGCTCCGCTCGATGGTCTGGCAGGCATCCAGCTCCCGGCCCATGGCACGCGCCTCCTCACATGGATGTCGGCCAAGAGTATAGCACATCGGGCGGGGGATATCTACCCCCATTGTGTCTGCCTAGAGAGGACAAAGGTCCATCGACCGTGTTTGCAGGAATTCGACAGAATAACCAAATATTCCCGTAAAAAGGTCGGAATTTGTCGATGGAGGTCGGATTATGTCAACAAAAAATTGCCCATTTTTGCCGGTTTTCTGTTGCAAATGAACAGGTGTTATGGTAAATTGTAAAAGCTGCTAAAGCCAGATGCGCAAGAGAGAGAAAATGCGGTCAATACTGATACAAGGGAGGAAAAATGAACCATGGAAACCAAGACACGCGTTCTCATTGCCGATCCCAGCGAGGATTTTCGGCGCATGCTCTCAGAGCTCATCAACGCCGAAGAGGACCTGCAGGCGGTGGGCGCGGCGGGGGACGGGCAGGAAGCGCTGGCGCTGTGCGAGAGCCTGCGGCCGGACGTGCTCATCACCGATCTGGTGCTCACGCGCCTGGACGGCATAGGGTTGCTCTCCGCTTTGCGGGAGCGGGAGAACGCCCCGTCGGCCATCGTCCTGTCCGGCTTCTTCAATGAAAAGGTGGTCATGAGCTGCTCGGAGCTGGGTGCGCACTACTTCATTCCCAAGCCCTGTGACATCCCGGCGCTCCTGACCCATATCCGCCAGGTGGCCGCGGACCGGCGCCGGGCGGGCCAGCCCGCCGCCCAGGGCGTGGCCATCGCCGCCCTGCCCAAGGAGCCCAGCCTGGAGGCCGTGGTCACTGACATCATCCATGAGATCGGCGTGCCCGCCCACATCAAGGGCTACCAGTACCTGCGGGAGGCCATCATCCTCACCGTCAATGACATGGAGGTCATCAACGCCGTCACCAAGGTGCTCTACCCCGCCGTGGCGAAGAAGTTCGCCACCACCCCCAGCCGGGTGGAGCGGGCCATCCGCCACGCCATCGAGGTGGCCTGGGATAGGGGCGACCTGGAGACGCTGCAGAAGTTCTTCGGCTACACCGTCTCCAACATCAAGGGCAAGCCCACGAACAGCGAGTTCATCGCCATGATAGCCGACAGCCTCACCTTAGGCCGCAAGTCAGGCCAGGCATAAGAGACAGGATGACGCAAAAAGCACACCGCTCAAGGCGGTGTGCTTTTTGCGGTTTAAAGGGATCCTCAGGTCATCAGAAAGACCCGGATGGCCGGCCAGAAATCGTGTAACCCAGCTTGATGATCAATTTCAGGGTCGCCAGGGCTGTGTTGCGGTCATAGTCCTTTTCACTTTCCGGCAGATCCTCATAGGGGACCAGCAGCGGTGTGGTCCTTTTCCCGATATCCTTGGATTTGCCGTAGGTCCAGCCTTCCGCGATACGCCCGGCGGCCCAGACATCATGGACATTTTCGGCGATTTTCTCCGTCAGCAACAGAAGGTCCTTTGGCAGTTCGATATCGCTGGTGTCGATCGGTTTTGGGCTGTACATGCTCATAAAAACTCCTTTCGGCCGTTGTTTTTTGATCATATCACACTGTGCTCTCTGGTCCAATCGATTGGCGTGCCGGCGCTTGCTCCCTTATATGCGCCATGCTATAATCATTATAACACAAAGATCATATGAACGGCATCATAGGGGAAGTTAAAGACCGCCAGAGGCGGACCGCTGTGCTGCGCGGCCATTATAAGCTTGGACAAAAGCGTCGATATGGAACCGCTTTTCTCCTGCGTTTTTTTGCTTTTCTCCCCCATGCTGTAACGCGAGCCCGGGATGTTGTAATATAGATACAATACTTTGGAAAAGGAGAGAGCGAGAATGGAAAAGATCATATGCTGCCCCAAGTGCGGGTCGACAGATGTTGCGAATTATGATGGGATGTGCGTGTGCTTTGCGTGCCGCGCCAGCTTCCCCGCGCCCAAGGAGCCAAAACCATTTCAGCCCATGCGGCTGTTCATCAGCTACGGGCACCCGGAATCTGAGATATGCCAGCGTATCAGGGACGCGCTGGCTGCCCGCGGCCACGACGTGTGGTTCGACGCCACCAACATGATCCACGGCGAGGACTGGAGGGCGCAGATCACCGACGGGATCACACACAGCGATGGCGTGATCTCCTGCCTGTCGAAGCACTCCGTCCGGGACCCTGGGGTGAGCCTGGACGAGCTGAGCATCGCCATCGGCGTGCGGGGCGGGAATATCAAGACGATCCTCTTGGAATCAGAGAAGGAGGTGCAGCCTCCTGCGTCGGTGTGCCATATCCAATGGCTGGATATGAGCCGTTGGCGGGAGATGCTGTCCCAGGGAGAGGAGGTCTTTGCGCCCTGGTTCAACGAGAAGATGGGCCAGCTTTACGAGGTGATCGAAGGCGAGGACAGCCGGGAATTCGTCGGCCAGATCAACGCGATCCGGGACAAGCTCCATGTGAATTATGACACGAGCAAGCAGAAGGACCTTCTGCGGCGGCCGTTCGTAGGGCGCGAATGGCTGGCGGCCCAGGTGGAGGCGTGGCTTGAAGACCCGGCCGGCGCGCGGCTGTGCGTCATGTATGGGGACCCCGGGGTGGGAAAGAGCGCCTTTGCGGCCCGGTATATGCACTACAACCCGCGGGTGGCGGCGGGGCTGTTCTGCGAGTACAGCAGGCCGCTCTACAATGATCCCCGGACGGTGATCATGACGCTGGCGTATCTGCTGGCGTGCCGGCTTCCGAATTACCGTATGGTTCTGGCGGAGATATTGGAGCATGAAAAGCGTCTGGGGGAACTGAACCCTTCGGAGCTGTTTGACCAGCTGCTGGCGACGCCGCTGAGCAGTCTGGTGATAGACGGGGGCCAGGAGACGCTGTGCATCGTGATAGACGGTCTGGACGAGTGCGCACAGGGGGAGCGGAACGCCCTGGCGGAGGTGCTGGGACAGTACGCGGAGCGCTTACCCTCCTGGCTGCGGATATTGGCCACGGCGCGGGACGTAGCGGCGGTGACGGGCCCGCTGGGCGACGCGTTCCGAATGGAGCTGCGGGGCGGGCAGGAGCAGAACCGGAATGACGTCCGGCAATATTTCATTGAACAGCTGCAGGAGAAGTACGGCTCTGACCCGGCGTGGTCGACGGCGCTGGAGACGCTGACGGAGCGGTCCGGTGGCATCTTCCTGTACGCGGCGCTGGTGGCGAACGGTATCCGCGCGGGGAAGGCGTCCATAGCGGACAGCGAGCAGTTCCCGGAGGGGCTTTCGGGAGCGTTCCACCAGTGGTTTGGGTGGTTCTTTCCCAGCGACGAGGAGTATAAAAGGGCGTTCCGCATGCCGCTGGGGGCGATCCTGGCGGCGCCGGAGGCGCTGCCGGTGCAGGAGCTGAAGCGTATATTCGGCTGGGACGAAAACGAGCAGAACGACTTTCTGCGGCGGATCGAGGTGCTTTTGAAGCGGAGTGTAAACGACTTCGGGGACGAGACGGTCTCCTTCTCGCACCAGTACCTGAGTGAGTGGCTGGATACGGCCGAGGCGGGTCGGTTCCGGAGCAGCCGGCGGGCAGCGCTTGATAAAATGGCGGAGCGGTTTTATGTGCTGTTCAAAGAGGACAAAAAGGCCGTCACCTACTATGAGGCGGTACATATGCTCCCGCTGCTGGAGGAGAGCGGCCGGACCGACAGGCGGAACGAACTGGCGGCAGACCATGACCTGTTTTCGCGGTTGTTCGACGCTGGTGACTATTGCAAGGAACGCGGAAAACTGGACACTGCGCTGCGCTGCTTCGAGCAGTCCCGAGGAATAGCAGCGGAGGAGGTTGAGCGTGCCCCGGCGAGCTTGCTGGAGACGAGCTTGCTGCATCTGAACTGGGCCTATGAAAAAATGGTCGATGTGCTGGAGGAAAAAGGCTGGATGGACAAAGCGGTGGTGCTGTCCAAGGCCAGGCTGGCTATCTTCGAGAGACTTGCCAATGAACTGGGTGTGCTGCGGTATCGGGAGCGTCTGGGCCAAAAATATATCGACACGGCTCTCAAACTGGAAAAAATGGGCCGGATAGAGGAATCGGTCGCGCTGTATGAAGAGGGTTTGAAGAACTACGAGCGGCTGGCCCGGGAGCAGGGAACGCCGGAGAAGTGGAATCAGCTGGGCTGGGAATATGCCGACGTGGTGCACAGATTAAAGAGAATAAACCGTCTGGACGAGGCGTTATCGTTGTCTGAGAAAAACCTTGCGATCCATGAGCGGCTGGTCAGGGAGCATAGTTCGTCGGAGTACTGGAAGGCGCTGAGTGATATATACAGTGATACAGGGCGCATACTTGATGAAATGGGGAGACCGGAGGATGCGCGGGAAATGTATGAAAAAGCCATTGCAGTCTGTGAGCGGCTGGCCCGGGAGCTGGATTCGCCGAAGTACTGGGAGGCGCTTGGTGATGCATATTACAACGCGGCGATAAGGCTGAATAAACAAAAGCAGATGGATGAGGCGTGGTCACTGTACAAGAAGAGCCTCACGGCCTTTGAGCGGTTTGCCCAGAAGCGGGACCTGCCGAGGGACTGGGTTCATTTGAGTGTGAAATATAACGACGTGGCATCTACGCTGAGAATAATGGGCCGCAGGGATGAGGCCTTAGCGCTGGATGAAAAAAGCCTGGCGATCTGCGAACGGCTGGCCGCGGACCAGGATACACCGCAGTATTGGAAGCGGCTGAGTGACGCATGTGAAGATGTAGGGCTCAGGCTTTTTCGGATGGGGCGCAGGGATGCGGCGCTGTCGCTGTATAAGAAAAGCTTAGAAAACCGCGAACGCCTGGTCAAAGAGAGGGGCATGGTCAATGACCGTGTAGATCTGGCGTATTCTTGCCTCAATTTGGCAAAAATGATACATATCCCGGAAGAGCGGCGGGCCTTGGCGGAGCGGGGGCTGGAGGTCACACAGGCGCTGATGGATGATACGGGGGATAGTGGTTATCAGCTGCTCCGCAGAAGTTTTCAGCGGATCCTTGATCCCTCGCCTGTCGACACAAGCGGTGTTGAGCTTTCGGGGGAACTCCTGCCCCTGTCAGAGGAGGTGGCCGAAAAGCTCCACAGCGTATGGGCGGCTGACTGCCTCGCCAAGGGGTGGACCTACGGAGATGTCGAAGACTTGGCAAAAAAGACATCACCGCGGCTGGCCCCGTACAGTGAATTGCCGGAGAGCGAGAGAGAATTCGACCGGAACTTGGCCTTGGAAGCCGTGAAGCTGATCGTGAAGCTGGGGTATACGATCTGCTGATGACGGAGCAGCCTTCCGGAAGCGGCTCGTCCGGGAGCAGAGGGATCTCGACAGCCTGGAAGCGTAAGGCGCTGAAAAAAGGTTTATCCGCTGAACAGTCGTATCCGTGGTGTTTGACAGGAAAAACCTGCAGGGATATAATGGATCGGACTTGTTTTTCAGACGCTGTTTCGGGAAAACAGCGGAAATGAGGGCGTATCGGATGAAAGCGGGAAAAGGAACGATAACACGAAGAACGGACGCGGTGCTTGACGGGCTGCAAGATGAGTTCGCGTCATTGTATGACAGGGCTGATTTTGAGAGCAAGATCGAAGCTCTGAAAAAGGCAGGGACCATGTCCGACAGATCAAGCAAGCTCAGGCCGCTGTTCGATATGTTTGACCAGTGTGGGATAGAGTACGAGCGTGGCAGGGATAACGATTATTATGCGGACCTGGTGAAAAACGCGGATATCCCGTCCTTTTCAGAGATCGAGAACAGGATGCTGTCTGCGCTGTTCTCCGAATATAAAAAATATGCGTCTCCGGAAGAATATATGAAGCGGCTCGTTGACCGGCTGAGCGAAAAGAAGGATGGCTGGGAAAACGATCCTTTGCGCCTTCGCATACTGAAACAGTTTATCAAATATGGGGATTACCTTGTGGATGCCGGATACAGCGGAAGGAAGGTGATCCGTGATTACATAAAGGAAAAGACCGGACAGAAGGTCACGGATGAAACTGTGCTGGCGGAATTGGATGACGGCGTGTTCCTGTGCCTGGAGACTGCGACAAAAGAGCAGAAACAGCCGGAGGGCAAGTATGGACTTCTGCAGACTGCGGACGATCTTGCCGCGGGCAGGTTCCGGGCGGGAGGCTCTGTGCGGAGAGGCGGCGCAACGAAGAAGAGCCTTTATCTGTTCGCGATGGTATATGGAATGACATACTACTCCGGGGATGAAAACGGCGCGACGATCATAGACCCTGAGACGGACATCGAAACCAATTTGTTCCGGGACTATTACGCCAACAACCTGATGCGGTTCATTTCGAAAACATATGGCGGCAGTTCGCGCGAATATGAGACCGATCCGTCGGGTCAGGGTATAAACTACAAAAACTTCGCGGAGATGATCTATCTCTATTACATCTCGAAAGACTGCGGAGCGCAGGACAAGATCAGACTGTCCGGCGAGATGATCGAGCGCGTCCGGACCAGTCGATTCAAACGCGGAAAGTTCGACACCAAAGCCTCCGGCGGCACGGCCTTTTATAAAAACCTGTTCAGCGAAGATATACTGAGCATGTCCGAATCCGATTTTGAGGCGTTCATATGTGTCAATTACGACTGCGACACATATGCCGGCAGCTATCCGGGAAAATCTGGCATGGTGGATTCGAGCGCCGGTGAGCTCCAGATGGAAACAGAGCAGATTTCGGCGTATGAGGAGTACAGCGGCATACTGAAGAAACTGACGGACCGCGGCGTCGCTTTGAAAGACTGCGGTTACGGACTGTGGTTCACAGATGTGGCGGCCTTTACAGAAGAAAAGTATAAGAGCATATGCGGCCGCAGGCCGGAGATCGACCGGGAACGATTCGGCGAGTTCATGGAATTGCTTTCGGACGTAAACGAATTCATGGGAACAAAAATGCTCTCTGTCACAAAACCGGAAGCGGTAACGAGAACGTCTATCATCGTGGCATATTATTATTACTACAATGCTTTGCATGAAAATGACACGAGGGACAAATGCAGGAATTTTAAAGAAGTGTTCAAAGATTTTGAAAGCGGTCTCGATGAAATATTGAGAGCTGCGTACTATCAACCGATAACCGGGAAAAACATCTTTGACGTGCTGACGGCGTTTTCTTCATATGCCTATTTGAATATTTGACTTACAGAGGCGGATAACAGGAGGAAGACCAAAACGATCATAAAAAAATACAGTCAGATGGGGACCTGTCATGCATCGCGGAACGGTGAGAATCAGGATGCCCTTTGCTGCGGAAAAAACAGAAACTTCTGTGTGATATCGCTGGCGGACGGCGTTTCTGCCTGCAGGGACGCAAAGCGCGGCGCGGCCATTGCCAGTCAGGCCATAACAGATCTGTTTCTGAATAAGGGGGACCATTTTCTCGAGTTTGAGGACGGGCAGATCGCGGAGCTCGCGCTTTCTCATGTGCTTTTTGAACTGAGACGGCTGGCGGTGGATGCGTCCCATCCGATCGAAGAGCTTTCGAGCACCATCGCGAGTGTCCTGATCGACAGAAAAAAACGGAGGATGCTCTGCTTCAACCTCGGGGACGGGATCATTATGGGCACCGGGAACGGAAAATGCAGGGTGCTCAGCATGCCGGCGGACAGTTCGTCCGGCTGCTGTGTGACTACGACGAAAGGGGCAGAGAGGGCGGCCCGCGTAAAGCGGTTCGATATCGGCTCGCTTGAGACGGTCGTCATATGCTCGGACGGCGCCTGGGGCGAGATGTTCTCAGGAAACAGACTCAGGCCGGAAGTGCTGCAGATGCTTTCGCGCGGCGAGTATGATCCGCTCAAGGATTTTCTGGCCGGCCGGGACTGCCGGGATGATCACAGCTTTATTTCTTTGGATATGCGACAGAGCAGGAGGAAGAGCGCATGAAAGAACGTAAGTATCTGAAAAATACGATCCTTCTTTGCGGGGAAAGCGATGGCACAGCGTTTAAGAGGACTTTTCACATCGTAAGGAGGATCAGTGAGGGCGCATCCTCGATCTGCTATGAGGCGTACCACGGAAACAGCGGCAGGGGCGTACTAAAGGAGTTTTATCCCCAGGATGCTTATGGGCTGGAGCGGGACAAGGACGGGCAGCTCGTCCATTCTATGAACTGCGGAGATGCCCGCGACCGCTTTATGAAAGCGGAGCGCGCTTATCTGGAGCCTTACAATATGCTGCTTGAGGCGAAGCAAAACGCCGCAGAGCCGGACCTGGCGACATTTATCCCGGCGTTTGAGATCTATCACGGCTGTGACGCAAAGAATAATATCATCGGCACCACCTATGTTTGGACGCCGGAGCCACAGCTTGAGACATTTGACGTCATCTGTGAAGAGATACATAAGCACCCGCGCAGAGCACCGGAGCACAAACTCGTTACGGTGCTGACCGCGATCGAGTCTCTTGCCCGATGCATATGCGCTCTGCATCGCGCCGATATGATACACCGGGATATCAAGCCATCCAATTTCGGTTTTCTGAAACGCGGCAGCGAGACGCTGACCCAGACCCTGTCGCTCTTTGATATCAATTCCGTATGCTCTGTTTATGGGGACAGCATGAACCCTGTGGGGACCGAGGGCTATATGGAACCGGAGGCCGGATACGAGTTCGCGAACAACCAAACGGACATCTATTCGATCGGCGCCACACTTTTCAGCGCGATCATCGTTACGGATGAGACCAAGGCGAGAGGGTGTCTTTACCGGGACGAGTACTTTGATAAGCTGCGGGATATGGTCGATGGATCGGAACTGATCCAGGCCTCGGAAGCGAACGCGCGCCCCAGGCTGCGGCATGTGCTTGCGACGATCTTTGAGAGATGCCTCTGCAAACGGAACGGCCGATACGCCAACTGCGAGGAACTTATCGAAGACCTGAAAACGGCGCTCTTCTACGCGCTTCCGTCGGAGTTTGCAGATAAGCAGCTTGCGGGAGAACGCTGGATATTGGCAGATGTGGAGAAGTCTCTTGACGTCAATACGGAAAAGGATTCCTTTCTTTCCATCCAGTATCATCTGTACGCCCACCCGCTCTATCTGTGCAGTCCGCGCTCTGAGGAAACGATCAATGTTTTGGTCATCGGCCTGGGGAACTATGCCCAGAAGTTTTTGGACGCCTGCCTTCAGAATGGCCAGATCCGCGGGAAAAAACTATGCGTCAGCGTCGTGTCCGATGATCTGATCGACAGAGATATTTATTTGTCGGAAAGACCTGAGTTGGCGGAGTTCTTTAATGTCGACGGTTCGATCACGGATGGCAGGGATACATATGGGGACCTGACATTTGAGGTCCAAAAGCTGGACCGCAGCGACAACACCACGCTTGCCAGGACGCTGCAGGACATTCTGTGCGAGCACTATGACAGGAAACGACCGCACTACATTTTCATCGCCCTGGGCGATGACGATGTCAACATAGCGGCCGCAAATGTGTGCAGGGATGCGGCCAGGGATCTGGAGACGGATTGTGTCGTGAGCTTCGTGTGCGAAAAGCAGAAGCCCGGCGTAAAACCGTCCGCGCTCTTCTGTCCGATCTATGTAAATGAGGACAAAAAGGATTCGGCTCTTCACGAAGAGATCGAGCGAATGTCATTCAATACGCATTTGGTCTGGGAAAAGAACCTGAATGTGGATTACAGACTCGTCAGATTCGAATTCAAAAAAACCTATAATCACGATTCCTGCGTATCCAGCGTTCTCTCTTTGAAATACAAGCTATACAGCATGGGGATCGATTTGGATACCGTCAGCTTCGAGGATGCCGCGCGCGCATTCAGGGACATGATAGGGCAGAAGGGCAACCGCGGTCTGAAAAATGAGCTGATCTGGACAGAGCATCGCAGGTGGGTGACTGAGAAGCTATGCCTGGGGTGGCGGCGGATCACCGATCTGGAGGAATGCGCCGGCGGCGTCACAAAAGACGCAAAGGCGAAAAAGCATGTGTGCATCGTGCGGAGCCGCCCGGATCAGAAGCTGGCCGCTGAATTCAGATCCAATATGAACTATTCAAAGTGGGATAGTGCTTCCGGCGAGGAATTGGACCAGCTCGACGAGCTGGACCGGATGTCTGTGGAGCTGCACCGCATGTTCGCCAAAAGGGCAAAGGCGGCGAAGGAGCAGGATCTGCTCAATGGCAGCAGCATTACCGGCATAAGAGCGCTGATCGAGGGAAATAAAAAGGCGGTCGTTGCCTTCCAGGAATGGTTTTCCTGCATGAAGGACATCTGGACCGGGGACCGGGGAAAGGTACAGCTGTATAAGGGCCTGAAGAATGCGTTTTTAAACGCGCTGGACGGCCTTCCCTCCGACAGGAAAAATGCTGTCCGCGGGCACGTAAAGGCTTTTGAGGCGGTGTATTACCCTGTCCTGGCCAGCATGGAATACCGCGACTGGAAGCAGGATGACGTTGCGCTCATCGATAACATCCCCTTTGTGCTTACCTACACGGAAAACGCGTATCTGGCGATCCCCTTCGCCACGGGCGGCAATTCGGATGTATTCGAGAATGTCTCCGCGGCGACGGTGGTGAGCCCGACCCGGATCCTGTATCTCTATTCCGTTGAGAAAAAACAGGATGTACCCGCCCTGCTGGATTCCATCCCATATGTGGTCGAGTACATGCGAAAGAAGAACTTTAAGGCCGCTGTTGAATTCGTGATCACCTACCCGGAAGCTCTGGCCTCCCTTATGACAGACGGGGAGGAGCAGGAGATCAAACGCCTCGGCGGCGGAAGGATCCGGCAGGTGAAGCGGATCGCGCTGACCGGTTCGGAGACGGCCGCCCAAGCGTTTGGGGCGTATCTTGAACGCCGGTCTGCGGGCAAGAGATTCTTCGCGGTGGAAAAGAACGGGACAAATCTCTCCTCTTTCCTCCTGGGCACCGGCTTTTATGATCGGTTTCCAAGCTATGCGTTCAATTCCGCGGACATGACGTTTGCGTCCATGTCCGGCTGTGACATGTTGGGATACATAAAGAAGACCCCCTATATCACCGTCGCAGATATGGTGGCCTTTCGGCTGTCATCCAGCGAGAGCAGCAACCAGCCGGAGTTCTTTGCAGATTACAAGACCCTTTGGGCGAAGTATACCGAAAAAAGGAGCTTGTGGAAGTGGGTGTGCGACCTGCTGGGCGACTACGCGAAGAGGAACGATACGCTTGCATTTTTCAAAAAGAAGCTGTCCAGGGAAAAGGCGCAGGTGCCGGAGAAGTTCCTCTATATCATTCCTTTTGCATGCAGCAGAAGCGCGGCAAAGATCATACGCTTCCTCAAGGAACAGGAGATCGCGGAACAAGAGAGCTTTGTGCGGGAGTATACGACCGATTCGTGCGAGGTCGTGATCGTGGACCGCTGCGGTTACAGAAAGATATACGACAAACTCTTTGCGAATGTGTATGCGCTCATGCTCCCCGATGCGATATCGCTTTATCTGAATACCAGGAGCCGTGAAGTGAATGTCGTGTTTGACAGCCTTGTTGTGAAGGATGTTCAGATCACCCCAGGCAAGCTCTCCGATGTCAGCGCCCTGATGGGATTTTTCAGGGAGAAGGGATATGTTCTCGATCTTTCTATCACGCCCGACGGCAGGATGAGCTTCACCTATGCCACAAGACGGATCAAGGAGCTTCTGAGCACGGCCGGAAAGATGCTTGAGGTGTATACATACCACAAGATCAAAGAGCTTGGGAAATTTGATGACGTGGTCAGCAGCTTTGAGATCGACTGGGAGGAAACAGGCGCCAAGAGCGAGTTCGACTGCATCCTCACAAAGGGGTTCCGTACGCTGTTCGTTGAGTGCAAGGCGCGCTCCGACATAGAGCAGGAATTTTATTTCAAGCTGGCGAGCCAGGTGGAACAGTTCGAAAAGATAGGGATCAACGCGACGGCCGTGCTGATCGCCGATACGCAGGAAAAGAGCTTCTACGACAACGCCCCCGTCAACGCCATGCAAAGAAGGCGCGGCAGTATGATGGATGTGGTGACGATCTGGAAGCCGGACGAGGTCAACAATATCGGACACACGCTGCTGCGGGTGATCAACGGCAGCTATGTGAACGACGCGGGCTGACGGAAAAGACGCCGCGAAACTTGCTGCCCGACAGACGGTCCCGGGCACAGCCTCATCAAGAAACAATATAGATGGAATACCCGGTGTCTGACCGACACCGGGTATTCCTTTTTCCGGGCGTTTTTTGCTTTTCTCCCCCTTGAACAGGGGGGCCGCAGAAACGTGCTATAGTAAATGCAGTTGAGCGGAGGAAGGGCGGGCAGACGAATGCCGGCATTGCCAGAACAGAGGCAGGATAAGAACTTCTAAGTGCGAAAGGAGGAGCTGTCTGATGAACATTCAGGTAAAAAGCAGCAATGGCATCACCCTTGTTCCCTTGGAGAGTATATTGCTGGGCGAGCGAAAGATATATATCGAGGGAGAGATCGATGGGGAGAAGGCGGGGGAGTTTTTTAAGGAGGTACAGCTGCTGAACAGGCAGGATGATCACAAGCTGATCGACGTGTTTATCAATTCCCCGGGCGGGGAGGTCTCTGCCGGGATGCTTATGTACGATGTGATCCAGTCGAGCAGGGCCCCGATCAGGACGTTTTGCATGGGCAGAGCTTACAGTATGGGCGCGGTACTGTTCGCCTGCGGAAATCACGGCAGGTATATGTTTCCCCACGGGGAGCTGATGATCCATGAGCCTTTGCTTGGAAGCCGCGTCGGCGGAAACAGCTCATCGATCAAATCTATCTCCGACAGTCTCCTGGATACGAAGAAGATAATGAATCAGATCCTTGCAAAGCATACCGGCAGGACCGAAAAGGAGGTGGAGGAGGCGACCAGCTTTGATCATTATTTCAGCCCGGAGGAGAGTATTGCATTTGGCCTGTGCGATCTGATCGTAGGATTCGACAAAGTCATGGAGGGATGAAAAATGGCAGCAGATAAAATGATCCTGGGAAATAATATTGCCTGCAGTACTGACAGCAGCGAAACAGGCCTGAATAACAATGTCATCGTATGCGGATGCAGCGGGTGCGGCAAGACGATGTCGGTCTTAGAGCCCCGCCTATTGGAGACATACGATTCCAGCCTGATCATCACGGTGACGAAAAGGCGGATCGTGGACAAGTATAAGGCCATGCTTGAACGCCGTGGATATATCGTAGAGGATCTCAACTTCACAGATCCGGCGGCCAGCAATGTTTCGTATGATCCGCTGCGGTATATCAACAGCCATTCGGATGTCACTTTTCTCGCGGAATCTATCGTGATGGCCGACCCGAAAAAGGATAAATCCAACGCCGATCCCTATTGGGATAAAGCGGCTGTTTCCCTGCTTTCCGCTGAGATCCTGTACGTCCTCATGACAAAGAAGAACGCTTCCTTTGCGGATGTGCTGGAGATGCATGACGAAATCGATATTGAGGAGTGCGGAGGGAAGATCATCACCTCCGTTGATGAGAAGTTCGAGTGGCTGGCGCAGAAGTATCCCGGCTGCCTTGCCGTCTCCTGCTGGAGATCCTTCCGTGAGACCCCTGTCAAGACTGCGGGCTGTATTTTCGGAACGTTGAATACCTGTATCGACACGATCTTCACCCCGGACGTCCGAAAGATGATCTCCGGGAGAGGGAAAGTGGATTTTGAACAGCTTGCCTCCAGGAAGACCGTGCTCTTCGTTTCCACATCCGCTGTAAACCGCAGTCTTCATTGTCTGGTCAACATATTCTACGCGCAGGCATTCAAAGCGCTCTTCGAATACGCCGAGTGCCTGCCGCATGGAAAACTGCCTGTCCCGGTACATGTTCTGTGCGATGATTTCGCAACGGGAAGCCGGATACTGGACTTCCCTGAATATATCAGCATCTTCCGTGAGAAACAGCTCGCGGTCACCATACTGATACAGTCCGAATCCCAGCTGGAGAGCATGTATGGCACCGACGATGCGACGACCATCATCAACAACTGTGATACCTACCTGTTTTTAGGAAGCGGGATGGATCTGAAGACAGGCCGGTCCATCAGTGAAAGGCTCAATGTACCGCTTGAAGATGTCCTGTATATGCCCATAGGCCAGGAAGTTGTCTTCAGAAGGGGCCAGAGGCCGATCATCACCACACGGTACAACATCACGGAAAATGAACAGTACCAGCAGATCACACAGGAGTATGAGAAACGGATGGCAGGCTGCAGCCGCTGAAGATCTCCCCTGTTGGAGGTCTCACATCGGCTTTGATATATAATGATGGTCATGCAAGGGGGGTGATCAGAGCTCGGCATGAAGTGATGAATGGCAGCAGGGAGAGCCGCGATAAGAAGGGAGGCGGATAGACAGATCTGAATAGGGACGGCATGCTGATGCGCGGGTAAGTGTTTCGGGAGACGGGCCCTCTCCCGGAGCACGCCCCGTCCATAGCAGCGGCGTATTTACGGGGCACTGTTATGATCCCGGAAAATGAAAGGAGAGATGGTCATGGAGAAATTTATCGGTATGATCGCAGCAGTGCTGGTCCTTGCTTACGTTGGGGTCGCCATATGGACGATCTGCAAAAGGGAGACCCTGGGCGGATGCATAGCGGTGTCGGCCGGCTTTTTGTGCGGAGGGCTGGTCATCATCCCCGCGGCCGAAGCGGCCGCTGTCTTTATAGGCTGGGCGGTGATCGGATGCATCGTGCTTGCGGTCATAAGAGCAATATTCGGTGCCTGAAGGAGGAGGTTCCGATGGAACAGCTGTATAAATTGACCTGGGTGGTCCTGCTGATCATTTGTGTGCCGGCGGTCATAAAGACCGCGATCCTTGCAAAGGAAAAAAAGGCCGCTGCCAGGATCGCGATGTATTATAAATGCAGCAGCATGCTGGGCATAGGCCAGGACGATATGAACAGACGCGCCGCGGCAGACAGGGCCATGGCCAACAGCGCCGCGGTATACAGGCTGTGCGATACCGCGCCGGCGCCCTTTGCGGATGCGCCCGGGGCCGCGGCCATCGAGACCGGCCCGATGGTCTACTATGCGAATGACAGCCGCGGGAACAGGGACAATGAGTACCAGTTCAACTATATAAAGACAGGAGGTTCCTGGAGGGCGTATATCCTTAAGATGCCCGTTCAGGGTAAGCGGGACCCGGGCTGTGCCGTGACACACATACTGTACGACGAAGGGAGGCCATATGTCTGCTGGGATGGAGCGGTCACTTCGCTGAAGGACATGCAGACGATATCCAGAGATTGGGCGGATGCCCATCAGGAGCATATCGTCTCCGGAAAACGCTTTGGATAGCGGCCAGGCATTAGCCCTCCCGGAACGAAGGGCTGTGCCGTGGATATGAAAACGATGGATGTAGGATGAGAACTGCTGGAGGTGCCGTGATGAAAAGATGTCCTAACCCAAACTGTGGATCTGCCATCGTGTATGGAAATGATCGGACTGCCTGCCCTTTCTGTCATAGCAGATTGCTGGACATCGCGGCGGAGATGGAGGCTCCGGACGGCACGATATTGCCGCCCGACAGCGTGACGATAAGAGATGCGGGGAAAGAGGCAGATATGCGGGAGACGGCTTTTATTCTCCGCAGCCCCCGAAGGATAATGTGCCATGGCAGGGTCACGGAGATCGATCATCACGAGGTTTTCAACAGCAGGTATTACAAGCTGTTCAATTCCCTGCTGCGGGGGGAACCATACCAGTTTGCTCACCAGACGATAGAGTACACGATCCGCATGGAGAATATTTCTGAGGGAGTCCCTACGAAGATGACGGATTTCTGCCTTTTCGGGAGCTATCTCGGAAGGCTGCAGGTGGGGGATGAGGTCATCGTCCACGCCAGGGACCTGAATAACCGAAGAATCGTAAAGGCTATCTATAACGAGACGACCGACACGGTCATCAAACCCGGCCTGCAGATCCCTGCCGGCGTCATAAGAGGCGTGTTCCTGGCGACCGCGATCGCTCTCATTATAATGATCAGTTCGATCGTCTGGGTGTTTAAGGCGGGAATAACCACAGTGGGCCTGAAGGCTGTTCTTGTGGTGCTGGCACAGACCGTATTCATCATCATATGGATCTGTATCGTGAAACGGATCATATTCCCGGGAAAAAGGAGGCGCTGACTATGGATACGTATCGGGAGAGCTGCCAAAAAGCGCAGAAATATGCGAACAGGGTACTGCTTTTCAAAATGGGGCGTTTCCTGGAAACGGTATCACCGGAGCAGCTCCGCATGGATGGCGGCGCCTATATCCCGGACATAACGCATTGGCTCAGGCTGCACAGCTTCAGGAAAAAGGGAGACGCCGCCCAAAATGAGCAGGCGCTCCGGCTCGCGGTGAGCGAGTGGATGCGTATGACGGTCGGCAGCGGAAGCAGCGCCGCGTTTGCCCTTCGGCGCAGCGAGGGTGTTTTGTCTGTTTTATACGGCGCCGGACAGAGCGATCACAGCGGCCCGTTCAAAGCCCTTATCCCCGAGTGCGACCTGCGGCATACTGCCTGGGCTAAGGCCGGCTATGCCTATAATGGGCTCGTGACCGGTACGATCCGTTCAAAGCGGCTGGCGGACGTCTTTGCCTCATCAGATACAGGCAACGCGTACATATCATGTATAGTGCTGCCGGTGTCTTCCGCGGAGATCCAGGCGAAGCTGGAAGAGAACCGCGGACTGATAGCGTATTTCAATACATATAAAACATTTCAGAAAGCATACGGAAATGCCAGCAGAAGGATCGAAGATGTGCCGATCCCTGGTGTGGTACAGGCTCTCGCCCTTCTCAATGATGAGAATGATTACATTGAGCATAACATGGGCAGCGGGTTTGTGCGCACGGCGGTAAGATTCGGAGCGGACCGGGAAAAAGATTACAGAGCTCTGGCGGCGCTTATCCGCTCCTGCATAGATTCTGACCGCGATACAGGAAACGCGTTCGAGCCTCCCCGCACCTTTATGCTGAGAGGTGCGTGCCGGTCCTGGAGGGACTGCCTTGCCGTTCCCTATGTTCAGATCGGCAGCGGCCGATCTTCAGAGTGGGTCTATACTCTCACCATGCAGGACATCCAGAGCGCTGCGTCGTTCTGTCTCCCTCCCGTCCATTCCCATGACGGCTGCTATGTGAAGGACTACGATATAGGCGAGGACGGGATGGACGCCTTCCCGGTGACGGACCGGATCGATGCGGAGGGTGTGGAGCTGGGCACTGTATATAACAGCGCCTCCAAAGCCGTGATCCCGTTCTCCGCGCTGCACTCGCATATGTTCGTAGCCGGCGCCACCGAGACAGGAAAAACGACTACGGTCAAGAAGATCCTGATGGGATTGAATGCGGCGGGGATCCCGTTTACGGTCATTGAAGCCGCCAAAAAGGAATACAGCTCACTCATCGGAAGCATCCCCGAACTGAGAGTATATACGTCTGGCAGTGACGGCGTTATGTTGAGGTTCAATCCCCTTCAGCCGGAGGATGGCGTCCTCATCGAAAACCATGTGGCGGCGGTCGTAAGGGCGCTGGTCGCCGCGACCGGGGGTGAGCATCCCATTCCGGAGGCCTATGACGGCCTGCTCAAGCAGACGTACCAGAGAGCCGGCTGGGAATACGGAATGATGGCCTACACCGATGAGCACAAGCCGTTTCCCACCTTTAAGGACGTTTTGGAGAATGTGGACAGCTATATCGCCGCGCACGCCAGATACGGACCGGAGGTAAAGCAGAATCTTACGGCTGCCCTGAAGCTTCGGACAGAGAACATGCATTCAGGGGCTGCGGGGAGCTTGTTTGCCAGGGCGGCCGGCCTTCAGGCCAGGGACTTGCTGGAGACGCCGTGTGTCATAGAGCTTGCCGACTTCTCTGCCCAGTCTGCCGCGTTCATCATGAACATTTTACTGTTCAAGTTCCAGAGCTATCTCTCCCGACAGCCTGAATGCGGCCGGCTCAGGCGCGTCATCGTGGTCGAGGAAGCCCACAACGTCTTTAAACGGACACTGGTTGAAGACAGCGGCAGGGCGCTGAACAACGAATACTTTGACAAGATGCTTGCCGAGATCAGAAGCTCGGGCACCGGGCTGATCCTGAGCGACCAGCGGCCAAGCGTCATGTCAGATGCGGTGATGGCCAACACCTCGGTGAAGATAATCCATGCCATTACCGACGGCGGCGACAGAGAGGTGATCGGCGTGCCTGCCGGCTTGTCAGCGTTCCAGATGAAAAAACTCGGGGAGTTCCAGACCGGCGAATGTGTCGTCGCGGTCAGAGGCTGTCACGGGGTACAGCATGTCCGGGTGAAAGCGGCTGAGGAGGGTACGGCTTTCCATGCCGCCTGTCATATCTGCACGGCGAGATTCCGGTGCCGCCGGGATGCGGTCAGAAAAATACTGGCGAATGTGGATAAGGTCAGACTCGCGTTCCATGTGGCCAAAATACAGGCTGAACCGTACAACATCCCGATGCTGGAGACTTTCATCACCAATATGTTCCAGGACCTGAACATGACGGCGTCCGCACAGACAAGGCTCTGCCTGCTGGGGGAGATCCTGAATGAATATGGCACAGCCTCGATGCAGGAAAAACGGATCATAGTGAATTCCTATTCCAATTATCTGAAAAGGGGTGAGCACAATGAGTGAGGTCGGCGGCAACGATGACGGCGTGGAAGTGGGCGGCAGCGAGACCCCATCGGGCGGCAGCGAGACAGCAATGGGCGGCAGCGAGACCGCGTCCCCGACGGAGACTACCGATGCAGCGGAGACCACGATGGGAAATGAGACGGCCGGCCCGCCGGCGGCTGCGGAGACGACCGGCGGAAAAGGGACAGAGGGTGTTTCTGTATCCTCAACGGAGGTGTCCGTCAATCCAGGTGAGACTGCGCACGGCATGGTCAGTATTCTCGGGGCGCCCGCCGCGCTTGAGCAGGCCCAGAAAGATGTGGAACAGCATCATCACAATTCTATTGTGCAGATCCTGGAGACGAACGGGAAATATATGTCTGAAGAGGACAAAGCCAGGGTGTTGGAAGGCGTTGAAAGCATCCGGGCGGTCCGGCACGACCCCAGTTCGACCAGGACAGGCGGGTATCGTTTCTTCGGCGGGAAGAGCACCATCGAGGTGGCTGCCATCAGCCCAGAGCAGATGGAACGCTCGACCAAACATGAGACGAACCATTTTACCAGCAAGCACAGAGAGATCATTGTTCCCGAACCGGATAAAAACGGTTATACTGTATATCAGACCGTCGGGACAAGGCGGTCGAGCTGGTTCCATTCGGTCAAAACGGGGGAGGACTTCAATTTTACTACCAAGGGGATGGGGATGAATGAGGGCCTTACCACCATGTATACGAACCGGCAGCTTGCAGAGCTCAGTGAGGAGAAGGGTATGGCCGCAGAGCGGCAGCAGATCTATGCCCATGCTACAGAGCTCTGCGGCCAATTGGAAGAGATCGTGGGCGAGGACTCGCTTAAAGAGGCGTACTATGGAGGAAATATGAAGGAACTGGAAGAAAAGGTCGATTCCCTGGCGGGGGAAAAGGGCTTTGAAGAACTCCGGGACTGCCTTGACAGGGCTATCTCCAAAGACCCGGAAGAGCGGGTCCAGGCCATGAAAGACGCGCAGGCGATCTTGGCGAAGATGCATGACGAGGGAGGGACCAAGGCATGACCGAATACATACTTGACTTCATGTCGGAGCGGGGCATTGACGCCTCGTCCCAGGAAGAACTGGCGCGCATGGAGGAGGGGATCTCCAGGTATCTGCGGGAGAATGGCATTGAAGAAAAGGAGGATGGCGAATACTATAGGGGCTATGTTGACAGGCATCTCAGGACGATCGCTTCCGGGGATCTGAAAGCATACTTCATCCACTATGCCCTGATCAGCGACGTGAATCAGATAGCGATCGAGCACAGGTGTGACGGCTGTGTCCCGGAGGACAGGAAGCGGACGCTTTATCAGCTGATGGAAAAGCTATATTCGTGTGGATTGGGAGAGAAATATATTCCCATCACGGAGGTAAAAGAGATCCTGGGAAGCTTATCATAATAGGGCACGAATCAAATAACAAATCCGAACCCATCGCCTACGGGATACGGTCCCACAGGTCTTGGGTTCGGATTATGTTGGTTTGCCTAATAACACTGATTTGGATACGAACCCTCGGGGGGTGAAATCTTCTCCCAGGGGGGTGAAAATTCGGCCCAGGGGGTGAAACAAATCAGCAGGGGGGTGAAGATTCTGCCCAGGGGGGTGAAACAAATCAGCAGGGGGGTGAAGCCCCCCGCCATATTCTCGGCAAACTCTGCCGGAATGGTGAGGGTAATATCGAAAATCCCTTCGTTCACTGCGGCGCACCGCTCAAGGAAACCTCGCTCTTGCCGGTGTCGGCCACCGTTTGGGCTTCAGTCGCGTCCGTCCCCGCAGGTTGGGTACTTACCGCGCCCTCGGCTTTTTTGCCGCCACAAGCGCAACAGGTGGCCAACAGCGCAAACGTCAGTATAGCACAGCTTCCCCTGTTGCTCAAAAAAGGCCATCGGCATCCAGCGGCAAAAAAGTGGCGGGGAATATCCCCGCCATTCGGTGGGCCAGGGTCTTTCGACCAGCCCGTGTCAGTGCCTGGCAATTACATTAGCTTTCTTAAGATCAAAGCAAACCAATCGTTGCTTTGAAGCTATGGTCCCAGGGACCTTATATGACATATCTGGGTTCCATCCCAAAGCGCAAGCCAGCACCTGACAGAAAGCCTTGCTATGTACCCGAAAACCAGCGCATGTGCCAGAGGTCTTTTTGATGCTCATGTTGGGGACCCGAAACGACACAAAGTCCTTCTTGTCGTATGGTTGCATCACCATCTTCATTTCATCTCATTGACCAGGAAGCGCACATAGCGTGGATTGTTGATCTCCCGGACCGCTTTCACATAGATATGGATCGTGTTTGTGCGAAGATAGAATGATATGTAGGTGACTTCACTCATATTCCCTTACCAGCTTCATCCCCTTCCAAACCTCCGGAGACGTAAAGTCAAACAGCAGCATAAGGTTTTTTCCGTATTTGACCAGTTTCCCGTTGACTCGGTACCGCTGCTCCCGATCCCACCCCCACTCATTGAAGAGCCGGCGCGTGAACATGGTACATTCCATCTTCCTGGTTTTTGGATTTGTAGGGTCAGATATCCAGTTGATTGCATCTGTCTCTCTGGAGGAAACAGGTTTGACCAAAATGCATCTGGTTGCCAGGTTGACCATGAGTTGGACAGCTTCGCAGTTGTTGAGTGCTGCAAAGGCGGGGATATTAAACGATACTGCTGATTCCCACAGAGTAAGACATGGTTCTGACCCTCTGGAAAAATACTGCCCGCGCACCACTTGAAACCCATCCAGGTTGATATCGGATACAATGAAATCATCGCTACTCATTGCAGGTTTCCTCCTATATTCGTTCACTCATAACATACCCGTCAGCCAGGTCGATCTTATATGATTCATCGTGCCGCTCCACCGGCATACCGAAGCACTCCCGCCAGTCCTCGGGGAAAAAGGACCGGGTTTTTCGTGGTCCGGTAGTGACAAACAGCTCGAAATCTGTTAATTTAAAAAGGAATAGCACTTCCCCGTCGCTCACTGCTGGCTTTCCAAGCATCTTATATCGGTAACGCCTATCCCACTTCATCAGATCAAAAAGTTTCGCGGCAAAAATGCGGCAAATCATATCACGATTCTTAATTTCCTTCTCTCCCCCGCCGGACGCCCACCGAAGGGAGTCGGGAGCATCTTTGTCGCACGGGCGGATGATAAGACGACGCTGCTCCGGATGGATCAGGAGCTGGATATGTGTGACACCTGGAAAACGGCGGAGACATGCCATGTTGAATTTGATTCTGTCCGACCATACCGTTACAGCCGCATCACGCGAGTGGGCAAAAAGCTCTGCTTTGGTCACTTGATACCCGGCGAGATCAACAATCTCCTCCTCTTCCTCTGCCCGTGGTTCGAGGGGCTCCAGATTAGAGAAAACAGCGAACTCCTCGCTAACCATTGACTGCACCAGCTCTCATGCGAATTCTGGCCATACTCATTTGCAACTCCTCCTCAGATATCATATGTGGTTGGCCACCGCAAGCGACAGCATGACTCTTTGCCTGTGCCTTCCAGTCAAGACGGCTGGAAATGTAGTACAGACCATTCTGAACACTAAAGTCATAGAACTCATCTCCGAAGGATTCCTCCCATTCCTCCGGGATACACGGCACCCGCACCTTTCGTGTCCGGTCAGTCTGTTTGTCTTTTCTGTCCACCACGGCAATTGGCATCGCTTGGGTGACATCAAAAACGATGATCTCGTCCTGTCCGTTAGACAGCCATGTCCCACGAATGTTATAGTCGAAGTCAGGATTCCATCCCATGATCTCATAGAGGCATGTCGAAAAGAATTGACAGCAGAGCTGCTTTGAGGTTGGCGGCTTATTAGAACCTGTATTCCATCGGATGCTGTGGACATCCCGCTCTTCGCATGGGCGGATAGCCAGTTTCCGCTCTGATGGATGGATAAGCAGCTGGACATAGTTCACATCGGAAAACTTGCGTATGCACTCCACATTGAAGCTGATACGCTTATCAGATATGGTTAAGCTAGGGCATTCTGCGCGGCGCGTCAGAAACTGCCCTCGCACCACTTGGTAACCATCCAAGTCGAAAACACTGAAATATCGTTTCTGAAGCCGCTGGAGCTTGGTCGATGCTGTGACGCTGTTTGATGCCTCATAGTAAGCAGCGGCACTGTCATTGACCCAATGATGGTTGATGGGAACATAGCCTCGAAAGATCCCATCGTCGATGACATGCATAACTGGCATCTTCTTCACATGATGCCGTTTGTTCTCCATTAAAGTCTGGACTGCCTCAAATTTCTCAACGGAAATGATGGCGCTGTGATCTTCTGTGTATAGATACTGATCTCGATCCTGGTTGTTCTTCCTTTTCTTGTGCTCAAATATGTCGGCTGTAAAGGTCTTCCACGTAAGGACGCTACCGCAGTATCTCTCATTGTGAAGAATATAACTCAGCGCGCCTGCGTTCCATTCGTTCTTGCCTGTCTTGGTGGGCACATTACTGGCCGTGAGGATCTCTGCGATCGAGGCCATCGGGTACCCGGCAAGGAACGCGTCAAAGATGAAACGGACAACTTCAGCTTCCTTTTCCACTATCTCAAGTTTGGCGCCCTTGATATAACGGCCACTGGCGTCTCGCGCCTTGCTATATCCATACAATTCCGGTGTAAGCAATTTTCCCGTCTTGAAACGCTCATGCAAGGACCACACCATGCTTTCGCTCTTTTTGACAGATTCCTCCTGTGCAAAAGTGGCCAGCAGCGACAGCTTCAACTCCGAGTCCTCTGAAAGGGTAAAAAGGTTATCCGTTTCAAAGAACACACCAATGGGTGGGTTGTGATTCTTCAGCCTCCGGACCAATGAGATGCAGTCTACTAGATTCCGCGCAAATCGCGACACACTCTTGGTTACAATGAGGTCATACTCTCCTCGCCAGCAAGCGGACATCATTTCATTGAACTCATCCCGATTCTTAAGCGATGTCCCGGAGATCCCCTCATCCGCATATATTCTCTTTAGGTCCCAGTTGGGGTGTTTACCGACTAGGTTCTTATAGTGTTCCGTTTGGATCTCAAACGATGAGAGCTGCATATCGCTGTCTGTAGAAACACGGCAATACGCACAGGTGCGAAAAAGATGCCCGTCCGCATAGATATCTGTCTTTTCTCGGGCAGGTATGAAGAGAGGCGCAGGAGAAGCACTGTGCGCCACAGGATCACTCTGCGTGCTTTTTTCCTCAATCATCGTCTTCCTCCATTTCTTCCTCACTAGTCTCTGGAGAACTCGGGAACCGCCAATACCAAGCTCCATTCATCCTAATTGCTTCAATATTCAGATTCTTTTTTGCTTTCTGTACTGTGCGCCTGGAAACACCTGCTATTTCCATCCGGTTGAAAACCTCTTTACTTTCCATCTCTCCGTCGCATAGCAATCTCTGCAACATCAGTTCTGTCCTCTTACACTTGCTGGTACAGAGTTCACTCTCTTGGATTGAATAGTTCTCCCGTGGTTCTAGCCAACTAAAGCCGTGATGAGCATCAAGAGAAAAAGCTACTGCCGGTCCTTCTGGCGCGAGGCTGGACTTAATAGGGATCACATATCGAATGTGAGGCTCATCCTGGTCGCGTTCTACCATCAATACGCTTCGTGCAATAGCTGCAATGTCTATGCTGCCCAAACCGCGATAGAGGTTCTTTCCACCCACGGATTTATTCATGTGCCCAACCAGAACTACCGCACACTTGGTCTTAGCCGCTATCATTGACAGCCTTCTCAAAATTGCCCGCATTTTTTGGGCGTTCTGCATGTCTGCGTCTTGAGGCAAGAAGGCTTGAAATGGGTCAAGCACCAGCATCTTCGCGCCCTCACTACGAATAGCCGCCTCAATGCGATCATCGTCTACAGTGATGGCCCCATCATCCTCTTGTATGAATGAAACACGGTCGCAGTCAGCGCCAGCAGCAATCAGTCGTGGTTTGACCGTGTCAGCAATGTCATCCTCTGCGCACTGGTACACAACCCTATATGGGCCTCGGGAACGGTAGCCGTCCGGCATGGGTTCCCCGCGTGTAAGGAGCGCCGTAACGTTAATAATGAATGTAGACTTCCCCTCGCCAGGGTCGCCTTGGAGAACAGTCAACTTCCCGCAGGGGATATACGGAAACCAAAGCCACTCTACTTCTCTCTCCGTTACTGCGGAGTATCGGCATAGACTGACAGTTCCGCTCACAGGCCACACCTTCCAAGATGGTAATTACTACATCAGTATAATACCTAATTGGTAAGTAGTCAACAGGCAAATTCTCATTTCGGTAATTTAATTGTGAGTTATATCAACACTTTAGCAAGGGGTGATTTCAATGCTCTTAAGGCAGCTTCGGACTCTTAAGGGAGTTACGCAGAAGGAAGTCAGTAAGGCACTAGGCTGCTCTGAAGTCGCTTATAATCGTTACGAGAATGGTGAACGGGAGCCCTCTCTTGAGATGGTTGTAAAGATTGCAGACTATTTTCGTGTCTCCGTTGACTATCTTCTCGAACATGAGCCCCACCTTCTTCCTGTTCTTTCAGACTATGAAAAATCACTTGTCTTGGCATCCCGAAATGCCGATGAACGGGCACGGGAGGATGCACTGCAGGTATTGCTTGCCCACCAGGAAAAGGGGGCAAAACGAAAAACGTCTGCGTGACTGTTACCCAGACGAATAACATCATCCGATTGCAATTCAGGCGATGATTCAAGAGCGCACAGCCGGGGTTTCTCCTTTTGCGCTACGCTCTTGCGCTCTTAAAAAACACAATATCTATCATGGTTTACAGCTTTTACTTCGATTTAAGAGCGCAAAAGCAACAAAAAAACACCCACAGCGCATAGTGGCCCAATTCGCCCGCTTCACGTTGTGGGTTGACTTTATATAGAGATCTCCATGCCGTTGTAGAAGGTGAACACGATCTGGCCGTCGTGCTTTACGGTAGCGCGGTCAACTGCGGTCAGCCACAGCTGGTCATCAAAGGCGGTCAGCACCCCGTCGAGATTTTCTAGGGCAAGCATGAATCCTCCGAGCAGATCTGCCTTTGCCTTTCGAGCATCGCGCAGCTTCTCAAGTTCCTCGGTTCTGGCTTTCATCTGCTCATACCGGGCGACATATCCATCATATTTCTGCTGGTAGGCTTCCTGGTCCTGTGCTGTCTGTGCGTTCTCGCTGATGCACCGCCGGGCAAGTTCTGTCACCACCTCCACCTCACGTTTCAGATCTGCGAGTTCCTGCTCAATGGAGGAACAGTCCGTCAAGGTGTCCCGTATCACCCTGCAATCATCGAGGACGGCGCCTTTGTCTGTGACCAGTTCATTGAGTGCCGCCACAAACCGTTCCTTTATCGTTGATTCCGTCAGCGCCGGGGTCTGGCACCGATGTTCGCCCCGATATTTCTCCTGGCACCTATAAATCACTTTCCTGTACTTGTCCGTCGAGTGCCAGGTCTTGGGGGCGTAGAAGCCGCCGCAGTCGCCACATACGACACGCGACCCAAGGATGCCGTTTCCGCTGTATTTGAGGCCGGCAGCTTTTCTGCGTTCCATCTCCCGCTGCACCAGCTCCCACTCTTCCGGAGCGATGATGGCCGGGTGGCTGTGCTCAACGTAGTATTGCTGAACCTCGCCCTCGTTCACCTTCCGCTTATGGGTCAGGAAGTCAACGGTGAAGCCTTTCTGGAGGAGCGCGTCACCCTTGTACTTTTCATTCGTCAGGATGCTGTTGATCGTGGTGGAGCGCCACCGCTGTTTGCCGCCCGGAGTGGGGATTCCTTCGGCTGTCAACTGCGAAGCTATCGCATAGGCTGTCATTCCGCACATGAACAACCGATATATTTTCTGGACGATCACCGCTTCCTCCGGTACGATCTCCGGAAGGTCGTCCGGCCCTTTGCGATACCCCAGGAAATGGGAATACGGGAGGGTGATCTTTCCATCAGAGAACCGTTTCCGCTGGCCCCAAGTAACGTTCTCAGAAAGGCTCCGGCTCTCCTCCTGGGCCAGAGAGGACATGATGGTGATCAGCAGCTCACCCTTACTGTCCAGCGTGTAGATGTTCTCTTTCTCAAAGAACACCTCCACGCCCTTATCCTTCAGCTTCCGCACAGTCACCAAGCTGTCAACGGTGTTCCTTGCAAAGCGGCTGACGGACTTTGTGACGATGAGGTCTATCTTGCCATCCAAAGCATCCTGCACCATCTGGTTGAACCCATCGCGGTGCTTGGTGTTCGTACCAGAGATCCCCTCGTCGGTATAGACTGCGACGAATTCCCAGTCCTGGTGACTCAGGATGTACTTGGTGTAGTAGTCTATCTGCGCTTCATAGCTGGTGAACTGCTCATCGGTGTCGGTAGATACACGGGCATACGCTGCCACGCGCCGTTTGCGGTTCGAGGCCACCGGCATCCGAGTGACGGGGTTTAAGGTAGCGGGGAGAACTGTTACAGACCGAGCCGCTCTCGCCATTTGATCGCCTCCCCAAATTCCCTGTTATCCGTTGAGAGCCCCTCCCGTATGAATTGGACTTCAACGCCCTGACTCTGCAGGAAGCGGACGATCCCCAGCAGATGTGGCATACTCCTTGAAAGACGCGAGACACCCGTGGTGAGTACCCGGTCGAAATCACCGGACTCCGCCGCTTTCAGCATCTGCCTGAGTACCGGTGAGTGCCTCGCCTCACCATCGGCGGGTCCAGCGTCTGAGTAGACGCCAGAAAGGAGCCAGTCAGGATGCTTACCAAGCTCCTCCTCCAGCGCGGCTTTCTGCGCTTCAAGCGCAATCAGGTTTTCATTCCCGATGCACCCAACGCGCATATAAAAGACGACTCTCTTTCTCCGCGTCCCCTTGCCTTCGCTCTTCGTGTCCATTTTGCAAAGACCTCCTTTGAAGTGTTTTCTGCCGTGCTTTTTCTTTCATCTCGTCTGTCCATGAATCAGCGCGAGAGTGATCCTGCCAGCGTCTAACGATCTCCGCGCCATCAGAGAGGATGAACACCAGAGTGTTATCTGCTTCAGCACGGATGGCCTCGATCTCACCGCTGTTGGAGACGTCTGCTGCAAGTTCGGCCAGTACGCCCTCCGGAATCGCTTTAGAGGAGCAAGCCACCTTGCCTGCGCTGTTGTAGGTTCGACACACCCAGATAGGCTTTCCGTGATTCTTTTTTCTGCGAAAGTGGCCTCCGCAGATGCCGCAGACCACCACGCCGGAAAAGGGATATGTGTTCTTTTCCTGTCCAGTATGTTTGCACTGCTCGGCCCGCCGTTTCTGCTCCAACTGGGCCATCTCAAACTGCTCCGCAGGAATGATTGCCTCATGGCTGTTTTCGACTCGGTACTTCGGGCGTTGTCCTTCGTTCAAGAGCGACCTCTTTGTGATGTGGTTTTCTCGATAGGTCTTTTGAAGGAGCAGGTTTCCGGTATATGCCTCATTATTCAGAACGCGCCGCACGCCACTTCTGCACCATTTGTGCCCGTTGCGTGTTTCAACTCCCGCAGCGTTCAGCTTGTTCACGATGGCGTCGAGTCCTTTGCCGGACAGGTATTCAGCGAAAATGACGCGGACGACCTCAGCCTCCTCCGGCAAGACCACCAGGGTCCCGTGGTCATAGCGGTATCCCAGCATGGTGCAATTCCAGGGCATTCCGGCCTCGAAGTTTCGCCTGACCCGCCAGATCTGGTTTTCGCTGGTAGACCGGCTCTCCTCCTGCGCGTAGGAGGCAAGAATGGTCAGCATCAGCTCTCCATCGGCGCTTTTCGTGTGAATGTTCTGCTCCTCAAAGAAAACATCGATGCCGATGCTCTTCAGCTCTCGTACAGCCTGCAAGAGCGTGACGGTGTTCCGAGCAAAGCGCGATATGCTCTTGGTGATGACCATGTCGATTTTTCCAGCCCGGCAGTCCTTCAACAGCCTCTGGAAGCCATCTCGGTCGGCCTTGGTGCCAGTAATGGCTTCATCGCTGTACACCCCGCAGAACATCCACCCCGGATGATTCTGTATGTAGGCGCTGTAATAGCTGACCTGCGCCGACAGGGAGTGGAGCATAGCGTCCTTGCCACTGGACACCCGCGTGTATGCGGCAACTCGTGTGGCCTGCGGCGGGGCCGGAAGTGGCCGTTCAATTTTGCTTATGACCCGTTCCGTCGTGACCACCTCCTTGGGTGTGCCATGTTACCTCTGAAAGCCCGGTATATCCAGTTTTTCACCGGAAAATGCTAGACGAAGATACCCCATGCTTTTTGGTCAGAATTGTATCAATATCAGCGTACTCTTGCGGTGTGATCAGGTGCTCCGTGAGCATTTTCCGGGCCATGGCCATCGACAGCTGAAAGCCGAACAGCCGCGCCCTATAATCGACAAGCACCTGGTCATTTTCTTCGTGCGGCGTCATAGCATTCTCTCGAACAATAGACCCTCTGGCGTTTGCCATAGCTCTCGAACTCCTTTCCACAGTGCTTGCATATCACCTTGATAGCCGACTTGTGCTGAATCTGGCCTCTGTGGTGATTCCACCACTCCATGCGGCATCGGTCTGAGCAAAACCGCTTTTCCTTCCTGTGCGGTTTCTGCGGCACAGGCTTTCCGCAGTTGGGGCAAGTATGGGTCGCGCCGGCAGCAACCTTCCGGCAGAAGGACTTCACTGTGTTCACTGGCAGACCAAGCTGAGATGCTATCCTCTTGTACCCGGCGCCATCGCGGATCAGCATCAATGCCGCACTCTGCTCACCTTGCGTCATTACGGTCATCGGCTCCTTTCAGGAGAGCTAGTGTTTGGTTCTCTCCCCATCCGCTACCGGAAAATTCAACCCCCCGGAAAAACAAAAAAGCTCCCGCCCCTCGGTCATCACCGAAAGGCGGGAGCTTCGTTGCCGGCGCAGGTCTTGAGCTACGCCCTCATTTTTACATTTTCTGTGGTTTTCTTATACCCGTGGTAAACGACAGATTATGACCGTGGAGAAACTGTAGGCAGAGTGTCAGCGAGTTTCTCCCACTGTAGCTTCTGCACCCGCAGCAGGTCATCCTCCAACTCGCTGATGTGCTCTTGGATGCCCTCAATAACCCAGGACAGCTGTGCCGGGTCCAGCTCCTCCCAGGACGGCTCCTGCTGGTACTGCGTCACCTCACGATAGGTGACGGTGGCGGTCAGCGCGATGGCCAACAGCACCAGCACCACACAGAGCAGCCGCTTCACCATAGTCTGGTGAGCATCGCCGTCCAGGTATCCTTGCCGACCTGACCATCCTGGGTCAGCCCCAGCTTTTTCTGGATCTGCTTCGCGGCGAAGGCGCTGTTCGTGCCAAACTCGCCGTCAACGGCGATTATCTTTCCATCCGCGCCCTTGATACCATAGGCATAGCAGATGCGCTGGAAGGTCTTGACCATCGGACCGCTGCTGCCGATCTTGCACAGCGCCAGCGTAACAGAACAGGAGGCACCTGTCTTGTTGGTGTGTCCCTGTGCTGGGTCCGCAGCTGCAGCACTCGTGGTACCAACGAAGTTGGGCCGGTAGACGGTATAACTGCTGTTGAGCACTCGCTTTTTATAGCCGATGCCCTCATATTTGCCGCTGCCAGCACTACTTGCCTTGGCCTCCGCGATGGTCTTATAAACCGTGGAATTGCCCTCGAAAGTGATGACAGTCGTACCGCTCACGCGCTCTTTGATGGCAAACACATGCTGGTCCAGGTACGCGCACAGATCGCCCTCCTGCGCCTGATCGTTGGGCACGATGGTCATGTGCTTCCGGCAAAAATCCTTGAAGGTGGGGACATACGCCGGATTCGCACAACCGTTGAAAATGCCCGCGCCGGACTTCTTGTCACAGTACCACAGGGTAAAGCCGCAGTACGCAGAGCCGGGGGCATTGAAAAAAGCGTTGACTGAGGTCCTGTTAGAACCCAGCACCGCTTCATTCTCACCGGCAAGGGCCTCGCCGGGAGCCAGAAATTGTCTCGCTGTAATAGCCATATTCGTATCCTCCTTGAAAAAGTGGGCAGCCCGGAGGTCATGCCTCCGGGCCGCTCTGTTCCTCGTGTCGTCTTTCCTCTGCCTGCCAGCGGTGCTCCTGCTGGCGGTCTTTCGTCGTCTTGATCCATCCCATGATGCCGCATTCACCACCGCAGACACCGAAAACGGCCACCGTCAGTTCAGACGGCACGGTGATGTAGTGGGCAGCCATGATGAGCACCGTTACCGTGTAGGCCAGCAGGGTGACGCCGACCAGCACCAGTATCAGGTTCATGGTCCCGATGCGGGGCTTTGTGTGCTTGTTCATTCGTCAGGATGATTCAGCGCATAAACCGCCGCCTCGATCAGCGCATCCAGCTTGCCCTCGTCAACACGCAGACCGTGGGACGTGAGCCAATCCAGGACGTATGCTTTCTTTTCTTCACCACGCCCGGAGCCGGTGAAAAGCTGCTCGGCGGCGGCCACCGCGATCTTGACCCACTGTAGGATCTCGTTCTGCTGTTCCTTGGTGGTCTTGGACCGTATGTACGGCACAAGAATGGCGGAGATGATGGCGCAGATGAGCGCCGCAACCGCCTCGATGATAGGGGTGATGTCGTAAGTCATGATAAATACCTCCAGATCAATATTTTCGATTACCGCTGTTTGAGCGGAAGATCGTTCACACTCTGCATGAGCATATCAAGGTCGCCGTTCCCGCCGAGGGAGTTGTGGTAGACCCCATGCATCTCATTCAGATACTTCCGGTCGTCGTAGTCGATCTCTCCGTCCTTCAGATACGCATATCCAAGGTAACGGATACGATCCAACATGATGATCCGAAGACCGTCTTTAAGCTCCTGGACACTTCTCTCCGTGTCCGTTTTCCACTTGTCTTCCGATAGCTGTGCCGCAGCCGCTCTCTCCTCCGACCGATCCATCTTTGCTGCTCTGCGGTTGAGAAGCCAGATAAGAAGATTGTCGAGGAGCTTGATGATCGCAGCGGAGGCGGCCCCCGTGAGTAGATAGCCCAGCACATCCATTTCCAACGCTCCTTTCGGCAAAATAAATGAGGTGCCCTAATCGGCACCCCTGACAATGTTGAGTCATTCCAATGTTATTTCATTCCGCGTCACATCCCTGTGCTTTCAGCAGCTTCTCTACCAGACCCTCCAGCTGGGCGACCCGCGCCTCCAGCGTTTTGACTTTCTTATGAAGGAGCGGGATCAATTCAGCATAGGCAATACCAAGGTCGCCCTCCTCGCCGGCAACCGCCGCCAGATCTGTTCGATCCAGCCCCACATCCTCCAGCGCAGCCAGAACATCCTGGGCGATGTAGCCGACATGGAAGGGGGCGTCATCCGGCTCGTCCTTGTAGCGGAACCGCTGCGGTTCGAGCTTGTCCAACAGCTTCTCATAGGCGTCGGACACAGGTCCTATGGCCTTCTTGTTCCCCCGGTCGGAGCTGACGGTGATATTGGTGCTGGAATAGATCCTTGTACCGTTTAGGCGCGTGACCAGAACGGTGGAGCCAATATAGACCTCGTCATTACTGTTGATCCACATGACATTCTGCCTGGAGCCGTTCACCTGCGTCACACAGACCCCACCTTGGGAGTTGGGGACGTATATATACACATAAGAGCCATAGATATAGGTTGGACCGCTCACGGTGCCAAGCTGCACAGAGCTGCCTCTTAAAACGGCAGATACACCAAGGTCCCCGCAAATCAGCTGGTTTGAGGAACTCATCCACATACAGTTATAGTTCACACCGCTGGAGTTTGCGAAATAGATACCGCCGGAGTTGTTCTTAAAATACAGGGTAAGCGGGGCGCCATAAACATAGGTGGGGTAGGACGACGTGCCCAGTTGGACGTTGTTGCCCTGAATCGTTGTTGCAAGGCTCCCGCTCCCAAAGTAAAGCCGGTTGCTGCTGTTTATCCAGCAGCAGTTGTAGTAGGAACCGGACGTATTCTGAAAGCAGATGCCACCAGCATTATTGGTGAAATAGAAATACATCGGCCCGCCATAGTAATACGTTGCATTGTTGCTGTTTCCAACATAAATGCAATCAGCACCAGCAGATGACTTTGCCGTGGCAATCAGCCTAAAAGAAGTACCGGTCGTTGCCGCCTCACCAGCGAACAGCCCCATCTGTCCCGAAGTTGTGCCGGGGTAGACTCGGATGCTTCCTTTACAGAACAGCCGCTTGTTGACGGTGAGATCGTTCTTCCCCCAATCAAAGACGGGAGTGCCGGGCGGGATTGTGAAAAGGGCCTCCGCCATGGATGTAGATTCCGTCCCAAAGGCATCATACGCCTGTATCGACACATCATAGGAGTAGTCATAGCTGAGACCGGTAAGAGTCAGCGTACCCTTCCAGGTGTTGCCGCTCTTTGTTGTAGTCACACCTTGGACGGTGCCCCATGCCTCAGCGTCCGAGCGTTTTACTTTCACCTCCACGGTCAGCGTGTTGGTTTTTAAGCCAAAGGAACCATTGTAAAAACGTCCGTTAAGCGTCAGATTGACTGTGCTGCCCGTAGAGGATGGGCGCGACCATGAATAGGAAAACGTGACGACTTCATACGGGACGAGGTTATAAGTGACGGTCTTTGATGCCGTAAACCCGCGGGTATCAGTGACAACAAACACAAAAGTTCCAGTATCCACACCGCTGATGAGGGCTTCGCCCGTTGTGTACCCTTCATCTGAGCCCTGCACCATCTCTTGACCGTTCACCGTAATGCTCTGGATATAGGCGTAGTTTTTTGGCAATGCCCTGCAGGTGCATTTGACCATGGAGCGATAGCGGATGAGATTTGCCTCGCCCTCCAAGCCAAAGGTGAATGGGTTGATGTCCGAAACAAAACAGTTTGAAAGTTCCGGCTTATTTGGCGCTTCCGGGACTGTGGCGGTAAACTCACAGGATGTCTGCCCGATGAGGGTGTCGCCGTCATAGGTATCACAGTAGAGGGTCACGGTGACCGCCTTGCCGAAGAGCCGCTGATAGAAGTCTGTAGGCACGACCCAGGAAATGCTGGTATCCGACCGCTTCTCTGGGCCTATGGTGTCCCAAAACACAGAGTAGCTATACTGTATAGTGTGCCGAAAGGTAGAGCTGGCCCGCTGGATGGTGATGATCGTTGCCTGTCCGATAAAAGTGGGCGTGGCGCTGATAGTAGACGCCCTGGGCACCCTCGGCAGCGTGATCGTCCGGCTGATCTCCGCGTTCTTCGCCGCGCTGACGTTGCCGACGTTGAACTTGGCGTAGAGATAAATGGACGAGGTGCCGTCGTTGTTGCACTGGACGACCCCAGTATAGGAGGCATACTGCCGGTAGGTGCCCACAGAGTCTTTTCTCTGGTCCCAGTCGATATGAGTGCCGTTGGCACCCAGGACGGCCACGCCGCCGAAGGACGCCCACATATGGCCAGCGTCGATGTTGTAGGTGCTGTTGTTCGCGCCGATCTTTCGGACACCATAGCTGACCTGCATCTTCACCTGGTTATTCTGGATGTCCAGCTCATACGAAGGCTTGATGACCAGCTCGTAGGCGCTGCCCATGGACGCGGTCAGTTCAGATAAAGCTGTATATGCCATGTTTCTCCTTCCCCCGGTTATGGGCCGGTGTAGTAGCAGCCGGTGCGCTTATCATCTGTGGATGTCGCATAGTCCTCAAACCGGCTGTAGAGGCCAAGAATGAGAAAGTTTTTGACCGTCACATCCGTGGCCTGGACGCCGCTGACGTCGGCCACCAGCACATCTTCACCGCTGCGCTTCACCGTCATGCCGGTGGGCGTGAGGTCGTTTGTGATATTGCCGTTTCCTGTTTCGCTGATGTGCAAACCTGTGTTATCAAATGAAAAGCCCGTTGTGGTCTTATAAGCGATGATATTGCCATCTGCATCCATGCCCTGTTCCAGCATCTTCACGATGTCGATCTTGACTCCGGAAGCGGACTGGCTCACGGTCGTGTCAACGTACTCTTTTAGAGTGTTATAGGTCTCCTCGTTGGCCTCCCGCATCTCGCCGACTGTGGCGGTGATCTCATTTTGCCGCACTTCCATATCGGCAAAGCTCTGCTGCAGACCCGTGATCAGGTCGCCCTGGGCGTCGATATCGGTGGAGATGTCCTCTGGGGCGGGGGACCAGTCTGTGGCAATAGCCCCAAGCTCCAGCTTCAGCTTCTTCACCTGCATGGAGCCGGCGGAGTAGTTCTGGAGCTGGACATAGAACCGAGTCCCCGCAGTCACATTCCCGCTCCCGCTGGTGAAGAGCGAAGTGCTCACCACGCCCGTCCAGGTGTACTTTTTCCACTCGTTGGACAGATCCTGGCTGAACATAGGGATACGGACGTACTTCGTGCGGGTCGGCTCCAGAAGATTGCCGTCCGCGTCGTACTGCTCCTCATCGCACAGGTCAAACTCTATGGCCAGTCCGTTGGTGACCTCACCGTTGATTGCTGCGGCATCGTCGCTTCGGGCCATAAAGGAGAACGTCACCTTCTGGCCCTGCACGGCTGTGTACTTGATGGGATTCCGGCTCTGGATAGCGTTGTCGTAAGTGGGAGTAGAGAGGACCGGGAGAGTCACGACACTGAAGCCTTCCTCGTCCTGATCCAACGTGGCCGTGGAGTACAGCTTATAAGGCTGCATCAGCCGGGTGTTGGGGAGAAGGTTCCGAGCGCCGATGTCCCGGACCTCTTTCAGCTCCTCCTCAAAACCGGCGATGCTTTTACTGAACTCCTCACGGTCCACCAAGCCGGACACCATAAGCCGCAGGTACTCGTTCCCCCGGATGTCCATGGCGTTGATGGCATTGATGGTCGCTTCCCTGGCAAACAGGGTGTCCACGTCGATGTTGGCGGCGATCAGGCTCTTGACCAGAGCGTTCTCCGCGAATATCTCCTGGGTGTTCAGCACCTGGGTCGTGATGGACCCTTCGATCAGCTTCTCCGTACCATGGATGGACTGATCTTCCACATCGTCATTGTCGATCTGCTTGAGGGTCGTGGTGACGTTGCCCTCTCCGTCCACAGACACAGCATAGAACCGCCCATCCTCGCCTTTGACCACCAGCTCACCAACGGTCAGGTTGACCATGTTGGCCTCGGTCACGGCAAGGTCGGCGATGTAGAGCTTCCCGCCCACACCCCTGGTGATGATGGCGGTATCAGTGGCCAGGTCCTTGATGTGCGCCCAATCGATATCCGCTGTCCCGATCTGCGCTTGGACGATGGCAGCAACCGCAGCGGTGAGCGAAGTAACAGCCGCCCAGTCGATGTGGGCCTCGTCGATATTTGCCGCAGTGATCTGCGCCTTGGCGATATCCGCCACATCCGCCGCGAGGCTTTCAATGTGCGCCCAGTCGATATTGGCGTTGATGATATTGGCGGTGGTCAGCTGGGCTTTGGCAATGGCAGCAAGCTCCGCAGACAGATTCTCGATCTGCGCCCAGTCGATGTTGGCATTGATGATGTTGGCGGTGGTCAGCTGCGCCTGGGCGATTTCGGCAATCTCGGCCTTAAGGCTCTCAATGTCAGCCCACTTGATGTCGGCTTTCTCAAGATTTGCTGCGGTGATCTGCGCCGTGGCGATCATGGCAATGGATGCGTACAGCTCATCCGTCGTGATCTGGCCCGCAGCCAGCTCTTGTATCTTTGCCGAAACAGCGGTCAGGGCATTGACGTTCAGCACATCGATCAGGGCTTCGGCGATGTGCGCCCGGACGATGCTGGCCTCCTGGATGTGGGCCGTGCCTATGGCGGCCATCTTGATCTGCAGGGAACCAACAGAGCCGGACTGGAGCTGCCCGCTGCCCACAGAGTTCAGCGCCAGCTTCATCCCCGTGATCCCGCCTGTGGGAAGCTGCCTGGTCGAAACCGTCGTGCCTTCCATCGCGGACGTAGCCGTCCCCAGGGTGATGGAGGAATACTTCTTCGTCAGGCAGTCATAGGTGTACTGCGTCATGCGCATGGTCACTTCCACACCGATGCGTCGGGCGATCACCCGGACGGAGTCACCCAAGAAGATGTCGGTCAGAGCGGCATACTCCCGGTACTCCTCCGTGTTGGCGCAGTTGACGAAGTCCACCTTGATGGTGACGTTGGGCAGGTCGCAGCCTTTCTCAAACTCGGCCTTTGCCGCGGCCCGCATCTCCGTGTAGCACTGATCCTTGCTTTTCTGCTTATCACCGTCTGCGACCTCCTTGGCCTCGGACACCGGCAGGTGAATCCATCGGGGGTGGTCGTATGCGTTGATGTTGGGGCTGTCCAGATACAGCTCCGGCAGATACAGCACATTGCCATCCTTATCCTCGCCGGTGGGCATGATCCGGGTAACCACGTCTGTGTCGTCGATGTCATAGGAGATACCGGTCAGGTTCTTCCGCTCCCGTATCTGCACGTCGGTGTCGTTGCCGACCCGCGACACGAGGAACACGTCGAACCAGTCCCGCGCCAGTTCCGCACCATACTTATCCGTCATGCCGCCTTCACCCAGCATGGCATCCACGGGATTGATGTTCTCCCACTTCACCTCGCTGGCCGTGGTCGTCAGGTCGGAGTAGAAAGTGAACGGATGCTCATCTTCACAGGCAGCAGACAAGTCCAGCGCAACGGAAAACCCCTGCGTGGTAGCAGAGGGTTCAAAGGTTCTTATCATGTTATCCATGAGGTCATAATAGACATGGCGGGCATAGACCGTCACCTTGTCCAACTCCGGGATGACCCGGTAGATGCGGAAAGGCTGATCACGGAGCTGCCGCTGCTCAATGACCGTGTTCTGATAGCCGGTCTGCGAGTCTACCTGCTGCCGCTCGGTGCGCACATAGATCAGGTATTCAGCGGCCATATAGCCGTGCTTCCCGTCCGGACAGGTGACTTCATACCAGCTGGAGGTGGTCTTATCCACCACGATGACTTCGGTGCCCTTCTTGTAAAGAGCGAGGATTTTGTAGTTTGTCCCGGTGCCGGATCGGAGCCGCAACGGGTCGGTCTGCGTGGACACCCGGTAGATCTGCGTTTCATAGGAGGTCGTTTTCCCCAGGGCCACCGTCGCAATGTCGCTGACAGGCGGAGGCGGCTCCAGGGCACGGAACGAAGAGTTGATCTCCGCATCATGCGCCAGGCTGACCCGCCCAACATAAAATCGGGCATATACGCTGACGGTTGCTCCAGCTGTGACCACGGTGCTGGCCGAGGCGTACTCCCGGTAGGTCCCCACCGGGTCCTGCCGCTGGTCCCAGTTGATGTGCTTGCCGCCGCTCCCCAGCACCTGGACATCGTTGTATGATGCCCACATGTGCCCGGCATCGATGTTGTAGGTCGCACTGTTGGCAGCTATCTTCCGGACGCCATAGCTGAGAGTCACCTGCATCTGGTTATTGCCCATGGACTTCACCGAGGGTTTTATTACCAACTCATAGTAGCTGCCCATGGAGGCCGTCAACTCGGAGAGGACCGTCCCACCCCCGGTATCACCGCCGCCGATCTGCGACACCTGATTCATGCGTGGCGTCATGGCGGCGGGCACCGGTGCCCGGAGGATGCGCCCCACCTGCAGGAGAGTCCATTTGCCTGCGTCGTCAATGTCGTGGGTAAGCTCCAGCTCCCACTCGCCGTTGAGAGTTTCAGTCACCTCGCAGGTGAGCGGCTGCAACACCCCCATGCCGTTGGTGGCAAAGTCTGTGCAGTTGTGTTCATAGATACAAATCACCGGGAATCACCTCCGAGTGGGCATAAAAAGAGCGCCCACCCGGAGGTGGACGCCGTGAAAAAGTTAAAAAAAGCCGTTTTCTCTTGCTCAGTTATGCCTTCGTTGCCATCATAGTGACGCACGAGGAGCAGACATTTTTGTCTTTATAGCTAATGATGTTCTTGGCACCGTTGCAGAATACGCAGGCAGGCTGATGCTTTTTCAGCATGATCGTATCCTCGGCAACGAATATCTCCAGTTCGTCTCGTTCCGCGATGTCCATTGTACGACGCATCTCAATAGGCAGTACAATGCGACCCAACTCATCCACCTTTCGGACAATCCCAGTTGACTTCATGTCATCCCTCTTTATCGTCAAAAGATTTGATGGCATGAAGCTATCACAAGGAACCAGCGATGTCAACGGGGCAAAACCGGGCAATGAAAAGTTTGGTACTCCTGCACTATCTGTTTGCATATACAACCCGCCTACAAATCCCTCCAATTGGGCTGGATGAGTATCTTGCTCACATTCCCTGACCAGCTTATTGCATTTGGTCCCGGAAGGAGTACAGGGAAATCCCCGCTGACATGGCTGTTCATGCTGTACACCCCCTGGTAGGCTTCCACCAGGGTGGTGTCAAGAGTGATCGAATCGGAGATATTCTCCAGCTCCGTGATGGTCATGCCCACCATGAGCGTGATGTTGCCACTCCCATACACCGTGATCACCGGCTCGGACGATACGCTGCCGGGATTGGTGATGAACTCCCCGGACCGGGTCACAGTGATCGGGGAAAGCTCCTCATAGTGCCAGAACGGTTTGCATCGGAAGTTGACGGTGAACATCTTCTCCGGATTCCCTCGGAGGATCGTCTCAAAGGGTATCTGATTGACGATCCTCGCGTAGTAGAAACCACCTGGTCGGTTGGCAAAAGTCACCTTCCCGTCGCCTTGGAGCCATTTTGCGATCTGCTGGATGCTCCTGCCGCCCTCCAGGTAGCAGGTTGGGGCGAGGATCATGTCGTCGTACACGCCGTCGCCCTCCAGCAGCGTCAGGCTCCCGGACCTGCCCGGCACATCCACGAAGGTCGCCCGCTCAGACGGGATGGTGATGGGCGGCTGCTCTAGCACACGAATGCCATATTCAGTACATTTAAAGCCGTTCCATTCAAACCAGTCGTTCATGCCATTCTCAGTCCTTTCCCGCGCTGACTCCTCCGCGTGAGGGCCGCGATCTCCACGGCCAGAGCACGGATGTCCTGCTCGTCCCGTACCACCATCTGTTGTACCTGGATGGTGGAGTTGACGCTGTTGTTGTAGGTTCTGCGGTTGTCGTTGTTGGCGGTGGGGATTGCCCCATTTCTTGCCTCGCCGGTCAGATACCGGGCAGCGTTGCGGATGATCTTAGCTTGGGCTTTGGTCTCTTTGACCACACCTTCGCCCATGCCGCGCATGGTCATCACGCCCACTTCATCGCGGAACACCTCAGACGGCGAGTGTATCTTCAGCTCGGACTTGGCTGCCCACACAGCGGCTTGGGCAGCGGAACGCATAGCAGATATGACGCCGGAACGACCGGCATTGATGCCTGCCGCGAGGCCCGCCATGGCGTTCACACCGGCAGAACGCAGGGTAGTGCCATTTAGATTGGAATTCACCGCCGTGCGGACGTTGCTCCCCACGGTGCTTCCCGTAGCGGCCATGCTGTAGGTGCTCATGGCAGTTGCCAGTCCCTCCATGGAGGTGTTGGCGAAGTCGGCCAGAGCGTCCTCGGTGAGTGCGGCTTGAACGGACTCCTCAATGGCAGCCGCCAGCGCCTCCGCATCCGGCCCCCACTCATGCTCCGACATGCCCACGCCCACGCCAGCTGCCACGTTATCGCCCACGGGCTTCACCCGCTCAGAGGGGCTGTGAATGCCCAGGGCGGTATTTAGGGCAGTTTCCAGGTTGCTGGCGACAGTTTCAGCGTCCGTGTCCCAGCCAGCGGCGGTCATGCCCTCGGCGACGCCTTCCAGGATGTGTGTGCCTGTTTCGGTAGTGTCCAGGCCCTGCAAAAACGTGACGATCTCCTGCAGGTTCTGCACATCCTCCGCAGACACCTGCTTGCCCTGCTGGATGGCAGCGACCATCTCGCCCACATAGGCGGACAGCTCTGCCACGGTGTCGGCATTAAAGTCGTACTTCATGCTCTGATCCAGCACACCCTGGTCAACGCTCTCACCACGGACATACGCCCAAAACTTCTGCCAGGGCGAAAGGTCCAGGGACTCGCTGTAGGAGTTGATGCGCCCAACCGCCGAACTGATCAGGTCCATGGTGGTTTCCGGCATGATACCGGCCCATATTCCAGCGGCAGTCGTTCCGAGCTTGTCAACCTCGTCCACCAGGGGCGAGATGGCATCGATGGCGTCCTGGGTGCCGGTGATCTCCGGGGCAATGAGGATGTGCAGCGTCCCATCGTCTCCCAGGACAGCCACCCGGTCAGGGGTGAGCATCTCAGTGGGCACGGCGGTCACAGGAATCTCCACGCCGTCCTGGTAGAACTTGGCCTGGCTGTCCGAGAGCGCCTGGGAGGGGTCATCGTAGACCTCACTCAGCCGGACGATACCCTGCACCTCCACGGGATTGTCAGCGATGAACTGGCGGTAGGCCAGCAGATCATAGCCGTAGATGCCCACGCTCATGTTCAGCTTGGGCTTTTCAGCATTGGTGTCGTCGTACTTGGCGATGTAGGCCGTGAAGTTTTCCAACAGCTCACTCTTGTCGCAGTTGGTCGCCTCAGCGAACCGGGTCACGATGGCCTCCACCTGTGCATCGGTGAGCTGGGAAAGGTCGATGTTTTCGGCCTCGGCATACCTAGCCACCATAGCGGTGATACCATCCGGGGTCAGGGCCGAAGTGAGCGCCCCGCCCGTAGCCTCCTGATACGCCATGACAAAGGCCGTGATGTTATCCGGGGTCAGGCCAGAGGTATCCACGCCCTTCTCTTCCAGGTACCGGGCGATGTATGCCGTGATCTCATCTGGTTTGAGCGCCGTGACGTCCGCGCCGGAGGCCAACTCCTCATAGGCGGTGACCATGGCCGTCACGTTCTCCGGGTTCAGGCCGGACACGTCCGCGCCGGTGGTGGCCTCCGCATAGGTGCTGACCCAGGCGAGGATACCCTCCGGGGTGAGGGAGGACTTGTCCGCCCCTTCCTTCACCTCGGTATACTTGTCGATGAACGCCTCGACCTTCGGCTGGGTCAGCTGTACACCATCCGCATCCTCGTAGCTCTGCACGACGGCCTCCGTGGTGATCGAGCCGGGATGGTCGGCAAAATCCTCCCACCGCGCCTGAGCGCCGCTCATATCCAGATCGGTGGCGATTTTCAGCACTTCCTCCGGGAGCGCGTCGCCGAACATCTCATTCAGGCCCGGCAGGTCCAGCTCCCGGTTCTGCAGGAAGCCCTGGATCGCCGCCACCTGCTCCAGCGCCCGCGTGAAGTCGATCTCCGGGAACATGGCCTGGATCTCACTCTCGGTCATGCCGTTGTCCAGGAGCGCCTGGATTTGGGTGAGCATACCGATGTACTCGGTGACGCCGCCCTCGTCCATGGCTGCGGAGATGGCATTCAGATCTTCCAGGATAGCAGGCTTCTCGGTTTCATTGGCGATGCTGTAGTCCCGGAGCTTCAGAGTCAGCGTTTCGATATCCGAGGCCGCCTGCTGGATTCCATCGCTCTCCCACACCTGGGGGACGATGTCCGCCAGCAGCGCCGCATACTCCTGAGCAGCGGCACGGCGATCCTCTGCATACTTGGCGTTCAGATCCTCCATGGCAGATTGCCGGGCCGTGGAATCCTCCATGGCCTGGATCAGAGCGAACTCCTTGTCGTACTGGTCATCGATTTGTGAGTTGAGCTGCGCCATGCCTTGGGCGGCAGCGACCACGGCGTTCTCGTACACAGAAACGTCCGCGTCCTCCTTGCCCCGCGCCTGCGCCCTGGCGACCTCGGCCTCCAGCTTCTGCCGGATGGTGTCGAAGCCGTCCACGTCTGCTGGGGTCAGATGGTACTTCACCTCAATGGCCTCTCGGGTGTCGATCAGCTCCTGCAGGCGTATCTTATCGCCTTCGGAGAGGTATCCGTTCTGGCGGTTCTTCAGCAGGGCCGCAATCTCCGCATCCAGGTCATCCAGGGTGGCGAGGTCCGATTCCAGCTGACTGACCATGGAGGTGTAGCCGCTTTCCTGGGCGTCCTCCTTCATCTTCTGCAGCTCGGTGCGCGTGTTGTCAGTCAGGCTTTTGAAAGACTCCGTCCACTGGGAAACGATCTCATCCGTGTCCTCCTGACCGTCCGACCACGCGGCGATCACACCATCCAGCCACTGCTCGACGTTCCGTTGCTCCCGCGTGAAGTCGTCCTGACTCATACCAAAAAAGGACAGCCCCTCGCTGCGACCATAGAAGGTCTCGGCGGCGGTGTCCTTCCACTTATCTGCGGTTTCCCGCATGCCTTTGAGAGCTTCCCGTGCTTGCTTCGCGCCGGAAACGTAATCGGCAATGGCGACAGTTGCAGCGATGGTCGCGGCGGCAATCGCCAGCCAGACGGAGGGGGATTTCCCCAGGGTAGTCAGGAAGCCCTTGAAGCCGCCTCCGGCTTTGCCCACGGCGGTGGCGAACTTGCCGATGCCGGTGGACAGGGTCCCGACGCCCTTTGTTACCTTGCCCAGCACCAGGAGCACCGGGCCGATGGAGGCAACAATGGCCGCGTTACGCATGAGTTGCATCCGCTCGGCCTCGTCCATCTCCAGGAGCTTATCCAGGAAGTCACTGACACCCTCCATGGCCTTGCGGAGCATGGGATTAAGGTCGTCGCCCAGCTGCTGGCCGAACAGCACAGCCTTGTTCTTCAGGTTGGTGAGCTGGCTGGCTGTGGTGGCGTACCGCTTGTTGGCCTCGACGGTCAGGGCGGTGTTTTCCTCCCAGGCCCGGTTCGCCATGTCCTGCGCACGGGCAAAAAGCTCGTTTGCATTGACGGACCGGAGCAAGGTATCACGGAGCCGGATCTCGCTGATACCTATTTCATTAAGGACAGCGATGGAGCTTTCACCGGCCTCGTCCATCTGCGCCAGACAAGTGATAAAGAGTTGGAAGGCCGCGGCAGGGTCAGACTCAAACAGGGTCTTGAACTGATCCTCCGTCACACCACACACGTCGGCAAAGTCGGTGAGGGCCTGTCCGCCAGTGGCACAGGCAACCTCCATCTTGATCAGGGCCTTGGACAGCGAGGAACCGCCCATCTGCGCCTGGATGCCCACGGAGGACAGGGCGGCAGCAAAAGCCAGAACCTGCGGCTCAGTGAGACCCACCTGTTTGCCAGCACCGGCAAGGCGCTGGGCCATTTCCGCGATGGGTTTCTCGGTGGTGGCAAAGTTGTTGCCCAGCTCGACGATAGTGGAGCCGATGTTCTGGAACAACCCTTGGTCGGTGCCCATGACGTTGGCAAACTTGGCGATAGAAGTCGCCGCCTCGTCTGCAGACAGATCTTCGCAGCAGTTGCCCAGGTCGATCATGACCTTGGTGAACTCCTGCAGGTGCTCATTGGCGATGCCCAACTGACCACCGGTGGCCATGACCTCGTTGATGGTAGTCGTGGAAGCTGCGATCTCGGTGGACATTTCCTTGGATGCCTGGGCCAACTCAGCGAACTCCTCCTCGGTCGCCTCCACGGTCTTGCGCACAGAGGCGAAGGAAGATTCAAAGTCTAAGGACGCTTTGACGGATGAAGCCGCCAGAGAAACGATAGGGGTGGTGACGTACATGGACAGGGACCTGCCGACCGTGATCATGGTCTGCGACACCCTCGTACACCGGGCACCGAACTCCTCCATAGACTTGCCAGCGAGAGTCCACGCAGACCTGGCCGTTGCCAGCTCCTTATTGGTGCTGCGGATGGTGGCCTCCGTATCCTTGAGCGCCGCCTTCGCCTTGTTCAGCTGGGTCTGCTGGGTGGAAACGGCGTCCGCTGCGTTTTGGGTCGCCTTCTGGAGCGCATCGTTCTGGCCGGAGAGCTTCTTAACATCATCCGACGCCTCTTTATACTGAGCGTCCAGCGCATCCAGCTGGGCCTTGGCCACCTGGGTGGTGAGGTTGTTCTCGCCCAGCGTGGTCTTATAGTGTTCATAGGTGGCAGCGGCGGACTGTACTTGCTGGGCAAGAGCGGCCTGTTTCTGCTTCGCTGCGTCAAGCCGCATGGTGTAGTCCGTCTGGCGGGTAGTGCATTCAGTGAGCTTGCTGGTCGCCTGGGCCAGCGCCCGCTCATACTGCCCGACCACATCCTTCTGAAGCTGGAGCTTCCGCTGCAGCATGGTCAGCTTGGCGGACAGGCCCTCGGCGGTTTTTTCAAAGCCGGTCACACCCGAAGCGGCCAGCTTGAAATAGCTCTCCGCTTCTTGTATCTGCTTATTGACCGATTTGATGTTCCGGGTGAAATTCTCAGTATTCAGAGACAGCGACACCACAAGGTCGCGGAGGGATTCGGGCATCTATTTCACCTCGATATGCGAAAGTAAATAAAGGGCTTGCTATTCCGTCCCTCTTGAGTGATAGATAGACTATCAATACAATAGGAGGACTCGGCAATGCATGAAGACTTAGTCAAACAGTTGGAGATGTTTCGCACTCACATTCTTGGGATGATTGACTCTTTAGAGGTCGCGCTCCAAGCATCGGCATCAGACGAAGAGTCGGGGGAGAGCCTTCCAATTGAAGTCCCGCTCACATTGGGCGCAAATTTCTTTAAAGGAAAAAGACCCGCCGCTGTAATCTTTTCGGATGGACATCTCGTCGAGGCAACGACATGGAGAGCTGTGTCGCAGGTGATTCTTACCGACTGTTACGCATCGTGTAGTGACAACCTGTGCAAACTCAGAGGGATATTATTTGGGAGATACAGGCTTCTCCTGGCAGATACGCCGGACGGTATGGACCAACCCATAAAGATTGCAGAGGATATGTTTTTTGAGGGAAAACTTGGAACGGAAACGCTGCTCCATGTTATTACCGAAAGAATCCTCATTCCCGTTGGCTATGATCCAAAGGGCATAAGTATTAGACTGCGTTGAAAAGATGCCCGCACTGTTTCCGTTCACGGTTTCAGGCCCGGCCAGACCACGTCAATGGTGGATGGCCGGGGCTTGCTATCATTGGCCTTTTTCCTGGCTCCCCATGCTCTGATACGCAAAAAGCCGAGCAGATCACATTGATCTATCTCGGCCATTCTCCAGTCGCTCTCCAGCAGGGAGTTATAGGTGGAATATATGAAATCAGGCAGCGTCATGCCGGAGAGGTCGTTTCCTCCGGCACCGCTGCCGTCGTAGGGAACTCGTTCAGCACCTCTGTGGTCTGTGTCTGCACCGCCATCAGCGCCAGGGCAATGTCGTGCATGAGCCGATCCGCTGGGTAGTAGTCCAACACCTCATCCGGCGTGAACTGATTGTTGAACAGGATGCAAAACCAGCGGATCATGGTATCGATGGCATCCGAAATGGACAGCTCCCTGGTGTCGGGGAGAGTTTCGCCCTTGATCGCCGCGTTGGATATGGCGACTATGCGCCCGTACATCTTCGCGGCGGGCTCCATCTCCCGGAGCGCACGACCGGCAACAAAGTCCACTGTGTATTTCTTTCCGTTGAGCGTACATGAGATCATGTGTGTTTCCTCCTTATGTATGGTTCAGCTTCAATTTCCAGTTGCATTTTCGTTGTGACTGAATATAATAGAGGTGGGGTTCTTATGCCACACCCACTTCAGTTCCGAAAAATAAGGGGTTGACATTTGGGCGGAATTCCCTTAAAATTGTGGCAGAGGATAGCGGCAAGACCAGCTATCGTGTACTGTGAAGCAGGAGACTGGGTCGGTATACAGCCTGCTGTGGAGTACGATCGAGGGTTATGCGTAACCTCAAACCGACTAGATTCCGGTTCGCCGGGTTGAAAGAAAACGCTTGGAGCCTTGCTTGCGCAGGGCTCCTTTTATTTTACTTGGAGAATAGAGAGATATGCTGCTGATTAATTCCGCAAAAACGTGGAAGCATCTCTGCAACTATACCTACGGGCTTACATACGGCAGAAAGAAAAAGCTATACACCATCAACCTGGCCTTCAAAACCAGTGATTTCTTTCATATGGCCGGATTTCAGTATTTAGATGATCTTGCTTCTTTGCCGAAGTTCTCAAAAGCAAAGTATATCGACAAGGTCATCGATGGAACTATCACGTTGGCGCAAATTGAAAAAGGTCAACAATATGAAGAAAGCGTAAAACCCCGGCTCCTTGCTCTGGAAAACCTAGAGGATATACTAAACAACCCCTTTTCCCTCTATTCAGTCATACCAAGATTCTATCCATTTGTGACCCAGATCAAGTTTGATTACCTTATCAGAAGCGAATACTGCGGGGTCAGCTTTCTCTTTCTTATTCAGGTAGATGAGAATGGCGCTGTGCGCACCTGTGATTGCACATCGGTTTTCATGGAGGGTGAACGTGACTACACAGCAAACCAGAGACGTCTTTCCCTCTTGAGAGTTACACGGACAGAACTGTCTACCGGGGTAGAGACAACAGTCTTCAAAGCTGGCACATTTAAAGAATCTATTCCTGAAAACAAAGAAGCCTAATCCAGGCCACCTTGCTTTTGTCCAAAGAAAAGTGCATTAAAAGGGCACTAAAAGGTAAGCAAAAGAGCAACAGAGATATAACAGCAGAAACAGCTGGGGCCGGAACGCGCTCTATTTTGTGCCCATAGCAGCACAGCCGTCGTGACCATCTGCACACTTTTTCGTGCCATTTTTCTTTCCACATTACAAAAAGCCCACCTTCAAAGTAATACCCCGCTGCTCAGTGAGCAGCGGGGCACATTTTGTTTTAGATGGCCTTTGAGTAAGAATCACAGAGGCTGTCCAGCATGGGTCTGGCTTGCAATGCCTCTACCCACTCCTTCGGGATTCCTTCCCAGCCGTATGCAATCCCCGCGAGGCCGCCGGCGACGGCGCCAGTGGTGTCAGTGTCTCTGCCAAGATTGACCGCTTTCAGTACGCAATCTGCATAATTCCCCGTGTTGAGCAGGCACCACAGAGCAGCCTCCAAGGTGTTCACCACATAGCCTCCGCTCTTGATCGCGTCCTCCGGCAGAGCCTTCAACGCCGATGCATCCCGGATGCGATCCCAGACGTGCATATATTCTCCATTCTCCGGGATCTGATCATAAAACGCCAGCGCACTCTGAACGCCAGACTGAATGGCATCCTCGATGCTGTCATTCTGAATGATCTGCTCGGCGACCTGAAGGTATATCCCGCAGGCCATGACCGAGATAGGATGAGCATGGGTCAGACTGGACACCGTCTGTATCTCCCACATGGGTCGGCTCATTTTGTACCAGCCTACGCCGTATTCACTGCGCAGGAAGAACAGCAGCGGCAGGATGCGCATCAAGGAGCCGTTCCCGTTATCCCGCTCACCAGTTCCGCCGCAGTCCTTTGCCCGAAGGCCCCGCAAATAACGGGAGATCGCTGCGCCGCATGTGCCACCACAGTCAAAGCAGACACCGTGGGGCGTATACTGGCCTTTCTCGCGCCAGTCCGCGAACCGGCGCATGATGTCGTCCGGCTCCAGCCGATGATACGCCGCAATGCTGGCCATGAGGCAAAGAGCCATGCTGGTGTCATCTGACCACGTCCCTGCGGGCTGGCCGTGAAAGCCCCCGCCGATCATCGTGGTGATGGGCTTCAGCTTGAGCGCCGCCCGGTCCTGAAACTCAGCGGGAACGCCCAAGGCGTCACCGATGGCAAGTCCGTATATTGCATTTTTGACCACTCAAATCCCCTCCTCAGATTCAGGCTCTACTTCCATACACCGGATCAGGAGCCTCTCGATGGTGCCATCTTCGGTGAACCTCGTGACTGTTCCTTCGCTTGTTCGGTTGTGCCGGAAGATCGCGGTGAGGTAAGTGCAGACCTCCGTGAAAGTCAGTTCACTGATGGGCTTATTGCGGACTTTTTCAAAATTTGCGCCGTGGTTCCTGTCCATGAACTGCTCCATGTGGATGCAGTCGTTCAGCTTGCCCGTTGTGGGGTCGCAATAAAAGTAGTCATGCCATGGCCCAGCATCGTGCTCCGCAGCTAGGTATTCCTTTGCGACCTTCTGGAGTTCATTCATCTCCGTCACCTTCTCCTTTTCTTCACCGGCAGAGCTTCGAGCGTCATAGAAGTGATCCTGCCAGATGCATCTGTAATGATCTCATGTATCTTGAATTGCGTTCCTGAGTTGAAAAGGAACTCGTACTCCCCGCCGCTCCGGGTTATGGGCTCCACATACATTCCCGACACGCCTTTGCGGACGTATATCTTATAATCTACCTCGGCGTACCAAGCGGCATCCTTGCTGACAGCGGATGACATGAAGCCTTTGTCCGTTACCTTCTTGCCAATGCGACTGCGGAGGAAGCCCGCGTCTGAGAGCTGCGCTTCGGTGCCCCCCAGCAGATTTGCTGTCCAGTGTAGATTTGCCCCACGAAAAGCAATGAACTCATCGCTCGTTTCCCATTTGGCCAGACCAGCCTTTGCTCCGTCAATAGCTCTCTGGATGTAGGCGGCAGCCGCTTGATTTTCGCGCAACGCCGGATTCATCAGCTTATAAGCCTGGCCGGTGTACATTTGAATACCACTCCGCTCGGCATCGGTCAAAAGTTGTCGCCAGCGGTCAAAATCGAAGCTGTTCTGTTCGTGCCAGTTATAGGCATCCCAAGAATCTGAAAAAGTCCGAAAGCCCTGCAGCATAGGGTCCCGCCCAAAATGGCCGGCTGTGCTTCTGTGGCTTGCTCCGCCTCGTCCTCCCATAGCTTACCTCTGCTTTCGTGCATTAGCAAGTGAAGAGTGATAGGAGCTGTGCTTTTCGATAGGTCCCGTGCAGTCCTCCGGCACGTCACCGAAGAATATGATCCTCTCTGGCTGGAGCCGGGCCAGCATCTCCTGGTAGCCCAGCAGGAACAGCCTCCGTGCTTCCTGGTTCTTCTGGGTCCCCACGGATGATACAGACACGGTGCCCCCAACCGGCTCCCCATCGAAGCACCAGGCAAAGGAGCCTTCATCGCTCCAGCAGATAGACGGCACGACCGTTATCCCTTGCCGCTGCCAGCTTGCAGCCAGCAGATGCTTTCGCCAGTGATTGTAGATCTGGACGGCAGGCGGGTAGTCGGTGAACAGGCTGAAGTCCGGGGACATGACCGCCTTATACTGAGAGAGCAACTGGGCATATCGGGACGGGTCTTTCCACACCCGCTCAAACAGGTAGTCATCTATATAAAAATGTACGCCTTTCTCAGACCGACTCGGATCTGTGAGGGCACAATTGAACGGTATCCAGGTCAGTTCGTCTGCCCCGTGGGTAGGCGACAGTTGCGGGATGCAGTATCTCCCGGCAGGCTCGAAGTCGCCGAGGTGCAAATTGTGGCCGTTGCGCTTGAGAGATTCCAGCGACATCGTGCTCACCTCCAGTGAGTAACAGAAACACACTTCTCCGGGCGACAGGCGGGGAGAAGTGTGTTTCTGCATCTAGTTAGGGTTCCGCTGTTGTGTGAGTGTGTGTGCTTACGGGGAGAGAGTCAGTCCACTAAGATCGTAGGTCGTCACCGATGGGATGCAGCCCTTCTTCTCGGCATAGAGCTTGATCTTCTGCGTTTTCTCGTCAGAGACGCGGACAATGAGCTGCCGGTCGTCATCCTCAAACTGGTGCCTGCCGGGTGTTTTTACCGCTCCCACAAGCTCATGGTAGAGGGTCGCGCCCTCCTCGCCACTCACATTCAGCACCAGGTAGTGGCCTTCCTGCTCAGTCGGATCGCCGGAAAAGTTCGTGAAGTCGGTCACGTGCAGCAACGTGCCGGATATAGCGTTCTCCAGGATGGTGATGCCATCCTGGAGTTCACTCACTGTCTTTCCCAGCGCCGTGCTCCCGCCGTCCGCAGGTGTTGCGGCGGGAGGCGTTAAGGGTCCGAAAACGTCGGTTCGTACACTTCACTGAGGAAGCTCTCGGCCTTGGATGTGTCAAAGCCGTTTTCGCCCTCATCGGCAACCGCCTGGTAGCGCCCGTCGTGGGTGCGCTTGATAGCGGTGCATTCCACCGTGCCGGTCTGCCGGGTGACGGTGTCGCCTTCCTTGGTCTGGTAGGTCTCGGTGATGGGCTTGGCCCGGACCTTGTAGAGCCAGACGTACCGGAATTTGCCGTTGCTCTTCTCGGACTTGAAGCCCATGGCGAAGTAGGGCGGCTTGTCGGACGCGGTGCGCACCAGCACACCGTTGTCGTCGATGGCGTTGGCGAACAGCATCTCCTGGATGAGAAGCGGGATGTCCGCCATCTGCAGGGAGAAGGTCAGCTTGGGGTCGGGATACAGCACGTCAAACTCGATGTCGTCCGCGTACTGGATGTCAGGTTCGGCGTTCTCCGGCGTGATGGTCGCCTCGATAGCGCCAGCCATCAGCTGGAGGTCGCCGTAGGTGTGGGCCTCTTCGGTGTCGGTCGTCAGCGGGGCAATGACCACGTTCTTCAGACCGACAGTAGAAGATACCGTGGGAGAAGCAGCAGGGCTACCCATAATAAAGTCCTCCTATTTAGGTCGTCTTTTTCAGTTCGTCAAGAAGCCCGTCACGGATGATGCCGTATGCTTCATCCTGACGGGCGTCATAGGCGGGTCGGATATAGGGATGCATCGGAGCAGGAGCCGGGCCGCCGTGACCATACTCCACAAAAGCGGGGTAGTAGTCCTCGTTGTCCCAGTCCTTCCGATGCACCCCAATGGTAATGCGCTGACCACCGGCGCGGCGTTTCTTGACCTTGCCGATTTTCAGCGCGTCATGCAGGTCGCCGGATATGATTTGGGGGTCATGGCTGGCGTTGGCCTGCATCTGTTGGTGAACGGGAACTGCAGCAGCTTTTAGGATGCGTCTTGCAGTGGGAGCACCCTCGTCGCTGGTGTTCAGGGCATTGGCCATGCGCTCGATCTGGCCCATCAGCTCGTCAAAGCCCTCGGTTTTCACGGGCATTTCAAGCCGCCTCCCTCAAACACCACGTCCACTGCACGGTGTATTGCCGAGTGGCGGTGTCGTAGGCGGGCTGGTTGTAGCCCTTATCCGACTCCTCCACCATGCCGAAACCGGCAGCGTACATGGCATCCCGAATTTTGAGCCGCATTTCAGTTGGGTCGATGTCTGACCACAGGTTCAGATAGACATAGGTGCGGTATAGGGCGGGATGATCATCTTCGTGAGCGGCCTCCGTGGTTGTTGTCGAGTAAACACAGTATTGCACCGGGGGATTCTGATTTGGCGACGTCGCTCTCCAAACGCCGGCATACACAGGGATTCCGATATCCTTGAGCGCCTCCTGCACCTGCTTCATCCGCTCACCCCCTTGGCGATAGAAGCCTTCAGGCCAAGATAGGTCTTGGCAAAGGAATACTCACCCAGCGTGGTGATGTTCCACTTCTCACCGCGGAATTTCACCCACATCCCCGGCTTCACGTCGGAGCGGTAGCGGATGGTGAAGTTGATCACCTGTTCGGTGTTCATCACGTCGGCAGACCGATAGTGCTGGTTGCCCGCGTCAACGGCAGACGCCCAAACCTTGCACAGCACCACATCCTCCGGGGCCGGATAGCCGTTCTCGTTGATGGCGTTCTCGGTATACCCGATCTCCACACGATGGCGTAGGTCCCCTGGGTGTGGAGTGCCGTCAAAGGATTTATAGCCACGCAAAGGTCATCACCTCCGTCAGAACATCTTGTCAGGGTCGCGGTACGGGTAGAGCAGATTCTCAAAGGCGATGCGCATGGTGCCGTAGATGGTCCGATCCGGGTTGTCCCGGTTCTCGAAGTAGTGGCTCACCATGAGCATAATGGCCAAGCGAACCGGCTCCGGCGCGTTCTCGTCGAACTGCACCCGGCAAAAGTCTTCGGCTGTTGCCTGCGCCTGACGGATGAGGGACGAGATCACCTCGTCCTCCTCATCCTCCTCGATGCGCAGATGGGCCTTGACCTCATCCACCGTCAGGACCATGTCGCATCACCTGCCGTCAGTCCGGGGAAGCAGCCAGGACGCCAGCGGTACGAAGCGCCGCAAGCAGACCGTTCAGCGTGCTCTGCAGCGTTGCGACCTCTGTGTCCGCGGCATCCTCCACGGCGGTGGCCTGCTTGACCAGGCCCGCCTTGCTGGCCGTGGCGTTGGCAGGGGCCTTGGGATAGGCGGGAACGTACAGATTGCCGTCCCCATCCACGGCCACAGGCACCGACTCGTTGGACTTGGCCTGGGCCTTCACCCCGCCGAGGGTGTCAGCGGTGGCTGTGGGAAGCGTGTAGCTGCTGCCGCCACCGCCGCTGATGCTCCCGCTCTGATCGTCAACGGATGCGCCCTCCAGAATGGTGAGCTTGCCGCCGATGACCAGCTCGTCACCGCCGTGGGCCATATAGTTCTTGGTTACATGCGTATTGGGCATATCGTTTTCCTCCTTTTAGGATAGGGGGCCGAGTAATACGGCCCCCCAGCGTAGGTCACGCCTGCTTCAGCACCTTCACGGCTTCGGACAGGATCAGCTTGCCGTCCACGCGCTCGGAGGCCAGGAAGCCCACCTGGCCGGTGGCGGCGAACAGCTCGTTCAGCCGCTTGAAGGAGCGGCCCTCGCGGTCGGCGATCCAGTAGTAGCTCAGGTCGCCAAACAGGATGCTCTTGTTTCCCGTTTTCAGCTCCGGCATGAAGCTGGAGGTGTAGACGGGACGGCCCAGGATGGTATCCGGGTTACCCAAGACCGGGGACGGCTGCCAGATGTAGTCGCCGTTGCCGTTCTTCAGCTTGCGCAGCGCCTTCACGGTGCCGTCGTGCATAAAGAACACAGCCTTGCGCCGGTAGGGAGCACGGAGGCTGTAGAACAGGTCCATGACCTCATCAAAGGTGACGGCGTCCGCCTTTGCCGCAGTCACGCCGACGTCAGCGCCGCCGCTCTCGGCCAGGATGCCAGTGGGCTTGCCGGAGCCGTTGCCAGTGAAGAAGGCTTCCTCCTCCGCAGCGCCGATGCGCCGGGCGAACTCACGGGCGATGTAGCTGGGCATGTCAAAGACAGAGTCGTTGAGCAGCTCGTCGCTGATCTTGACCATGGTGGCCAGCTTGAACGCCCCGATGTTGACCTGACCGAAGGAGTCGTCGCTCTCCGGGTACTGCGCTTCCTCTTCGATCCACTGGGCCTTGCCCTTGGACGCCACAACAGGGATCTTGCGGTCACCGGTGGACGTGCGGATCACATGGGCGAACTGACGGAAGATGTTCTCCTCCTCCAGCTTCTCGATGAGGGTGCGCTCATACTCGTCGGGGACCAGGTAGCCGCCCTCGGTGTTCTCGCCCACCTGCAGGGCGTTCAGCACCTCGCGGGGGACCGATTTGCTTCTCATCGTCCGCCAGAAGGCATCCCGGTAGGTGTCACTGGCGCGGCCCTGCTTCTCCGGCTGACCGCCTTTGTCGCCGGGCTTGTCCGCAAGAGGGCGGGAAGTGGGGCGGTCCAGCTCCAGATCAATGGCCTCCTGCCGCTCCAGCCGCTGGACTTCCTTGCCCATGCGGTCCACATCCGCCTCCATCTTCTCAAAGGTGGCAGTGTCCTCTGCGGACAGCATACCATCCTTATCCTTGTGGGCCTTCGCGAAGGCTTTCGCTTCCTCCCACAGCTTGACGCGCTTCTCGCGCATGGCCTGGATTTCTTTCATGGACATATCGTGTTCCTCCAATCAAAAGTTGTATTTCAGACGGTTCAGCCTTTGGATGAGGCTGTCCGCACTGGCTCCACGGGGTTCGGTGTTTTCGGGCGGTTCAGGCCCTTCTTCCCCTTCGGGGTGCTCTGGCTCCGGGGGTCCTTCGGGTTCAGCTCCCTGGACTCCCGTGGCTTCGGCCTCCGGGGACGCAGCTTCATTGGGTACACTGGTTGCTTCAGGTTCTTGCTGCTCATCACAGACCTCCTCTTGGGCGTTGGCAGCCTTCACTTTAGCCAGTAAGTTGTTCACGACTTTCTCATCGATAGCAGCGAGAGAGAAAGACCACGGCACATCAGGCTCAATGGTGCCCCCATTCTGGTAGAGGATCTCGTCGCAGAAGCCCAGGTCCAAGGCCATACGGGGGTTCATCACACACGAGTCATCCATCATGTGACTGATCTTCGTCCTGGACAGACCCGTCTTGATTGCGTAGGCGTTGATGATGCCCTCCTTCACCTCATCCAGCAACTGAGCTGCTCTCCGCATATCATCGCTGTCACCAGTGACACGGGTGTACGGATTGTGGATCAGAATGATAGAAGTGGGACTCATGCACACCTTATCTCCTGCCATGGCTATAACGGACGCGGCACTGGCGGCCATGCCGGTGATTTTTACAGTCACTTGCTGGGGGTAGTCCTTGATCATGGTGTAAATCTGACTAGCTGCGACGGTGTCGCCACCCGGAGAATTAATAGACAAAGTAATAGGACCGTCGCCGGAGTACAGTTCTTCCCGAAACTGCGCTGGTGTGATGTCACCGTCATACCAGCATTCTTCTGCAATTTCGCCCTCCAGATAGAGAGTGCGCTCATTGGACCCGGTCTCGTCCCGTGCCCAGCGCCAGAAATGGTTCATACAGATTCCTCCTTCCTGTCTGCCCACACGATGCCGGCGAGAACAAAAAAGACACACGGGACAGCCACGCTGTTGCCGTATGCCTTGTATTCCGCCGCATCCGTATTAGGATGTTGCAGCCATTTCACTATCTGTTTCCGGGACTTGGGCTTGCGGTTCCCTTGGATCGCTGCCCACGCAGTAAATACCCGTTCCCAGCGGTCGATCTCCGCTTCTGTTGGTTCCGGGCTATCCAGCCCTGTACACCAAAAATCCGGGTACCCCTGCAGGCGACAGCATTCCAGGGGAGTCAGCCGACGAACCAGATACTCTGGCTCGGTGCCCACCACAGGCGGGTCCTTCCAGTCACGCGCCAACAGGGGCGGGGTCGCTTCCTTTTCACAGGAGAAGAAGCCAACATTCATCACCGTGGCTCTATGCTCTGGCATGCCTTTTTCGCCCAGAACAAGCATACCGCCCTGCAGGCAGGTCGGGTTCCCGCCGCTGGTGTCCAGCGTCCTGCTGGTTTGCGCCTCATAGATGCCGCTATGGGGGTTGCTCGATAGCATCCCACCGCTTTGGTCGGGGGAGATGCCATACACTTTCGGCTTGAACAGCGTCTGGTCGTTGTTGCAGCCGAGGGTGGCGGACTTATTCTCTTGTATCAAGGCGCCCTTGCCACCACCTTCACAGCCGGACCTGATTTTGAGGGTGAGCGGTACGTTGTTGCCTCCTGTCCCGGCCCTGGCGGTCAGTGTCTGGCATATACCGTCCTCCTTCAGCTTGATGCGGCTGTCGGTAGGGTTGTACTCGATGGCCACGCCAGGTGTGACGCCGGCGCGTAGAGTGGGGCTTTCCTCGGCTTTGTAGCCGACGCCCCGGCTGTCTGCGCTGTGTTCAGTACAGAAGCCGGATGCTCCGATCACGCACGGAGGATGACCGTGTGTTTCTGCGCGGAGGGTCCCTGTTACTCCGGCAGTCACATCCATGCGGCCACCGCCCTGGTCGTTTAGGCATACGCCTGCCGTTCCAGAGCCGTTCTCAGCACCTCCGGGAGCTGCTTTCCCCGTTTCGCTGCCCGGTGGAGCAAACCCTGACAGGCCCTCCGACTCAAAGAGTACCTGTCCGGCACGTTCTCCAGCAAGATGGAGGACAGCAAATATACGTTTTCGTCTTTGTGCGACTCCCCAACCCTTCGAGGCATCGAGGATTCGCCACGCGACAGAATAACTGTTTCCCATGATCTCACCGGCAGGCAGCCACTTTCCGCTTTCAGGCATAGGAACATCTGCGCCGGGGTCTGCGATGGCGACAAGGCTTTGGAGGACTTGCCGGAAATCCTCCCCATGGTTCGAGGACAGTGCGCCCGGCACGTTTTCCCACACTGCCCATTTTGGATATTGTCCATTGGTCGCGTACCTCATTTCCTTGATGATGCGAACAGCCTCGAAGAACAGGGAGGACTGCTCACCGTCCAGGCCGGCGCGTTTGCCCGCGATGGAGAGATTCTGACAGGGGGAGCCGAAGGTGATGATATCCACAGGGGGAACATCCGCGCCGTTGATGCCATGTACATCTCCCAGCTGTGTGGCGTTTGGAAAGCGTTTCTCCGTCACCCGCACGGGGAACGGCTCGATCTCCGACAGCCATCTGGTTTCAATTCCGGCATAATACCCCGCCAGCGGGAAACCGCCGATGCCGTCAAACAGACTGCCCAGCGTCAGCTTTTCGTTTTCGCTTGCTTCGCCCATTGGCTTCGCTCCCTTCCTGCGTTTTTTCCTGCGATCCCTCTGTCTCGGATTCCTGCGGCTCTTCAGTCTCTACCGCCAGCCCCCTGAGCACACCCAGCCCTGCCAGACTGATGGGAATCATGTTACCGTTGACCAGATAGGCGTTCCCGCCCTCTTCGTCGGTGATGGGGTTGAGGTTCTCCAGTTCCCGGATGTCGTTGGCGCTCATCCAGCCGTTTTGACGGGCGATAGCATAGCCCTCCATGCGGCTCTTGTAGTCGCCTCGCATCAGGCCGTCCAGGTTGAACTGCACATAAAAGCGCCCCTTTTCCTTTTCAGGAATAAGGGCGCGATTGATGGCCTGTTCAATCCTCACCAGCCAGGGGCGGATGGTGTGGACGGCAAAGGATATATTCTGGCTTTCGATGTTGGAGAACGTCGCCCGGTCCAGATCGCCGATCATGTGCGGCGGGACCCGGAATATCCGGCAGATCTCGTTCACCTGGAACTTCCGGGTCTCAAGGAACTGCGCCTCGTTGTTCGGGATGCTCAAAGGCTCGAAGTGCATACCCTCCTCCAGCACAGCCACGCGACCGGTATTGCCGGACCCGCCATAAGCTGTATTCCAGCTGGCCCGGAGTGCCGCTGGGTCCTTTACGGTGTTGGGGTGTGTCAGGATGCCGGAGGGGCGAGCGCCATTCTGAAAGAACCGGCTGCCGTACTCCTCGGCGGCAATCCCAAGGCCGATGGCGCTCTTTTCCAGCGCGATGGGACTGTACCCCATGACGCCATCGAAGCCCAGGCCGGGGATGTGCAGAACCTCCATAGGGTCGAGTCGATACATCTGCCCCTCCGAAGTGGTGTAGGTGTATGTCAGGTTCCCCTGGCTGTCCCGGTCAACCTCCATGTGATCCGGGAGAAGAGGGTAGAGGCTCTCCACCTTGGAGCGGCCCGTGCGGATGATCTGGCTGTAGGAGTTGCCATAGAGCAGAAGGTGCGCCAGCATGGTTTCCCGCCAGATAAAACTGGTCATCTCCGCATTGGGTTCGTCATGGAGAAGGCGGTACAGCGGGTGCTCCGTTGCTTTCCGGCTCCCCTCGTCCGTGCCCTCATAGACGCCTAATGGCAGACTGGCTATCGTCTCGGCGATCACCCGCACACAGGCGTACACTGCGGACACCTGGATAGCCGTGGTGGGGTTGACCGACTTGCCGGAGAAGCTGCTGCCAAAGGAAAACGTGGGTGCAGCAGACACCGCATCCTTGGGCTTGTCGCGGGAATGGAAGATAAAAGAAAAGGGATTCTTCATTTGACGCTTTCCTTTCAATATGGGCCTGTGTTATAATTTAAGAGGTATTATCACACAGGCGATTCACCCGGTTAGTTCAAAGACTAATTTTTTGAGGTGCTCACTATGGGAAAACAACTCACAGAAAGCCAAGTACTACAGCAACTGGACATTCCTGATTTTCGTCATATCACAAAAGATAAAGTTATGGAGTTTGCCTCCCTGCTTAACAGCATGGAGCCAGAGGTCGCCAAGAAAGCAATCGAACAATTTCCTGAGTTTTCCCGGATGGCTCTTGAGGCGCTTCAAGAGTACAAAGGAGTCATGGAGAAAACCATGGACTCCAATGATGCCAGTGTAAAACGGTGTTACAATATATACGATGAAGTGGTATCGGCACTTAAGGCATGCGCGAATCGCGATGACATTTCATTCGAGGAGAGAAAATACTACATAGATCGAATGATGGAAATCGCTCGCCTTGCTCACGAACAGGACGGAAAGAATAAGCAATTCAACTGGCGCTTTATAGGTGGTGGGGCTGCCGCAGTTGCCCTAGCTCTGAGTCTTGGGGCGGGCTTGCTTGGGGTAAACTCTCATTTTCATTTCCCTGGCGGAAAAAAGTAATTTCACATACCGCTTCCGGTTTTCTTGTCATGGCAGCTCTTGCACAAGGGCTGCCAGTTGCTTTCATCCCAGAACAGGGTCTGGTCTCCCCGGTGTGGGATGATATGATCCACCACCGTAGCGGGCGTGAGCCGACCTTCCCGCTGGCACTTCACGCACAGCGGATGCCTGCGCAGAAAAGCGGCCCTTTCCCGGCGCCACTTGGCATTGTAGCCTCTGGCATCCGCGCCGCCGCGCAGCCGATCCCCGCTCCACTGGATGTGTTCCGGGCAGTAGACCTGACCGCGTTCACACAGCCCTGGACAGCCGGGATACCGACAAGGGCGCTTGGGCTTCATAGGCATAGCCGTTCACCTCACAAAACAATAAAGCCTCGGTGGTTATACACCGAGTCCCCGCTATTCAGATTCTTCATGGCCCTGTCCAGCGCCATGACAAGAGCCACCGCACCGTCCACCTTCTCGGTGGATTTTGCTTTATCCAGCTTGATGTTCCCCGCAGGATCTGTCCGGGCATAGGCATTGTCCATGTTCCAGCGTAGAACCGGGTGCCCGCCATGAGCCAGCCGATGCTCCAGCACGATGCGCATCAGTTCTTTGGTCGGGGGACTCATATCACGAAACCCCTGGCCGAAAGGCACCATCGTGAAGCCATCCTCCTCCAGCTGCTGTACCATCATGGTGGCGTTCCAGCGGTCGTGGGCAATTTCGCGGATGTTGTACTTCTCGCCGAGCTGACAGATAAACTGCTCAATGAAGCCATAATGGACCACGTTGCCCTCGGTGGTCTGGATGAAGCCCTGCTTATGCCACACGTCATAAGGAACATGGTCCCGGCGCACCCGCAGGGAGAGCGTTTCCTCCGGCAGCCAGAAGTAGGGCAGGACTTGATACGGATCGCCGTCCATCAAGGGCGGGAATACCAGTACTAGGGCAGTCAGATCGCTGGTGCTGGACAGATCCAGCCCCGCATAGCAGACCCGACCCTCCAGCTGATATGGGTCAACCGCGCCGCCGCACTCATCCCATTTATCCATGGGCATCCAGCGGACAGTTTGTTTGACCCATTGATTAAGCCGGAGTTGGCGGAACTGGTTCTCATCTGCCGGTGTCTCTAGGGCCTTTCGGAAAGCATCCCGCACCTTGTCGATGGTGATGGTGTGCCCCAGCGAGGGGTTGGCCTTGTACCAGTTGGCCTCGCTCGTCCAGTCAGCGTCGTCCGGCAAGCCGAATATCACTGGATAGAACCGGGGGTCGATCTTCCGGCCTTCCAAGATGTCAAGAGCCTTTTGATGGACTTCCCAGCAGATGCTGTTGCGGTCCGTCCCGGCAGTAGTCAGGAAAAACCACAGCGGCTGTTTCCGTGCGTCACCGCTGCCCTGGGTCATAACATCATACAGAGCACGAGTAGGCTGGGTGTGCAGCTCATCGAAGATGCAGGCTGACACATTCAAGCCATGTTTGGTGGCCACCTCTGAGGACAACACCTGATAGATACTCCCTGTTGGCTGATACACCATGCGCTTGGTGGAAGGGATGATCTTGATGCGCTTCATCAGCGGAGGAGACTGTTTGACCATATCCACCGCCACATCGAAAACGATACCAGCCTGCTGGCGGTCGCTGGCGCATGAGTAAACCTCAGCCTTCCACTCATCATCGTTGACCAGCATATTTAGAGCAATGGCCGCGCCTAGCTCACTTTTCCCTTGCTTCTTGGGGATTTCAATGTATGCGGTAGTGTATTGCCGCATGGTAGGGTCCTCGTCGCGGACCGTGCCAAACACGTCGCGGATGATCTTTTCCTGCCAGGGAAGAAGGTCGAAAGGCACCCCATGAAACTCACCCTTGGTATGCTTGAGCGCCTGGATGAACTTGATCACCCGCTGGGCTTTTCTCTCATCGTAAGCCACCTCACCACTCCCCCTTCAACACTTGTTCCATTGGGTCATCGGAGGCCCCATCATTCCCGCCACCGCCAGCGATGATCCGCGCTCTGGTGGCAGGGGTCAGTCCGAACTCCGCACACAGACTTTGCATGATTTTCAGATTCTGCTGGGCGATACTAACCTGGGGGACCTGTTGCACATAGCCGGAAGGGGTCTGAAAGATGGACCCGTGCTGGGATATGAATTCCTCGGCCTCACGCCACCTGGCATAGGCTTGGCAGTATCCCGCAAAGGCCGTGAGATCGGCGGTCGTGAGCACGCCCATAGCTTCCAGGGACGGGGCCAGACGTTCCCATTCCCGCTTGGCTTCTTCCTCCAGCCAGTCCGGGCACTCAATGTTCCCCTTCGGCGGCACGGGCTCATATTCGTTCAGTGGGCGCTTGCCCGGATTGCCCTCCAGCACCTTTAGGGCGGTGGGCTTTGGCTTCCTCCCTCTGGTAGCCATGGGCCACACCTCCTATTCAGAGCATGAAGAAGCGCCGTATTCACTGGGTGGATACGGCGTTTTCGTATGTCATTTCCTGCCCATCCCGGAGCACTCGGACACCCTCGGTGTTTCCGATAAGGTTTACATAACGCTCCACTATCACGGACGCATACCGGGGGTCCAGCTCCATCGTCCGGCAGATGCGGTCCGTTTCCTCACACGCGATGAGCGTGCTGCCACTGCCGCCAAACAGGTCCATCACCACAGCGTTGGGCGCGGAGCTGTTTTTTATGGGATAGGCGAGGAGGGGGACTGGCTTCATGGTGGGATGTTCTTTGCTGCGTTTCGGCTTGTCGAATCGCCAGATGGTGGACTGCTTCCGGTCCGAATACCACTTATGCTTGCCGTTGGGCAGCCAGCCGAACAGGACCGGCTCATGCTGCCATTGATAGGGACTGCGGCCCAGCACTAGGGAATTCTTTACCCAAATGCATACGCCGGAGATATGGAACCCCGCCTCCTTAAAGGCGCGGCGGAAGTTCAAACCCTCCGTGTCCGCATGGAAGATGTACGCGCTGCCGCCCTCGGCCATGTGCGCAGACATATTTTTGAACGCCGCCAGCAGGAACTCGTAGAACTTCTCATCCCCCATACTGTCATTCTGGATGGATTTGCCGTCTGCCGATTCATAGCTGACATTGTACGGCGGGTCGGTCACTACCAAGTTTGCCTTCACGCCGTCCATGAGCAGATCAACGTCATCCGGGTTGGTACTGTCACCGCAGACCATCCGGTGCCGGCCCAGGGTCCACACATCCCCGGTCTTGACGAAAGGCTCAATCTCCTCTGCCTCCAGCTCACAGTTATCGTCTTTCACATCCTTGTCATGAACCTGGGAAAAAAGATCGTCGATCTCGGCGGCATCAAAGCCGGTCGCACCCATGTCATAGCCAGACAGTTGCAAGTCCTGAAGCAGATCCGCCAGGGCTTTTGGCTCCCACTCACCCACAGCCTTGTTGAGCGCGATGTTGAGGGCCTTCTCATCCTGGGGGTCCTCGATGTGGACGACCACGCAGTCGATCTCCTTAACGCCCTCGGCAATGAGAACCTTGTACCGCTGGTGGCCGCCGACGATGTTGCCCGTCACCTCATTCCAAATCACGGGGTCCACATAGCCATATGTGTGCAGGCTTCTCTTGATTTTTTCATAGGCTGGATCGCCGGGCTTCAGATCTTTCCGGGGATTGTATTTCGCGGGTTTGAGCTGATCCACCGGGATTTTTTGCAGATTCATGGTTGTGTTCACGAAAGCTCCTCCTCACTCTGTCTGGATAGGTGATGCTGCCAGATTAAAGAACCGTTCATAATAAGTTCCAAAAAAGTCCAAAAACTTCACAGCAAAGTGTGGTATTTTACATAACAAGAAACCTGTGTATCAGCGAGAACCGCTGGCTTGTGTTGGAGCCGATGCCGGGACGCGATCACGCCACCGGATAAAGCCTACGGCTCCACACGGCGCAAAAGCCGCACAGTGTGTCGATATAAATTACTTGGGCGCAGCTTAAAACGGCAAGCTGCGCCCAAGACAATTTTTAAGATCATGCCATGAAAAGGAAGATAGGATCAACCGGCTCCCCACGGCAGTGAGGGGCCTTTTTGTTACCGCCAGCCGCTCCGAAAGGGGCGGCTTTTTTGTGTTTCTGGGCCGTTTGACCCCCCTCCCCCAATTTCGCGGAAATTTACGCGAGAGGGGGGCGCGGTCTCTTAGTAACGCACCACCGGGATTCAGGCCCCCCTTGGGCGCACAGCCACGGGCGGGCGTGTGCGGCGGGTGGACGGGCGCGACCAGGGCGGGCGCACGGGCGGTGGCGGGTGGGTGCGACCGGGGGCGGGCGCACGGGCGGGCGTGGGCGTTACGCGCGTACACGCGGACGTGGGCGCCAGCGGCGGGCGCGGCGGGCGGTTTTTGGGGGCAAAAAACGGCGGCAGCCGGGCGGGGTGTGTAGGGTTTTCCCGTTTTGGGCGGGTTGGAGTTTTCGGGCGGCGGGCGCGAAAAAGGCCGGTTTTGCCCGGTTTTTGTCGGTTGTACACAAGCCGGGGGCGCGAGGTTTGTGTAGTAAATCGGGTTGCTTTTTGGCCCCGGCAGAGCGATGAATGTGTCACGCCGCGGGGGGCAACCCCACGGGGCGAAAACAAAAACGAAAGGAACGCGACCCCATGAAAAACCAGACCTTTGGCATCGAACTCGAAATGCGACACATCACCCGCGCCGACGCCGCGAAAGTCATCGCGGCACACTTTGGAACCCAAGTCCGGCACACGGGCGGAACCTACGACACACGCGAAATTCCCGACGGCACGGGACGTGTCTGGAAAGTGGTCTCCGACTCCTCCATCGACGATGTGTGGGAACGAGAGACCGAAGTGGTCAGCCCCATCTGCCGGTGGGACGACATCGAGACTGTGCAAGAGTTGGTCCGCAAGCTCAAGGCTGCCGGGGCCGAGGCACACACTTCCTGCGGCATCCACGTCCACGTCGGCCTCGGCGAACACACCCCCAAGACCCTGCGCAACTTGGTCAACATAGTCAACGCCAAGGAAGACCTGCTCACCATGGCTCTGGAGATAAGCCACAGCCGTCGCACACGGTGGTGCCAGCCGGTGGACCCGAATTTCCTCCGCCGTCTGAACGCGAAAAAACCCAAGACCATGGAGGCTTTCGCACAGCTTTGGTACGGCGACCAGGACTGGCGGTACCACGCACACCAGCACTACGACTCCAGCCGGTACCACTTGCTCAACCTGCACAGCGTGTTCCAGAAGGGCACCATCGAGTTCCGGGCCTTCAACAGCACACTTCACGCGGGTAAAGTCAAAGCCTACATCCAGCTGTGCCTGGCCATCTCCTACCAAGCCCTGACTGCGGGGTCCGCCAGCCCCAAGCGCCCCGACACAGACAACCCCAAATACACCTTCCGGTGCTGGCTCCTCCGGCTGGGCTTCATCGGTGACGAATTTGACACAGCCCGGAAGCTCCTCATCAAAGCCCTCCCCGGCAATTCCGCCTGGCGGATGGCTTCCTGACACAGCCGCCATGGACACAGCTTTCAAATCGCCCCGCCTGACGAGTGCTGGCTGGCTGCCAGCCGAAACCGGGCACAGCGCCCGGTCGCGGGAAGCCGCACACGCTTTCAAATCAACCAGGGCATCTGCCCGGAAAGGAACACACCGTGAAAAAACAGAACTTCTCCAACACACTCACCGGGGCCGCGAAAGGCTATGCCAGTATGTGGCACGAGGGCGTCATCGGCATCCCGAAAAAGGGTGGTAGCCACGTCCGAGTCACCTACCAAGTGAAGGTGTACAAAACTGGGTCCAGCTTTGGAATCAACGAGGGCCGCATTTCCAAGCTGTGGCTGGCCATCGACGGGCACACGGTAGCGAACTACGACCGGGGCTGGGACACAGAGCCGACCTGCGAAGAGGCCAAGCTCGCACTGTGCATCCTCCTCAACAACTACAACTGACACACAGCTTTCAAATCAACAGGGCGACCGCCCGGAAAGGAACACACCATGAAAAAACAGGACATCCGAAAAAAGTACACTGAGACAGTCACCGAGCTTTTGAATCAAGGGTACACCATTTTCCCCGACACCATGCGTGGCAGCCAGGGTGAGATCGCACACATCGATTTGAGCAACGGCTCTGAAATCGTCCGGGTCCTTTTGGAACGGGAGATGTGCTGGGCGCACCTCGACGACGGCTTCGACGGCAACGTCATCATCCTCACGGTGGGCCGCGCCGCGCCGGACACACGCCTCTCCGACAACTGGGACGGCGACCTCTGGAACAACCGGCTGGAGCACATCTCCCAAATCAAGTGGCTGGAACTCACCGACCGCGGCGAAGGCTGGTACACAACCGTGGACGAAGCGCCTCGCATCGGACGCCTTCGGACGGAGCGGTACAGCCGCCGCAACACAGCCTGCCACGAGGAACTGGGCACAGCTTTCAAATCAGCCGCCCTGCCCTGGCTCCGGAAACAGCCGCGGATGAAGTCCTGCCGCCTGGAGGATATTGACCGGGTGGAGCGGTACACCGAGCGCGGGGGCCGCAGACGCTTTGAAATCACTGCCCGCGGAAAGCGGTACACCCTCCGCTGAGGCACAGCTTGCAAATCAACCCGCCTGACGATGGCTGGCCGGCTGCCAGCCGAAACCGGGCACCGCCCGGTCGCGGGAAGCCAAACAGCTTTCAAATCAACACATGGAGGTTTGCAAAATGTACGAGAACGAATTCACCGAGGAAACCCTGCAGAACGGTCTGCGAGAACTGATCGACGGCACACCTACAGATGACGACCCGGTCTGCTGGGAGAACTTCCGAGTACAGACTTTCGATGAAGCTGGTGTCATGACCTACAACAAGGGCTTGGTAATCACCCTGCCCGACGGCACAGAGTACCAGCTGACCATCGTCCAGAGCCGCTAACGCACAGCTTTCAAATCAAAGGAGGTCAAAACTATGTGCATCATTTGCTCATCCGCCGCTGGCGTCCGCCAGCCCACCTGCGGAACTATCCGTACCATGTTCGAGAACAATCCCCACGGTGCGGGATATATGTACGCCCGCAACGGAAAGGTACACATCCGAAAAGGCTTCATGGATGTGGACAGCTTTCTGGACGCTATCCGAAAGGAACACTTCACCGCGAAAGACCCGGTGGTGTACCACTTCCGAATCAGCACCCAAGCGGGTGTGCAGCCGGAGATGACACACCCATTCCCGCTTTCAAATCGCCGCGACCGAATGAAAGTTCTGAAATCGAACTGCCGCTGCGGTATCGCACACAACGGCACCATCCAGCTCACCAGCGACCCCAATAACAAAGAGTACAGTGACACAGCCCTCTTTGTGACGCAGTACCTCTCCGAAATCATCCGCCAGCCCAGCGACCTGCGGAACCCCGCCACACTGGATTTCATCCACCATCTGGCCGGGTCCAAATTCGCCATCATGGATGCCAGCGGATACATAGCAACGATTGGTAAATTTATAAACGAGCGGGGACTACTGTTCAGCAACGACAGCTACTACCCACGCAGGTACTTCTGGACAGCATCCACGAAACGCTTCTGAATCAACCCGCCTGACGATGGCCCATGGCACGGGCCGAAACGCTCCGAGGCTTGGAGCGTCGCGGGAGCCACACAGCTTCTAAATCTACATGTGGAGGGACACAGCATGACAAAAACCACACTTACGGAAATTTTCAAGAAGTACAACCTTACAGAAAATGACGTAGGCACGATGCTTTGGGAAGATGCAGAAGATGATCACGATGCACATTTCATAGTGATACGCGACTGTTCGGCGCTGTACATCATCGATACCTGCGGCATTGAGGCTGGCTCAGATGGCTTCTATGAAGGGAGTGTATACACGGTTCTGATGTGATAAGTTCATACACTCTTGATGATGGCTGCTGGCACAGTCGAAACGCTCCCAAATCAAAATGGGCATCGCCCGGAAAGGAACACACAAATGAAAAACTTGAACTTTGAAATCTGTATGGACATCCTCGACTGGTACGATGATGACCTTTACGACTTCATCAACCACATCCTCACATCCAAAGTGGACGGGTCCAAGCGTATCCAGAGAGCGTTGCCACATCTGCAGACTCATGTGCAGAACCTTGTGGAGCAGAATCGAAACACCGCACGGCATACCCGAAAAGTGTGTGATTCGCTCTTAAATTGACCCGCCTGACGATGGCCTTTGGCACGGGCCGAAACGCTCCGGGATTGGAGCGTCGCGGGAGCCACACAGCTCTCAAATCAAAACAAGAGGTTCACGAAATGAACAGCTACGAAATCCTTGTTGCATGTGAAAAACTTGGTGCGCACACTGTTGAGGTCATAGAAAGCGACCCGAAGTTGGAGAAGCCGCTGCGCGGTGTCGCCAACACAACGGACAGGAACACCGTACAGTGTTTCCTCGGCGGGGGCTACGGTGAAGATGACTGTGAACTCACCCCGGAAGAGTTCGGCAGCCGACTGAAAATCACAGCTGGCATTTTCGCCTGACGCTTCTGAATCAACCCGCCTGACGATGGCCCCTGGCATGGGCCGAAACGCTTCCAAATTCGGGAGCGTCGCGGGAGCCGCACACGCTTCCAAATTAACCTGGCGCCCAGGGTGAAGGGCAGAAAGGTCACACACCAATGGAAAGCAGAGAGATGGATTTTAAGTTGGACACCGACGACCTCAAGGGCATGATCGCTTTGATGGATGAGCGTGGCTCGGACACCGATGATGCTCTGTACTCTGGTGTAAATCAGAATGGCGACACACTGCACATCTCAATTTTCCCAGACAAAATCAGCATCCGTGTGTTTCAAGAAAATGGATGGCTTCGCCGCAGTGTGTACTATCGCGATGGCAGCAGCGAGGAAATCTACGAGGGCCGCTGGGCACCCTAATCAAATTATTCCGCCTGGCGCGGGAGTCTGCACACGCTTTCAAATCAACCTTGCGCCCAAGGCTCTAAGGTAAAGGGGTGATTATATGGCAAAAAGATGGCTCGTCATTTACCGGAGTCGTTACTATCCTTTTGAGGGTGACCACCGAAGATATGTGTGGGCCGAATCAAAAAAGCAAGTTCGTGAACACTGGCCCGACCTGATTTGCACTGACGAATATAAGATTGTCAGAATTGAAGAGTCAACCAATGTGGGAATGCCCATAGCGCCTTGACATTGCATAACGCCGCAGTAAAATTACAAAGGAGGGTCTTTCAAATGAAAATCTATACTGTAGTTGAACATGGATCTGCCCATGTGTTTCTTTCAAAGGAAAAAGCGACGGACTTTGCCGCAGGAAAGCAACTCGACCTGTCTGGCGAACCCAGCTCCCAAATCCAGGAACACGAACTCCTGGTGAATGTCGCTGTCTGCGTGGAGAACGGCTTCATAGAACGGGCCATTGCTACAAGCGATATAATGTTTGATGTGTACGACTGTGATGGACAGGACATCATTCCCGATGATAACACGACCGGGGAAAGCGCCAAGACTGTCGGCGAAAGAGCGCGGGAAGAGTTTGATGAGCTTGCCAAATCGCCCGGTTACATTACCATCTACTGAATGCAGCGAAGGAGGACAGCCAATGCCAGACACCACTTTCATTATCCGTTTTGAGCTTCGGGATCAAGATAACGGCACACAGTCAGAGGAACAGGAGCACACAGTGCTGTCGGATGCCTGGGATGCCTTCCGGCTCTTTGCCGAGCCAGCCAGTGCCGAAATGTACTCACGGATCGTGCTCGTCGAGCGCAACTGGACTGCTGACATTGAGCGGGACATTGCCGCGCTGGTATTTCCGGCGCCGCGCAGCTCCGAAATCAATGTCTGAATCTTTTCAGTAGAAAACACTTGACTTTTCCGGGCAGCAGAGTGATTACTGTCACGCCGGCTGCCCGGAATCATTTTTGGAGGAGGAACACGCGATGAAATATATAGCTTATGGGTCCAACATGGTAGAGGAACAGATGGCCTATCGCTGTCCAGGCGGCAAGCTCATCGGCATGGGGACGCTTTCAAATCACCGCCTGGAGTTCTACCGCCATGCCACGGTGGAGCCCGATACTGCCTGCGCCGAGGGTGTTCCCGTTGCCGTATGGGAGATCAACGACACCGATGAGCGACGGCTCGATGTGTACGAAGGATATCCACATTACTACGACAAGGAAGAGGCCACGGTACGCATGGCGGATGGCTCTGAAATCAAGGGCATGGTGTACATCATGTGCGACCGCTACAAACAAGAATCACCCGTGGATGAGTACTATGCAGACATCTGCAAAGCGTACAAAAAGCTGGGCCTCGGCTCAGAAATCAGCACTGTCCTTGAACCCGCGCTCATGCGCTGCCGCGCACGGTAAGGCTTCGAGTCCCACGCCTACTGTATACTATGACCAAGAACTATACAATTAAGGCTGGCCAAAAACCTACGCAGGCGCAGTTGGAGGAGGTCGAAGCCGCTGCGAAGCAAGAGGTAACTTTTGATGAAGACTCTCCCGAATTATCTCCGGCCATGATCAAAGCGTTTAAGTGCTCTGCGACACATCGAAATCGTGCAAGAAAAGAAGCATAGTTTTTGCTAAACAAGTTTCAGCCGCTCCCAAATTGGGGGCGGCCTTTTTTCTTGCCCATGTCACGCCCACGTTTGGCCCGTGTCGGGTTTGGGGAAAAAGGTGGGGTTAGTACCCAAGGGAGGGCGCGGCGTCAAACGTGCGCGGCTGGGGGCAAAAGAAAAGCGCCAAGCAAATCGCTTGACGCTTTCAAATAGTCAGTGGACTTATTTATCCGCGATGCCCGCCTGCACGACGGGGTTTCCATCGGCGTTGGTCGTGAATCGAACCACCACGCTCCCGTCCACCGCTTTGTACTTGGCGGCAAAGGGCTGGGTCCACAACTCGGTCAGTCCGGGGCAACTCTCGAATGCCTCCAGCCGGTACTCCTCAGCCTGTGCGGGGTCATCCCGACATAGCCGGAAGATGTGGGTCAGGGCATCCAGCTGGGTCTTGGTCACCAGCTCCAGTACCTCGTCTGCCGATCTTGCGTTGAAATCGGAAGGCGGTACTTTGGGCTTGAACACATCCCAGCTGGTCAGCGGCGACCGCTGGTTCATGTGTTCCAGCATAGCCTCGGCAGAACCGCAGGAATCGCAAATGTAGATTTCCGCAATTCGGCTCAGTGCGTTGGTGTGCAGCGGGTGCTTCATGTTGTCCGCGCCGCAGCGGGGGCAGACCATATGTTCGTCGGCATCCTGCCGGGCTTTCAAATCCAGAAGAATTCGTGTCGTGCGCTCGGTCATCGCTTTCCCTCCTCGCTATCAATTCTGATGCAGACATCCTCGCCGTACACAACACCGAGGCCGGAGCCACAGTCCCAGGCAACGAAGATCGTGCCTGTATCATCCACACATTTGACTGTACCCAGGGCACCGGGTTTCAGTTTCTGGTTGTAGGGATCGTTCATGCGAATCAGTTTCACACGGCAGCCCTTGGGGTATTGCTCCCGAAGGGCCGCCAGTCGCTCGGTAGGAATCATGTTCATGAATCGACCTCCACAGTCGGTTCAGCCTCGCTGGGTTCGTCTGAACCGGCATCAGCTCTCGGTGCCCGCCGCTCTCTACGGATGGCGGCATACTTATCTTTGTGTGCCTGTGCAGCCGCCTCGTTCTTGAATGCGGCATAGCCTTTCAAGTGTCCCAGCAGTGTGGCTCGGAACTCTTTGTGCTCCGGCCCACCGTATCCCATCCGCATCAGCCAGGAGTGCGCATAGAACTTTTCGTTCTCCGGCGTGGCTTTGGAATCCAGGCTCACGCGGGTCGCACCCTTCGCCATCCGCATCATCCCCGCCAATAGCTCTCCAATGGCCTCCCAGCGTGTGGGATTCTGCTCATCATAGGGGAACGCCATCGTAAAATGGTCGTCCGCGAAACTCAGGCCGTTGACCTCACCACGCTCCATGCCGACATTCAAATCTGCCTGTACATCGGCTATGGTCTCATGGTATGCTTTGGCGCAGAGAGCCTCAACGAAATCCTGCCGAAGATCCAGCGTTTCGTTGCCGGTCATGCGGCGGATGAGATACTGCTTGCTGCAGACCAGCCGAAGCAGGTTTTTCACTTCCGCCACTGTCCAGCCCTCCAGCGGGAGTGTGATAGCCACAGCGGTGACATTCTCTGTTGGCTCTGGAATTGCGGTCTCTTCATTCTCCGGGGCGGCTTCGGCCTCGCCGTCTGCAGAGGCTTCTTCATCTTCGGCGGCAGCGGTCGCCTCGATGTTCTCGGCCTCGTCTCCCAGATCGTACTCGCCGGGGTCCAGCCAGTCGTGCTCGATGAGCATGGGAATCAAGTTCTCGGTGGTAGCATCCAAGTCGTAGTTTATTGTCCCGTCCCGGTTGACTGTTACCGCGCCGATTTGGTAGGCGCAGGAGGGCATCCCCATGTAGGTGGAGTCCAGCCCCGTCAGCTCGGAAATGGCCTTGACCATATCCTTGCGGTCATCCGGGTGGGTGTTCAGGTGGATAGTCATTTGCGTTCCTCCTTGTTGGTACTCAAGGGGCCTTGTCCCTTGGCGTGTGACATTAACGCTCTGAAACTCATAAAAGTCAACGCCTACAGGGCGCTGTTCGCAAATTTATTTTCATCCAAACACACTCACTCTTCCCAGGGCATCCAGGCCCGCCAGAAATGGCCCAGGTAGGACACACGATTGTAATCCACATCCTTCAGCCGCAGGTTTGTGATGATCCCACTGGGCGTCAGGTCGTACCGCTTCCGAATCAGCCGCTCAATATAGTTTTTGGGCACTCGCTGAGTCCCAAAGCAATCGACGCTCACAGAGACCGGCTCCGCCACACCGATAGCGTAGGCGAGCTGCACCTCACACCGCTTCGCAAATCCCTGCTTGACTATGTCCCTGGCTACTTTCCGCGCCATGTAGGCAGCGGAGCGGTCCACCTTGGTGGGGTCCTTGCCCGACAGGGCGCCGCCGCCAAAGCGGCAGGCACCGCCGTAGGTGTCACAGGCCAGCTTTCTGCCGGTCACGCCGGTGTCGGCAAACGAGCCTCCGAGGACAAAGCGGCCAGTGGGATTCACCAGGACTTTGAAATCCTCGTTCTGGCTATAGCGCCGAGCAGCCTTTTTCATGATCGGCTCCACGGTGTGCCGGACTTCATCCAGACTGGCATCCTCTTGATGCTGTGTGCTTATCAGGAAGGTGTCGATCCGGTTTCGCCGGTAGTCGTAGGTCACCTGGGATTTGGCATCCGGCAGAAGAATAGGGGAGCGGAGATCCGCCAGGGCCTCCAGCGCCTCTGTCGCCAGGACGAAGGGCAAGGGGAGAAGCTCCTGAGTCTCGCTCGTCGCGTATCCGAATATGATGCCCTGGTCACCGGCGCCCTGCTTATCCACACCAAGTGCGATGTCAGGACTCTGTCGGGTGATGTGGTGATGCACAGTGAAGGAATACGAGTCCTTACCGTACCCAACCATCCACAAGATCATCTGTACCAGGGCATCGAAATCCGGGTCATGTTTGGAAGTGATCTCGCCGGAGATATACACGTCGCTGCCCTTGATCATGCACTCCACAGCCACACGGCTGTTGCGGTCGTGCTGCAGGCAGTCCGTCACAATGGCATCCGCGATCTGGTCGCAAATCTTGTCGGGGTGTCCGCGGGAAACTTGCTCAGATGTAAAAAGCATCTCTTTCCTCCGTTCCATTGAAAAAGCCACCGGGGATCGCTCCCCAGTGGCTCCGTTTACTATTTCACCGAATACACTATAGCACTATCTGGGGGGTGTGTCTTGTTGCAAAGTGTTGCATTTCGCTGCAAAGTGTGCAACTTTCAGATCCGGATGGGGCTTTCCGGGAGCTGCACATGGGCGAGGCCGCGCTTATGCCAACGATAGACGGTTGTCCGATCGGCCTTGAGCTTGTCCCCGATCTGCTCCCAGGTCATATTGTGAATGTACCGGTAGCGAAGAACCAACCGTTCGTCTGTATCCGTAACGGCTGTGATCACACCACGCATCTGCTCCTTAAGGGCAACCAAAGCATCGATCTCCCGGTTGATCTGCTCCTCAAGCATAAGGACCTTCTCAATGCTCCGCACAAAGGGTGCCTCTCCGATGCGGGTGGTCTGCACCTTGTCGCCCAGCGTCGGCGGGGTCAGTCTGCTGGCCATTTCTCGCAGCCGCGCCGCTTCCTCTATGTCACTGTTGATTTTCAAATCCAACCGGTACGCCTGCCGGAGATATTCCTTTGCCGTCATAGGACACAAGCCTCCTCTTTCAGCTTCTGCAGCACGACTGATCCGTCCACATCGGTGAGCGCCGTGAACCAGTCTGACAAGAAGAAATCTTCGCAGTCCTCCCGCACCTGCTTTGCCTTGTCGCTCCTGGGGAGCCTCTTGAGTGTGCGGACGGCGGCTTTCCAATCCTTGACGGCCTGTCGGATGATGGCGTTCGCTAGTCTTTCATAATCCTTGATGTCGCTCATGTGCGATACCTCCCAAAAATGTAATAGGCATCGGAGCATTGAAGCGATGTGTCTTTGAATCAGCGCAGAGAACTGTTTATGGCAGTTCGCACCTCGTCAACCGAGCGCACGACAAGAGCAACGCCGCCGGCAGCGAGGATTTTTCGTATGGTCGCCTCCTGGAGCTTCGTGGGGGTACCGTCCTCTGTTTTGACCTCGAATCCGAAGAAGCGCCCGTCGATGCAGGCAATGATATCGGGGATGCCCGCCGTCCCGTACATACCGCCGTGCTCTTTCCAGAAGAAGCATCTCGGCACGGTTCGGAGATACTTCACGATGGCCTTTACGATGTCTGTCTCTTTCATGTGTTCTAATGACCTCCCTGTTTTCAACACTTGGAACACATGGAACACGAAAAAGTCCTATTATGCTGAATTTTTTCTAGCTGAAATCTGGGGGATATATAAAAATGTGTTTTATATATATAAAGATAGGACCGACGTGTTCCATGTGTTCTCGTGTTCCGGTTTTTCCCGTGGCGATCACCGCCGGGGGCGGTTACCCCAGCACTTCGCCGAGCCGGACGCCCAAGAGCACCCGCCTCTTTGCTGTGCGATCTATGTCGCGCGTCACACTGGGGAATGATGCGGTGAGCTGCTGCACGAAACTTTTCTGGGAGTACGGTTTCAGGCCGCATTCCTCGCAATACACCTTATAGGCATTGAACAGTTCCGTGGAGCCGGTGGTGTACGCGGCGCCCAGGTCGCAGTAGTCCTTCACGAAGGACAGCACGGAGTCCGACTCCTCCCGGTACCGTTGAAGCTCGTCAGCATTGACCTGCGTTTCAGAGAACACATAGTGGTTGTTCATGAGCCTGCGGAGCCCTTCCAGTGCGAATAGGAAGATGCCGTCAGCTTCCATTCGGAATTTCTCCAGCAGATCCGGGTCGCGCTTATCTTGCGGCACGGTGTGATTGAACCGAATAATGATGAGCCTGCGGTAAAAGCCCTCGGAGCGGTCGCCGTAGTTCTTCGGGATGCTGTTGCAGGAGAACAGGAGCCGTGCGCTCGACTGAAAGCTGAAGGGGTTTTTATTCTTTTTCTCGACCGTCAGGTAGTCCTCTCCCACGAGAGCCTTGAAGATACCGTTGTCGTCGATGTTCTTCGTGGGCAGATCGGCGAAGATGTTCGCCAGCTTTCCGAAAAGCTCCGCCGTTTTGAATCGCTCATTCAGAGCCTGCCACGACACATTGGACACGTTCCGCTTGCCCAGAAGCACATCGTTCAGCACCCGGAGCAGCACAGATTTTCCGGCAGATGCCACGCCTACGATCACAAAGCATTTCTGCGCAGAATTGACCGGGATGAGAAAGTACCCCAGCATCTCCTGAATGAGATCGACCTGCGCCATGTCCCCGCCCATCGACTCCGTCAGAAACTGCTTGAACAGCGGGCAGTCCGCTTTTTTGTCGTAGGTCACGTTCAGCTGCACAGTAGAGTAATAATCCGGGGTGTGCTCAGTCAGGGTATCCTCCAGGACGTTGTATAGGCCGTTGCGGACATTGATGATGTAGGGGTTTGCGTTCAGCTCACGGATGTCCCTCTGCACCAAGAGCCGCCACTGCTTCTCCGCATCCACGATCTGGGACATCTTCGTTTCCCGGACGAGCATCCGCTCCTGCACGAGCCGCTGGGCCTCCATCTCGGACATCTCAGCATACACACCGCCGCGATAGCAGAAGTGCTGCTCTGCCGCGTAGAACACCTGCTGTTCCTCTGCCATGCTCCTAGCCAGAACGCCGGGCAGGAAACGCAGCCCGACATCGGTCGGCTCATACCAGTCCGGGATAGCGGTTCCGGCCTTCGCCTTCTTCGCCGCCTTGCTGGCCTGATACGCTTTGCTGGCCTCCTTGAACACCATGTTCAGCGACTTCAAGAAGGACGATTTCAGCTTGAAGTGGTCACGGATCTCGGAATTGATGATCACGTCTGCCGTCACCACGTCCTGGTTGTAGAGATACTCCGACACAAATCGCTTTGCTGCCTGCAGGTCCCGGATCACTTCCCCGGTCACGGGGATGCTGTGCAGCACATCCATCAGAGCATCTGCGGTCATCGGCTGATAGCTCCACGCCGCCGGGGATTTCACTGGACACTCACCAGCGGTAAACTTCGGGCACTTGAAACCTTTCTCGCAGATGACCTTGCAGGTGATGGGGCTTGTGCCGCTCTCAAGGAAATGGTTGATCTTCTTCTGTGTGTTCGCTTCGCTGTATCCGGGGTAGGGAGCGGACAGTTCGTGGATCAGTTTCGTGCCACCATCAAACGAGGCAAGGTTCGTGATCATGGCATACCAATCATGCTCCGAGAGGGAGGCGGCATCGTCGCGGCAGTGCTGCAGGAACACACACGACCTCATCACCTGGTCGATGCCCTTTTCCGTGCCGCTTTTCCTCTCCACGGGCGCCATATCCACCTCGGGCAGTACATCTGACAGCTGGTCCTGGGTGTATTTCCGCTCCGGGTGAAAGCTGATGCACGTCACCTCCACGGGAGTGGCCTTCTTGCAGTGTAAGAAACCGGGAAGGCGCATGACCCGCGATTCGTTCACGCACATAGGGTCGCCGTCAAAGTGCTTCACGAGCTGCGTCTGGATCTCCCGGAACCGCTCCACCTTCGCTGTCGAGTCCATGAACCAGTACACATGGTAGGATTTCTGTGTTCTGATGACCATGGACGGCGGGAGCGGGAAACTGTCGATCTTCTTCTGCTGATCTTCAAAGCTGCCGGTGTCCATCTCCACGAACTGGGCGTTGATCCTGGTGATGGAATCATCGTCCTGCCCACCGTAGTTGACCACGAAGAAGATGCCGCGGTTCATGGCATTATGGTTTTTGAGCGTCTTTTCGATGGCCTTGTACTTCCCGCACTCGCAGGACAGCTTCGACCCTTGAAAGACGCCGTCCTTCTTATCATCAAAGACGCGAAAGCAGACGATGTCGGTCGGGTTGAAGAGGGCGCTGAGAACATCGGTCGCCGTTACAGTCATACGCTCACCCCCTCAAAGAAGCGGAGCCGTTTCTTCAGCCGCTTTGCCTCGTCGATCTCCCGCGAAACGCCGGGGGACACCGGGCCAAACACCCACACCTCATCGCAGAGCCGGAGGAGGGCCAGGCCGAACATGAGACCGATCTCCCGCTCCTTGGGATCATCGTCATTAAGTATCTGCGGATACAGAAGATGGCTGGCTATCGGCATATGCCCGGCCTCGATCACGCGCCGGCAGTATCCGATTGCCGCCTGTACATTCGCGTCCACATCTCCCGCATACTTGGAAGCCACATAGATCTTCCTGCGGTTTTTGTCGGCATAGCGTTCTTTCTGCTGCTGCCGGTACTCCTTCATCATCCGGCTCATGACCGCGCCTGCGGTCGGGTCGGAATACCCCTCGTTATTCCTGAACATCCAGATCCACCAAGCCTTCCATGAGCGCCAGCGCCAGATTCTCCGCATTGGAGCAGAGAACCGCGATGTTGGACAGCTTTTCATACATTCTGCGCCGCTGGGCGTCTACCATAGCGGAGTACAGAGCGTTGTCCTCATGACCAGTGAGGAGGTAGTCTGTACTCACGCCAAAGTAGCTGGCCAAGGCCAGACAGTTCTTCGCAGCCGGGGTGGTCTCGCCGGTGAGATACTGTGCGACGGTCTGCGGTCGGATGCCAATACTCTGCGCCAGTTTTTTCTGCGTAGTTTTCTCCCTGGTCTTGGGATGCTTCTCCATCAAACGCCGGAGTGTATCCGGCAGCTTGTATTCGCGTTCATTTTCCATAGGTCAGTCCTCCAATTCGTCCATCATGCCAAAGGTCGGACCCGCGGATGCCTCCGCGATCAGCGGGAGGTCAAACTCAGGGAACGGCTGTTCTTCCATGCAGCCCCGGATAAATCCGACTGCCTCGGACAGCTTGTCCGCCGGGACGATGAACGTCAGTTCATCGTGTATCTGAAGGATGGGCTTCAGCCACTCCCGCTCCGGCAGGCCAGCAAGGATTCGGGCAATGGCGAGCTTCAAAATATCCGCCGCCGTCCCCTGGATGGGCGTGTTCAGCGCGCACCGTTCCGCAAAGGACCTCTGGCCCCAGTCATCCGAGGTGATGCCAGGGAGGTATCTGCGCCTGCCGAGCCAGGTTTCGGAATACCGCCGCCTCGCCGCCTCCGCCTTGGTCTCTTCCTGCCATGCGGTCAGGCCCTTGTACCCGCTCTTCAGGTTGGCCAGGATCGCTTCACACTCGCTCACGGTCCTTTCGACCCCGGCCTTGAATTTCAGGGTTTTCTGCAGCCCCCGCGGGAACAGTCCGTAAAACGTGCCAAAGTTCACGTTCTTCGCAATCGTCCGGTGTTCTTTGTAATTCTCAGAATGCTTGTCCTGCGCTTCTTCGTAGCTGACGCCAAAAATCACACTGGTCGTCGCCGCGTGGATATCACCGTTTCTGCGGTATGTGTCGAGCATTTTCTCATCGCGGCAGTAAAAAGCGCCGACGCGAAGCTCGATCTGGGAGAAGTCCAGGGACAGGATGAGGCTGCCTTCCGGAGCCTTGATAAAGTTGCGGACCCCGATAGGGTCATTGGTCTTGCGCGGCATATTCTGTGCATTGGGATTGCGGCAGTTCATTCTTCCGGTGTCCGTAGAAAGCGAGAACAGCTCCGGGTGGATACACCCGGTCACGGGATTTAAGTATTTCAAGTAGCCGTCGATGTAGGTGGACTTGATCTTGCCCCACTTGCGGTACTCCTGCACCAGCGTGAACAGCTTGGACAGCTCTGGGCGGTGCTCATCGCACCACTCTTTGAGCAACGTCATGGTCATATCGTCTGCCGCCTCGCGGTTGGTTCCCGTGGTCTTCAGAACGGGCAGCTCCAGATCCTTATACAGATAGTTCTTAAATGCCTGCGTGGAGCAATTCGCCCCGATATCCACATCGCCAACGATGAACGCGATCTCTCCACGGATGCGCTCCATCTCGGCCTCGGCCTCGGCCTTGCGTTCCTGCATGAGCGGGATATCTATCGGGATGCCGTTCTTCTTCATGATGCCAAGGTACACAGCCGTAGGGCTTTCGATCTCCTCCACGATGTACCGGTGCTTCGGAAGATAGCGGTCAAACCAGGAATTGAATCGGTGGTATAGGCGGAGCGCGAAATCGGAGTCGGCAGAGCCATAGCGCACCGTCTCTGCGTCGCCGCCGTCCAGTTCATCAAAATGCTTCCCATCCGTAACGCTTGAAAACGATGGCAGCGGCTCTCCGAACAGTTCATCAGCCAGCCGCTTCAGGCCGCTGTCATGCAGAGTGCGGAAATCATAGGTGCTTTTGAGGCTCATCTGCGAAGCGCAGATCGTGTCATACACGGGAGCCTGGATCACGATGCCCAACGCATAGGCGAACGAGGACTCAAAGGCGATGTTGTGGGCCACTTTGACCACGGCGCCGTCCGTGAGGAATCCTCTGAGAAAAGAGAAAAAGACCCCTTTATCGGCGTTGGCGCCGATCCGGTGTGCAATGGGGACGTAGATGCCAGTGCCCTCCTGCACAGAAAAGGAACAACCAACTATGTGTGCCTTCGCCGGATCGAGCGCGGCTCTGTCCTCTTCGCGGTAGGGATCGTCCGGGGCCGTCTCAAAGTCGAAGGCCACTATACGGGCGCCGCCGATGTACTCCTTGATCCCGGCCACCGTGGTCACACATCTGTAGTCTGTATTCATGCGGAATCACTCCTTATGGGCCTGCCCGGAGGGTTGACCCCCTCCGGGCAAGTGTGCAGCTTACTTCAGGGGTTCGACAACTTCCCCCGTCTCGGGATCGACCAGCGGCTCGTCCTCAACGAGCGAGGCCGGGGTGAGGTTGGCGGCATACGCCTTGACCGTTTCCGTGACGCCGGCCACAGCGGCGCGCTCATCGGCGGTCAGCATACGGTCGAAAGCGAACACCGCCTGGGAGAATGCGATGCCGGAGGAATTGGTGGCCTTCTTCAGCGTGATCTTCGTGACCACATGGCTCAGTTTGCGGCCACGGGACAGCTGGCTCTTCACATAGTTCGTGAAGGAGCGGAGCGACCCGGTCGGTAGGGAGAGCACAATGGGGAACAGCTCTCCTTCCCGCAGAATGTAGAGCATACGCTTGTTCTTGCACAGCTTGCTCTGGCCGTCTCCGCTGCCGAACCGGTTGTAGGGGCAGGAAGCACAGCTCCCTCCGGGAACGCCGGTGCCTGTGACGCCGTCGAAGGAGCCGCAGTCGGGAGGGTTGTTCCCCCCAGCGTACTTATCTCGGTAGTAGGCGAAAGCGGGGTGGTTATACACGATGACGCCGGTGATGTCCTTCGCCATTTCCATCTCATCGCTCTCAGCGGTGGGGATCTCGAAAGCCGTACCGCCGCCAGCGGGGAGCTTCACGCGGTCAAAGGAAAATTCGAGTCCCTGGCAGTCGTCCGCCATGGCCTCGGCCAGCATATCGTTGCCGGCGAGAGCGGCAAAGCCCCCGCTCACTGCGATCTCGGTATTCTTCTTATCTGACATGGTTCATGTCCTCCTGAAATGTAATTCTGGTGCGGCGCACACCGCTTCGGGGATACTCTTTACGATTTCCGGATGCCGACCGACACCTTTTCAAAGGTGCTGACGGTATCTCCGAGCCACGGGGGAATGTCCAAGCCCGTGGCCTCGCGCTGCTCCTTGATGAAGGATGCGAGGGTGTTGGCGTTGACCGTCTCAACGACCAGGCTGCCGTATCCGTTCTCTTTCAGCGCCTTCATCATCTCGTCCTTCCGACCAGACGCCGGGGACGCGAATAGTCTGCTCTTCAAGTAGAACGTGCTGCCATTGCGGGAGAAACGGTCGAGGTCGGCCTCGGTCATGGCGTCGGAGAGCTGCTCGTCCAGATTCGCAATCTCCACCGTCAGGGCCTTGGTCTGTGCTTCGAGGTCCTTCTTTTCTTCCTGCAGTGCCTTGAGCCTGTCAGCCATTTCGAAGATCTCTGTGTTCGTCATCGGTGACTACCTCCTTTCACCCCTTACCGAATAATTCAACCCCCATCCGGTGAGGTGCCGCTGTCAAACGGATTTATGCCTCTGCGGTAGTCATCCACGAGCATTTTTGCCAGGTTCAGCTTCTTCCGGAGCGCATACAAAACCTTGCGGTCGATGGTCCCCCGGCAGATGAGGTAGAGGTAGTGGCAGTTCTCTTTCTGCCCGGCTCTGTGGATGCGGGCCTTGGCCTGCTCGAAGTTGGCCATGCTGTAGTCGAGCGAATAAAAGACCATCGTGCTTGCCGCCGTGAGCGTGATCCCCAGACCAGCGGCAGCGATTTGGCCCACGAACACACGGCACTTGTCGTCATACTGGAAGCGGTGTATCTCACCATCACGATCCCGCACACCGCCACGCACCACGGCATAGCCGATCTTTTTCTTTTCGAGCAGCTCTTGAATGTCATCCAGCTCCGGCACAAATCGGGCCATGATGACGAGCTTCTTGTCCTCGGCCATGGCAGAGTCGATGATATCGGAGAGTGCCTCCAGCTTGGCCCGACTCACAGCGTTCACCGTGCCATTGTCATCTGTCAGATGACCACCCGTGATCTGCGACAGCCGCAGAAGCCGGGTGAGGATATTAGCCGTGGTCACTTCCGACTTGCCCAGCTCCGCATAGCTTTCATCCTCGATGTCGCCGTACAGCTTCAAGGCGTCCTTCTCCAGATCCACCGTCCGAACCTCCTCGGTGACGGCGGGCAGGTCCAAACACTCCGCCTTCGTCACCCGGTATGCTACCGAATGGAGCTTGCCGAGGAATTCGTCCGTCATCCACAGGCGGAACACGGGGGTGTGGTTGCCGTAGCCGCTCATATCGAAGTAGCGGTTGCGGAACGAATAGAATGAAGTTCCGAAAATTTGCGGGTTGAGGAAGCGGTACTGGGAGAACACGTCCAACTCCCGGTTCGTAATGACTGTGCCTGTGAGGAGCAGCTTGTACCTCGCCTTGTCGCCCAGGTGGTGCATCCCCTTGCTTTGCGCCGTGCGGTTTTCCTTCAGTTTGTGTGCCTCGTCCGCGATCACCAGATTGGCATCGAAGGCCAGCAGCTCCTTTTCGAGCCGCCAGGCGCTTTCGTAGTTGACCACCACGACCTGCAGTCCTTTGTCCGTGAGCTTGGTCAGCTGCTCCTTCTTTGCTGCTGACGTTCCTTTGAGGATGGTCAGCGAGTATGGAAATGCAGCGAACTTCTCAAATTCCTCCTGCCAAACGCCCAGGATGGAAAGGGGCGCGACCACCAGAACACGGTTGACCAGACCGAACTGGTACATACACCCAGCCACCGCAATGCTCACGATGGTTTTGCCGGTCCCCATCTCCATCAGCAGGGCCACGCCGCGGCTGGTCATGCAGTCATCAAAGACACCAAACTTGTCGCAGGCAAATGCGAACGCCTTCTTCTGGTGGTCATACGGAGTGGCCTTGATGGGCATCATCAGATCGATGTTCTCACTCATCGCTCTCACCCCGAAGCTCTTTGATCTCAATGCCCTGCACGGTCTCACCCGGCGTTAGCACCAGGACCTCGCAGAAATCTCCGAAGAGAAAGGTGAGCAGCCGTTTTGGTAAGCGCCGGTGTCCGCTCTGCAGGACTTCCTGCTTCTGGCCAGTCCGGTCGGCAATATTGATCCGTACTCTGTGCTTCAGCTTCATCGGTCATCCTCCTTTTCTTGGTCTGTGTTGCTGTTCAGGAAGGGTGAATCCCTTTCCCACCCGCTACCGAGAAATTCAACCCCATAGCCTGATAGCAGGGGAGGATGCCTGCCATCGCGACTATCGACAGCCCAGGATCACTCCTTGCCGGGATACTTATGCCGCTTTACCCGCTCGACGCCGAGCGCCTTCGCCGCACGGGCGATGATTTTGTTCTTCCGGTTGCTCATTGCCGCTGCGGTCGGCAGTTTCCCGGTTCGTGCAGCCTCTGCCTGGCGCATCTCCTCAAGCTGCGTGCAGCAGCCGAAATGCTCAAAGAAGAATTCCTGCTGTGCGCCGGTGCAATCCTCGTCAATGACGCGGCGCACCCGAACAGCCATCGGGTCCTCCGGCTCGGAATCAGCGCACAACACATCTTCCGGGCTTCCGGCCTTGTCTGTGATCGCGCTCCAGGGATCGTCGGCACACTCAATTCCAGGGTCGTTTTGGTGTCGTTTACTCCTCTCGTCAAACAGCGTGTCGCGGAATTCCCCCTGGTAGCGGTCATTCAGGTCCATGTCGCGATCGGAGGAGTCGAGGAACAGCGTCAGCTCCAGTGACAGATCCCGACCGACTTCGAGCTGCTGAGTGACAACTCTGTGCTGGTCCGGGTCCCAAACCTCATAGCAGTAAAACCTGCCGTCTGCGGACAGGTAGCTGGTGCGGTTGGGGTTGTAGGTGCTCTTGCGGCTCTTGGAATCGTTGCTCTTCATTTCAGTGTCCTTTCCGCTTCGATGCCTCGGCGGAAGGACACAATGTAGCCGGTGGCCTCCGTGTCCACCGGCTGGAAATCGCAAAATGCGCATAGCAAAGCTCGGTGGGTACACATCGGTTTACATAAGCCTTTAGCTCATGTTCCGCTATATGCATCCCGCCGCCTAATGCGCATCTCGGCTAAGTGAGATTTTCAGTTGTAGGTGCCTATGTGAACCGCCCGGTTCGCAGTAGACGCGGGAGCTTTACTGCTGAAATGGCGGGTTCGCAACAATGGTGTCTGCTTTTTCTGCTGAGGGCCGGCTTGTAGCCGTCCTTATATAAGGTTGATTGCTCCCACACCCGGAGCCATAGCGATTAATGTGCCGACTTCTCCGTATTTCGGTTTCATCACCACGGGTTTTGTACTCGACAGTAACTTCCTCCTAAACGACAAAAAAGGCCGGAGCAAGCTAGGATGTGTGTCCTAGCCTCGCTCCGGCCTTAGTGGTGGCGGTCACCCGCCCCGGTGGTCAGTCAGCTCGCTCTTCTTTTGCGACCATTCCGCCTTTGAGGTGAAGATCTCTCTGTATGCATGGTGTCCAGGTCAGCCAAGAACACCCTACCGCACTTCGAGCATACAGTTGAGATCGTTACCTTCGCCCTACCATCCGATAGTACCTCTCCATGATGGCACCAGGGGCAGGTTACATGGTACGGGAAACCCAACATGATACTTACCTCCTCTTGGGTTACGCAGTTTACGCAAACTTGCGTAAAAAGTTGACATAAAAATCGGTGGCCGCGGTGATCCCAATGGCCACCTTGCTACAAGGTATAGAACTTTGCAACCTCCTGGGCACGGAGGTCAAGATACTCCTGCCGCTTCATGAGGAGCTTGAGGTTCTTCATGTGAACCTTAACTGCCGTCCGCGAAGCACGATAGGATGCCGCCAGCTGGTCAGCGATCTTGTCAATCGCCCAGCTCCACTCCCAATCGTAGTCATCACCCTCAATGAACACGCCCTCGTAGAAGCCTGCATCTTTGATGAGATCCGTGGCATAGGGAACGAAGGTCTGGCGGGGCATCTCTGCATAGGCCGCGAATACATTCGCTTGATGCTCCCGGCGTAGCTCCGGGATCCACTTCGTGCCTCGCGGGAACCGCTTCATCATAGTATCCCGCCGACAACACACCACCTGGGTTCCCTCCGTTACCACTTCTCCCATCAGCATCTGGCCAACGCAGCGCCGATAGGCGGCAGGGTGGAGAGTCACATGGCCACCCTCATGGAAGCCAGTGAAATTTAAGTAGCCCTCGTTTCCAGAGTCCAAGGTTGACCGATCAATAAGTACCGTGTTCTCAGCCACATCGATAATGCGGGTGGTGAGGTTGTCTCGGTCAAAGACCTTCACCTTCTCGTTGTTGAAAACCGTAGCGCCGGCAATCGGGGACTGGCCTTCCTCATAGTAGATGTCCTGGTAGTCCACCGTGGTGCCAAGATAGCTCTCAAGAAAGTGGAGGCTGTCTAGCGCCTTCGGCTCTTCCAAGGCAGACGGCTTATAGTCGGCTATGACCGCTTCGGCATAGTCAGCTATCTCCACGTCGCGGATGATAGGGGTTCCGGTTTTGTCTTTCCGACAGTTGAGTTCAATCATCAGGTTTCCCTTTCTTTTGCTCAATCCGGCGTATGAGCGCGCGCCAGTCATCCTCATCCGCAATCCCTGCATTGGACATACGAAGGGCAAAACGCGCCATATCGCCAATCTCGCTGTGCATCATTATGTCGTCGATGTCAGACGGTATGTACCCGGTATCCTTAGCCGCGAGATCATAAGCCAAGGCTCGGTCTTCATCAGAAAGATTCAAAAAAGCACAGAAAGCCTCTATTTTTTCACTATCGAGCGGTTTTCTCCGCCCAGCTTCTATGTCGCTCAGCATACTAATGGACATATCGAGGTGCTTGGCAACGTCCCGGAGTGTTAGCTCCCGTGGGTCCTTGAGCCGCTTGGCCTTTATGAACTGGCCGAATCTCATATTCTTTTCTAACATTATAATCTAGTCCTTTATCATGATTTTTACGCGACTTTTACCGATTTCACCAATTACGCATCCTCGCGTAAGATTATACCCCCACATCTTGTGTCTGTCAACAGAAAATTGGCGCCCCGTTTTTATGAGTACATTAGCCCCGGCATCTTGACCAGCTCCCGCCCATCTCCGGGCATCTTCAAATCACCCAGAAGAACGGCGTAAGTAAGGGCCTTTTTGCCGTACTTATCTCGGACAGCTTCGACAGCATCTTGCAATCGCTCCCGGCGCTCCAGCCGCTTGGTGTCCACAAACAACGAGAGCTGATCTGGCGTTGCCTGGGGAACCAGGCTCGTAGCTCGTACAGTGACCGCCCGAACCTTCGTGATCCACGGATACCGCTCTCGGAACAACTTGAACGCACCTGCGGCAATCTCGGAGGGGAGCTGCGTCAGAACCGGCAGATGGCCTCTGTATTGCGCCCCCATGAGGTCGTTGCCACGAATCCAGATTTCAACTCCGCGGGCTGCCAGTTCATGGACCCGTAGTCGGTGGCCGATATCCTGGGAAAGTTCAAGAATCACCTTCCACACTTCCTCCTCATTCACGAGATCTGCCACACAGGTGATCCCATGCCCGATGGATTTGACCGGCGACACATAGTCCTTGTGCATGACCCGCGAGTCATCCGTACCGCTGGCATACCTCCAAAGCGCCAAGCCGTTGACTCCCATAAGTCTCTGAAAGAACTCTGGCTCTGTGGTAGCAATGTCCCCAATGGTGTGTATTCCGCACCTCGCCAGCTTTGCCGTTGTCGCCCGGCCGCAGTAAATCATATCGCTGGCCGGTAGCGGCCACACCTTCTCGCGGTAGTTTTCGGGGCTTATCTCCGTGATGGCATCTGGCTTTTTCATGTCGCTGCCCAATTTGGCGTACACCTTGTTGAAGGAAACCCCGATGCTGACTGTCAGCCCCAGCTCCTCCCGAATCGAGCGCCGAATCTTCTCCGCGATTGTCATCGGGTCACCACCGCACCATCGGCTGTTGGTCACATCCAGCCAGCACTCGTCCATACCAAACGGCTCGATAAGGTCAGTGTATCGCTGATAGATGTTCTGGGCCAACTTGGAGTACTTCAAGTACTGGTCGTAGTGCGGTTGAACCATCACCAAATCGGGACAGAGCTGCCGTGCCTCCCAATTGACCATGCCCGTCTTGACACCACACTTCTTCGCCTTCTCCGATTTCGCCAGTATGATGCCGTGCCGTTCCTCCGTGGCTCCACACACCGCCACAGCCTTCCCGCGGAGGGATGGGTCAAGCATCATCTCGACCGAAGCATAGTAGCTGTTCTGATCGCTATGTAGGATTGCCCGCCGCTCTGCCATACAGGGTCAGATGAGCTATCTGTTTTTCGAGCGAAGCACCGACCTGACGGGCAACAACATCGGGCGGTGGTTTGTGGAAAGGCGCGCTGCGGTATGATGGGGGCAGGCAGCTATGAGTTACCACGACCTAATAGACAGACTGTTCGCCCGGCACAGCGAAAAGTCGGGCCTCGTCAGGGGAGAGCCAGTCCAGCTCATCTATATCGTCAGCAAGACCGCAGAGCAACAGGGCTATGAATCGGAAGTGGACATCGCCCTACTGACTCGGCTGTTTACGAAGGCAGGCATCAGTCCACAGCTCATCCAGGACACAACGAATATATAAGAACAAGAGGACTCGCTTCTTCGCCGTAGCTGTCCTCTCCTTTTTTCCTCGTAATTCAGCCTTGCTGCTCCTTGTGCAGCGCACCTTTGAATTCCTGCAGTACACGAATCAGCCGGTTTGCTTCCTCGGCACTGCAATCTGAGAGCATTTCGTCAATCTCCTTTGCAATAGTATCAGCATAGATTGCCACCGGTAAGGTCATAATAATCCTGACTAGAGTAGATTCTTCTATTCACACCTCCATGCGTAAACATATATCGTTCAGGATGGAGATACTTATCGTGCTGGAACTCTGGTGCAAGCGAACCAGGTGTGTAATCTTCCATTTGGAAAAGTCCGTTGCTGGTAAAAATACTATTTCCCGCGTAGCACAAGGAACAGGTAATGGGATTGATTTCGATGATATCGACAAACGAAGAATCTTCTTTAATTAATGCTAGATCAAGCACATAGTTTTTAGGAAAGAATACATTATTCCCTATCTTGCTGACAATACTTGTTGCATATTCAAGCAAGCTCCTGGGGACTGTATGTTGAATGCCATATACCGTTCTCGATGAATTAACTATGCGGCCATTCATTACAAAGTGCCGCGATTCTTTCTTTCCTAAATAATCAGTTTTTATCTGGATGGCTGCTGTAAGCAGCATGATTTCTGCGTCCGTGCAACAATATTTGTGGAGGATCGATATCAGTGCATCGTCAAAATGCAGTAGAGAAGAGGACTTCACAAGGCAAGAAAAACCCTTGCGCTTCGTTTTTAGAAAAACAGTACCCTGCGAGTTTAAAAAGTGATATACGCTTTGTGGTAATGAAGAGGATAGATAATCACCAATAGTGAACGAAAGAATCGGTCGTCCAGCGAGTTGCAACTCATACCATCTCTCAATAACGTCAACAGCCCTTGCGGTTTCTAGCAGGTCAAATCCCTGCTCTGTACATAAGCTGATTGCCGGTTGCAGTGAATCATAGGTTGTACGAAGAAACAATTTTATGTTGAAAGGCGAGAGGCGGTTTCCTTTGCTATCCAATATACGACGTTTTGTTAGGCTGCATTGGCAGAATTGTCCGAGCGTTTTCGCATATTCGGCTTGGATTCTCAAAGGGTCCGTAGGAGGAGCAAGATCTAAGTCTTCCTCGACAAAGCAATAAAAGGGCATTTTAGTGAACGCTCCATACGACAGCTGAAGCCGGGACGAATTTGCATCCCGGCCTCGGCCATTTCATTTCTCAGCAAGTTTTCGGCGGGCACTTCTTACATACAGCAAGACAATCCCGGCAAGGAGGGCCATCATTGGCCTTAACCTTTGCATAGGTCGTCTTTGCCTTCTGGATCACCTTCATGCTTCTCACCTCCTATATTGTGTTTACCTAGATTACGTTTTGAAAAACGTAGCTTCGATATATGCCTGAAGCGAAGCATCGGAGAAACCACAATCTGTATTTATATTTTGCATCTTGTAAAACTTGCAACCGCCGAAGCAAATAGGGAGGAAAACGCAATCACCACATCGCTCGTCTGCCAAAGGGTCCCATCCAATGAAAGAGACTATGTTTTTATAGTTTCTCTTCTCCGGTTCCAAAACGTTAAAACAAGAATACTGTTGTCTCCCCACTTGATCCCAGCACTTATAGCACTGCCCGTTTTCATCAACTACGAAGCAATTTTCCGTCTCAGCATTGCAAAAGCAGTATCGATCATCAAGAACTTTTGCAGCAGCAGGCATCTCCTCCCCATGCAGAAAGAGGTCGCTGGAAAACTGCTCGAATTCTTTTGTCGTCATATACTGGCTAATTGTGTTAATCTTATCTTTGTTTATGTTCTCAACAGGCGAAGGATAAAGTATGATATTCGGGTTTCCAAGGCTTCTAATCTTCCTGGCCAAATCGGGATAATCGACGCAGTTTTGATGATCTACATTCATTCTGATATCAACGTGAATCGGAGAATCGGAGAAGAGTTCAAGATTTTTGAATATGACATCAAAGGTGCCTTTTCCATTTCTGAGATGCCTTCTGCAATTATGATTGGCCTCCAAGCCATCAAGCGTAATCTGCACTCGTGATACACCCAGCTCATCAAGGAGGTCGATTATTGCTGGAGTCAGCAAATATCCGTTGGTGACCATGTACATATTGAGAGTACAACCGTGTTTATCTGCTAGTAAAATGAGCTTATTTCCAAGGCGTTCAATTATATCAGGATAGAGTAGGGGTTCGCCTCCATACCAGGTAATCTCAAGATTCTTAACCCCATGAGAAATGCAGTCTTCAGCATATCTTACGATTGCATCCTGGACATCAGCGCCCATTTTACCAACGCGGCGATTTTCATAACAATAGGGGCAACCAAAGTTGCAGTCAAGTGATGTTGCAATAATAAGGTTTAATGTCTCATGTTGAAACTTTGTTTTATAGTGGCAGTAACGGAGGAAACCAACCTCATCGAAATCTTCATCAATCAGAATCTGGTTGTCAATGAGGGTGTCAATGTCTTCTTGTCTCTCAAACGACAAAGACTCATAGGAATCCATTTCCTTGCTCGTTAAAAGAAGGAGTGCCTTGCTGTATGTATTGTATATTACATATTCCCCTGGTGCGTGTTTGTAGCTATAGTTAAATCTGGATTTCTTATATGGCATTTGCGCGTTCCCCCCTTGCTGATACTGCCATCAAGCCGTCACATTTGGATTAGATATTTCAAATACATTAAATCCAATAAATTTGTTGTAAAAGAACCAGACAGAAGCAAGTGTGACAAGCATAGAAACTGCAATATAGGCATTAATATAAAAATACACATAGAACCCTGGGAGCCAATTCAATACATAGTGATGAAGCAAGATGGCACACAGCATAAGTACGAGTGGCTTAACTGATGCTTTCTTGATAATCATATTGATGAGAACAAGCACTCCCCAAATCAGCGGCAAACGGAGAACCTGAAGCACTATTCCCCAAAAACCGTAAAACTGCAAGTAGGAAATATTGAGGATGACTTCTCCCACGATGGACAGCCCAGCGTAGAGAGCAGTGAATTTCGGTTCTTTAGATATGGTAGAATAAACTAAGCCGCCCAGGGTTATAGCTGCCACTATATTCGAGATCCAGTCTAAAACGATATATAACGTATAAGGTCCATCATAATAACCCCGGTAAATCAAATTGGAAAGAATCGGCAATACTATCCCCGACAAGACTGGTGCTGCCAGCAGCCATTTGTCGCTGTCACCACTACTTTTAAGAGATAGATAATGGTCTGAAGCAGTCGATGCGCCATCTGATCCTGAAGCTACAGCATTCACAGAACTCGGTGAAAATGTTGAGGCACTCCCGGATGCACCTGCAAAATTGCCCGCCACTACACCAGCAGATGCTGCATTTCCTTGGGCTTCGCCGCCGCCAGATGAGCCACCGGCTCCAAGTAAGTTCTTGAGTCTTTGCAACTGAACAAAGAAGCCGACGCAACCAAGACCAATTGTACCCAACCAAACCATACTCAGGCCGTCGATTCCACCCCACCACATGACCTCAAAAAGGATATCACCGAAGTCCTCTCCTTTTGTCATGGAAAAAACGCTGATGCTGGAAATGAAAGCCCCGGTTAAAGCTGTAAGGATAATGAACGAATAGTCATAATACTTGAAGGACAGAAACGCTGTAATGAGACCTGCAACAAGGGCTATAACGATCACAGATTCCCACGAGTCCAAATTGTCTGACAAAAGCAGAATAAGTAACAAGCCTGTAAAGCCAATTGAGAACCCATTAATAGCGGCACACACCTTATAATAGATTGCAGACAATGCGGCAAAGATGATGCCTGCTACAATAATGCCAATTAAGGCTTCCTCCTCGTCGATATCATAAAGGCCAACGACTAGTATTATCAAAACGAGCGCACCGAGAGCACCCCATATGAACCCCATGATACCTGAACACAGCCGTCTGAAATAAATCCCCCCAAAACAGATAATCAGCCCGACTATTAACATTATAATATTTGCGCTCATTATTCCTCTCCTACCTCTCTAATTCGACCTTATATCCGAATGAACACCGGGAGCAAAACAAACGCATAGCGTATTTCCTGTGTTGTTCCTGATAATGAATTTGAAATACTTCTCGCGCTCCTAGATGCTATTCGCGCCAATGCTTGTGCTATTAAAATAATAAAGAGAACGAAAACAAACAGTGTCATTACTATCTGAAATAAAAACGCTAAAATCCCGTACATAGGATCGCTTAATCTTATATCTTGAACCAGGGTAAAAATGCCTAGAGCAGCAGAAATAATGGCAAAGAACGTATTACCATTATCGCTGCCTGAGCTTGCTACAGAAAGTAAAATGAGAAACGAAATCAGTAAAAACAATACACCTGACCACACGCTAAATCCAAATTGTATGCGGTAATATACTGAGACCTTGTTTATTGCAGTAATAGCTAGAACAAACACTGCTATTAATCCAAACAGAATTAGTAATAGTTCAACTATTGCCATTATTATATACCAATCCAAATTACGCGGTTCTCCTACGAAGAAATGAAAGAGAACCGCGTATATTTGAGTGAAGGAACAACAGCTGTTTCCTTCCCGGTGTACTTGTTCCCGTCGTAGAAGAGGGCAGGAACCTTAGCAAACTTAGGAAGATCGCTATTCGCAATCAGATACCGGTAACGTTGGACAAGCAGTCCTGGAGGATGGCGTAATAGTTTTCTTCCTCCTGGAGCTTCGCGTTATGGCCACCCAAGGCGTTGCCAATCTTCCTCATCGTCCCCATTGTGCCACCGGCACCCGCACGGTTATCGTTCTTATAGTTTTTGCTCCCGCCCATGTTGAACACGTGCATAAAGGCATATTTGCCCTGATGCTGCACGCGAATGACAAAGCGGAGGTAGTCAAACTCGTGCTGGGGGTTGTACATGACCAGAATGTCTTCGCGCTGGGAGCTGAACATTCCGCCGACCTTGAGCTGATCTTCCTTGAAGGCGACGGGGATGCCGTTTGAGTCGCACTCGTCCTGAATCGCTTCGCGCAGGGTCATCAGGTTGACGTTGTCTCCGTTAGGAAACCGGACTTGGGGCATCCAAGGGGTGCTGAGGTCTCTTTCTGCGTAAGGCATGGTATTTCTCCTTTCAAATTATGCAATTGCTTGCAGAATGAACATAATAAGTATCAGTGCTTCCCCGAAGCACGGGTATCAGAATTGCTGATTTCATAGTTATACTCATACCCAACTTTTCCTGCTCTCAGGAAACCACCGCCTTTGATGCTTTCAGCATCAACCGCAATCTTGGCGATTTCCTCCATTGCGGCAGTGCATTGGGCTTTGTTTTCATCCTGGGGGATTGTCAAAGCCATAGCCTTAAGCGCCTTATTCACATAGTCCAGCTGAACCTTGTTGATGATCAAGTGCTTTCCGGAGGAGCGATTATAAGCCATTGCAGCCATAGCATCCTCGTGAAGTGCAACAAAAAACTCAAATCTGACCACATCGTCGTTGGGGGCAAGTTCGTGCGCGGACTTTGCCTCCTCTAGCGCCTCTGGTATCATGCCAACGTTGCGCAGGCAGTTGGCGCACAAAGCGTGATACTCGCTGTTATTTGGAGCAAGAATTGATGCGTTCTTGAATGCTTTATAAGCATCAGCAAGGTGCTTTAAATCATAATAAGCGAAACCTAGTTGGCGGAAAACCCCATCATCATTCGGCAAAAGCATGGTTGCTCTTCTCAATGGATCGATGGACTGCTCAATCTTTCCGCCTCGACGAAGAGCTTCACCATAAAGGAACCACGCCCTTCCGTTCTGGCTGTCGGCGCTTATAACTCGCTGAGCGATTGATGCAGCAATATCCTCTAAATCACTATTATAGGCTTGGAAGAATTCTTCTTCCCAATCAGCATCAACGCTGGGCCGCTGATCTCTCCCATCATCCTTGGGACTTTGTGCGAGTTGGCGATTATACTCTTCTCGCTTATCTGCATCCAGCAGGATTTTCTCAGCCTCGGCAATTTCTCGAACGTGCTGCTCTGCTTCCGCCCGAATTGATGCATCTGGGCTATTCGCCCGGTTGTTCCAGAGGCGTCTTGTTTTTCTAATTGCCTGCTCAACAGTTGTTTTGTCAGCATCCTGTGAGATTTCGAGTAGTTCGTAGTAATTTACCATGGCTTACCTCCGCTGTTTATCAAATCAATATCTGGCCAAGCGATATAACCGCTTTATGTCCGATCTTTAAAAAACGCTGCCCAGTATGGATTCTCGGCGTCAAATACTTCTTTCTGTTCTTTTGTTAGCTCGTGGGGATAATCGCGGAATAAATTGAATACCCGTTTTCCATCAAACGTAAATAGATGTTCTCCCTTCTGCTCAGGGTTCCTCACCCAAGAGAAAGTGCCGGGATTATCGTTCTTATTTGACATGACCCGATTCCCCCTTATGCTGTTCTGTTTCTGCCGTATTGATATAGCCCAGAATATCAAGAAATTCTTGACTATCTGCTAAAGAGTCCACGTCAATCAGGAAATTTGGAAACTCCAAGATCTTTGAGCATGAGCAGCCAAATCGCGTGGCTAGAACACTGTCATTGAGTTCTTGCCAGCCATTATTTGAAGAAGATTGCAGCTCTAAATATTCATATTTACCATTGTTTTTTCTGACTATTGCGGCATGTAAACCTGTTGCAAGATAATACTCTTTTCCTGGGATCAGTGTGCTAAGAAGCTGGTTTGCACTTTCAGCATCATCTTTGCCAAAAACTGTTTCTGAACTTACGCCCGGCAGCTTTGTAATCATCTCAATGGAACTGTTAGCTCCAAAAAATCGTCTGCTGCCACCATCTCTGAAGTCCAATACATCGTAACCCGCTTTGTTGCCAACGTAAGCGAATGCCAGAGAAGAGCAGGACCCTTCGGTCATATCTCCTCCACCTAGTCGCTCAACGATCTCATCTGTAGGACGATATCGCCCAAATGGTGAAATTGCCCGATGCGGTATATCTGCCCCATCTATGGCTTTGACGATGGACAGATATTCTTCAGATGAGTTATCTAACTCCGGTCTTACCAGCGTGGCAGAGTTGTAATTCTGGCCAGAGGCATCAACACTGTTGATTGGATTGCTGTCTAGGTATTCAATCACGCTAGAAGTGTCGAGCGGCGGGCGTTCACTAGAGGCAACAACGTGTGCTGCAAGCCAAGCATCTGCGCATGATGCAGCCGTTTGAAGACTTGCCGCAGCTACCCCGAGGCGGGTCTGCGCTATGCTCAGGTATGTCAGCAGATTTTGGTAATTGCGATGTGTTGTTGTTTGCAAAAGCCGCAGAACACTGTCTGAGACCTGCCCGAGCCAGCGCGAGTACGCCACCAACTGTGATGCGGTTTTAGTAGCTTTTGTTGATAGAGCCGAAAGCTGAAGGCCCACATCTTGGATACCGCTCATAAAACCCCTCCTATAGGGTGACTGTCACCTTGACCGTGTCAGCTTGAGCGTAAGTTCTGGGGTAGAAATACCACTCCATTCTGCACCGGCTTTTGAAGCTGATGCCAAGGCTTTTGCAGCTTCTAGCAATCCCTTGTATGCAGTCCGAAACGATGTTTCCACAGTCTTAGCCGATGAAATACGCGAAGATGAAGTTAATCTTGCAAAAATAGCAATACATTTTTCTATATCATCAGCGTATGCCATCACATGGATTGCATCGTTTTTCGCATCTTCAGCGATTCCGGCAACATACTGCCGCAAATCCTCATAGCTACTCATGGTATCTTAGGCTTTCGCGGCCCAGTCCTTCGCTGCAGCACCGGCAGACTGAAGAGAAGTTGCGGCATCTTTTACCGCTTTGCTTGCCTGCTGGAAAGCGGCGATCATTGTCTTATCTTCACCGGAGGATGTGCCTCCAATGGCATTGCTGACTAATGCGACATTCTTTTCGAGATTAGTTGCCAGTTGTGACAGCTGACCTGCTGTTGAGCTTGCCTGCTGGCCAATCTGATTGACTTGCTGCTTGATTTGAGAAATAGTAGAAGCCATGACTGATCCTCCTATGATTTAAAATCTACGATATCGCTCATTTACGGAACTTACGCTTCAGTTCCTCAACAAAAGCGTTTCCTCGTTCTTGTTCTGCCCGCGCCGCTTCCTCAGCTTTTTTCTTTGCTTCCATGGCTTCGGCGGCGGCAACCGCCGCTTTCCTTTTCGCCTCTTCCTGGAGTTTTCTTTGCCGCTCGACAACTGCCTGCTGAGATTTAATCGAAAACCACTCCCGGATTTTGCTTGCCGCTACCTCCTGCAGATGCACAGCCTCGCGCCAATTGAGTGCAGTCTCTAATGGTCGCTGATCGCATGGCCTTCTGAGTCCAACACTCTGTGTGCAACTTTCCCATACACTATGATACTGACTGCGGACAGCTTCTTTTGCTCTTCTCAGTTCATCAGTCTGCCGCATAAAGTTGTTCTCGATGTCCGACACAGCGGAACGTTCGTCTTTGGCAATAGCACCTCGTGAGGACTCTTCTTTTGTAAGCTGCTCGGTGATCTCCATTAGGTTTTCCAGATAGCTTGCATATAAATGGCCGTATTCCACGCTACCATGCCTCCGCTTCAACGATACCACTGACCCGGTCGGAAATAGGCTCGAATGGGATCACAACCTCATCCGAAGCCAAGTCAGAGGCATCATGGATATATGCCCGATTATCCCGAACGCTCCAATTCACAAAAGGCCCAAGAACGTCCCGCGCCGTATCGGTGTCCATCCGGAGCAGTATCTTTGTCCCAATGTAGCCGTCATTTCCGAAGCCAATATGCGTCTGGAACATACTGACACTTGACCACCAGCCCATAAAATGAACACCGCGGGACCCATATTTCAAAATCTCTTGAAATGCCGACGCGCCGGAAGCTCCGCTGAGATCTGCGTCCATAAGACCACCGCACCGATCCATTCCGAGGCCGATAATATAGGTTGCCTCACCATAGTCATTGGCTGATATATCCTGCTGAAAATCTATCAGCCACGCAGATGCCTCGTTTGCGCTGACCAACTCAACTGGAAAACCGAATCGCTCCATAAGCCTGAACCAACGCGACATATTGCTATTTTTCTCAACCTCAGGTGTTAAGCCGTCGATGAGAACAAACCGGGCATCACCATTGGGGTGCTGAAGTGCGAGGGATAGCCCAAAGCCTTGCAGTATTCCAATGGCACAGTTCATTTTTCCGGGTATTGCACCCTCGCGCTGAAGATCCTCTGCGGAACCCAATAGAACAACATTTTTACCTATTTCACCGGGGAAAGGAATAGACAGGACATCTTTGCGCACCGACAGTTTGATGCCAAAGGGTAAGGAAACTGCCCGACCGTTTAGGACAGCGGCCCGCCACCGCTTAACATCAGAGATAAGCATGGAGAAGTCCATAACATCATGCTTACCGAAAATTACAGGGGTACAATTGTTTTTCCATGTCGCGCACAGCAACTGGCGGATTGCTTTCATTCTCTCCGGTTCGGCATATGCCACAGTAAAACGCACATTGGAATCCTGTGCCCCATAATTGACATTTATCACGGCCTCGCCTCTCACACGAAGCTGTGCTGCAGCGTCGTTCCCAAGGCCAAACAGGGAATAGGATTCGGAAAGGGTATTCTGGAGTGCAATGCGAACAGGGAACTGTGCATATATTCTCTCTTCTTTCCCAAGAAGGCCGGCGGCACCGGTGATAGATTGTGAAGCGAGAATGATGTGGATTGAACACGCACGGCCCTGTCGAACAAGGTTTTCCAGTAATAATGATGCTTCTTCTGAAATCTCGTCGCTGATGTCAAATAGCTTTTGGTACTCATCAACAACAAGAACGATACGCGGAATTTTAGCTTCTGGGTGACGCTTCCTATAGCTTTCATAGTCATGCGCGCCGCCCTCTGCGCTACTGAAAAGTGCAGCACGCCTACGCCGCTCTGCTTCAAGATCTTTCAAAACAGCCAGGCCGATATCGCGGTCGCTTTCCAGTCCTAGCATTCTAGCATGGGGGAGCCAAGAGGAGTCAGCATATGAGGAATATGGCTTAAACGTCAGCCCATCCTTGAAATCCAGCAAATAAAGCTCTAACTCATCAGGACTATACCGGACACAAAGACTGTGTATCATCACCTCGATTAGGTTTGACTTTCCTTTTCCCGCAGCACCGGAAATCAGAATATTGTGAAGCTGCGACACGCTATCACCTATGCATACGGATACTGTGTCTAAGCCGCATTTTCCTAGATTAAAAACGAGGTTGCTGACAGCTGAAGCCGTCCACATTTTATCAATGTCCTCGATTTGGTCGAAAGGAATCGTTATCACAGAGGTGTTTTTCGCGGCCTCAAGGATGTTAGATATTTCGTTTGCGATTTCATCCGGTTGTGACGATGGGAAAGAGAAGGTGATGTTCTCAAGGCTCGGCTCTTGGGTCTGCCAATCCTTCCCGGATTGAGCAAATACAAAGAAGTTTTTTACCTTCTTAATATCATGCGTGATATTATCTGTATTATGTCGGGATTTGCTAGAGAGAAAGATAATGGCAATGCCGGCCCTTGGTGCCCCTTTTGCAACTCTAAGAAAACTCTCGTAGAAATCAGAACCCAAACCTTTCGGCAAGTCCTGAACCACTACCAGCCGCAATTGTCCCACGGGTTGTTGCGCCTGTTTTCGCAATTCTAAAAGTGAAGAAAACCGTCCCTGCAAGACTGTGTCATTCCGGATGATCTCCTCCGTGAGAACTGAAAACTCATCGGCTATCTCATTCTGCCGGGTAAGCATCTTGAAAAAAGGCAGGCGAGTGCATGGGGAAAATTCAGGTCTCAATTCCGGATTGATGACCGTTATACTAAGTTGCCCCGGCGCCGTCTGCAACAGAGCTTGGAGCGCAAACTGCAGACCAAGGCTCTGGCAAGCCTCATCATTGCTCTCAACGAATATGTTCTTATGGCCAAGGAATGGCATGATCCAGGGCAGGGAGCAGTCTGAATATATCAAACGGTCGATATTCCGAGGCGTGACGTTACCAAAAGCCAAAAACTCTGCCGCACGAACCACCGAATCATCTGTTCTTGTTAACTCTTGAAATGCCTCATTGAGCTTATGCATATTTGCCATAAGGCTGTTTGTTATAGCAGTAGCGACCTTGCTGCGATCCTTATCGAATCTTTTCTTGGTGCTGTTCCGGGACTCATCGTGTTCCCTTGCCAAGCGCCGCTCTTCCTGCTCTATGGCATACAGGCTATGCCCATAAGCAATTGCGAAATCGTCAAACAGACGATCGATACTCTCCAATGCTGCTCCTCCTTCCCAAAATGATCACGGAGCAGAAATATTACACCAGCTGGTCAGAATCCTTTCCCTTTATGGCAACGATCACATCAGCCGAGCGGAATACACGATCTCGGTAAAAGTAACCGTTTCTAACTACCCGGACGATGCTTTTTTCCGGGTATTCAGGTGTTTCTTCGACTGTACCCACAGCATTGTGACAGAGGGGGTCGAAAAACTCTGCTGGAGGTATTTGCCGAAAATCTCTACGCGCAAGGATCTCCAGGAGCTCTTCTTCAACGGAAGCTGTCAGGTCATCCACCTCTTCTATAGCATCAATGCGGTCGCACACCAATAGAATCTCCTTTACCATGGAGAAAGTAGACCGATCATCTAACTGCTTGAGAAGCGCCTCGTTGTTTTCCTTTAATTGGTTGATAGCGGCAACCTTCACCTTGTCGTCCAGCAGACGACGGAGAAAGAGATCCTTTAACCCTGAGACTTCTTCGTAAATCTTGGCCTGGAGGTCTTCATCCATGTTTAATACGCCCTCCCCTTTACATGATGTCCATTTGCTCCATTCGTCGAATGGCGTTTTGGACCTGTTCCTCGTTCATATTCATTATTCTGTCAATCTCAAATTTACCCACAACCTTCTGGGCCGTTTCGTCGTACAACTCTACATAGACTGTCTGGTCGATGTCGTAGGCATATGCCACTCTGAATGGTGCTCCCTTTGTGTATATGGGAATCGGGATTTCCTTCGATCCAATCTCTGTCACATATCGGACTTCTTTATCCTCGCCCTGCGTGACACGGACTAAAATAGCCTCCTGTCGATCCACTACCGTTCTCGCATACTGCTCACCCTTCGTGGGGATTTTAGCATTTTTCGGGATGACAACAAAGTTTTCTTCCTTATCCTGCTCATTCAAGAGAATCACGCCCAAGGCTTGCGACGTAACATCAGACACATTGATTGTGACTAACTCTCCCCCCACCAAAGCAGGAACGCTACTATCGGTGCCTTCCTGTTCACTGGCGCTGAGGTATGCCTGGATTGCTGCACCCATAGCCACTGCCTCATCAGGGTTTACGTTTAACTCCGGATCTTTGCCGGAAAGGGAGGTCATCATCTTCCGAACCATCGGCATACGAGTAGAACCACCCACTAGGAGAAGATGATCAATGTCGCTCCAGCTCTTGCCGGCGCTCTCCATCGTATCTTCGACCAACTCCTTAGTTGTGTTCAACAGGTCTTCCGTCCTAGCCTCAAACTCATCACGAGAAATCCGAACACGGATATGCTTGCCATCAACGCTCAGCATAATCGTAGCCTGCGCAACAGTTGTCAGGCTCTTTTTTGCAATTTCGGACTTTTCACGGATTTCGGCCACCAGTGCGTCATCGGCAAGGACGTTCCTTGTAATTCCTTGCTCCTTGATTTGCTCGATAACATACTCAGCTATTCGGTTATCAAAATCAAATCCGCCGAGGTTTCTGTTCCCATCTGTAGCCAAAACATCAAACTCACCGTTGTTGATGTCCATAATAGTAACGTCAAAGGTGCCACCACCAAGGTCATAGACCAAAACAGTGCCATTCTTCTTTTGGCTCAAACCATAAGACATTGCTGCGGCAGTAGGCTCATTGAGGACGCGCAATACCTTAAGGCCAGCAATTTGCCCTGCCTGCCGGGTGGCTGTTCTCCGAGCATCATCAAAGTATGCAGGCACAGTTATAACCGCATCGGTTATTGGCTCTCCAAGCGCAATCTCCGCATCATTTTTGAGCTTTTTTAAGATGACAGCAGATATCTCCTCGGCAGTATAAGAGTGCCCATTGGTTGATTCAAATCGCCAATTGGGGTCGCCCATCTGTCGCTTAACAAACTGCACAACATCTAAAGGAGCGGTAGCCGCAGAGTGTTTTGCCATTTCTCCTACCAGGGGTTCGTCGTTTCCGCTTGCCGCATCTGGAAACAAGACAACCGAGGGAGTGATGTTCTGCCCTTCAATGTTCGGCAGAATAACAGGACTCCCGTCATTTTGTAGGATTGCCACCGCCGAATACGTTGTCCCTAAGTCGATTCCGATTGCGCGTCCCATTTTGTCCTCCCTACGAATCATTAGCTATACGATCTTCCGAGACTCCTTTGAAAATGCTTACATCCGGTTACCAAAGTAGAGCTTTGTAACCGCAGGGGTATTGCGTCGAAATCTGGTCTTTGATATAATGAATACATCTATGTAAAGATTTACCCTAGCACTTCCAGGTTTCCTTGAGCTGGCGACAATTCTCTACTTTTTTCTCCATTTTCTCGCGCTTCGGCCCATTTGATGAATGTCCTATGCGTGATTCCTAGCCTAGCCGCCGCACCTCTCGCCGATATGCGGCCATCCTTCCATGCGCAGAAGATAGACTCGAATTCCGGTGGACGCTCCATTGGCTTTCGCCCGAACACCACCCCGCGGGCTTTTGCTGCAGCAATCCCTTCGGCCTGCCTCTGCCTGATAAATTCCCGCTCCGTCTGGGCAACGTATGATAAGAGCTGTAACACAATGTCTGCAATCAGCGTCCCGGTCAAATCCCGTCCTCGCCTTGTGTCAAGCAGCGGCATATCAATTACTACGATATCAATACCTTTCTCCTTTGTTAGAAGGCGCCACTGATTCAAAATCTCATCATAGTTGCGACCAAGCCGGTCGATACTCTTGACCACAAGCGTATCGCCCGGCTTGAGCCTTTTCAGGAGCCGTTTATAGCCTGGGCGATCAAAGCTCTTCCCTGACACTTTGTCAGCTATAATGTTTTCATCCGCAATGCCGAACTCCCGCATGGAAATAAGCTGTCGATCAATGTTCTGTTCTTTACTTGAAACACGGATATAACCATATTCCTTACCAGCCATGGCGTTTCCTCCAATCTTTTGTACTTGCTAGTTTAGAGGAAACCCGGATTATACTAAAGCTACAGCTTTTCCTTTCCTGGCTACCAAGATTAGGCCAGGGATTCATTTGATATTCTAATACCACCTCCCTCATTAATAAGGGGTGCTTTTAGATTCACGATCCTATTCCTCCGGCCAAGGCCGGATGTTTTTTATTGCTGCTTGAACGGATTCGGATTGGATCGCCGAAAGGATGTCCGTTTCCTGAGACTTGACGCGAAAGGACAGTTCATCACCAGTCCCAGATGAAAGTCTTATCTCATATCTCTGCCCACACTTATATGAATAAGCTACGTGGTGGCCAGGGAGACCGTTAATTATAATGGGGCTGATATCTGTGATTGGGAACATTCCAGATCCGGGAGAAAAGAGTTCGCGTAGTTCATCTAGTGTTCCCCTGCAATCACTTTCAACCTCCCATTCGATGTAGCAACTGCAGTCAGGGGGCCATGCCCCAAACCCACAAGGGAGACATTCTTCTGGCTCTGTAACTAACGCGAAGCCATCCGGTAGTGAAAATGCAAACCCTCCTGCACAGAACAGTCCATCGAAGTAAACAAGCATAGCAGCACCTCATCGCATAAATCTTTTGTCGCGCACAATCAATCAATCGCCCAGTACGCTGGCTGGCCCACCATGATTTCTACAAGCGGCCGCATGGGGCACTCTCCGGCCATTGATACGCCGCTTATATACATATTATAAAATACACCTTTGCGTCCTATTATAACATAAATCTTCATATTAGAATAGACCTACTGGTGGTGATTATGTGGAAATTCGTGCAAGGATTGAACACTTGTTGGCAGAACGCAAGTGGACACGGTATCGTCTTTCTCAAGAGGCAGGGCTATCCGAGTCCACCATCACAAATATGTTTTATCGCAACAATATGCCTTCACTCTCAACATTGGAGGCCATCGCTTCAGCGTTTGGTATGACGTTATCTCAGTTCTTCTTCGAGGGAGACGACATCATAGAGTTGACGGAAGAGCAGAAGGACTTGCTGGCAAGCTGGAGCCTGCTGACCAAGAAGCAACGCCAAATCATACTCGATCTTACAAAATCGATTCCCGACCCGTAAAATGCCGGGGACCGATTCGGCCACCATGGTCGGTTTAATTGAACCATGTAGTGAAAGAAGCTCCATCCCGCACGATTGCCTGCGGGATGGAGCTTCTTTGATTCTTTTGAGAGAGGGGCGGGGCAGTGCATACCTCGCCCTTCCTGTATGCCTCGATGGAAGAATCTGTCGTCGGGAGCGTCAAGTGTTGAACAGCGGAGCCAGAGGGTGTCAGCATGGGTCTGGAATATCTCCAGAAGGGCCGCATTCCAATGCCGGGCGTCTTTTTCCGCGCTGCCGAACACATAGGGAACCAAACAACTGTTACATCATTCAATATGCCAAACAACATATCGCCCTACGCTGTTGCGGCGATTGAAATCATCCTGATCACCGAAGTCACACGACCCAGCAATTCCTTTTTCAAGCCTGTCGGATCATGGCGGATGAGGACATTTGCATCGGTATTACTTCCGCAATAATCATACAGTCGAAACTATTTCTTCCGGCGAAAAGGCTTTCCCTTTCATGTGCAACCCTCCAAACCGATGTCCCAAATTATACCATTCAACACCAGCTGGGACCATCTTTTCACCCAGAACAATTGTCATGTCCAGACTTTGGGTCCCGAACATTTTACCACTGTCCAGAGATTGGGTTCTGCACGATAAGAAGTGTCCAGTTTCTGTGATACATTTTGCATGATTACACGGTAGCTCTCATGATTACACGATAGATTGCCACAGTTACACGATAGCCACCATGATTACACGATAGATGGCCATAGTTACACGATAACCACCATGCTTACACGATAGCGACCCTCCGCATCAATCCCACCAAGGGGCAAAACACCACAAACCAGATCGACCGACTGGCGTTATCCCCCAGCTGACCATCAGCTAAAAGCCTGAAAAGCCCAGAAACACCGGGCTTTTCAGGCGTTTTCAGATAAAAGAAAAGAAACGGCGATTGTATCCTAATCACCGTTTCTATTTGGTGCCGGTGGCGGGGGTCGAACCCGCACGGTGTCGCCACCGCCGGATTTTGAGTCCGGTACGTCTGCCAATTC
>CANQMW010000005.1 GCA_947625045.1 uncultured Oscillospiraceae bacterium
CCTTGTCGGACTCCCGGATGTCGGTGGCGGCGGCGTGGGCCACGGTGCCGAAGAACTCCTGGAACGGGTCCCAGATGGTGCTGGGCTCATAGGAACGGCGGCTGAAAGGTATCATATCGAACATGGTGAAAACCTCCTGTGTTTTTTGATTTGTCTGTATCATACACATAAATTGTGAATAAATTTATGTGTAAATATGAACGAAGTGTAAATATTAGCACTCACGAGTGAAGAGTGCTAAACTCTCGTTCTCCGCTGTCCTCAGTATATCCCCCGGGACCCGATTCTTTGCGGGCGGCCATTGTAAAATGGGACCCATCATGGTAAAATGAGGCAAACACATATAATAAGGAGGCTTCCTATGGGACCGATGCTGGTGATCATGGCCGCCGGGATGGGCAGCCGTTTCGGAGGCTTGAAGCAGATGACGGCGGTGGACGGCGCCGGGCAGGTCATATTGGACTACTCCGCCTATGACGCCATGCAGGCCGGGTTCGAAAAGGTGGTCTGCGTCATCAAAAAGGAGATAGAGGCGGACTTCCGGGCCATGGTAGGGGACCGCATCGGGAAAAAGTGCGACCTCTATTACGCCTTCCAGGACCTTCACGACATCCCCGCGGGCTTTTCTGTGCCCCCTGAGCGGGCCAAGCCCTGGGGCACGGCCCACGCGGTCTACGCCGCCCGGGACCTCATCGACCGGCCCTTCGCGGTCATCAACGCCGACGACTTCTACGGCCGTGGGGCCTTTAAGGCCTTAGGCGATTTCCTGGCCCATGAGGCGGACGAGCACACCCACGCCCTGGTGGCCTATGACCTCAAAAACACCCTGACGGAGAACGGCACCGTGGCCCGGGGCGTGTGCACCACCGACGAAAACGGGTACCTCACCACCGTCACGGAGCTGACCGCCATCCAGGGACCGGCGGCGAGCCCCTCCTATACCACCGACGGCGGCGCCGCCTGGCAGCCCCTGGCTCCGGACACCCCGGTGAGCCTGAACACCTGGGGGTTCCACCAGGGCTTCCTGGACGCCATCAGGGCGGAATTGGAGAAGTTCCTGGCAAATGCCATGCCCCAAAACCCCGCCAAGGCGGAGTTCTTCCTGCCCAGCGTGGTGAACGCCTGCCTCGCCGCCGGGACGGACCGGGTGAAGGTGCTGCCCACCGACGAGGTGTGGCACGGGGTCACCTACCGGGACGACCTGCCTGCCCTGCAGGCGGCCCTGGCCGGCATGAAGGCCGCGGGCAAGTACCCGGACGACCTCTGGGCGTAAGACACCATATAAGAAAGAGAAGACCGGCTGTGCCGGTCTTCTCATTTTATAAATTTGCTTACAGCGTCTGGCTCTCGATGTTCTTTGAAAGCTCCTTCTGCTCCTCGTTGAACTTCTCCGCCTGCTGCTTCTGCCACTCGGTGGCCTCCTTGAATTCCACCGGCTGGTTGAGCACCACCTGGGGGAAGGGGACGTTGATCTTGTACTTGTCGAAGATGAGCTTCATCTCCCGGTTCAGGTCCCGGGCCATCTGGATGCGGTCGCCCTCGGCGCACTGGGCCACGATCTTGATGACCACGCCGGAGTCGGCCAGCTCGGACACGCCCTTGTAGAAGGGGCCGTCGGTGATCTTGGGCAGGTGCTCGCGCACGTGGGGCAGCTCCTGCTCCAATATGGCCTCCACCCGCTCCAGGCTCTCGCCGTACTCGATGCCGATGTCGCAGGCGGCGAAGGACTCCTTCCGGGTCATGTTGATGACGTTGGAGATGGCGCTGTTGTTGATGATCTTGATGTTCTTGCCGGGCTCCTCTATCTTAGTGGTGCGCACGCCGATCTCCACGACCGTGCCCCGCCAGTCGCCCACGGTGACGATGTCGCCCACCCGGAACTCGCCCTCGAAGATGATGAACAGGCCCGCCACGATGTCCTTCACCAGGTCCTGGGCGCCCAGGCCGATGACCAGGCTCAGGATGCCGGCGGAGGCCAGCAGGGTCTTTGTGTCCACGCCGAACATGGCGAAGCAGAAGTACAGCGCCACGATGACGGACACATACTTCACCAGGTTGTTCACAAGGCGGATGACCGTCTCGCCCCGGGCGTTCATGCTCCGGGCCAGGAGCTTTAAGAGGAACCGCAGGGCCATGCTCACCACGCACACCACGCAGAGGATCATGATATTGGCGGTGATGGCGAACACGTTGAAGCCCCTTGTCCAGCTGCCGTCGATGACGTAGCGGAACACGCTGGTGGAGGTGAAGGCGGTGTTCTTGTTGGCCACGGCAACCACGATGAACAGCGCCAGCACGCCCATGAGCATTTTCAGTACGAGCATGGTCTTCTGCTCGGGAGTCATCTCGCTCCAGCCCATGGTCTCGTTGCTCCACCGGCTGAAGGCGCTCTCGGTCTTCTTCACGGTGCCGTCGATGACCACGTCCACCATCCGGGCCCGCCTGCCGTCGCTGGCGGCGGGATCTGCCGCTTCTTCCTCCGTTATCGCCGCGTCCTCCGGCGCTTCCCCGGTCAGCGTCTCTTCTGACCCGTCCGGGTCTCCGTCCCAGTACGCCTCCCAGGCCTCTTCCTCCTCTGTCAGCGCCTCCGGGACCGCACCGGTCCGCTCGAAGCACAATAGCAGCGCTACCAGCGCCAGACACAGCAGGCTCACGCCCGTGGCGGACAGGCTTATGAGCACCCGGTCGCCGGAAAGCTCCGCCGCCGGCCGGGCCACGTAGATGAAGGCGTCCTCCGTCTCGATGGCGGCGCCGTAGTATTTGTCAAGGCCCAGGGTCAGGTAGCCGCTGTCCCCGTCCTGGAACTGGTTGTCCTTCATGCCGTGCTCCAGGGCGCTGCGGCCGATGTACCGCTCCTCGGGGTAGTAGATGTAGTTCTTGGTGTCCCGGTCCACGGCGAAGGCGAAGCCGTTGGTGCCCACGTGGACGTTCTGCAATATGGTGCCCAGGCCCATCTGCTCCACGGCATTCTCCAGAAGCTCCGGCAGTACGGATATCTGCACGAAGCCGTTGGCATTGCCCGTCTTGTCCCGGATGGTGACGCCCACGTACTGCCGGTACACCCCCACGTCGTCCTGCTGGGCCTGCTGGACGAGATAGGGCTTGCCGGTGAGCAGGCTCCGGAAGGCGTAGGACTGCTCCTCCGGGTCCTCGCTCAGGGCGAAGCTGGTGTAGGGGGAGTCGGTGACCACTAGATTCCCGTCCTTGTCAAAGACGTAGGTATACTCCACGCCCAGGGCCTTGCTCATATGGGTGATCTCGTCCCGGGTCAGCAGATCGGGCCGCTGGTTCAGGATATAGGCGGCCACCTCGCCCTTGCTTATGTAGCTCTTGTCATAGCGGGCGGTGAGCTCGTCCACCTTCCGCTGGTTCACGTCCAGCTCCCGCTCCACCTCCTCCAGGCGCTGGGCGTTCGACACCGAGGCCCGGGACATGGAGAAGAGGGTCTGCATGTAATAGGAGATGACGAGGATGCTGAGAAGGCCGATGATGGACACCGTGGTCAGCTTCCGGCCCACCTTTTTATTGTACCGCCAGGCGCCCATCCGCTTCCAGTCGTCCTCGCCGGAGCCATCCCGCCGCTCCTCCCGGAGCAGGAGGATGGCGTACAGCACCACGGAGATGATGACGGTGAAGAAGATGAACAGCACGATGATGACGGTGATAGCGTTGGCGGAGTTGATCTCGTCCCGGCTCACGGCGCACAGCACGTAGGCGTCGTCTGCCTTCACCACGCCGCAGTAGAGCTCTTCTCCGTTCACGGTCATCCATTTGCAGGCGCCGTCGTCCAGATCCTCCACGTTGATGCCCGCGTCCAGGGCGTCGTGGCCGATGAGGGTCTCGTCCGGGTGGTAGAGGAAGGTATAGTCCTTGGCGGAGACGGCGAAGGCGTAGCCGTTCAGGCCCACCGACACGCTCTCCAGCATGCTCTTCCAGGAAGAGGTGTCGGCCACGAGGGCGTCCAGCTCCGCCGGGTCCTGGGCCACCACCGCCATGGTGTACAGGGTGATCCAGGCGCCGTAATAGCGCAGATGGGAGTCGCCGGTGTCCACCTGGAAGGCCTCGGAGGGATTGGCGTCCTCAAAGACCGTCCGGAGCTGGTTGAACCGGGCCCGGGTGAAGTCCGCGTCAGTGGTCCGGGCCTGGTAGGCGATGATGCCGTTCTGGTCCAGCACGAACACGTTGTCCACGTCCAGGAGCTTCCGGTAGGTCTCCATGATGGGCCGGCTCAGCTCCGGGTCCACCTTCCGGCGGATGAGGAAGGCCAGGCTGCTGGCCTTGGATTTATAGATGTTGTCATAGGTCTCCCGGACCTGGTCGGCGGCCTCCTTGGAGGAGTCGATGAGTTCCCTGACCTGCTCCATCTTCTGCTCCGTGTCCTGCCGCTGCTGGGCCAGGGAGAGGTGGTTCTGCATGGCGGTCAGGTATACCCCCAGCCCCACCAGGCACAGCGCCGCGATGAGAATGACAGCGATGGTCTTTCTCTTCATTCGGTCCATTCCTGCACCTCCTCGATGTCCCACTTGGCGGCCAGGGCGTCCACCGTGCCGTCGGCCAGCATGTCGTCTATGGCCTTGGCGACCTTATCGGTGAGGGCGGAGCCCTTCTGGGTGGCCACGCCGTAGTACTGGGTGGCCAGGGAGCCGGGCAGGTACGCCCGGTCGGCGTTCATGTATGCCTGGGCGATGCACCCGTCCATGCACACCGCGTCTACCTCTCCCCGCTCCAGAGCGGAGGACAGGTCCGCGTAGCTCTCCGCCTCCCACAATGTGACCCCTTCTTCCGGGTCGATGGCCTCGATGGCCTGGGTCACCAGGTCCCCGGTGTTGGACCCGGCCAGCACCCCCACGGTCATGCCCGCCAGGTCCCGCTGGTCTTTGAAGAGAGAGGAGTTCTGGACCATGAAGACGGTGTCGTCGTGGTAATAGGGGGCGGAAAAGTCAAATACCTCCTGCCGCTCGTCGGTGATGGAGTAGCAGGCGATGAGGCAGTCCACCTGCCCGCTCTCCAGCGTCTCCCGCCGGGTGGTGGGGGTGACGGAGACAAATTCCACGCCGCTGCGGCCCAGCCGGGAGGCCAGCTCCCGGGCCAGGTCGATCTCCAGGCCGTAATACTTCCCGGTGGTCTCGTTCAAAAAGCCGAAGTTCACGATATCGTCCCGCACGCCAACCACCAGGTCCGAGCCGTCGGCCAGGGCGGCCGGGGCCCCGGCCATGAGCCCCGCCAGCAGGGCGAGGAGGGCCAGCGCCGCCACGAAGCGCGTCTTTCTCAAAATGCATCCATCCTTTCGGTCCAAGTCGTCGCAAAAAGCAGAAAAATGGCAAAATAATCTATAGAACAATATAACATGCCGCCGGACTGCTGTCCAGCGGCATTTCGATGTCAAATAATGTCAGTTTTTCAGGCTGTGCAGGGGCGCGGGGATGTGGCCGCCCCGGGCGATGAGTTCTGCGGCGCTCTCCGGGTGGACGGGCATGATGGGCGCGGTGCCCAGAAGGCCGCCGAAGTCCACGCTGTCGCCTACCTTGCAGCCCACCGCGGGGATGAGGCGCACGGCGGTGGTCTTGTTGTTGACCATGCCGATGGCCGCCTCGTCGGCGATGATGGCGGAGATGGTCTCGGCGGGGGTGTCCCCCGGCACGGCGATCATGTCCAGGCCCACGGAGCAGACGCAGGTCATGGCCTCCAGTTTGTCCACGGTGAGCACCCCGGACTTCGCCGCGGCGATCATGCCCTCGTCCTCGCTCACCGGGATGAACGCGCCGGACAGGCCTCCCACCCGGCCGGAGGCCATGAGCCCGCCCTTTTTCACCGCGTCGTTCAAAAGCGCCAGGGCCGCCGTGGTTCCGTGGGTGCCGCAGGTCTCAAGACCCATCTCTTCAAGGATGCGGGCCACGCTGTCGCCCACCGCCGGGGTGGGGGCCAGGGAGAGGTCCACCACGCCGAAGGGCACCCCCAGCCGGTCGGCGGCGGTGCGGGCCACCAGCTGGCCCATGCGGGTGATGCGGAAAGCGGTCTTTTTGATGAGCTCCGCCACCTCGTCGAAGGGCCGGCCCCGGACGCTCTTCAGCGCCGTGTGGACCACCCCGGGGCCGGACACGCCCACGTTCACGGCACACTCCGGCTCCCCGGGCCCGTGGAAGGCCCCGGCCATGAAGGGGTTATCCTCCACCGCGTTGCAGAACACCACCAGCTTCGCGCAGCCGAGACTGCCCCGGTCCGCGGTGAGGGCGGCGGTCTCCTTCACCACCCGGCCCATGGCCGCCACCGCGTCCATGTTGAGCCCCGCCTTGGTGGAGCCCACGTTCACGCTGGCGCACACCAGGTCCGTCTCGGAAAGGGCCCGGGGGATGCTGGCGATGAGCTTTCTGTCTCCGTCGGTGAGGCCTTTCTGGACCAGGGCGGAGAAGCCGCCGATGAAGTCCACGCCGCAGGTCTTGGCGGCCCGGTCCATGGCGGCGGCCACGGGGGTGAAGTCCTCTGCGTCGCTTGCCTGGGCCACCATGGCGATGGGGGTGACGGAGATGCGCTTGTTGACGATGGGGATGCCAAGCTCCGACTCGATGCCCTGTGTCACGGGCAGGAGCCTCTCCGCCCGGCGGCATATCTTGTCGTAGACCCGCCGGGCGCACTCGTCGATGTCCGGGTGGGCGCAGTCCAAAAGGTTCACGCCCAATGTGACGGTGCGGATATCCAAATGCTGCCGGTCCAGCATGTCCAGGGTCTGAAGGATGTCGATGGTATTGAGCATGACCTCACCTCATATCTGGTGCATGGAGTCGAAGATATCCTTGCGCTGTATCCTGATATTCAGACCTAATTCCTCCCCGCTCTCGGCCAGGGACTGCTGTATCTCGCCGAAGGAGAGGTCCGAGGTGGCGGTGTCAACCAGCATGACCATGGTGAACAGCCCGTCCATGATGGTCTGGCTCAGGTCCAGCACGTTCACCCGCATCTTTGCCAGCGCGGCGCACACGTCCGCGATGATGCCGATGCGGTCCTTGGAAAAGACGGAAACGATGGCTTTCATGAAAATGTCTCCTTACATTATAGATCCACGATATCCACCACGGTCAGCTTTCCGCCGTCCACGGTGAAGCGCACGTCGAAGGTGAGGAAGTTGAACCCGTACCGCCGGGCAGGGTCGTCGATATAGGCCGGGCGGGGGTCCTGGCGGAGAAGGCCCATCAGCGCCTCCCGGTGTTCCGGGGGTATCCTATTCAATAGGGCCGGGGGAAAGTCCACGTCCAGGGCGTAGTCATATACGTCCTCGGCAAAGCCCCCGGCGGCATGGGGGCGGCTGTCCGTATAGGGGAGGTAGGGCTTGATGTCATAGATGGGCGTGCCGTCCATCAGGTCCGCCCCCGCCACGGTGAGCACCGGCCCCAGATTTTCGTCGTGAGAAAGCTCTATGAGCTCCACGCAGCTGAGACCCAGGGCGTTGGGCCGGTAGGGGGAGCGGGTGGCGAACACCCCCATGCGCCTGTTGCCCCCCAGCCGGGGCGGCTTCACCGTGGCGGCCCAGGTGTCCCGCTCGTTCTCCGAAAAGCCCCATATGAGCCAGAGGTGGGAAAACCCCTCCAGCCCCCGGAAGGCCACCGGGTCCCGGTATAATGGCTCGAACACGATGCGGGCCCGCAGGGCGGGCACCAGGCCGCTCTGCCGGGGCAGGCCGAACTTGGTGGGCAGGGCCGTCCTGATATGGGCGATGGGCGCGATAGCGCGGGTCTCCTGGAGCATGGCCGGCCTCCCGAATGGCATTTGATACCGCATTATAACATGTGTGTTAGTATACGGCAAAAAAATTTTTGGCGGCGCGTATATTTGCCCCGGCTTTGGCGGATACTAGGCCCGCAAGATCATTTAGTCTGACGGAAAAGGAGTCTTTTTCATGGTCATTGACAGGATAGCCCTGCTCCTCGCCATCATTGGCGGCCTGAACTGGGGCAGTGTGGGCCTGTTCCGCTTCGATATCGTCGCCTGGATCTTCGGCGGCCAGACCAACCCCGTGGCCCGGGTGGTGTACACCCTGGTGGGTCTGGCGGCCCTGTGGTGCATCTCGCTGCTGTTCCGGGCCCGGGACGAGGCGGATGAAGAAGCTTGAAAAGCGCCGGAGCGCGGGCGACCCGCTCCGGCGTCTTTATACACACGTTCCCGCCGGGTCTCATATCCTGGATTGGGCTCACCAAGCCCAAAGGAGGAAATCATGGCGGATTGTGCTGAAAACATGAACATCATCTCCGGCGCCCAGGCCAACGGGCTGGCCCGCTATCCCTATCCCTGCCAGACCCAGCCCTGCTGCCCGTCCCTGATCGCCGGGCCCACCGGCCCCGCGGGGGCCACGGGTGCGCAGGGTCCCACGGGCCCAATAGGTCCCGTGGGCGCCCCCGGTCCCATGGGCCCCATGGGCGCTATGGGCATGCAGGGTCCCACCGGTCCCGCCGGTGCTCCCGGTCCCATCGGTCCTACCGGTCCGACAGGCGCTGCTGGCCCTGCGGGCGCCACAGGTGCCACCGGTGCGACCGGAGCCGCAGGTCCCATCGGCCCCACTGGCCCGACGGGTGCGGCCGGTCCTGCGGGTGCGACCGGCGCCGCAGGTCCCATCGGTCCGACTGGTCCCACGGGTGCGGCGGGTGCCGTTGGCCCTGCCGGTCCTGCTGGTGAAACCGGTCCTGCCGGCCCTATCGGTCCCATTGGCCCCACCGGTCCTACCGGCGCGGCTGGTCCTGCCGGTGCGACAGGTGCCACTGGTGCGACGGGAGCAACTGGCGCCCCTGGCCCGACTGGTCCTACCGGCCCCACTGGCCCTGCCGGCGTCACTGGTCCCACTGGCCCTATAGGCCCCACAGGACCCACCGGCCCGGCCGCGGCGATCACGCCGGGCGCGGCCGTGGCGGATATCCCGTCCCCGGGGGCGGCCACCGCGGAGGAGGTCGCGACTACGCTCAATACCCTGCTGGCCAGCCTGCGGGCCGCCGGCTTTATCGCCTGAAACGCGCAAAAAGCCCTGCGGAGGTCTCCGCAGGGCTTTCTCTGTATGCGTTTACACGCCCAGATAATCCTTTTGCTCGGGGGTGAGGATGTCGATGGCCACGCCCATGGTGTCCAGCTTCCGCCGGGCCACCTCCCGGTCGATCTCCGCGGGCACCGCCATGACGCCGGGTTTGAGTTTGCCCTTGTTCTGGGCCAGGTACCGGGCGCACAGGGCCTGGATGGCGAAGCTCATGTCCATGATCTCCGCCGGGTGGCCGTCGCCGCTGGCCAGGTTCACCAGCCGCCCCTCGGCGATGAGGAACACGGTCCGGCCGTTGGGCAGGGTGTAGCCCTCTATGTTGTTCCGGGCCTCGTGATGGGACAGGGCGTACTTCTCCAGATCGGCCACGTTCACCTCCACGTTGAAGTGGCCGGCGTTGGTGAGGATAGCCCCGTCCTTCAGAAGGGGGAAGTGCTCCCTTGTGATGACCCCGGCGCAGCCGGTGACGGTGCAGAAGATGTCCCCGATGGGGGCGGCCTGGGCCATGGGCATGACCCGGAAGCCGTCCATCACCGCCTCGATGGCCCGGACCGGGTCCGTCTCGGTGACGATGACCCGGGCGCCCAGGCCCTTGGCCCGCATGGCCACGCCCTTGCCGCACCAGCCGTAGCCGGCCACTACCACGTCCTTGCCTGCCACGATCAGGTTCGTGGTGCGCATGATGCCGTCCCATACGGATTGGCCGGTGCCGTAGCGGTTGTCGAACAGATGCTTGCAGTCGGCGTCGTTCACCAGCACCGCCGGGAAGGGAAGCTGCCCCTCCCTATCCAGCCGGCGCAGCCGGTGGACTCCGGTGGTGGTCTCCTCGCACAGGCCCAGCACCCCGGGGATGAACTGGGGATAGCGGGCCCGCAGGCCCTCCATCAGGTCGCCGCCGTCGTCGATGATGATGTTGGGCCCGCAGGCCAGGACCCTGTCGATGTTGGCGTCATATTCCTCGGCGGTGCAGCCGTGGGTGGCGTGCACCTCCAATCCCCCGGCCGCCAGCGCCGCGGCCACGTCGTCCTGGGTGGACAGGGGGTTGGAGCCGGTGATATGCATCTCGGCGCCGCCCCGGGCCATCACCCGGCAGAGATAGGCCGTCTTGGCCTCCAGGTGGACGGACAGGGCTATTTTGAGGCCCGCGAAAGGCTTTGTGCGCTCGAATTCCTCCCCGATGGAGCGGCACAGGGGCATGTTCCGCTCCACCCAAGCGATCTTCTTCTCCCCGGAGGGGGCAAGGTTTATATCACGGATGGTGCTCATATGCAGTCCCTCACTCGGCGGCCTTTTTCCGGGCCCAGAACTTCCACCAGGGGCGCTTTTTCGTCTCGCCCTCGGAGGGCACCAGGGCCTCCTGGGGCTCAGGGATGGCGGCCTTCAGGGCCTCGGCCTTGTCGGTCCGCTCCCAGGCCACGCCCAGGTCCTCCCGGCCCATGTGGCCGTAGGCGGCCAGCTGCCGGTAGATGGGCTGGCGCAGCTCCAGGTCCCGAATGATGGCCGCGGGCCGCAGGTCGAACACCTGGGTCACGGCCTTCTGCAATACCTCGTCCGACTCCTTGCCGGTGCCGAAGGTGGTGACGTTCACGCTCACGGGATTCGCCACGCCGATGGCGTAGGCGATCTGGACCTGGCACCGGCGGGCAAGGCCGGCGGCCACGATGTTCTTCGCCACCCAGCGGGCGGCGTAGGCCGCGGAGCGGTCCACCTTAGTGGGGTCCTTGCCGGAGAAAGCGCCGCCGCCGTGGGGGGCGCTGCCGCCGTAGGTGTCCACGATGATCTTCCGGCCGGTGAGGCCGGAGTCCCCCTGGGGCCCGCCCACCACGAAGCGGCCGGTGGGGTTGACGAAGTACTTGATGTCCCCCTGGACCATCCGCTCGGGCAGGACGGGGGCGATGACCTCCCGGATGATATCCTGGCGTATCTGCTCCTGGGTCACGTCCGGGTCGTGCTGGGTGGAGACCACCACCGTGTCGATACGCACGGGGCGGTTTTCCTCGTCGTATTCCACGGTGACCTGGGTCTTGCCGTCGGGCCGCAGGTAGGGCAGGGTCCCGTCCTTGCGGACCTGGGCCAGCCGCCGGGCCATCTTCTGGGCCAGGCTCAGGGGCAGGGGCATCATCTCCGGCGTCTCGTCGCAGGCGTAGCCGAACATCATGCCCTGGTCGCCGGCGCCGTTCTCCAGCTCCGCCGCCGCGCCGCCGGCCTTCTGCTCCAGGCTGGCGTTCACGCCCATGGCGATGTCCGGACTCTGGTCATCGATGCTGGTCAGCACGGCGCAGTTGTCGCAGTCTATGCCGTACTCGGCCTTGTCATAGCCGATATCCCGCAGCACGTCCCGGGCGATCTTGGGGATGTCCACGTAGCAGCTGGTGGTGATCTCGCCCATGACGAAGACCATGCCCGTGGTGGTGCAGCACTCGCAGGCCACGTGGCCCTGGCTGTCCTGGGCCATGATGGCGTCCAGCACCGCGTCGGAGATCTGGTCGCACACCTTGTCGGGATGGCCCTCGGTGACGGATTCGGATGTGAATAAGTAATGTCCCATCGTATTCTCCTTTGTAAAAACGGCATCAAGAATGCCCGCCGGGACCGGCGGGCAGTTGGAAACAAATATTTGTTCCTTATCTTTCGATTTACACCGCCGGATTTGGCACCTTTTGCTCTCGCACAGGTTGCCGGGCTTCACAGGGCCGGTCCCTCCGCCACTCTTGATAAGGCTATAAAATTGTCTGTAATCATTTTAGCATGTCCGCGCTCAATGTCAAGGGGAAAAGATAAAAACCTTTTTCTGGAAAATTCTATGGAAAACTTTCATAAAAACTATTGTACAGCGGCAGAATATGTGGTACACTTTCCACAAAGGAGGTAGAGAGCCATGACATTCACTATGACCGGCAAAAAATACGAGGTATCCGATGAGCTGCGTGCCTACGCGGAGAAGAAGGTCGGCAAGATCGACAAGCTCTTCCGCACGGAGAGCGACGCCTCCGTCACCTTCAGCGCGGAGCGGGGCCGCTACACCGTGGAGATAACCATCCGCAATAACGGCATGTTCTATCGGGTAACCGAGACCACCAGCGACATGTTTGCCTCCATCGACTCTGCCTGCGCCGCGCTGGTGCGGCAGGTGCGGAAGAACAAGACCCGGCTGGAAAAGCGCCTGCGGGACGGCGCCTTTGAGCGCTCCTCCGCCCCGGAGGCCGTGCCCGACGAGGAGGAAGAGGCGGATTACCGCATCATCCGCACCAAGCGCTTCCCCTTAAAGCCCATGAGCCCGGACGAGGCGGTGATGCAGATGGACCTGCTGGGCCACACCTTCTTCGCCTTCCGGAACCAGGAGGCGGACGACGCCTTCTCCGTGGTGTACAAGCGCCGGGACGGGGGCTACGGCATGATCTCCGACGAATCGGACTAAAACTGAATAAATTTCAAGGGTGCGCCTCAGGGCGCACCCTTTTTGTGGTTCTGGCCAGCGTAAAGAATATGGCCCCCTCTGACGAGGGGGCTGTCGAGCGGTAGCGAGACTGGGGGAGAGATTTTAAATTCTCTCCCTCCGTCTCCGGCTTGCGCCGGAGCCACCTCCCTCGTCAGAGGGAGGCTTTTTTCAGGTGCCGCCCGTCAAGTTATCAAGTCCTCCTCGTCCATCAGCTCTATGCCGTTCTCCGCCAGGAGCTTTGCCGTGACGCCCATGCCGGGGACCACCGTGCCGGAGAACGTGCCGTCATAGACGGCGTGGACGCCGCAGGAGGGGCTGCGGGCCTTCAATATGGCCTGGGTGACGCCGTGGGCTTTGCAGAAGGCCAGTGCCTTCTCCGCCCCGCCGCGGAATTCCGCCGTCACATCTTCCCCCGCCTTGCTGTAGACCTTATCGCCCCGTATCTCACTGGGCAGCCGGGGCGCGGGCAGGCCCCCGGCCCGCTCCGGGCAGAAGACCACGTACTCCTTCCCCTCCAAATACTTATGTACGGCGGCGTTGTCGTTGCTGCCGCCGTTATACTTGCAGTTGAGGCCCAAAAGGCACCCGCTGACCAGGATCATCTTTCTCTCTCCTTTATTTTGCTGCGGGAGGTGCGCGTTTTTTCCATTTCCCGGACAGGAAGTAGGGGAACATGATCAGGAAGGGCGTGAACCCCGCCAGCGCCCCGCCCAGCCAGTAGCCCATGACCCCCATGCGGAAGGTCTCCGCCAGCAATATGCACAGGCCGATGCGCATGACCACCCCGTCCAGTATGCCCACCGCGAAGTTCATCACGGGAAAGCCCATGCCGTTGCACAGGGCCGTGCTGGGCCCCCGCAGGGCGTAGCCGAAGAAGTTGAGTGCCGCGATAATGGCGTAGCGGTGGCTCATGGCCAGTACCGCCGGGTCGTCGTCGAACAGGACAAACACCGCCTCCGGGTCTAGGAGCATCACCGCGCTCAGCGCCGCCGAGTACCCAAGGCCCACGGCGAGCGCCGTGACAAGTGCCTTCGTCACCCGGTCGAATTTGCGGGCGGCGAAGTTCTGCCCCACCATGGTGGCCCCGGACTGGCTCAGGGCCTGGCTGATGACGCTGGCCACGGTGGAGAGCTTGTTGCCCACGCCGGTGACGGCGGACACGGTCACGCCGTAGACATTCAGCCGGCTGGACACGAACAGCATGGACAGGTTGATGGCGCAGGACTGGATGGACATGGGCACGCCCAGCTTCAAAAGCTTTACGAGGTTTGCCCGGTCCGGGCGCAGGTATTTCAAATGGAACTCGAACCCCAGGTCTCCCCGCCTGCGCCAGAGATACCCCACGCACAGGAGGAAGCTGACCCCCTGGGCGATGACCGTGGCCAGGGCCGCGCCGAAGGGTCCCATGCCCCCGGACACGAACAGGATGTCCAATGTCACGTTCAGCACCGAGGCGATGACAATGAACACCATGGGCATCTTGGACTGGCCCATGCCCCGGAGGATGGCCGCCACCATCACGTACCCCACCAGCAGCACCAGCCCCGCCGCGCAGCAGACCGTGTACTGCCGGCAGTACTCCGCCGCCTCGGGGGGCACGTTCAAAAGGGCGGTGAGCTGCCGGGCGAAGGCCAGGCCGAAAGCGGATATGACGAGGCTGAGCCCTAAGATGAACGTGAACATGACGCCCACCATCTTGGACAGACTCTCCCGGTCCTTCAGGCCCACGTACTGGCTTATGAGCACCTGCCCGGCGTTGCAAAAGCCCATGCACACGAAGGTGAACAGGTGGATGACATCCGCGCCCACGCCCACGGCGGCCAGGCCCGCCGGCCCCACGTACCGGCCCACCACCGCCATGTCCACCAGGTTGTAGGCGGTCTGCAGGAGATTCGACAGCATGAAGGGCCAGGCAAAGGCCAGCAGCTGCCGCCCCACCGGCCCGGCGGTATAGTCTTTTATGAGGGATCGGTCTTTGGGCATATCAGAGCGGGTAGACCCAATAGGCGTCCATGCCGGGCACTTCGCCCAGGATGGCAAGCCTATCGTTCCCGGACCAGTACACAGCGTGGGGATCGATCTCCTCCACACCGGCGGTGTTCAGCCGCAGCATCTGCCCGGCGACGCAGTCCAGCACCCAGGCGTCCATATAAAGCGTTTCGTTCTCATACCGGGAGCGGTAGATGCACAGTTTGTCCCCGTCTGGGCTGAGGGAGCACTCCGTGCCCTCCCCGGGCCAGGCAAAGCCCTCTATGGGCGTCTTCTCCCCGGTGAACAGGTCCAGCACGAAGACGTTATCAGCTTCGTCCAGGCCCAGGGCGAACCCGCCGCCAAAGGCCCGGTCGGCGTCCGGGAGAAATATAAGGTCGTCAACATCGGCGGCGGTCTCCAAAGCCATGGGGTCGTCCCGCGCCACGGTCCAGGCCCGGAAGGGGTCAGCTGTCAGGCAGCACACGCCCTCTTCGCCCAGAACGCACACGCCGGCGTGGGCGCCGGTCAGCCCGTCCAGGTCATATATGGTCCCGTCGGCCAGGTCGCAGTACCAGGGCGTGCCGCCCCCGCCCCGCAGGAGCAGGGCGCTCCTGTCGGGGGAAAATACGGCGCTGCGTATATCTTTGGGAAGGTCTATGCCGCGTTCCGCGGGCACATCCGTCAGCTCTCCCGTTTCCAGGTCCAGCAGAACGGGATACCCATCATAGCCGCCCTCCGGCAGCGTCAGCAGCACCGGCACGGAATCGGTGGGGCTCTGCGCCTCCGTCAGCCGCCACAGGCCCTCGCTGTTGGCAGGGGCGTAGGTGATGACCGCCAGGCCGTCATAGACGGCGTAGTCAAGCTCGATGTGGAAGTCGTCCCCATAGAGGCTGTAGTCCTCCGAGAAGGAGCGGTCCGCCAGAAGGGTATGGCTGCCGTCCTGGGCCTCAATGGCGTTGAAGTGGCCGCCCTGATTCATCATCCGCTCATCGTGGCACACCAGAAAGAGCCCGCCGGCGGTATAGCTGCCGGCCGACATCTCCACATAGGCGCCGTCCACGGTCCCGCCCATAGTGATGGCCGGGGCTTCCCCTGCGGCCAGGCAACTGTCAACCAGCGAGAACACCAGCACCAGCGCCAAGGCGAGAGCCATAAGCCATTTCTTCATCTTTCCACATCCCTTTATCTATATTTCTTAACTTATTATACCCTCCCTATCCATATATTGCAAGGTAAAACCTACCGCCTGATCCGTATGGTCACCACCATCTCGTTGTCGTTCTGCTCCCGGATGAGCCCTACGTCCACGCCTCCCTGGCGCATCACGTCCACGTTCCGCTGCAGGGTGTTCAGAAATACCCGCACGTCCTTTAAGACGAACCGGGTCCGGGTGGGAGCCGGGCGGGTCTGGCGGGCCAGAAGGGCGTCTATGTAGCTGTCCGTGGCGGGGACGGTGAGCTGCCGCTCGATGATGTGGTCCAGAGCCTGCCGGCGCAGCCCGTCGTCGGGCAGCCTTAACAGCGCCCGGCCGTGGCGCTCGGTGAGCTCCGCCGCCCGGAGCTTGGAGAGGATGTCGGCGGGGAGCTTCAAAAGCCGCAGCTTGTTGGCCACGGCGGACTGGCTCTTGCCCAGCCGCCGGGCGCACTCCTCCTGGCTCAGGCCGAAGGTGTCCATGAGCCGGGCGATGCCTCTGGCCTGCTCGATGAAGTCCAGGTCCTGCCGCTGCAGGTTCTCCACCAGGGCCAGTACCCCGCTCTCCGCCTCGTCCACCTCCAGCACCAGGCAGGGCACCCGCTCCAGCCCCGCCATCTTTGCCGCCCGGAGCCGCCGCTCCCCCGCCACCAGCTCGTACCGGCCCGCCCGGTACCGCACCGACAGGGGGCTCAATACCCCGTAGCGGCCTATGCTGGCCGCCAGCTCCTCCAGCTGGGCCGGGTCGAAGTTCTGCCGGGGCTGATAGGGGCTGGGGGCGATGTCCTCTACCGCCAGCTCCGCCACCATCCCCCGCCGCCGGGTCTTCAGCATCTGCATGGGAATAGTCCCCCCCTTATACCGCATAGGATGGGTATATTATAGTCATCCTCACGCGCAAAAAAGGGGGAAACGGCGGTGCCGTTTCCCCTCTGCTATTTATTTATCATACCCCCGTCCCGTCGAAGGGCGGGGTGTAGGCGCTCTCGGCGCTGGAAAGCTCCTGGGTATAGCCCTCCAGAAGGCCCAGGGCGGCCATATAGTCCGCGGCGCGCTTGTACTCCTCCGCCGTCAGGGGCCGGTCGGGGCCGCCCACGCCGTTGGGGGTGTACTGGCCCATGAGGCTCACCAGCACGTCCCCGTCCCGGAAGGTCTCCCGTATCCAGTCCAGCACCGCGAAGGTGTTGTCGAGTTCGCCCGGCAGCACCAGATGGCGTATCATAACGCCCCGGACGAGCATGCCGTTCCCGTCCAGCTCATAGGGCCCGGTCTGGCGGAACATCTCCATGATGGCGGCCCGGGCCACTTCGGGATAATCCCCCGCGCCGGAGAGCTCCGCTGCGAGGGAAGCGTCCATGTACTTCATGTCCGGCAGGTAGACCTGCACCTTCCCCTTCAGCGCCTTCAGGGCCAGCACGGACTCATATCCCCCGCTGTTCCACACCACCGGGATACCCGGCGGCGGGTCCAGGGCCTTCACGACGGCGGGCAGGAAGTGGGCTCCGGTGACCAAATTTATATTGTGCACGCCCTGCCCTTCCAGATCCCGGAAGATGGCCCGCAGCCGGTCCACGGTGACCGTCTTGCCGTTGCCTCCGGCGCTGATATCATGGTTCTGGCAGAAGACGCAGCGGAGACTGCACCCGGCGAAGAACACCGCGCCGCTGCCCCGGGTGCCGCTGATGCAGGGCTCCTCCCAGAAGTGGGGCGCCGCCCGGCTCACCACAGGCTCTTCCCCCACGCCGCAGTAGCCGGTATGTGCGGCGTCCCGAAGGACGCCGCATTTTCGCGGACAGATGGAACAGATCATGGGTCACCTCTTACGAATATCGTAGAAAAGAACCCGATAAACGGGATTTGGTTGTGCAGAATAGAACGCTCACTCTAAGTTCAGCTTATAATAATGGGCATCAAAATAGGTTTCTTCTCCCCATTTTTTATAGCGCGTTTTTCTGACCTCTGAAAACCCAAATTTACGAAGAAGCGCAATCGACGCAAGATTGATATCTGCCACTTCTCCCATGATGGACTTGCCGCCTTCCGCCTTGACCCAGCGAATGATGGCGTCGACCACTTCGGTTCCGAGGCCTTCTTTCCAATGGTCTTTTGAGATGCAATACCCGATATCGTAATTCCCGTTTTCAGGGAATATGCAGCAGGTACCGACAGGCGTACCATTCTCTTTCCATTCAGCGACCAGATAATATCCCCCCTGGTCGTCTTCCATCTCATCGACACATTTGAGATACGCTTCATCCATGTTCTCGCGGATAGGGTCGCTCATATACTTTCCATTTTCTTTGTCTCCCCATAGAGACAGTGTAAAGTCTTTATCGGACTTCTGCCAAGAACGAATCGTCAATCTTGGCGTTTCTAAGTTCTTGATAAAAACCATTTTGTGTGTTTTTCCTTTTCAAATCCCGATTTGCCGCACAGAGGTTGACGGTGTTCCCTCCAACCTGAACCGCCACAATCTCGCCTGATCCTCCGGCGCGGCGTAGCCGATGCCCACCCGGGGGGAGGCGGTGATATGGGCGGGGACATAGCCGTCGTCCTCCAGGGACAATTCGTCCCCCAGCACCGTATCGTTCAAACTCTTGTCGATGTGCAGGAACTTGGTCACCCGGCCGGGGCCCATGGCCCCTTCCACGCCCCGGATGAGCACCGCCTGGGGGTCGTCCTCGGCGCCGGTCACCAGGTTCAGCATCCAGTGGATGCCGTAGCATAGGTAGACGTATAGGGTCCCTGCCCGATGGTAGAAGACCTCCGTGCGCTTTGTCCGGCCATGGCAGGCATGGCAGGCGGTGTCCTGCTCGCCGAAATAGGCCTCCGTCTCCGTGATGCGGGCGCGTATTTCCGTCCCATCCGGCAGGCGCCGGACCAGTATTTTACCCACGAGGGCCCGCGCCGCCTCCGGCGCGGGCCTCATCAAAAGCTCATTCATATTCATAGGTGTAATCCTTGCCGGCCTCGGTGAAGCCGGCTTTGAGCCCCGCGGTCACGAGCACCCGGTCATCCTTCGTGATGAGCACCAGGTCCACATCCTCATGGGCCGCGGCATAGTCCAAGGCCTTTTCCGACCCCAGCACGAACAGGGCTGTGGAGAGCCCGTCCGCCCGGGCCCCGTCGGGGGTCACCACCGTCACGGATAAGAGGTCGTTGTCCACAGGCTGGCCCGTGGCCGGGTCCAGGATGTGGATGTAGGTCTCGCCGTCCTGCTCGAAATACCGCTGGTAGCCCCCGGAGGTGACCACCGCCGTCTGCCCCACGGACAATGTGCCCACATAGGCGCCGGTGTCCTTTGGGTCCGTCACCGCCACCTGCCAGCGCTCCCCGTCGGGGCGGGTGTCGCCCAAGGTCTGCACGTTCCCGCCCAGGGACAGGATGGCCTTGTCCGCTCCGGCGGCGGCCATGGCCTCCGCGGCCTTCTGGGCGGCGTAGCCCTTGGCCACCGCGCCGAGAGACAGCTCCATCCCCGCGGGCACGGTCACGGCGCTGCCGTCTATGGCGATAGCCCCTGTATCTTTGGCGGCCAGAAGCCCGGCCAGCTCCGCCTCATCCGGCACCCGGTATTCGCCGGTGGTGAAGCCCCAGGCCTTGATGACGGGATAGAGGGCCGGGTCCAGAGCCCCGCCGGTCTCCCGCCATACGTCCAGGGCCGTTCCCAGCACGGCGGCGCAGTCGGCTGACACCGCAACAGGCCCGCCCGCGCCCATGTTCAGGGCGCGGAGGGAGCCGCCCTCCTTCTCCGGGTCCAGGTCAGCCGCCAGGGCGTTGATGACCTCCGCCGCGGCGTCGAGGGCGGCGTCGGCCTGGTCCCCGTAGGCGGTAAGGAGCATGACCGTGTCCATGGCGAAAAGCTGCTTTTCATGCTTCTCCGGTCCCTTCTTTCCGCAGGCGGTCAGCACCAGCCACAGGGCCAGGGCCAGTGCTCCCAGACGCTTACAGCTCCGCCTTGTGGGCCTCATAGAACTCCCAGTAATCCTTCAGCATGTACTTGAGCACCTTGGGGGTGTCCAGGTGATAGGGGCACTTGGATTTGCACTTGCCGCACTCAAGGCAGGTCTCGATCTTGTTCATCTTTGCCTGCCACTCGGGCGTGAAGTAGGGCCGCCAGGGACTGCGGCGGATGAGCATGTCCATCCGGGCGCAGTTTCGTATCTCTATCCCCTGGGGGCAGGGCATGCAGTAGCCGCAGCTCCGGCAGAACTGGCCGCCCAGCTGAGCCTTATCCGTGTCGATGACGGCCTGGAGCTCCCCGTCCATAGCCGGGTCCTCGTCCGCCAGGGCCAGCCACTGCTCCAGCTCCTCCATGGTCTGCACGCCGTAGATGGGCACCACGCCCTCCTGCTGCCCCATGAAGGCGTGCACCGCCCGGGCGTTGGAGAGCATGCCCCCGGCCAGGGCCTTCATGGCGATGAAGCCCATGTCCGCCTCCCGGCAGGCCTGGACAAGCTGGAATTCCTCGGGGCTGGACAGGTAGCTGAAGGGGTACTGGAGCGTCTCGAACCGGCCCGAGGCCACCGCCTCCTGGGCGAAGCGGATGGAGTGGCTGGTGACGCCGATGTGGCGGATATGGCCCGCGGCCTTGGCCTCCAGGGCGGCCTCATAGGCGCCGTTGTCCACCTCGTCCCAGTTGGATACCATGTGGAACTGGAACAGGTCTATGTAGTCGGTCTTCAGCCGCTCCAGGCTCATCTGGATGTGCTTTGCCACGGTGTCGTGGTCCCGGCCCATGCTCTTGGTGGAGATGACGATGTTCTGCCGCACACCGGCCAGGGCCAGGCCCAGCTTCTCCTCGGAGTCGGTGTAGGAGTTGGCGGTATCGAAGTAGCGGATGCCGCCCTCATAGGCCCGGCGGAGAATGGGCACGGCCTCTTCCTTGCTCCGCCGCTGGATGGGCAGGGCGCCGAAGGCGGGCTTCGTCACCGTAAGGCCGGTCTTTCCCAATGTCATGGTCTGCATAAGATCACCTCAAAGTGTATATGATTAATTGAAAGTTTACCCTTGCCCGGGGCGAATGTCAAATAGAACTTGACTTTTGCGGGGCCGCGTGGTATTATAATGCCCCAATCGAACGACGCGGGATAGAGCAGTCTGGTAGCTCGTCGGGCTCATAACCCGGAGGTCGGGGGTTCAAATCCCTCTCCCGCCACCAAAACTGGTAACGCAGTTTGATACAATGGTATCGACTGCGTTATCGTTATATTGTGCCGACACGCCAAGGCTTTCCGCCCTGGCGCGTTGCATTTTATGGGTTGTGATGCCTGTATGGCGCGGTTTTGTGAGGGCCTTTCGGGGTGAAAGCGATGGATCTGGGCGGAGGCTACCGTTAAATTACCGCGATTCGTTAAATTACCGGGGATTCGTTAAACAGCCGACTGCGGCCGCATACTGTACAGGGTTGCCGCGAACGCGGCGGCATGGCGGGCCTTTTCCTCGTCCATAAACGGCACGTCATAGCCCAGATGCCGCTCCGCCAGCATCCCGGCATAGACGAGCCGGGAGTGTTTGCAATAACGCTTCAGGCCCTCCTCCCACAGGTCCGCGCCCCTTTCAGGTGGATAGCCGCAGGTCACGATGGACGCCACCCGTTTCCCGGCCCACAAGGCCGGGCCTTTTTCTGTCCCGTAATACTTGTTCATGCCGTAGACGAACCTATCCATCAGCGCTTTCATGGACGGCGTACAGTACCAGGAATAGATGGGCGTGGCCAGCACCAGAAGGTTGCAATCCAGCACCTGGTCAAAAAGGGCATAGGCGTCGTCATGGACGGCGCAGCCAAACCCGGACCAGTCTTTCTGGCAGGCGCGGCAGGCGGTGCAGGGCGCGATGGCCTTCTCATAGAGCCACACGGTCTCGTGGCCCCAGCCATGCCGCACAAGTTCCGCGCAGAACGGCTCCAGCAGCGCCGCCGTGTTGCCATTCCTGCGGGGGCTGCCCATCAGAACGAGCGCGTTCATGCCTGTCACTCTGCCAGCTTGGCGGCACGGTATTCCTCGCCCCAGGAGCGCATGGCGTCCAGGATGGGCTGGAGGCTACGGCCCAGGTCGGTCAGCGAATACTCCACCCGCGGCGGCACCTCGGGAAATACCGTGCGGGTGACGAGCCCGTCCGCCTCCATGGACCGCAGGCTGTCGGTGAGTACCTTCTGGCTCACGCCGTCCAAATCCCGCTGCAGCTCGTTGAACCGCCAGGGGCGGACCATGAGATTGCGTATGATGAGCAGCTTCCACTTGTTGCCTATGAGCTGCACAGTGGTGGCCACGGGGCACTCGGGCAGCAGTTCGGCCTTTGTTTTCATATCGCGCCTCCATACAGTCAAAATCGAGTGTTACACTTGAATGATACTGCGCTGTCCGGCCATATGTCAATCAGTTACAAAAAGGTGCGTACCCCACCTTTTTGTGCGTACTTGTGGGGTGTGAAAATGTCCCTATAATGGGAACCACGGGAGGCGGACAGCTTTCTGAATCTATCAAGGAGGACATGACGATGGCACTTTCTGATCTGGCATCCTGGGCCCAGGACAAGGTGGCCTCCGCCTGCGGCGCGGCCGACAAGCCCGCGGAGAAGCCCGCGGCCTGCGGTTCCGCCTGCGGCACGGCCGGTAAGCCGGAAGAGAAACCCGCGGCCTGCGGCGCGGCTGACAAGCCCGCAGAGAAGCCTGCGGCTTGCGGCTCTGCCTGTGGGGCGGGGGACAAATAAGACCACTCCCGGCGGGTCATCCCGCCGGGAACAAATGATCGTTTTCGAGGATACAAGATGAAATCGTATTTCTCCTTCCAATGGCACATCACAGACCAGTGCGACCAACGGTGCAAGCACTGTTATATCTTCTCCGGCAGTGAGCATCAGCATCTGGACTTCATGACCTGGGCGCAGATGGAGGACACGTTATATAACTGCCTGGACTTCTGTGCGGTCTATGACCGGCTGCCCTACTTTTACATCACCGGCGGCGACCCCATCCTGCACCCGGACTTCTGGCGGCTGCTGGAGCTGCTGCACGGACATGACGTGCCCTTTACCATCCTGGGCAATCCCTTCCACCTGAATGACCAGGTGTGCCGGGAGCTGAAGGCTCTGGGCTGCGAGAAGTACCAGCTGTCCCTGGACGGCCTTCGCCAGACACACGACTGGTTCCGCAAGCCCGGCTCCTATGACTGCACGCTGGAGAAGATCGGCTGCATCCAGCGGGCAGGCATCCGGGCCGTCATCATGACCACGGTGTCCAGGACCAACCGCATGGAGGTGCCGGGCATCATCGACGCGGCGGTGGCAGCGGGCGCAGACGTGTTCGCCTTCTCCCGCTATGTACCCAGCGGCGGGGACCTGGACGCCTCTATGACGGCCCAGGAGTACCGGGAATTGCTGGCGGTGTGCGATCAGAAATTCAAGGAGTACGAGGCCCGGGGGTGTAAGACGTACTTCAATAAGAAGGACCATCTCTGGACCCTTTACGAGTACGAGACAGGCGCGTTCACCATCCCGGAAAACGCAAAAGAGGGCATGATCTACGGTGGCTGCAACTGCGGCAACTGCCACATCACCATCCTACCCACCGGGGACGTATACGCCTGCCGCCGGGTGGCGGAGAGCAAGGTGGGCAACGTACTGGAGGACCGACTGGCGGACGTGTGGGTGTGCCAGATGGAGCAGTACCGGGACTACGGAAAATTTGAAAAATGCGCCAGATGCGAGCTCATGCCCTGGTGCCGGGGCTGTCCCGCCGTGGCCAAGGGCACGAGCGGCGATTTCTACGCCCCCGACCCCCAATGCTGGAAGGAGGTATCCTGATATGGAACTGCTGGAACTTATGAAGCACCGGCGGGCCATCCGCCGGTTCGACGCCCGACAGGTGGACGAAGATGCGCTTCAAAAGATATTGGAGGCGGGACTGTATGCCCCCAGCGCGGGCGGACGGCAGGGGGTGCTGTTCGCGGTGTGCCAGGACCGGGAAGTAAATGAGCGGCTGGGGAAGATCAAGCGGGCCAACTCCAACCCCAGTATGGCCACGGCCACCCGCTATGTGTCCCGTGAGCAGCCCAGCATCGCGGACGATCCGAACCTCGTCAACGCCTTTTACGACGCGCCCACGGTCGTCACTCTGTTCGCGCCGAAGAACTTCCTGTTCGCGGCGGAGGACTGCGCCTGCGCGGCGGAGAACATGATGCTCATGGCGGACGCGCTGGGGGTGGGCTCCTGCTACATTGGCCAAGGCTGGACGGCTTTCGCGGACCCTTACGGCCAGGAGATATTGAAAAAGTGGGCCATCCGCACGGACTATTACGCCCTGATGCAGCTGCTTCTGGGCTATCCCAAAGAGGGCGACGTCCACCCCACGCCAAAGCCCAGAAAAGACGGGCGTGTACTGCGGTTTTGAAGAAGAAAGGAAGAAAACGATGGACGCACAGACTTGTTTGAAGAAGCTGGAATATGTGGGCGTGCTGGCCTTTGCCACGGTGGACGCATCCGGCGCGCCGCAGATACGCAATATCTCAGCCATCCACTATGAACCGGACCGGATGCTCTTTTTCACAGCGAAGGGCAAGGACTTTTGCAAAGAACTTCTGGCCGACGGCCGGGTGCAGGTGCTGGGATATACGAAGTATAAGGAGATGATCCGGCTGGCCGGCAGAGCGGTCCCCGTGCCGGATGATGAACAGGAGAAGTGGATCGACACGATCTTTGCCGAACAGCCCTACCTTTCAAACGTCTATCCCGGCGACACAGGGAAACTGGCGGGCATCGTCTTTGCAATACGGGACGGCCAGATCGAGTATTTCAATCTGGGCGTCAACCCCATCTTCCGGGAGAGCTATGCTATCGGGGCGGGGAGCGTCACGAAGAAAGGCTATGTCATTTCAGACAGGTGTATCGGCTGTGGCAAGTGTCTGAAAAACTGCCCCCAGCGGTGCATCGAACCAGGGACGCCCTACGCCATCCGGCAGGAGAACTGTCTGCACTGCGGCAACTGTTTCGCGGTGTGCCCTGTGAAGGCGGTGTCAAAACGGGCCTCACCAGAGGCATGAAGATGCAATGTATGCACATGACATAGCAGAAAGCACAACACAAAAGATGTCATCCATAAATTTTATGGATGACATCTTTCCTGTATTTATCGACCTGTTATATCTCCTCCGTGATTTCCGTGCCGTTGCGGAAGCGGAACACCAGCCGGCCGTCGGCATGGATCGTGACGTGGTCCACGGTGGCGGTCCAGAGGGCCGGATCGAATTCCAGCGGGAGAGTGTCCAGCGCATAGACGGCAAAGAGGAAGCCGCTGATCTCATTGGCCTGTATTTGCCGCCGCTCCCGCCTTTTCCGCAATGTATCATACCGGCTCTGCAGCTTCTCATACCGCGCCGTCAAGGCGTCATATCGGGCTGCGTATTCGGCTTGGTCCATAGCCCTGGCGGCGTTTTCCCTAACGCAGTTCTCCACCAGTCCCGCTACTACTGTGATCTCTTGCCGGAGCTGGGCTTGCTCCTTGTCCAGGGCAGAACAGTCCGCCAGCGCATGGAGGATCAGTCTGCCATCCTCCAGCAACGCCTCCCGGTCCGCCAGCAGTCGGCTCAGGGCCGCGATGAAGTGCTCCTTCAGGTCATCCTCGTACAGATGGGGCGTCCGGCATTTGTGCTCGCCCTTGAACTTGGCGTTGCACTGCCAGATGGTCCGTCGGTACTTGCTGGTGGAGTGCCACACTTTGGAGCCGTAGGTCTCTCCGCAGTCGCCGCATACCAGCTTTCCCGCGAAGGGGCTGCTGCACACCGTGCGCCTGTCGCTGTCCCGCCGCCGGGCAAGCTCCAGCTGCACCTTCTCCCATTCCTCCGGCAGGATGATGGCCGGGTGGCTGTGCTCCACATAGTATTGGGGCACCTCGCCCTCGTTCACCTTCATTTTCTTCTGCAGGAAATCCACGGTGAACCGCTTTTGAAGCAGAGCGGAGCCCTTGTATTTCTCGTTGCGGAGGATGCTCTCCACCGTCTGCCGCCGCCAGATATCTTTCCCTGCCGGGGTCGGGATGGCTTGCCCCGTCAGCCGTTTGGCGATGGCGTTGGTGGACAGGCCGGAGATGAACATCCGGTAGATGTTCCGGACGATCTCCGCCTCCTCCGGCACGATCTCCGGCAGGCCATTCTCTCCCTTGCGATATCCCAGGAAATGGCCGTATGGCAGGCTGACCTTTCCGTCCGCGAACCGTTTGCGCTGGCCCCAGGTGACGTTTTCGGAGATGCTCCTGCTCTCCTCCTGGGCCAAGCTGGACATGATAGTGAGCAGCAGCTCGCCCTTGCCGTCAAAGGTGTAGATGTTCTCTTTCTCAAAGAAGCATTCGCAGCCAGCATCTTTGAGTTTGCGGATGATGGTGAGGCTGTCCACGGTGTTGCGGGCAAAGCGGCTGACACTCTTTGTGACGATGAGGTCTATCTTGCCGTCCAAGGCGTCCGCGACCATGCGGTTGAAGCCATCCCGGTTCTTGGTATTCAGGCCGGTAATGCCCTCGTCCGCATAGACGCCCACGAACTGCCAGTCGGGGTGGGCTTGGATGTACTGGGTGTAGTAATCCACCTGGGCCTCATAGCTGGTATACTGCTCGTCGCTGTCCGTGGACACGCGGGCGTACCCAGCCACGCGGCGCTTGGCGGTCGAAGCAAGCGTTGATTTGGCGTGTATGGGCCTGGTGGCGGGGATGACGGTCACATTAGGCATGGCGGCGATTCCTTTCTATGGTTTTCCGGCGGGCCTGCTCACGCATCTCCTCCGTCCAGGATTCGGAGCGGGAGCGGTCCTGCCAGCGTTTAACGATTTCAGAGCCGTTGACAAGGGTGAACACCAGCGTGTTGTCCTGCTCGGCCCGTATAGCCGTTATCTCACCGAGAGGGGCAACCAGGTTGGCCAGAGCCGTCAGCACATCCTCCGGGACGGCCTTGGACTCCGGACAGGCAGATTTGCCCAGGGTGCTGTAGGTCCGGCATATCCACAGCTTTTTCCCGTTGGCTGTTCGCCGATTGTACTTCGCACCGCAGCACCCACAGGTGATCATGCCCGTGAAGGGCGATGCGACAGAAGGAGGATGCGTATTCCCGAACCGCTGGGCGCGTCTTGCCCGTTCCTCCTGTACCGCCTGGTAGACCTCCATTGGGATGATGGCTTCATGGAACCCCTCTACATGGTACATGGGCTTCTCTCCATGATTGTTCAGGGTCCTTTTGGTGATGTGATTCTCCCGGTATTTTTTCTGGAGCAAAAGGTTCCCCGTGTAACAGTAGTTGGATAGCACCTTCATCACGGTGCCGACCCGCCAGGGGTAGCCATCCTTCGTGGTGATTCCGTCCTCATTCAGCGCCTTGCAGATAGCCGCATAGCCCATGCCTGAGAGGTAGTCGGAAAAGATGCGTTTCACGACCTCCGCTTCCTCCGGGATGATCTTGTACTCGCCATCCTGAAGCCTGTAACCCAGCATATTGCCGACCCAAGGGCGTCCAGCCTCGAAGTTTCTCCGTATCCGCCACAACTGGTTCTCGCTGGCGGAGCGGCTCTCCTCCTGGGCGTAGCTGGCCAGGATCGTCATCATCAGCTCACCGTCCGCGCTCATGGTGTGGATGTTCTGCTCCTCGAAGTACACATCCACGCCCAGCCCTTTCATCTCCCGCACTGTCCCCAGCAGCGTTACGGTGTTCCGGGCAAGGCGGGAGATGCTCTTGGTGATGACCATATCCACCTCGCCGGCCCGGCAGGCAGCCAGAAGCCGCTGAAAGCCCTCGCGGGCATCCTTCGTCCCCGTGATGGCCTCGTCCGCGTATACACCAGCATACTGCCAGCCGGGGTGCTTTTGGATCATGTCGCTGTAGTAGCTGACTTGGGCCGAGAGGGAGTGGAGCATGGCGTCCTTGCCGGAGGACACCCTGGCATAGGCGGCCACCCGCGTGAGCCTGGGCAGCGGCGCCGCCGGGAACTGTATTTGTGCAACTGTGCGCTCCATACGCGCCTCCCTCAAAGTATCTTGAATGTGTCGCTCTCGCCCGTCAGGACCGAGATCATCACCTTCGCGCCCAGGCGAAAGCCCAGGATGAACCGCTCCCGTTCCGATATGTCTATCGTCTGAAGCTGGGCGGAGGAGAGCTGGTCCATGAGCGCAGCGTGCTCCGGACCGAGAAGTTTTCGTATCTCATCCGACAGGCGTGTGACCTGGGCCAGCGCCTTCCCGCATTCCGAACCGCGCCGGAACTCCATCGCAATGGGCGTTATCTCCCCATAGTAGAGATCGCTCAGGATGTCGTCCATGTGGTGGCCTCCTTTGTATCAATTTGGGTCACCACATGTTCGCTCTGACGGGCGGGGATATCAAGCGGTCTCGGCAAAAATACTAGCCGAAGATAGGCCGTACTTTTTGTTCAGGATAGCCCGTGCCTGGCGGTATTCCCCCTCGGTGAAAACGCCCTCGTCCATCATGGTACGCAGCATGGCCAGAGAGGCGCGGTAGAGCATGAGGTTGGCGGGCGCGTATTTATCCCGGCTGTCGGGACGCAACGTAGCAGGCCCGGCAGCAATATTTTCTGTCCTTGTTCCCATAGCTCTGAAACTCCTTTCCGCAGTGCTGGCAGGTGAGGGTGTAGTAGGCCCGCCGGTGGACGGCCTCCGGGTGGCTGTTCCACCAGGCCATGCGGCAGGCGTCACAGCAGAACAGCTTTTCCCGGCGGCAGGGGTCTGCCTGTATCGTCCGGCCACACTGTTTGCAGCAACGCTCCTCCTGCGGCATGGGGTGCCGGTGGATGTAGGAGCGGACGGTCCCTGCCGACAGCCCCAGGGCCGCGGCGATGGAGGAGGGGCTGTGCCCCTCCAGCCGCATATTGTGTATGGCAATCTGCTCTTGCGGTGTCATGGGTATGTGCCCCTCCTCTCCGCGGCGTCAGCTCTTGCGCTGCAGCGTCTTGATGGCCTCCGGGAGCACGAGCCTAGCGTCCACCCGCTCGGAGGCGATGAACTTCACCTGGCCGTGATCCGCCAGGACCTCCGCCAGCCGCTTCATGACCCGCTTGCCCCTATCACCGATCCAGTAGTAACCGAAGTCGCCGAACAGAGCGGGGATGCTGCCGGGGATACCGGCGGGGTCCTCATCGTCCAGCCATTTGGTGGTGTAGACCGGATAGCCAAACAGCCGCTCCGGCTCCTCATCGGTGGGGGACGATTTCCAAGCGTACTTCCCGTTGTGGTACTTGAGCTTGCGAAGCTGCCGGTAGGCGGCATCCGAGATCAGCCACACGGCGTTCTTGCGATATACCTCCTTGACGGAGTACATCAGGTCGATCATATCGTCCAGGGTAATGGTGTCTGCCCGCTCGGTCACAGCGCCTACAGGGGCCTGTTGGATAAGGCCGGTGGGTCGGCCGGCGCTCTTGCCGGTGAGGAATGCCTCCTCCTCGGCCTCGCCGAACCGCTCCGCAAAGTGCTGGCGGATGTAGCCCTCCAGGTCCACGCCGCCGTCCTCCAGCAGCTCGTCCGAGAGGATGATGGATGTTGCCAGCTTATGGGCCCGGATGACCACCTGGCCAAAGTTGGTGTCAGAAGTGGGGACCTCCTCGCCCTCTGTGACCCAGCCGGCGCTGCCGCCGCCCAGGTTGACGGGCAGCTTCAGATCCTTGGTGGTGTGGATGGTGTGGCCGAGCCGACGAAGTACATTCTTGTCCTTCAGCGCCTCCACCAGCGTGTCCTCATAGGTGTCGGGGACCAGGTAACCGCCGGAGCCGTCGCTGCCCTCCTTCAGAGCGGCGCTGGGCATGCCGGTGTGCATGGTCTCCCAGAAAGCTGTGCTGTAGGCTTGCGCCTTCTTCCAGGCTTCGGCGCTCTCATCCTGCCGCCGGCCATAGACCTCCTGGTCCATCGCCTCCAGCTCCTTGAGCAGGTCCTCTGCCGTTCTCATTCCGTACATAGTGTTTACCTCCAAAATGTAATTTGTGTTTTTGCTTGGCTGTCAGGGGGTGCCGTAGAATACGAGCACCTCAAAGCCGAGCGCCTCAAGATACTTTTTTCGCCGGACCTGCTTTGGGCTGAGGCCCCTCTTGGGGTCCTGCAGCTCCACGAACACAATCCGGCCGCCGGGCTTCCGTATGAAGCGGTCCGGAGGGCCATCCTCGCTGAAGCTCAGGAACTTGCAGGCCAGGTCCTCCTCGCTCATCGCAGCCCACACCTTTAAACGCTTGTCCTCATTCATGTTCTGATCCTCCATACGATGGTTTTGCTCACAGGTACTGGTTGATGGGCACCTTGAAGCGGCTGTTGTAGTAGTTGACCAGCTCGCCGAAGGTGCCAAAGTAGTGGCCGCTGCCCATGTACTCCACGCACCAGTGGGGGTTGTCCTTGTCGTTGCAGTACATGATGATGGCGGCGTTGTCCTCGTCCTGGGGGATGATCTTGAAAACGGAATACCGCTCCAGATCCAGCCCCTTCCACAGATACCGCGACAGATCTTCCTCCTGCATATCCTCACCTCCTTCCCAACAGGCTGCCATACTTCATATGGAACAGGTTGTCCCTGTCGGCGCGGCCGCTGGCGATCAGGCTGTTGGAATAATCCAGCAATTCCTCCATGACCTCGCCTATCGCCTCCGCGCTCCGCCCGACATCGTGGACAGTCTTCACGATGATGCAGTCCGGCGGAGTCTCGCCGAACCATAGATAGAGCGTAGCTGGGCCCTTGCGATTGGCACGGGCCACACCGCTGACCTCCACGTTAAAGCCGTTGCCAAAATCCCGGTACAGACACTTCTCAAAGTCGATGTGCCGGATCTGGTATTCTTTCCCGAGAGCTTTTTTCAGCTCCGGAAGTGATGGATTCTTGGACATATGGGTAACCTCCTCTGTGATTTAAATGCCAATCAAAGCATGCCGATCAAAGCGGGATAATCGGCTCAAACCCGGGCTTCAGTTTCAGCCCGTAATAGCACGCCCCAGCCGACGTTTTTCGCCAGTTGTAACCTGCCCCGGTCAGCGCCGCTTTGAAATCGCCTGTTCCCCGCGCCCATTCGTGCTTGTTGGCGCAGTGTGTCCTGTATGCGTCATAAAGATCGCCGGCCTTCTGCTCATATTCTGGTGAGACATTGCAGCATTCTTCAATGAACGCGCTCAGCCAGTCGTTATCGAGGTAGTATTCTTCAATGGCGCGCTTGACGCATTCAGGTGGTTCGATGTGGTACTTCGCCGCAATGAACTTCTTTGCTCCTTCGATGATCCACGTCAGGATCGCACCTCCGCAATGCTCAAACAGGTACTCCGTGTAATTCAGGACCTCGCCTTGCATACCCCGGAATCGGGCATTGAACGGAATTACTACCAGCCGGTCCCATGTGCCCTTGTCATTGGTCCCGACCTTCGGCAGGTGGTTCGTGTATAAGACCGTTGTGTGCGAGGGTTTGAATTGGAACGGGTCCTTATATTTCTTTTCCGCATGTATGTAGTCGACGCTAGATATTCTCTTTACTGCGGCGGTATCGAGTCGCATACCTTCTTCCAGCTCTGCGGCGATAACAAGCCGTTTGCCGCGTAGCTCAGCGTACTCTGGGTTTTTATTCTTGCGGCAGCTCACCGTCAGCGTCTCCGCAGACAGGCTCCCGGAATAATCGCCCAACACTCGGGCCTTCGAGTTGTAATAGGTACTTTTCCCGTTGCCGCCCCTGCCATATGCGAGACCTAGTTTTTCCTGGTACACATTGCCGACGGCCTCCATGCCGGAACTGATCTGCAAATATTCCTCCAGATCCCGGTCATTACTGGTCGCACGATTAAGGAAGTCCTGCCAGTCGTCCATACCGTCAAGGGACGGAGAAACAGCCGTCATTTTGGTAATAAGGTCCTGCGGGTCGTGAGGGTGGAGCCTTCCCGTCCGCAGGTCGACGGTCCCGGCAGGTGTGTTCAGCTTGAAACCGTCTCTGTCCAGATCCTCGACATTGACTTCAACGGCGGGCCGAGCTTCGGTCAGGGTCGCAGCGATACGGCTCGAACTGCGCCTGTCCAGAACGAACGTGCGGAAATTCTTTGCAGCCTTTTCCTCCTCTTTCGCTGCTGTTTCCTTTTCGTCATCGCCAGCCTCGATCGCCGTGTCCAGATGAGCACGGGCGGTTTTCAGCATTTTTCGGGCTTCGATGAGCTGTCGGTCCGTCAGCTCCTGTGCCAGCTTCTGTGCCTGCAATTCGCTTTCGACCCACTTCTTGCCGTCATACACAAGCCATTTCGTCGCGGAACTGTATCGTATTTTCTCGCCATACTGCTCCACAAAAACCCTCGCCTGCCCAACGTCGGTATAATCAGGGGGGACAAGACTTTGTGCGAACTCCTGTGCCGCATATTCCGGCGGGGAGAGATAGTCAGGGGCCGGCAAAACTTTTTCGCGGTACGCCTTCAGTGCGCTGTCCCATATCGTCTGTAGCTCCTTGTCATCAAGAGGCTGCTCGCATTTGGAAGCCGTCTGCAAAAACGCCTCGTTGGCTGCGCCATCGTCGTCACCGTATTTTTTCAGAAGGGACAATGCTATGCTTGCAAGTGTGCTATTGCGCCGCCCTATGGGGATAACGCCGCTGATCTTCTGCCTGGCAGCCTTTGCCTCTTGTGTGGGCTGCTCTGGCAATCTGTAGATCTCTGCTAACGCTAACAGATCCGCTTTGTTGCAGACTGCGTCGTAATCGGTATAGCTATCGATCAGGCCTTTGTCTGTTCCGAAAAACACTCTGTCGGCATTGATACAGCCGGCATCGCTCTGGTTGAACATTGCGATCAAGGCGCCTTGTATACGGTCACGCTCCGCACGGTCGGTGATTGCCTCATCACAGATAACAGCAATACGAAACCGGCAGTGCTCTGGGGTGCTGTTGAACGTTTCGTACATGAATGCCGGCTTCAGATTGTGTTCCGCAAGAACGGCAGCAACATGCTCCGGCGTTTCCTTTGGGGCACCCTCATTCTCATTGTCGACATCGACCATGAAAACAGTCTGCAGGGAAAAATCATCGACATTCGTGCCCTTATACCCTTTTGCACTGCTTTTCGCAGAAAACGGGGTCACGCCTGGCTGGATTGTGCGACCCGCTGTCAGGCAGTCAGCTATCTGCCTCACGGACAGATCCTTGATGCTTGCAGACTTGGTGAAACGCTTCTTTATTCCGCCGATCTCCGCCTTTGTTGGCTTACATTTATATTTGACGGCATCAACGTGAAGCAACATAGGTTTTCCCTCCACTCCGCAAGTATTCAGCGAAGGCCTCCCGGACGATATAGCACCGATTGCCGACCTGTATGACCGGGAACGCCCCGCGTTTCACAAGGGTCCGAATCGTGAATTCTGGGACCTGAAACTCCTTGGCTGTTTCCTTTATCGTCAGCGTTGGCTTTTCCATGGCTACGCCCCCTCTCGCTCTCATTTGACTTGTGCGCCCCTAACCTGAACGCAATTCATCTGATGTTACAATATCACAATCATATTGAGTTGTCAAGAGGGGAAATGAATTTAATTCAGGTGAAACTTGTTATTGCAATCTCAATCTTGTTGTGGCATAATAGCGTTAAGGAACTCGAAGGGAGCCACGGTATCTTATGAAATCCTTTGGTGAAAAGCTGAGAGACGCCCGTCTGAATAAGGGCTTGAAACAGGCGGAGGTTGCTGAAGAGCTGGGATGCGCGCCGACTTCCCTGACGAACTGGGAAAACGGCAAGGTCAATCCTTCCTTAGATGTGCTGTCAAAGCTGTGCGTAGTCTATGGGATCTCGCCGCTCTCCTTATTGGAAAGGGAATATGAGTACGGCGATCTTGTGTCCATAGCAAAAAAGCCCGTTTCTGAACGGACCTATGAAGAGCAGATAGCGTTGAACTTTTCGGAGCCGATCCTTGACAGGCTCCTGGCTATTGAAGAACATCGTAAGGAAGCTGCACGCGTTGAAGCGATAGCAGCCTTCCTGCGTGCCACTGATTTGTTGAACCGGTTCGGCGGTGCAATGAACAGAGCGGAAATTGAAGCTGTAAAGGCGGATTATGATGCGCTTGGCGGTGCTGATGCCGATATACTGTTTGCATACCATGCTTTGACGGCAGACAATAAGATTGCTTTCCTATCTATGCTGTCCGGGCTTCTTTCCGATAGCAGCAATTTGCAAGCACTCAATGACAAGATGGAAACAGCACAGGCGTTCACGTTGGACAGACTTATGACCCAGCGCAGAACGATACAGGAAAGATAACGGGGCTTTACAAGAAGGCCGCTGCGGGGAAACCTGCGGCGGCCATTTCATTTGTTGACATGTTCGGGCAATGCGCCGCGCCCCGGCAAAGGGGGCGCATGACGGTCGATGACGGTCGTATACTAAAATTCCCCACGGGAAACCCTGTTTTTGTATTCTAAAAGTTTTGTATATGACTGTCATCGACCGTCATTTTCCATTGTGTGTATGGCGGAAAATAAATTTGAAAGCTGTGCCCGGCAGGCGTTGACTTTCATGGGATTCAGAGCGTAAATGTCACTCGCCAAGGGGCACGGACCCCTTGAGTACCCGTAAGGAGGAACGCAAATGACTATCCACCTGAACACCCATCCAGACGATCGCAAGGATATGGTCAAGGCCATTTCCGAGCGGACAGGCCTGGACGCCGCCTACATGGGACCTCCCTCTTTCGCCTACCAGATCGGCGCGGTGACGGTCAACCGGGACGGCACCATTGACTATGAACAGGACCCCAGCATGGACGGGGTGATCCCCCTGCTCATCGAGCGGGGTTGGCTGGACCCCGGCGAATATGATCTGGGAGCCGAGGAGACCGACGCCAGCGCCCAGCCGATTTCAGAGCCGCCGGCGGACGTCACCGCAGTAGCCATCCGCCTGCCGCTGGAGGACTGGACGGTCCAGGAGGCGAAGAACCTGCTCCGGCTGGTCTGCAGCAAGCAGTACTTGATCCGCCGCATGACCGGCAACGATGACCTTTACCTTTCTTCCGCCTTCACCAATGCCATAAGCACCAAGACCGACCACGAGAGCATCGCGGACATCCAGGCGGATTTGAAAGCCGGGATGGGGCGCGGCGAGATCGCGGGTGTGAACTTCGCGGACGACACTTTCATGATGGCTTTTCCCTACGATGCACAAGACACCACCCGCTGGGAGGCCATTGGAGAGCTGATGCGCGGGATGATGCGCATGGCCAAGGCGGCCACCCGCGTGAGCCTGGATACCCGAGTCACCGCGGAGAACGAGAAATATTATGCCCGATCCTGGCTGGTGCGGATGGGCTACGGCGGGCCAAAGCATAAGGAACTCCGAGCCACGCTGCTGGATCACCTGAAGGGTTATGCCGCATTCAAGAGCGAGGCGGACATGCAGGCACACAAGGACAAGTATGCTGCCCTCCGCAGAGAGCGGAGGGACACAGATCCAGTGAGGAGGGATAACGATGACTGATTACATGACACACAAACTTGCTGATTTGAGAGCCCGGCAGGAGGCAGAGGAACACATGTCCTGTCCTCGCTGCGGCGCGGATACCATGAAACACCCTGTACATACGAATGCGATGAGCCGGGTGGCGGACATATTTATCTGCGACGCCTGCGGCACCACCGAGGCCCTGCTGGCACACATGAACCAACAGACGCCGCTGACCAACTGGGCGGCATTCAAGCCCACGGGGCTGCCCTCCGATTTCAAAGCCCGGCTGGCCAGAGATGTGCTGGAGGAGGTAGTCAGGAACCAGACGGAGACGCTGACACGCATTTTCCGGCTGTGCCAGGATGACCCCAAGAACGCTGCGGAGTACCGGCTAGAGGCATTTGAGAGCTGCCCCGGGCTGACCGAGCTGTGGACGGAGCCCTTCGCCGCCAAGTACCAGGCGCTGGACGGGAGCGCGGTGGTCCGCTTGACGATGAGCGGGGACGGGCATCCGCTCCTGGAGGCGGGCCTTGCCGACAAATGACCCCAGGACGATTTGAGAGCGTCGGGCAAAAATGCCCGGCGCTTCTCTCTTGCCGACACGCGCCCCACACGGCGCAGGCTCCCTGGCCTTGGGCAGCTTTCCCGGTCTCGGTCCAAAAGCCCGACACGGCCCCAACGTGGGCGCGACACGGGCAAAAGGAAAAGCCGCCCCCCGATTTGGGAGCGGCAGGCGACGGATGCGCCATTACCGACTGAGGCAGCGCGCAAGCGCCGGTTCCAGGACGGTCTCGATTTGGGAGACAAGGCCCAGTTTTTCATAGGCCCTGCGGATGGCGTTGTAGTATGGCTTCGCGGGGGTCCCTTCTTTATAGCCGGTGTTCATGATGTACACCATGCCCTTGATTTCAGAGCCGTCGGCCATGCGGACCGTGGCCTCCTCCTTGCTGTAGTAATACGGGAACCCCTCATAGTAGTCCAGCCTTCGTTCATCAGTGTCGCTGATTTCCCAGACGGCCACCGGCACACCCTTGGTGCAGGTGTCGTCGGGCTCCACTGTGGCATGGCGGTAGAACTCCAGCCGGTGATTTGGGAGCATACCCAGGCCCAGGAGCTTGGCGTTGGGAGTGCGGACGGCCATCTGGCCCTCCACCATGTTGGACCCGTATGCGATGTACTTCATCTGAAAGATTCCCCCTTTACTGCTCCCAGCGGCCCTCGTAGATTTCCTCGCTGGTGCCGTCGCGGTGATACACGCTGCGCCGCAGCCACCCGTTGCCCTGAAACACGAGCACACTGATTTTATCGGGGAAAATTGAGATGTGCAAGGTCTCTCCGCTCTCGTTGACCCCACGATAAATCGTGTCGTCGATTTCCGAGCCAAGCTCATCCATCAGCGCGACTATGCTTTCCCGGTCATCGGTGTCGAGCTTGATGTTCTTTTTCGTACTCTCGTCCATTGTTACCCTTTCTGCCCTTTACCCTGGGCGCGGGTTGATTTGAGAGCGTGTGGCTCCCGCGACGCTCCGGGACCTGGGAGCGTTTCGGCCTGTGCCGAAGGCCATCGTCAGGCGGGTCGATTCAGGAGCATTTCGTGGGCGCGGCCCAGGGGCTGCGCGGCGCGGTGTAGCTGCCGTTGCTGAAGAGCAGTCCTCGCTCGTTGATGAATTCCCCGATGGGGACTATGTACCCGCTGGCGTCCATGATGGCCAATTTGGAACCTGCCAAGTGTCTGATGAGGTTCAGTGTGCTGGGGTCCCGCAGGTCCGCTGGCCCTCGGAGGATTTCGGAGAGGTAGTCGGTGATGAAGATGGCCGTGTCGCTGTACTCCTTGTTGGATGGGTCGGCGGTCAGGTGGATGATGCCATTGTGGGCGATGCCGCACTGGCACTCCACGTTCAGGGCTTTCATGTGGGCCCGTCGATTTGAAAGCGGAAACGGGTGTGTCATTTGCGGGTTGACCCCGGCCTGGGTGCTGATGCGAAAGTGGTACACCACCGGGTCCCTGGCGGTGAAGTGTTCCCGGCGCAGGGCGTCCAGCAAGCTGTCCACATCCATGAATCCCTTTCGGATGTGGACCTTGCCATCGCGGGCGTACATGTACCCCGCGCCGTGTGGGTTGTTCTCGAACATGGTCCGGATGGTTCCGAAGGTGGGCTGGCGGACCCCAGCCTTGGATGAACAAATGATGCACATGATTTTGACCTCCTTGATTTGAAAGCTGTGGCTCAGCGGCTCTGGACAATGGTCAGTTGGAACTCGGTCCCGTCGGGCAGGGTAATTACCAAGCCCGCGTCGCAGGTCATCACGCCGGCCTCGTCGAAAGTGTGTACCCGCAGGTTCTCCCAAAGGATGTCGTCATCGTCGTTGGCTGTGCCCTCGATCAGGTTCCGCAGACCGTTCTGCAGGGTCTCCTCGGTAAATTCGTTGTCGTACATTTTTGCAAACCTCCATGTTTTGATTTGAGAGCTGTGTGGCTCCCGCGACGCTCCGGGCCTGGAGCGTTTCGGCCTGTGCCGGAGGCCATCGTCAGGCGGGTTGATTTGGAAGCTGTGTGTCAGGAGGCCAGCCGCCAGGCGGAGTTGCCGGGCAGAGCCTTGGTCAGGTGTTCGCGGGCGGTCTTGAATTCGTCTCCGATAAAGCCCAGCCGGAGGAGCCAGCACCGGAAGGTGTACTTGGGGTTGTCGGTGACCGGGCGGCGAGGGCTGGCGGAGCCCACCGTGAGGGCCTGGTAGGAGATGGCCAGGCACAGCTGGATGTAGGCCTTGACTTTTCCGGCGTGAAGTGTGCTGTTGAAGGCCCGGAACTCGATGGTCCCTTTCTGGAACACACTGTGCAGGTTCAGCAAGTGGTACCGGCTGATATCGTAGTGTTGTGAAGCGTGGTACAGCCAGTCGTAGTCGTCGTACCAAAGCCGTGCGAAAGCCTCCATAGTCTGGGGCTTCTTGGCATTCAGCCGCCGGAGGAAGTCGGGGTCCACCGGCGCACACCAGCGTTCGCGGCGAGAGGGGTCAATTCCCAGGGCAAGGGTCAGCAGGTCCTCTTTGGCGTTGACTATGTTGACCAGGTTGCGCAGGGTCTTGGGTGTGTGTTCGCCGACCCCGACGTGGACGTGGATGCCGCAGGAGGAATGTGCCTCGGCGCCCGCGGCTTTGAGTTCGCGGACCAAGGCCTGCACGGTCTCGATGTCGTCCCAGCGGCAGATGGGGCTGACCACCTCGGTCCGCCTGCTGGAGACATCGTTGATGGAGGAGTCGGAGACCACCTTCCAGACACGTCCTGTACCGTCTGGTATCTCCCGTGTGTCGTAGGTCCCGCCGGTGTAGTGGACGGTGGTTCCAAAGTGTGCCGCGATGACCGCCGCGGCGTCGGCGCGGGTGATGTGTCGCATTTCGAGTTCGATGCCAAAGGTCTGGTTTTTCATGGGGTGCGCTTCCTTTCGTTTTTTTGCCGCCCGGTGGGGTCCCCCCCCGCGGCGTGACACATTCATCGCTCTGCCGCGGCGAAATAGCAACCCGATTTACTGCACAAACCTGCGCCCCGCGGCTTGTGTACTAGCGACAAAAACTGGGCGAAAACGGGCTTTTTCCGCCCGCCGCCCGGCGATTCCCTTGCCGCCTGGAAGCCCGGAACCCTACACACGCCGCCCGGCAGCCTTCCTTTTTCGCCCCAAAAACCGCGCACCCGGACGCCTGCCCGCACCGCCCACGCACCCGTCCGCGTGTACGCGCGTAGCGCCCGTGCGCCCGCCTGCACCCGCCCGCGCCGCCGCACCCGCTCACGCCCGTCGCGTACCCGCCCCTGCCCGCCTGTGCACACCCGCCGCGCCCGTGGCCCCGTGACCCCCAGGGGGGTCTAAATCCTTGGGGTGCGTTACTAAGAGACCGCGGGCCCCTCTCGCGTAAATTTCCGCGAAATTCGGGGAGGGGGTCAAACGGCCCAAAGCATACAAAAAACCGCCCCAAAAGGAGCGGTTATAGCGTCTGTTACATGATTCAAGTGGGTGAACCACGAGAAAAAGTACGCGTGGGGTTGATTCAATCCGCGCGCTTGGAGCGCATTCTATGAATAAGGTGAGATATGCCCCGCCCTTGCGTTCGTGGGAGCGCCGGCGTATAATCACAGACAGAGAAACAAGCATTGTGTTTTTGCAAGAGTTTGGAGAATGATTCTATGAAACACGAATGCAGGATCACCGTACTGGAAACGACATGTTTTCCGGAGCTTCAGGAGAAATACCTGGCCGATCCGAAGGCCGGGCCGTGTCCCTTTTTCAAGGCCGGCGACACGTTTTTGCTCAAGCGCACGCCGCAGCAGGATGATTTCTACCACCTGATGAACGGGAAATTCTGCGGCGAGGCGTGGGACGCTGTGAGTCGGTATGTTTACACGGCCCTCCAAGGCGGCTCGATCATGCAGGGCTGGACAAATGATGACCGGATGATGATCGCCTGCTGTAACGACGGCACAAGGCCCGTGATATTCAAGATCGAACGCATCGACATCCCGGAAAATGAGGAAGAGCGGGTCTGGCTGGAAAAACAGGATTTCAGCAATTCCGCCGGGGACGCTTATACAGGCTGAGCCGATCCGGGGCAACGGATGATGAATGAAATGGGACATATCAGGATAACAGCATGAAGATACAGCAGATACGAAACGCAACGCTGAAAATCAAATACGGCGATCAGACGATCCTTCTCGATCCGTGGCTGCAGGATAAAGGGACCGGTTTCTCCGCAGGCGTGGTGAGAGCGGAGATGGCAGGCGTTCGCAATCCTATGAACGACCTGCCCATGACGCCTGAAGAAGTCCTTGCCGGCGTGGACTTCTGCCTTGTGACCCATATCCACCCCGATCACTTCACGCCGCACTACCTGCCGAGGTCAATGAAGATCGTCGTTCAAAACAGCGAGGACCTGCGCGAAGCGGAATCCATGGGTTTTGAAAACGTCGCTGCCTTTGAGGGAGATACGCTGCGCTTTGGCTCTGTCACCGTCACGAAAGTGCCCGCTGTCCACGGAGACAATACCAAAGTTGCAGAGATGATGGGTCCTGGCAGCGGCTATGTCCTGAGCGGAGAGAGCAGAAAGCTCTATATTGCCGGGGACACGGTCTATTGCAGCGCTGTGGAACAGACCCTTGAGAAATATCGGCCAGATGTGATAACTCTGAATTGCTGTGCGGCGACCATGCCCGTCGGACGGCTCATTATGGACCTGGCCGATGTGGAAGCGGTTTGCAGGAGAGCGCCCAAGGCGCTTGTGATCGCCACCCATTTGGGCAGCGTCAATCACGCGCTGCTGACAAGCGATGACGTCCGGGACTTTGCACTGGCCCATGGACTCGCACAGGTGTGCGTGCCGGAAAACGGCGAGACCATAGAGATATAAGCTGGTTTCCCTTCGTGGATAAAAACCAAACAGAGATCAAGCGCCCCCATTCCCGACCAATGGGAATGGGGGCGCTTTGTCTGCCATTCACACCTGCTTCCGGTATTCCCTGGGCAGCATATGGAAAAACGCCTTAAATGCTGAGGTGAATTTACTTTGGCTGTCATATCCCACCGCCTGGGCGATCTCAGCGATGGTCATATCACTTGTCCGCAGCAGTTTTGCGGCTTGTTCCATCCGGTGTTCCCGAATGTGCGCCGCAAGTGAGGTGCCGTAGACAGATTTGAATGCGGCCTTCAAGGTGGTGGGATTGATGAGATATTGCTTGGAGAGTTCTTCAATGGTGATCCGTTGCCCTATATTTTGCAGAAGTTCGTCATGGACCCGCCGTGCGATCTCAAACGGGTCAGATGGGTACTCTTCCGGGTGTTCGGGCGGGCCGTCCTGCTCCGGGCAGATGACCTCCATCACCTGCTCGATCATTTGGTGGAGAAGCTGGCTTTGGGGGGTGTTGGACGCCCGGTAGTAGACCTCTTTCCCATCCCGGCGGGAGACGATGAGACCGCTGTTCCGGAGAGGCCGCAGATGATGGGACACGGCCGGGCTGGACATCTCCATCATGGCGGAGATGTTGACCACGCACTCCTCGCAATGGCACAGAAGCCAGAAGATACGGACCCTTGTGGCGTCGCCAAGCTGCCGGAACACCTCTGCCACAGTCTGAAAATGTTCCACACGGCCGAGCTGCGCCTGTATCAAGGCGGTCTCTTCTCCTTCTCCGTGCTGGTGAGGCAAGCGGATATTGCCCATGGGTCTGCTCCTTCTTTCCGCATATTTCGCCAAAACAGAAATACCTTTCGCCCGTTTGGCAGAAGATCCTCTGTCGGTCTTGACTTGAGGATCTGTCCGCATTATACTGCGGCCGTAACGATTAAGCAAGTACTTAATTGTTAAATCAAGATAATTATTTATTAGGAGGAGCTTTCTGTGAAAAAGACGTACAAAATCGAAGTGGACTGCGCCAACTGCGCCAACCTGATGGAGGATGCCACCCGCAAAACCGCTGGCGTACAGACTGCCACCGTCAATTTCATGACCCAGAAGATGATCGTGGAGTTCAGCGAGGGCCAGGAACCCAAGACCGTCATGCAGGACGTGCTGAAGGCCTGCAAAAAGGTGGAGCCGGACTGTGAGATATTCCTGTAACACATCGGCCCGGACGGCAAAAGAGGGCCCCTTATCCTGCGTCCGGCAGCGTGAGGGAGCCCTCTTTTTGAATCTGATTTGATAAGGAGTGGAACGTGATGCAAGAGATCGTGATAGATATTTTGTTGGCGGTGGTGATCGTGACAGCGGCGGGGTTCCGGTTCATCGTGGGAGCACGCCCGGACAGCGGCATGACCAGAAAGCAGAAGGTCATGCTGACCCGTATCCTGACCGCTTCCGTGATCCTGCTGATCCTCCAGCTCGTCCCGACCGCGCTGTTCGCCCGGCTGGACGAGGTCTTGTTCCCGACGGCAGGACGCTGGCTGCGGTTCGCATTCTATCTGGCGGACTATTTCATTATCGGCTATGACATCCTGCGGAAGGCCGTCAAAGGCATCCTGAACAGGCAGGTATTCGACGAAAACTTCCTCATGGCGGTGGCCACGGTGGGCGCTATGGCGCTGGCCATCTATGAAAACGGCGACTATCTGGAGGCTATCGCCGTGATGCTGTTCTACCAGATCGGCGAGTGGTTCCAGAGCTATGCCGTGGGCAAGAGCCGCCGCAATATCAGCGACCTGATGGACATTCGGCCCGACTACGCCAACGTGGAGCAGGACGGCGTTCTGGAGCAGGTGGACCCGGATGAGGTGGAGATCGGGACCGTGATCGTGGTACAGCCCGGCGAGAAGGTCCCTATCGACGGTGTCATCGTGGAGGGCAGCTCCAGCCTGAATACCAGCGCACTTACCGGTGAGAGCCTGCCCAGGGAGGCCAAGACCGGAGACGAGATCATCAGCGGCTGCATCAATATGACAGGTCTACTGAAGATTCGGACTACCAAGGAATTTGGCGAGTCCACCGTGTCCAAGATACTGGACTTGGTGGAGAACGCCAGCTCCCGCAAATCCAAGTCCGAGGACTTCATCTCCAAGTTTGCGAAAATTTATACCCCAGCCGTCTGCTACAGCGCCTTGGCGCTGGCAGTCCTGCCGCCGCTGGTGCGGATGCTGGCCATGGGACTCGCGGCGGATTGGGGCACCTGGGTCTACCGTGCCCTGACCTTCCTGGTCATCAGCTGTCCCTGCGCGCTGGTCATCAGCATTCCTCTCAGCTTCTTCGCTGGCATCGGCGGTGCCAGTCAGGAGGGCGTTCTGGTAAAGGGCTCCAACTACCTGGAGATACTCTCCCAGACCAAGACCGTGGTATTCGATAAAACCGGCACTCTGACCCAGGGCGTCTTTGAGGTGAATGGCATCCATCACAGCGGGATGGACGACGCCAAGCTCATCGAATACGCTGCCCTGGCGGAGAGTGCCTCCTCCCACCCCATCAGCAAGAGCCTCCAGCGTGCCTACGGAAAAAAGCCGGACCGCACCCGTGTCAGCAACATCCAGGAGATCAGCGGCCGGGGCGTCATCGCCGTTGTGGACGGCACAGAGGTGGCCGCCGGCAACGACAAGCTGATGGAGCAGCTGCACATCTCCTATATCCCCTGTCACCATGCCGGCACCATCATCCATATGGCCATCAACGGCGCCTATGCCGGACACATCCTGATCTCCGACATCGTGAAGCCTAACTCCCAAAAGGCCATCGCCGCGCTGAAAAATGCGGGAGTAGAGCGGACCGTCATGCTCACCGGCGATGGGAAAAAGGTTGCCGAGCAAGTGGCCGCAGAGCTTCATCTTGATACGGTTTACAGTGAGCTGCTGCCAGCTGATAAGGTGGCCAAGGTGGAGGAACTGCTGCGGCAAAAGACCGGCAAGGCCAAGCTGGCCTTTGTGGGGGACGGCATCAATGACGCGCCCGTTTTGTCCAGAGCCGACATTGGCATCGCTATGGGAGCCATGGGCTCCGACGCAGCTATCGAGGCGGCGGACATCGTTCTGATGGACGACGACCCCATGAAGATCGCCAAGGCTATCAAGATCTCCCGGAAGTGCCTGGGTATCGTATATCAGAACATCGTCTTGGCTCTGGGGGTCAAGGCCGCGTGCCTCGTCCTGGGCGCGGTGGGGATCGCCAATATGTATCTGGCCATCTTTGCCGACGTGGGCGTGATGGTCCTGGCCGTGCTCAACGCCATCCGGTGCCTATTTGTAAAGAACCTATAATGACAGAGGAACGGGTATCTGTCGCAAGTCCGGACGGATCAGAAACGCGGCTTGCGGACTACTTCAAGGTGCTGAGCTGTGCCTCCCGTATCTGTATCCTGCGGGCTCTGCTGCAGGGTGAGATCAATGTGGGGGAGCTGGCGGAGCAACTCGGCCAATCGGCCTCGTCCGTATCGCACCAGCTGCAGATCCTGAGAGCGGCAAAACTGGTACGGAAACGGCGATTCGGGAAAGAACTCCGATACTCACTGGCCAACGATTCAGTACGCAGTATGATCGAAGCCAGCCTAAAATGTGTGGAAACCTGGGTTTCCCCTGGCTGAAAAATGGGAGCAGAACGTCTTTATATAGTATTACACGGCTGGTCCGATATGGGCCAGCCGTGTAATACTGTGAGTTGAAAATGGTTTTACAACGCTTCCGTCACGCGCTTTTTGCGCCGGCCGGTGTTGTCGGAGTCCCGTATCTCCTCATGGTAGAAATAGTCCACGATGATGGGGTGGCCCTGGGGCACGCGGCCATAGGGCATCTCATTGTCCACGAAGGGGCAGTCGTATCGCTCCGCCATTTCCGCCGCCTTCTTCTCCAGCGCCTCAAAATAGCGGCGGTCGTGCTTATCGTAGATCTCGTGATACAGCGGCAGAAGCGAGGGGTGTTTTTCGGCGATATAGTCCATGATGGTCTTTTTGAACCCGCCCCGCAGATTCAGGTTCTCCAGCCAGAAGAGGTCGCACTGGTCCTTGACCTGCTCAAAAATCGCCTCAAAGTCCGTGATCCCCGGAAAGACGGGGGACACGAAGCACACGGTGCGGATGCCAGCGTCGTAGACTTTTTTCATGGCGGCAATACGCCGCTGGATGCTGGCGGCGCTGTCCATGTCATTCTTGAAATCCTCGTCCAGCGTGTTGATGGACCAGGACACCGTCACCTGGCCCAGCTCCTTCAGAAGGTCCAGGTCCCGCAGGACCAGGTCGGATTTCGTGCAGATGAGGATGTCCGCGCCGCTGCCCCGGAGCTGCTCCAGCAGCCTACGGGTGGCCCCGAATATCTCCTCCTGGGGGTTGTAGCCGTCGGTGACGGAGCCGATGACCACCCGCTGCCCTGCGTATTTTTTCGGATTTTTGATCTCCGGCCAGTGCTTCACGTCCAGGAATGTCCCCCACTCCTCCGTGTGGCCGGTAAAGCGCTTCATAAAGCTGGCGTAGCAGTATTTGCAGGCATGGGTGCAACCCACATAGGGGTTGACGGAGTACCCGCCCACCGGGAGGCTGGACTTCGTCATGATGTTTTTCGTCTCCACATCGGCGATGAGGATGCCGTTCTCCGTCATTTGTGCCATTTTTTCTGCTCCTCCAAAACCTTGTTATATGCGTCCGGCAGTTCCTGTACGGGCGTGTCCCCACCCATGATGGGGGCCACCAGGTCCTCCTTCCAGAAAACCGGGATGTGGAGCGCGTGGGCCTGTTCCGTCAGGGAATACACCCATTCGGGTGCGGTACGGACCTTCCGGCTCTGAGGGCCGGTCATGGTGTCAATGTCCAAGAGGTCGGGGCGTTTTGACAGGAACAGAAACTGGTGCTGGGGGTTTTCCGCCATCTTGGCGAATACCTGCTCCCGCCAGGCCGGTTCCCATCCCGCCAGGTCGCTCATGCCGGTCAGCAGAAAATTCTGCGGCCGCCGCTTCTCCATCAGCCGCAGTTTATTGGGAAAGAATTCCGGCTTGGAAAAGTCGTCGATCATGTGATAACGCTTGACGTTGTTTCTGGCGTAGCAGTAAGGGCAGCCCACGGTGCAGCCGATCACCAGATTCATATTTTGTATCTGGTCTTTGATGCAGACATACATATTATTCGTTATTCATGGCCGAAATGGCCGCCGCAGCCGTGGGCGCCTGTGCCGTGCTCGTGGTCATGGTGGTCGCAGTGTATGTCTGGGTCATAGCCCAGCGTGCCGGCCAGCAGCGCGGCCACGGCCTCGTCCGCGGCGCCCTGGACACCGCCGTAAAGCCGGATGCCCGCCTCGGCCAGCGCCATCTGCGCGCCGCCGCCGATGCCGCCGCAGATCAGGGCATCCACGCCGTTGGCGGCGAGAAACGCGGCCAGCGCCCCATGGCCCTGACCGGCAGTGGGAACGATCCGGGAGGAGACGACCTGCCCGTTCTCTGCCTCATAGATCTTGAACTGCTCTGTATGGCCGAAATGCTGAAAGACCATCCCGTTTTCATACGTGACCGCGATCTTCATGTTCATACCTCCGTATCGCTATCCATGCCAGCCTCTTGGCGGTAGGTGTCGATGATGTCCTGCAGGGTGATGGCGCTCATGCGGTCCTCCGCGGCCCGCTGCACCTCGTCGTAATAGTCCCGCAGAGCCAGCTGGATGTTCACGCCTACGCCGCAGTTGGGATTGGTGTGGGTATCCTGGTGCAGGATGGGCTTGTCCCCCTCGATGGCCCGGTAAACGTCCAGCAGGGAGATGCCGCCGGGCTCCCTGGCAAGGGCGGCCCGGGGATGGCCCTTCACGCTGGCCAGCAGCCCAGCCTTTCGCAGGGCGCTCATCAGCTGCCGGATATAGGCGGGGTTGGTCTGCACGCTCTCAGCGATCCGCTCGCTGGTGAGTGCCGCGCCCGGATGGAGGGCGAGAAAGGCCAGCACGTGCACCGCGTCGCTGAGCTTGGTGGAGTATTTCAAAGCCGTCACCCTTTCTCTCTGGATGTAATTTTTATTATAACAGCATATTGACAGAAACACAAGACCGTGCTATGCTTTTGCTGTAAAATAAAAAAATAACAGCAGACGAAAGGCGTGAATGCTGTGAGCTACTATGATAATATGGTCATGCAGGCGCAGATGAAGTATTCCATGTATTACGACACCTACGCCGCCGGACGCACCCCCTACCGGCTTTCCACCCGGCCGCCGCTGTCCTACAGGGAGCAGATCGGGCGGCTTGTGGAGGAGATCGCCGCGGCGGACTGCGTGCTGGTGGGCGGGGGCTCCGGCCTGTCCGCCGCCGGGGGCGGGGATTTCTATTATGAGGACAACGAGTCCTATCGGAAGTATTTTGGGAAGTATGCCCAGAAGTATCACTTTAAGGGCGCCTTCGCCGGCATGATGCATCCCTGGGCCAGCAGGGAGGAGTTCTGGGGGTATCTTGCCACGTTCCTGCACACCACCCAGACCGCGCCCGTCCGCAGGCCTTATCTGGACCTGGATACGCTCCTGCAGGGCAAGGACTTTTTCATCCTCACCACCAACCAGGACACCCAGTTCGTCAAGCTCTATCCGGAGGACAAGGTGGCGGAGATCCAGGGCGACCACCGTTTCTTCCAGTGCGCGGCCTGCTGCACGGACGACACATGGGACGCGGTGGAGCCGGTGCGACAGATGGTCGCCGCCATGGGAGAGAGCACCGCCGTGCCCCGGGACATGGTGCCCCGCTGCCCCCACTGCGGCGGCGAGGCGTTCCCCTGGGTGCGGGGCTACGGCAATTTCCTGCAGGGGAAGAAGTATGACGAGCAATATGAAAAGGTCTCCCGGTATATCCTGGCCCACAAGGACCAGCGCATCCTGTTCCTGGAGCTGGGGGTGGGCCGCCTCACGCCCATGTTCATCCAGGAGCCCTTTTGGAACCTGACGCTGGCGTTCCCCAAGGCCCGGTACATTGCCGTCAACAACAAGTATAACTATCTGCCGGCGCAGATCGAGGACAAGGGCATGGTGATCGTGGCCGACATCGCCGACGTGCTGCGTGACGCGGTATCGGCAAAGGAGAAGGAGTGAGCATTATGGACCTGGCGCCTGTCGCGGAAAAGATAAAAGGAGCGGACGCCATCCTGATCGGGGCCAGCAACGGCCTGTCCATCACGGAGGGGCTGCACCTGTTTGCGGACAATGGGGCGTTTGAATATCTGTTCGGGGATTTTAAGCAAAAGTACGGTCTGCGGTGCATCCTGCAGGGAGCTGGGGCCCGCTGGCCCTCTGAGGAGGAGAAGTGGGCCTTCTGGAGCCGCCTCATCCATCACTACTGCGGGCAGTATGAGCCCACGCAGGTGATGGAGGACCTAAAGGCCATCGTGGGCGGGAAGGACTATTTCATCGTGACCTCCAACGGGGAGGGCCATTTCGAGATGAGCGGCTTCGCTCCGGAGAGGATCTATGAGATCGAGGGAAACTGGCTGACCATGCAGTGTGCCGCCGCCTGTCACGACACGCTCTATCCCACCCTGGAGCTGGCGGAAACGCTGGCGGCGGCAGAGCGGGGCGGCAGGGTCCCCACAGAGCTGGTGCCCCGCTGTCCCCGCTGCGGCGGACCCATGTGCGTGCATATGGTGGGAGAGAACTACATCCCGGACGATGCCGCACGGGAGAGGTTTGAGACGTTTCTGGAAGAATACCACGGAAAGAAGCTGCTGGTGCTGGAGCTGGGGATCGGCTGGCGCAATCAGTTCATCAAGGCGCCGCTCATGCGTCTGGTGGCCCGGGAGCCGGAGGCGGCCTACGTGACCGTCAATCTGGGCGAGGTCTATATCGCCGAAGACATCCGGGAGAAGTCCTTTGGTCTGGACGGGCCGCTGAGCGATGTGCTGTCGGCCCTGCGGGAGGCGTGCGGAGCATGAATCTGCCGGAAACTGTCCGCGGGGACTATGAGAAGTGGCGCGCCTTCCTGCGGGAACAGGTGACGTTTTCCCTGAAAGATTCGGAGAAGCACACGAAGGACCACTGTGCCCGGGTGCTGCTGTACGCGCTGCTGATCGCGGAGAAGAGGGGCCTGCCCCGGAGCGAGCGGGAGGTGCTGTGCGCCGCGGCGGTGTTCCACGACTCCCGCCGGCAGGACGACTGGCTGGATGTGGGCCACGGCCGGCGGGCAGCGGACTATTACCGGGACTTTTGTCGGACGGGCGGGCTCGCATACGACGAGAGGGTATATCAGATCATGGCCTGGCACGACCGGCCCAGCGCCGAGGGCGAGGCGGCCATGGGCGAGATGGAAAACGGCGTGCTTCTCTACCGCATATTCAAGGACGCGGATGGGCTGGACCGATACCGGCTGGGCCCCAACGCCCTGGATGTGGACCGGCTGAGAACGGCGGAGGCCCGCGGCCTGACCGGCCTCGCCCGGCAGCTCGTGCGTAAGGCAGAAGAATAGCGGCCACGGTTTGGCTTTCCTGGCATGACCAATAGCATGAGGGCGGGAGCATCGCATAAGATGCTCCCGCCTTGTTCATCTCCTTGACAAATGGGAAGTTGTTAATCCAACAGGCCGTATTCCTTATAGGTATCAAGTATTCTTTTGTAGACCAGTCGGTTTCCCAAAAATTGACGGTAGGTTGCGCTCTTTTCTTTCCCGGCAGCCTTTAGCTTCTCCATCTGCTCTGTTTCGTAGGCAGCCTGAGCCTGAAGGTCAGCAAGCATCTTTTCAAAAGCCTCTATCCGTTCCACAGCAGCCATCCCCCAAATCCGCAAACTATCACTTTTCATCAAAGCACTGCATCACGATATTTTCGATTACTTTCGTCGGTATCGCTTTATCATGCGGTAGATATACTGCGCTTTTCTTTATAGTAAATCCACTTGATTGCAGTTGAAAGACGTTGAGAACCTCCATATCCGCATAAAAACTGATGTGTTTTTTGCAAGCGGCGAATGATACGGAATGCCCATCCTTTTCATACACAGGTATACTCCATGCAATTCGTTCCCGGACACCGGGGACGCTGCCAAAAATGATATGCCTTAATTCCATCAAGTGCGACTGCGCTTCTGATGGCTGTGATTTGATGTATTCCTCAACGCTTTCAGGAGCCTTACCACAATAATGTCCCTGATTTGTCCTCTTGAATTCTCTCCCGCACTTTGGACACACCCACATTTGTTGTTTCCTCCACAACTCCCGATCTGTCTGTCTACTAGCTCTTGACCTGTGCACACCGTGAGACGCATTTCTACTACAAATAATGCTGCCGTCCTACTTTGCGGCAGCGAAGCTGTTGGCGACCATACCTGCCACGATGAGCGCGATCCCAGCGAAGCCGGTCATGGTGGGCAGACTGTCTCCTAGAAACAGCACCCCGCCCAGGATCGTGAACAGCACCTCGCCCGACTGGGTCGCCTCCACCATGGCGAGCTGCCGGGCGTCGTGCTTGGAGAGGTTCGTAGCCTCGAAGAAGAGCAGCGTGGCGATGACGCCGGAGAAGAGTGCCACAGTGAAGCCCTGTGCGACCTGTCCCGCTGAGGGCAGGCCGTGACCCGCCAAGGCGATCCCGCTCATCAACAGCCAGAAAGGCATACTGCAAAGGGTCATACCAAATACCCGCTGGAAGGTCGAAAACTCCGCCGGGCAGCAGGCCATCATCTTCCGATTGCCAAGGGGATAGGAGAAAGCCGCGATCAGGATCAGGACCAGCGCCGGCAGCGTCCCCTCCAGATGCATGGTGCGGAAGTGGGCCGCTTGCAGCAGGAACACCCCCAGCAGGATCACGCCGGAACAGGCCAGATTCTTTCCGGGGATCTTTTTCCCAAACAGCGGGGTCAGCAATATCCCAGCTACGATGGTCAGCTGCCACGTGGCCGCCACGAACCAACTCTCCCCGTACACGGACGCCCATGTCAGCGGCGCGTAGAACAGCCCGAAGCCCACCGTGCTCCACAGCAGCCAGGGGCCGGGGTTCGCCTTGATCTCTCTCAGCACTGTGCCAGCGCCGCTGCGGCGGCTTGCCAATGCCCAGGTCATAGGCAGCATGAACAGATAGCGGAGGCTGGCGCTCCAAAGCCAATAGCCGCCGCCCAGATTCATACTGCGGTTCAGCACAAAAGTGGCCGCGAAGAAAAGCGAGGCCAGCATCCCCAAGAGTATAGATTTTTTCATTCATCCTCGCCTCACTGAATGCCGGTCCGCTGGTTTGGCCGGCCCGTCGGGTTTATCTGTTCTGCCTGTACATCAGCTCTGCCCGGGCTATGTTGGCCATGCGCGGCATGGCGTAGTCCAGCAGGGCGCGAAACGCCTCGCAGTAGTAGTTATATGAGCCGTCCGGCCCCTGGACCCAGTCGTTTTTGCACCCGCCGTTGCACACGTCTTTCCAGCGGCAAGCGGCGCAGGCTCTTGGCTTCTCCCGTCCCCACGCCAGGAACGCCCGGGCCTGGGGGCTTTGGCTGAGTTCCGACAGAGTCTGTTCCCCCAGGCGGCCCATGCGCCATCGATCCAGGGCGAAAAAGTCGCAGGGATAGACTGAGCCGTCCCCTTCTACCACGAAATAGGAGCCGCAGTTCCCGCAGGTGGCGCAGGTGCTCGCATCGTCTCCCAGGAGAATGCGGATGTAATCGTCGAACAGCCGCACGCTGTGGTACTGCCCCTGCTCCCAGTCCCGGTACCACAGATCGAACAGATGGCACAAAAACCTGCTGTATGCCTGGGGCGTCAGGGAATAGGGCTGCCGGCCCCGCTCTTCCCCGATGGGGTCCAGACAGGCGATGAACTGGATGAAGTCAAAGCCCAATTTCTTCAACTCTCCGTAGACCCGCTGCGGCCGCTTGGCACATTGGCCGGTGACCACGCAGAGAGCGTTTACCTCGACCTGATGCTTTCGCAGCATGGTCACGGCCTTCGTGACCTGCTTCCAGGTCCCGTTTTGATGAGCGTCTGTCCGATACAGATCGTGCAGGTCCCGGTAGCCGTCCAGGGAAACGCCTACCAGAAACCCCTCCCGCCGGAAAAACTCCGCCCAAGCCTCATCCAGAAGAGTGGCGTTGGTCTGGATGGAAAAAGAGATGGACACGTCCTTGGGACATAGCTCCCGGGCCATATGGGCGAAAAACCGGAAGAAAGGGAGTCCGGCCGCTGTGGGTTCGCCGCCTTGGAAGGCAAAGCTGACGGTGCCGCCGGGCTCAATGCACCCATACGCCTCCCGGATCAGTGTTTCCGCGGTCCCCTCCGACATGAGGCCCATGCTCTCCTGTTCCCGATTGATCGCCTCGTCGGCATAGAAGCAGTATTTGCAGCGCAGATTACACAGACTTGACGCTGGCTTGATCAGAAGATTAATGAATTTCATAATTCTTATTGTACACGCAAAAAAGATAATATCAAGGCCCTTTCCCGCCAGAGGGGCGACGATCCCGCGATGCGCGTATTGTGGGCCGCCGGGCATGGGCAAAAAAGTTCCCCAGACAAGTTATATGCTCATCCGGGGAACTTTTTGCGCTTTTAACGGATCATTTGTTCAGGTTCAGTCGTCGCCATACTCAAGATAGGCGCCCTTCATAGGGGAGACCGCGTGTTCGCTGAACAGGCGCAGGGCGCCGCGCTCATACTTCCGGGGCTTGGGCCGCCAGGCCTTTTTCCTCTGGGCCAGGATGGCGTCCATCTCCTCCGGGGTCTTATACTCTCCCTTGACGCCCACGATGGCCAGGACGCGCTCGTTCACGTCCAGCCGGATCAGGTCCCCCTCTTCCACGAGGGCGATGGGGCCGCCGGCCTGGGCCTCCGGGGAGCAGTGGCCGATGACCGGGCCGGTGGAGGCGCCGGAGAAGCGGCCGTCGGTGATCAGGGCGATGGTCCGGCCCAGCTCCCGGTCGGAGGAGATGGCCTCTGAGGTGTAGAACATCTCGGGCATTCCGGAACCCTGGGGACCCTCATAGCGGATGAACACCGCGTCGCCGGGCTTCACCTTGTGGCGGAGCACCGCATCGATGCACTCCTCCTCGCTGTCGAAGGGGCGGGCATTGAGAACGGCGGAGAACATCTCCCTGGGGCAGGCAGTGTGCTTGATGACCGCGCCCTCGGGGGCCAGGTTGCCCTTCAGAACCGCCACGGAGCCGTCGGTGCCGATGGCCCGGTCATAGGGGCGGATGATATCCTCCTTTGTCAGCCGGAGGCCATATTTGGCGTTGGCCTCGTCCAGCCATTTCTGGCAGCGGACATAGAAGCCGTTTTCCTTCAGCTCATTGAGATTCTCGCCCAGGGTCTTTCCGGTGACCGTCATCGCGTCCAGGTGGAGGACGCTCCGGATCTGCTCCATGATGGCGGGCACGCCGCCGGCGTAGTAGAAGAACTCGGCGGGCCAGCGGCCTGCGGGCCGCAGATCCAGCAGGTAGTGTGCCCCCCGGTGGAGCCGGTCGAAGGTGTCGCCGTCGATCTTGAGTCCAAACTCATGGGCGATGGCGGGCAGGTGGAGCAGGGTGTTGGTGGAGCCGGAGATGGCCGCATGGACCATGATGGCGTTCTCCAGACTGTCCATGGTGACGATGTCGGAGGGCTTCAGGCCCTGAAGGGCTAGCTCCACCGACCGCTTCCCCGCCCGGTAGGCGTAGTCCAGCAGATCGGGGCTGGCGGCGGGCAGCAGAGCGGAGCCGGGAAGGGCCAGGCCCAGGGCCTCGGCCATGATCTGCATGGTGGAGGCGGTCCCGATGAAGGAACAGGCTCCGCAGCTGGGACAGGCGTTGCGCTTGGCCCATGTCAGCTTCTCCCCGTCGATCTCGCCCCGCTCATACTTCGCCGAATACATGCCCAGCTGCTCCAGGGTGAGCAGCTCGGGGCCGGCCGCCATGGTGCCGCCGGTGACCATCACCGAGGGGATGTTCACCCTGGCCATGCCCATCAGGTTGCCGGGCAGGCCCTTGTCGCAGCTAGCCATGAAGACGCCGCCGTCAAAGGGGGTCGCATTGGCCTGGATCTCGATCATGTTGGCGATCATCTCCCGGCTGGCCAGGGAGAAGTTGATGCCGTCGGTGCCCTGGCTCTCGCCGTCGCACATATCGGTGCAGAAGTAGCGGGCCCCGTGGCCGCCAGCGTCGGCGATGCCCCGGCAGGCGGCCTCCACCAGCTTATCCAGGTGTCCGGAACCGGGATGGCTGTCGCCGAAAGTGCTCTCCACGAAGATCTGCGGCTTTGACAGGTCCTCCGGCTTCCAGCCGGTGCCCAGGCGCAGGGGGTCCAGCTCGGGAGCGAGCGTGCGCATTTTTTGACTGGTCAACATAGAGTGTTTCTCCCTCGTACATGACGAAACAGAGCGTTTTGGGAGGGCGGCAGGGGAGGATCAGTCGTCCTCCACCGCCACCGCCTGGTGCCGGATCGCCTTATAGACCGTATAGCCGATGCTTCCGAAGGCAGCGATCAGGAACAGCAGAGAGATCGGGCTTGTGAAGAACGGGACCAGGGAGCCGCCGCTGAACATGATCGCCCGGCGGAAATTCTGCTCCGCCATAAAGCCGACCAGGATGCCGATGATGAACGGCTGCGCTTTCAGGCCCCACTTTTTCATAAAGAAACCGACTATGCCGAACGCCAGCATCAGGATCAAGTCGGAGGGGCTGCTGTTCAGGCCGTAGACGCCCAGTACACACAGGAACCCCACGATCGGGAAGAGGATCCTCTTGGGGATGTTCAGCAGGCGCACAAAGACAGGGATGGAGAAGTAGTTGGCGATCAGCATGACCACGTTGGCGATGATCATGGCCAAAAAGATGAAATAGATCGTGTTGACGCTGTTCTGGAACATCAGCGGTCCGGGCTGCACGCCCTTCATGGTGAAGGCGCCGAGCAGCAGGCCGGTCACCGCATCTCCGGGGATGCCCAGGGCCAGCAGGGGGATCATCGCGCCGCCGATGGCCGCGTTGTTGGCGGTCTCCGAGGCGACCAGACCGGCGTTGCAGCCTTTGCCGAACTCGTCGGGCGTTTTGGACATCTTTTTTGCCGTATTGTAGCTGATGATGCTGGCCAGCGCGCCGCCGATGCCCGGAAGGATGCCGATCAGGATGCCGATGACGGAGGAGCGGAGGACATTGAACTTCTCTTTCCAATACTCTATGAAAGTGAATCCAAAGCCCTTGATCTTGTAGTTTTGCACCGCGACGGTATTGGCCTCCGCCTTGCTCTTCCGGTCTGCCATGGCAAGGATCTCGGCGATGGCGAAGATCCCGATCAGCACCACGGTGCTGTCGATCCCGCTCTCCAGCGAGGTGATCCCAAAGGTAAAGCGGGGATACGTGTCCACGGGAGCGGGTCCGATCATGGCCACCAGAATGCCCAGTAGGCCGGAGATGGTCCCCTTCACGATGTCCTTGGAGGACATCGTGACGATGATGCTCAGGGCGAAAAAGGTCAGGGAGAAATACTCGAAGGAGCCGAACTGCAGGGCGATCTTAGCCAGCAGCGGCGCGATGAGGATCAGAGCGATGATGCTGATGCCGCCGCCGAGGAACGAGGAGAAGATACCCAGGCCCAGCGCCTTGCCTGCCTCTCCCCGCTGCGCCATCGGATGGCCGTCCAAACATGTCATCAGGGATGCCGCCGTGCCGGGGATATTCAGCAGGATGGCGGAGATCAGACCTCCGGAGAAGCCGCCGATGTACAGTCCCATCAGGATGGAGAGGCTGGGATACATGGACATGGCGAAGGTGATGGGCAGGAACAGCGCCACCGCCATGGTGGTGGACAGTCCCGGGATGGCGCCGAAAATCAGGCCCACGATCACTCCCAATACGATCAGCAGGACATTTTCCACCGAGAGGGAGGAGAGCGAGAGCGCAAAGTTTTCTAACATGCTTTTGCCCCCTCCCTTATCTCGGATACAGCGGGATCCTGACATTCAGGCCATAGCGGAACGCATAGCAGAAGACAAAGGAACATACCACCGCCATGACGAGGTTCGTGATGATATTCTTCTTCGTCAGGGGACGGTCGTCCAGAGCGATCAGAAGAACGGCCATGAACACGATCCCGCATATCACGAACCCCAGCCGCTTGACGAACAGGCCCACGAACAGGAAGGCCGCGCACGCCGCCAAATATTTCTGCGGGACCTGGATCAGCGCTTCCGCCTCTTTGTCGCTGCGCAGGTCGTTGACCAGATTCAGCACGGCGCAGAGAGCGAAGCAGGCGATCACCACTCTGGGTACGGTGCGGGGAGTGATCGCCCCGATCGTCCCGCTGGTAGACTGCTGGATGGAGAACGTCTGCCAGAAAAACAGCGCCGCAAGCAGCAGATATACCAGCGAGGGGACGGCTTTTTTCAGTGAGTTCTTTGTCATGGTGTCTCCTTTTTAGTTGCCGGAGAGAACGTCCTTGAACTGCCCGTAGGACTCCTCCGCCGCCTCCAGCAGAGCGACAGACTGCTCGGGGTTATTGTATTTGGGAACGATGCTGTAGACCGCGAAGTCGTCGATGCACTCCTGCTTGGCGACGGCCTTCTCCACCGCGGCGGCAAAGGTGTTCACGATCTCGGCGTCGGTCTCGGGCGGGAAGGCGAAGTAGAAATACTTGTCCATGGTGATGTCATAGCCCTGCTCCTTCAGCGTGGGCACGTCGGGCAGGAATTCGTTGCGCTCGTCGGACATGATGCCCAGAGAGATGAAGTCGCCGGACTCGACATACTGCTGGATCGTGCCGTACGGGGCAAAGAAGATATCGATCCGGCCGGCCAGCATATCCGTGATACGCTCGGAGGCGTTCTGAGAGTCCACATACTTGAAGTTTGCGCCGATGGCGTCCTCGAACAGCACGCAGGCCAGGTGCGCATAGGAACCCTGGTTCACACTGGCGATGATCTCCTCGCCGGCCTGGGCGCGGGCCACAAAATCGTCGATGTCCTTGAATTTGGCCGCGGGGATCACCAGAGTCTGGGTGGTATCCACCACCGGCACGCTGCAGATCGTCTGATCCAGCCCGCCGATGTCGGTGGTGCCGGCGATCTTGGTCAGCAGGGAGGAGGCATGGAAAAATTCCACCGTGTAGCCGTCGGGGTCAGCGTTGTAGACCTCGCGGGTGCCCTCGATGGCGCTGCCCTTGTTGATGATGTTCAGGGTGACGCCCAGCTCATCTTCGATATAATTGGACAGGATGCGGGCATAGGTGTCCGTGTCGCCGCCGGCGGTGGCGGATACGACCACATTGATGGTGCCGCTGGGGTACTCTTCTTCGCTGCTGCCGCAGCCGGGCAGGAGCGTCATGATGAGCACCATGGCACAGGCCATTACGAGAGCGAACCACTGTTTCTTTTTCATTGTTTTTTCCTCCTTATTTTATTTGAGTGGATAGACGAACTATCTAATTTTCCTTTGCGTAAGGAAAATCAAGCCAAAGGATAGGTGCGGATATCTCTGCCGGCGCCGTCAGCGGATCCCCCGCTGCAGGAGCATGTCCCTGCCCTGGAACAGCTTGTTTCCATCCTGAAGGCTGGCGAAAAAGTCGTACTTTTTCTGGGGCAGCCCCACCAGCCGGCCATCCTTGATAAACGCCGTGTCGGAGCCGTACAGGTGGCCGATCAGCTGCTGCGTCATCTCCTCCAGGCGCTTGGCGCAGGACGGATCATCGGCCAGATCGTGCAGCTCATTGGGGTCCTCGCTGATGTGGAACAGCTGGCGGATATTTCCCACCGGGCTATAGATCAGCTTCCATTCCTTGGTGCGGATCATTCTGGTGGCCCGGTCGTCCTCCCACAGCTCGCCGTAGGTGTATTCCCGCTGGCTCTCCTCCGTCAGGGACGTGCCCTCCACATGGTCCGGGACCTCCAGGCCGGCCAGCGTGAGGAGCGTGGGCATCACGTCGCGCAGCTCCACGATCCGGTCGTCCACCCGGTTGCATACCATCCCGCAGTCGGCGGGGGGAGAGAGGATGAACGGGATCTTGACGGAATTTTCATACATCAGGAACTTCCCGAACAGGCCATGCGTTCCCAGCATCTCTCCGTGATCGGCGGTGAAGAGGATCACGGTGTCCTCCAGCAGCCCCTGTTCGCGCAGCGTGCCGATGACGAGGCGGATCTGGTGGTCTATGTATGTGCAGGTGGCGTAATATGCTTTTTTGGCCATGTCGCGCCGCTGCTTGGAGTCGAACCACGCGTAGAGGTTTCGATAGTACTGGTAGCCGAAGGGCAGGTCCTCAGGGTCTTTCTCGTTCCAGTCGCCCATCGGCGGGTCGGCAAACTCGGCGTCGTTGTAGAAGTCCAGATACTCCTTCGGCGGGGCGAGCGGGGGGTGCGGCGCGGCGTAGGACAGATACCAGAACGCCGGCTTGCACGGGTCGCGCCGGAGGATCTGTTCACACATCTCGCGGGTGGCCCAGTTCGTGGGCGTGAAGGTCTCGTCCAGATGGAAGGGGCGATAGAAATAGTTGTTGTTGCACATGCCGTGAGCCATTTCCTCGCCGGCGTGGCCGTGGCGTGCCAGGAAGCGCTCGTAATCGTCCTGTTTCATCCCCTCTTTGTGGCGGCCCTCCTCGTGGAGGATCACGTCGTCAAAGCCGATGCGGTCCCGCTGGGGGAACACATGCAGCTTGCCCACCGCGATGGCCTGGTAGCCATTGTCGCGGAACACCTGGGCCATGGTGGGGATATCCGCCGGCATCCGCAGGTTTTCGCAGAACTTGCGGTCCCCGTGGGTCCGGCTGGTCACGCCCAGCATCAGCTCCCGGCGGGCCGGGATACACACGGGCGTGGGGCTGACCGCGTTGGTGTAGCGGATGCCGTAGCGGGCCAGCTCGTCCAGGCTGGGCGTGAGGATCTCCCGATTGCCCGCGCAGCCCAGGTAGTTTCCGGACCACTGGTCTGCCGTGATCAGCAGGACATTTCTTTTCTTCACTAACGTCACGCTCCTTATGTCACAGGAAAGCTTTTTGGGCATGTTTCCGATTTCTGTTTGCCTTTGACAATAGTATATGGTACAATACCTACAAGTATCAATAGAAACAAAAGCAAGGCTTTTGCGAACAAAATTCGGTCCCCGATCGTTCCGGATTCTGTAAAGGGCGAAGAAAATGAAGAGCATTCTCGCAGAGATTTCCGACCGGTACCCCCGCCTGAGCTACAGTGAGCGTTTGTTCGCGGATTATGTGGTCACGAACCGGGAGCAGATCATCCATATGCCGATCGCCGAGCTGAGCGCGACCATCGGCATCGCGCCGTCCACGATCATCGCGGCCGTGCGGAAGCTGGGGTTTGAGGGCTATAAGGAATTTAAGATCGCCCTGGCATCGGAGCAGCTCAACCCGCTGAACACATGGAACCCCACCGCCCCCCGGGAAGAGGAGCCGAGGCAGAACACATACTGCAAAGTGGTCCTGTCGAACGTGGACATCCTCACGGAATCTCTTGGGACCATGCAGTTTCCCCTGATCCAGGAGGCCGCCTCCATCCTGCTCCACGCGGATAATATCTATCTCTTTGGCGTGGGGACATCCGCGGTCCTGGCGCGGGAGGCATATGATTTTCTCTTCCGGCTGGGCCTGCATCTCTACTTCCATGAGGATCTACACTACCAGTCACTGTCCATCGCGCAGATGACGGAGCGGGACGCCGCGCTGATCATTTCCCAGACTGGCATAAACAACGACATCATCCGTATAGCGTCGCTGCTGAAAAAGCGCCAGTGCCGCACCATCGGCATCTCAAACTACTCCGCGACCCCGTTCGGAAAGTATGTGGATCTGCTGCTGGCGCCGCTGAATATGCTGTCCAAAGTACACGAGAACCACTTTTCCCTCCGCGTCCCCATCCTCTGCATCATCGAAACGCTCTACTATGTCATGTCCGAGCAGATGGGGGACAAGTATCTGTCCATGCTGAAGGTCAATCAGCAGATCGTGGAAGACAGCTCGGTAAACCGCTCGCAGAATTTCCGCGCGGACGAGGAGTAGGGATGCCCCTGACAGGAGCATGGACAAAACAAGGTCGATCCCTACTGCTTCGTAAACATCCAGGAAGAATCCATAAGCCCCGAGAACAGGTCCAGGCGGGATCAATGCAACGCTCTGCGTAAAATGCAACGCTCCACTCCCGAGCGTTGCATTGTATCAATTAGCGCAATCTTTGCCACGTCAGAAGCGCCTTGAAGATGTCCGGTCCCCGCAAGCGGGTACCCTCCATCGGTCAAGGCGCTTCTTCTTTTTCCCCAAGAGATCAGTTGTCAAGGGTAATATTATCTGGTGCAAAGCAGCCAGGCAGAGAAATGTCCGGCTGCTCTTGTATGTGTATGCTACTTGCGGCCCAGGAAGAACGCGGCGCAGTCCGCAGCGGCCTCCACGATCATGGTCACGCCGACGAACGTCCAGAGAGTAGCTGTTGCGGCGAAGGGGTTTGCCAGGATCAGGCAAGCAAAAACAATGGTGAGGAATGCCGCGATGGCGCCGACATACCAATATTTCTGTTTGGCCCGCAGCATATCCGCGGCCCACTGCACCTTGCATATGCCGCAGACCAGCGCCATCACCCCGTACAATACCGTCAGCAACGGAAAGGTGAGGATGAACCAGTCCGACCGAAACGTGCAGAAGAAGCCCAGCAGCAGGAAGATCAGGCCCTTGGCCAGCGCGCTGTCCTGCGACGCGGTCTCCGGATCGGCGCGGATGTATTTGACCACGCTGACCAGACCCGCCACCATCAGCGCCAGGCCGAGCACGATGATGATGCCGGTGGTGAAGCCCGCCGGGTCAATCAGCAGCAGGATGCCGATCACCAGCTCCACGGCGCACGTCAGCAGTGTGCCCGTATAACGGTTTATCTTGCTCATAACACACCCCTCAGCTTTCCGTGTGCCCCTCCGCCTTCCATGTCTCGGCGGCCACGGGGGTCCATTTCTCGGCGTAGGGCGCGGTCTTTGCGCACAGGTGCTCGGCGCTCTCCGGGCTCTGGTAGTCGGTGTTCACCGCGCCGGTCTCGGCCACGATCCGGGGCAGGATATCCGGGTTTTCCAGCATGGGACAGGGCCGGAGCATATTGCCGTTGAAGGGCTGGCCCCGGTGGTAAGCCATGAAGATGGGGCTTTTCAGCGCGTCCAGCAGGGACACGTCGTGGATGTTCACGTTGGAGTAGTGGATGAACACGCAGGGCTCCACGTCCCCCTTGGCGTTGATGTGCAGATACCGCCGGCCGCCGGCGATGCATCCGCCCACATATTCCGCGTCGTTCTGAAAGTCCATGGAGAAGATGGCCTTGGTGGAGCGGAAGGCGCGGACGGCGTTGAGCATCTTCATGCGCTGCTCGGGAGAGGGCAGAAGGTCGGTGGCGGCGTCGTTGCCCACGGGCATATAGTGGAAGAACCACACGAACAGTGCCCCCGCGTCGATCAGCTGGTCGAAGTATGCCTCGCTGCTCACGTCGTCCACGTTCCGGCTGGTGTAGCAGGTGGAGATACCGAAGGGCAGCTTATAGCGCTTCATCATCGCCATGGCGTCGTGGACCTTCTTGTACACGCCCTGGCCCCGGCGGGAGTCGTTGGCCTCCTCGAACCCTTCCAGGGAGATGGCGGGGACGAAGTTGGCCACCCGGAGCATATCCTGGCAGAACGCCTCGTCGATCAGGGTGCCGTTGGTGAAGGCCAGAAACTCGCAGTCCGGGTGCTTTTCGCAGATGCGGATGAGATCGTCTTTTCGGACCAGGGGCTCGCCGCCGGTGTAGATGTAAAAGTAGGTGCCGAGCCCCTTGCCCTGGGTGACGATGGAGTCGATGTCCTCAAAGGACAGGTTGAGTTTGTGGCCATACTCGGCGGCCCAGCAGCCGGTGCAGTGCATGTTGCAGGCGGAGGTGGGGTCCAGCAATATGGCCCAGGGGATGTTGCAGTCCTCCTTGGCGCTGATCTCGTCCTGGGTGGCGGAGCCTTTCAGACTGGCGTTGAGAAGCAGATTCTGGAAAAACGCCTTGCGCACAGCGGGGTCCAGTTCATAGATGCGCAATATCAGCTGATACCAGTTGCCTTTCTCGCCGATGACCTTGCGGATGGCGTCGCGCTGGGGCGCGTACCACCCATCAGGGGAATATTTGTCCACCAGCGCCATCAGCTTGGGGATGTTCTCCTCCGGGTCGCCCTCGATGTACTTCAGCGCCTGGCTGACGGCGAAGTTCTGCATAGCGGTCTTGATCGGATTGCTCATATCGTGTTTCCCCTCTCTGTATATTGAATCATTTTGATTATAAATAAGCGGTCCGGCAAAGTCATTGGGCAGCAGTAAGCGCGTGTCTAAATTTACGACACGCGCCGTTCATTGTCGCATTTTGGGGTACAGAGGGCCGTTTGCCCCGTGCAATTTGGCGTGTATCCGAGTATCATTTTTTGGGAAAGTGGGGCGATCATGAGTGGTGGAAAGATCGGCGTAGTAGACGTGGGCGGCGGTTTTCGCGGCAACCTCATTTCCGGGGCCCCCACGCGACACGCCTGTCGCGTGGGGAGAAGGAGAAAGGCTCTTGACCGATGAGTGGGCGGCTGTTTACAGTCGCCCACCATCTTCAAGGGCCTTTCGACGTGGCAGCGGGGGCGGAACTACCATTTTTATGTGGAGTACGGCATGCGCAGGGAATACGCCAGCATCGGCAATTTCCTGCGCAAGCGGTCTTTCGTGGACATGGACTATATCTACGGCACACTCAGCAATTCGGACGGGGAAAACCCGCTGGACTATGCCGCCGCCGAGGCCAGCCCCATGGAGTATTTCGCCGTGGCCACCGAGGCGGAGACGGGAAAGGCAAAGTATTTCGACAAGCGCGACGTGGCCCAAGGCAAGGTGCTGATCGTCGCGCCGGACGACACCTGTGGGGTGAGCACGCTGACCAGGGACGTGGCGGCGCTGGAAAATCTCTATGTCAAGGGCCTGGGTGACGGAAGAAAGATCAAAACCTTCCTGTAAAATGAGAATGAGAATGACATGACCGAAGGGGCTGTCCCTTCGGTCATGTTCGTTGTGTCTCCTGGTAGATCGCTTCTGCGTAGCCCTGGATGATCCGTTTGCTCTTTGAGACGAACTGCTCCGGCGGCATGCACTCCTTGTCCAGCAGCCACCGCTCGATGGCGCATATCAGCGCGTCGCTGAAAAAGTCGATCGCAAAGTCGTCTGCCGCCTCATCGTCCACAAGGGAGGAGATACGGGCCCTCACCAGCGGCCGGCAGTATTCCCGCAGGTGGTCGGAGAAGGAGTTTTGGCCCTTCACCTGCAGCGCATTGCAGTAGAAGCTGCGGTTCGCATAAAAGTATTCACAGATACGCTCGATCAGTTCCCACCGGTCGTCTGGCCGCAGCAGGCTGGCGCTCTCTTTGGTGAAGGCAGTAAAATCAGTGTCAAATATCCAGTTCATCAGGTCGTACTTGTCCCGGAAGTGATAGTAGAAGCTCTTGCGGTTCATATCGCACCGCTCACAGATCTGCGCGATCTGGATCTTGTCAAAGGGCTCTTTTTCCATCAGCTCCCGGAGCGCGGCGGCCAGCGCCCTTTTTGTGACGTTGGAATCGGCCATGATACGCCCCCTTTCTATGGTCAGACCAAAACATCCGGGCAGGAAATTATCTTTTAGGATAACAGAAAAACGTTCCCGTTTCAACAAAACGGGAGGGTCCGTTTTTGGACAAAAAACGCTGTGTGTCCAAAAATACGCGATTATGAAAAGAGCTCGGGCAAAGCGTTGACGGAGAGGAGATAAAGCGCTAAAATAAGCGTTTGGGAGAAAGCATAAGGGAGCGACAATGAGTCTATGGACCTGAGAGGCATCTTATATATCGCCGTCGGATATCTGTCCGGCAGCGTGCTGTTCGCGGAGGTGGCCGGAGCGCTGTTTGGGAAGCGGGAACTGCTCCAAAACAGCGCGGACAAGAACCCGGGGACCGTGAACGCCTTCCAATACTGCGGTTTCTGGTGCGGCATATTCACACTGGCAGGGGACCTGGCAAAAGGATTCCTGCCGGTGTATCTGTATCTGCGCTCTGCGGCGCCGGCCCAGCGCTGGGCGCTGCCGCTGGTGATGGCCGCGCCGGTGGCAGGGCATATCCTTCCCATCTTCCATCATTTCCGCGGGGGCAAGGGCATCGCCGCCACCTTTGGCGTGCTGCTGGGGCTCTGCCCCTACGATATGCCGCTTGCGCTGTTCGCGGCGGTGTTCATCCTGCTGTCCGTGGTGCTGCGGGTGGACCCCACCTTTTACCGGACCATGCTGGCCTATCTGCTCACGCTGGCGGCCATGGTCATTGTGAAGGCAGCGAAGCCAGTCCTTATGGGCTTCGCGCTCATCACGGCGGCGGTGTGCCTGCGGCTGCATCGGAGCCGCGAGCCGCGGGAAGATCTGGAGGTAAAGTTGTTATGGACGCATTGATGCTCACATGCGGCACTGGCGGGGGACACAACACCGCCTGCGCGGCGGTGGCCCAGGCCATGGCTGCCCGGGGCCATTCCGTCCGGACCCTCAACCCCTATACACTGAAGAGCGAACAGGTGGCGGAGGCGGTGGACAAAGCCTACATCCTGCTGGCCCAAAAGGCCCCCGGCGCCTTCGGCGCGGCCTATAAGCTGGGCGACGCCTACCGGAAGCTGCCGTTCCCCTCGCCTGTGTACCGTATCAACCGGCTGATGGAGCCGCTGCTGGAGAAATATATCGCGGCCAACCACTTTGATGCCGTGGTGACCACCCATCTGTTCCCCGGGGAGATGCTCACCAGCATGAAGCGGCGGGAGGCCAGCGTCCCCCGGACCTATTTCATCGCAACGGACTACGCCTGCATCCCCTTCACAGAGGAGACGGACCTGGACCGGTACATCATCCCCGCCAAAGAGCTGACGGCGGAATTCGTCGGCCGGGGCATCGACTTAGAGCGCATCCGTCCCCTGGGCATCCCGGTGCGGCGGCAATTTTACGGCCAGGAGGACCGGACATCCATCCGGGGGCGGCTGGGCCTGGACCCGGGCAGAAAAATGATCCTGGTGGCCGGCGGCAGCATCGGCGCGGGCCATATCCAGCGGGTGGTGGAGCTTCTCCTGGACCGGTATGAGAGCGGCGCCCAGGTCGTTGTCATATGCGGCAGCAACCGGGAGCTGGAGGAGGACATGCGCGCCGCTTTCGGCGAACGGTGCACCGTGCTGGGCTTCACCGACCAGATGGCGGACTATATGAAGGCCTGCGACCTGTATCTGTCCAAGCCCGGCGGCCTTTCCTCCACGGAGGCAGCCGTGGTGGGCACGGCGCTGGTCCACATCACCCCCATACCGGGGTGCGAGACCAGCAACATGCACTTTTTCGCCCAGAACGGCATGAGCCTCGCCGTCAACTCGCCGGAGCATGAGCTCATAGATGCCTGCGACAGGCTCCTGGCAGAGGGCGCCCGGGAAAAGATGATCGAGTGCCAGCATCGCGTTATCCCCGCGGACGCTGCCGGCGACATCTGTAAGCTGCTGGAAGAAGAATATGAACAGAACAAGACCTCTGGCTGAGCCGGGGGTTTGAAATAGAGACTGAAGAAGAGGAGATAAACCATGAAAGAGGTAAAGAAACCGAAAAAACCGCTGATATTCTATTACGGCATTGTGATGGCGGCATTGCTGCTGTTCAACCTGCTTTTTCTTCCCTGGCTGGCCCGGCGGCAGATACAGGAGGTGGACTACGGTACCTTCATGACCATGACGGAGAAGGGCGAGCTGGGCGAGGTGGAGATCCAGTCCAACCAGATCCTCTTCACGGATAAGGACATGACCCAGATCTACAAGACCGGCCCCATGGAGGACCCGGGCTTGGTAGAGCGGCTGCATGACGCGGGCGCCAGCTTCTCCGGCGAGATCATCGAGCAGGCGTCGCCGCTGGCGTCGCTGCTGCTCTATTGGGTGCTGCCCATCGCCGTGTTCATCGGCATCGGCCAGTTCATGAGCAAGAAGCTCATGGACCGGGCGGGGGGCAACTCCCTGATGTTCAATTCGGGCAAGGCCAACGCCAAAGTCTATGTGAGCAGCTCCGACGGCATCCACTTCTCCGACGTGGAGGGCGTGGACGAGGCGGAGGACAACCTGCGGGAGATCGTGGACTATCTGCAAAACCCGGACAAGTATAAGGAGATCGGCGCGTCCATGCCCAAAGGCCTGCTGCTGGTGGGCCCTCCGGGCACCGGCAAGACCATGCTGGCGAAGGCTGTGGCCGGCGAGTCCAACGTGCCCTTCTTCTCTATGTCCGGCTCGGAGTTCGTGGAGATGTTTGTGGGTATGGGCGCGTCCAAGGTCCGTGACCTGTTCCGGCAGGCCAAGGAGAAGGCCCCCTGCATCGTGTTCATCGACGAGATCGACGCCATCGGCGGCAAGAGAAACGCCGGCGGTCCGGGGAGCAACGACGAGCGGGAGCAGACGTTGAACCAGCTCTTAACGGAGATGGACGGCTTCGAGGCCAACAACGGCGTTATCATCCTGGCGGCCACCAACCGGCCTGAGGCCCTGGACCCGGCGCTGACCCGGCCAGGCCGCTTCGACAGGCGGGTGCCGGTGGAGCTGCCGGACCTGAAGGGCCGGGAGGCCATCTTGAAGGTGCACGCCAAGAAGGTGAAGGTGGCAGAGGATGTGGACTACGAGAAGGTGGCCCGCATGGCCTCCGGCGCGTCGGGCGCGGAGCTTGCCAACATCGTGAACGAGGCGGCCCTGCGGGCCGTCCGGGACGGGCGGAAGTTCGTCACCCAGGCGGACCTGGAGGAGAGCATCGAGGTGGTCATCGCCGGGTACCAGAAGAAGAACGCCATCCTCACCGACAAGGAAAAGCGCATCGTGTCCTACCACGAGATCGGCCACGCCCTGGTGGCGGCGCGCCAGACCAATTCCGCGCCGGTGCAGAAGATCACCATCATCCCCCGGACCTCCGGGGCCCTGGGCTACACCATGCAGGTGGAGGAGGGGGACAAGTACCTCATGAGCCGGGCGGAGATCGAGAACAAGATCGCCACCCTCACCGGCGGCCGGGCCGCAGAGGAGATCGTCTTCGGCGACTACACCACCGGCGCGTCCAACGACATCGAGCAGGCAACCAAGCTGGCCCGTGCCATGATCACCCGCTACGGCATGAGCCGTGATTTTGACATGGTGGCCATGGAGACCGTCACCAACCAGTACCTGGGCGGGGACACGTCCCTGGCCTGCTCCGAGGAGACGGCGGCCCAGATCGACGAGCAGGTGGTGGCCATCGTGAAGAAACAGCACGAGAAGGCGACCAAGATACTCACCGACGACCGGGCGAAGCTGGACGAGCTGGCGGCGTACCTCTACGAGCACGAGACCATCACCGGCGACGAGTTCATGCGCGTCCTGAACGGCTGAGGGGAGAACACGCCCTCAACGCAACGCTCTGCGTAAAATGCAACGCTGATACGACAAATGCAACGCTCTCGCTCCGAGCGTTGCATTGTATCAATTAGCGCAGTCTTTGCCGCGTCAGAAGCGCCTTGAAGATGTCCGGTCCCCGCAAGCGGGTACCCTCCATCGGTCAAGGCGCTTCTTCCTTTTTCCCACAGGATCCACTTCGTTGGGCTCCTGTGGGAGCCCTATATTGGTTTCTCCTTTTTCCCGCGAAACCCGCATTCGCTGGGCTTTCGCGGGAGCCATGAGAAAGTGAATAATCCTGTTGCAATTTAGCTAAAATATGATATAATTATATTAGCTAAAACAAGGAGGCGCTTATCATGGTCGGAGCAACGGCGACTGCCACGGAGATGCAGAACAACTTTGGACGCTACCTCAACCTGGTCATGAACGGGAGCGAGGTCATCGTCACGAAGAACGGAAAAGAGGTCGGCAGGTTCATCCCCAAAGGTGCGGCGGTGTCGTACCTGACGGATTCGCTGACCGGCATCCTCCATGGCAACTATGATTTGGACGAGGCCCGGGCGGAACGAGTGAGGGCAAAGTATGAGACTGCTGATCGACGCTAACATCCTGCTGGATGTGCTGCAAAAGCGGGAGCCTCATTACAAAGACTCCGCCCTGATCTGGAAACTTTGTGAGACGGAGCAGGCCGAGGGCTATGTGTCCGCGCTGTCCTTTGCTGATCTGGTCTACGTGATGCGTAAGGAACTGAACGCGGAGAAGGTGCTGGACATCCAGCAGAAGCTGGCGCTGATCTTCCGCTTTGCGGACCTCACCGCGGCAGACCTCACCCGCGCTGTGGAGATGCAGTGGGATGACTTTGAGGACGCCGTGCAAGCGGCCACCGCCGAGCGCATCCATGCCGACCACATCATCACGCGCAATGTGCGGGACTTTAAGCAGAGCAGGATCGTGGCCTTCACCCCGGCGGAGTATCTGGCGAGGATATGACGTAACTTAACCTTATTATCGTTTATAGAATGTAAAGCGAAGGAGAGTTGAAATGTTCTTTTTTGACGAGCTGTATTATAGGCCGGTAGTACATAGAGCATTTAAAATGGTCATGTTGGACAAAATGCTTAAGGACGGCTACTTCGATATGAGTGTATATGTTGGAGGAAGCATCAGAAAGCAGGACATTATAGATAGGCTCAAATCTGAAGGGTCGAAGTATTGCAGGTTGTATGAGGGAAGCTATCCAAAGCCTGATACGGCGGCGCAAGAGTGGGACAAAAGATTATCAACAAGTAGTAATGTGGGGACTGAAGAAGATGTTGAGCTATCTCAAACAGAAGCAGAAGCGATTGTAAATTGGGTGTATAGGGTCTTTTCAACAAAGGAAGAACGACAAGAATTCACAGAAAATATCTTCAAACAAACCAAGGACTTGTCCAACATACAAAATGATATAAAGTTTACTCAGAATATCGTTTACAATTCCGCAAAAGTTGATATCAATATTCTTTCTTCATTGTCAGAAGTGAATGATTTTATCGCTGCACTGCCAATAAGAGGAAAAAAGATTTTTTTCAGAGGGCACGCCAATGCCAATTTTAGAATGCTGCCTTCGATCATGCGAGTAGATAGCCTGATGTGGCACGAGAATGATATGTGTCAGGAGCTGCTCATCAATTGCCCGGATAGTTTTGAAAAATGCAAAACTCACCTAGAAAAACTTGTTGAGATGCAACATTATGGTCTTCCGACGCGATTACTGGATATTACAAGGAATCCGCTTGTAGCACTGTATTTTGCATGTGAGAGTGAGAAAGACTCATTTGGCGAGTTAGTGCTTGTTTCGGCAGATAATCAAAGTACTGTGTATTCTCTTGATGAAAGAGCGTCCGTGCTGGCAAACCTCTCTGTGCTTACTTATGAACAGCAGTGTGAGCTTTATTATTATGCTGTAAATAATAAAGACAGTGAAGAGCAAGAGAAGAATGCGTCCTCTGCTATGCGAAAGTTAGTACAAGCGGTTAAGAAAGATTTAGGAGTTTCCACTGTCCAAATAGATGGACCAGAATTGTTAAGAAATTACATAGTGAATGTGATAAAGCATAATAGCAGGATCGCAAGACAAGATGGTGCATTTATAATATGTGGTCTGTCTCAAGATTCAATCGAGGAGTTTCGTTATACTAAGGATGGCAAGCGAATAATAGTGCTGATTAACAATAAACAGGAAATACTTAAACAGCTTGATGTATTTAAAATCAACCATGCAACGATTTTTCCAGAAATTGAATGTGTAGCAGAGTATATTCGCAATAAATATATTTGACGCTAAACTAGCCACTTGACAAGGATAGCGCAAATATCGCTGTGTGCCAGCCCGCAAACAATTCAGAATGTTTTATTGTACACAAAAAGAACAGGCACAACTTGTTTTAGGAATTCTATGTTGTGCTCTCCCGCCACCACGTCAGAAGCGCCTTGAAGATGTCCGGTCCCCGCAAGCGGGTACCCTCCATCGGTCAAGGCGCTTCTTCCTTTTTCCCACAGGACCCGCTTCGTTGGGCTCCTGTGGGAGCCCTGTTTTATTTTTCATGCCTTTTTGCTCCAAAAGTGGGGAAGGCCGCAAAATTTTGACCCCAATTTGACCCTCCCAGCGTCATTTTTTGTCCCGGAAAGCCCTATGGCCCCAGGGGTCAAATAGCCCAGGACATACAAAAAACCGCCCCCAAAGGGGCGGTTGTAATTTTAATATGTGCTTTTCATCTGCGGCCCAGGCAGAACGCAGCCGCCTGTTCCATTACCAGTCTATGGTGCAGGCGGTGGCGATCTCCTCCATGATATTGGTGCAGCCGATGGACCCGTCGGGCCGGCGCTTGCAGACGAGGGAGGGCTCGGTGAGCTCGGGGATATCGTCCACTGTGCCGCCGGCGAAAGCGCGCATCTTCTCCTCCGCGGCGGCGAGCCGCGCCATGATGCCGCCCAGCCGGACCTCGATGACCTCGAAGCCGTTGGGCTTGTTGGTGCTCTCCCAAAGCGCGCGCCACACATGGCGCAGGGCCTGGAAGGCCTCTATGGTCTCAGGCAGGCCATCGGCCAGCTTCCCGGCCGTGTCCCGGTCCCCGGCGCGGACCGCCTTGGCGGCGTTTTCATGCCAGGCGCACTTCAGGGCCAGAGCCCGGGCCAGGGCGGTGTAAAACCGAAACAGCAGCCCGTAGGCGGGGTTCTCCCGCTCATACCGGGCATAGAGGGGGACGAGGGAGGAGAAGTGCTCCGCCAGATGGTAACCCTCCGTGTCGGCCTCGAACAGCTCCACCAGCGGGTCCTGCCACAGCATGAATTTGCACAGGTTCGCCGGGTCGGAGGGGAGATTTTTGATCTCCGGCGTGCAGTTCAGGCGGCTCAGGTCCAAAAATGCCTGGGCGTCCGCGCCGCAGCAGCGGCGGAACCGGGCAGCCAAAGCGTCGGGGTCATATACGCCCGTATAAGTCATCTCGCCGTAGAGCTGGAGCCCCAGCAGGGCGGCGAGCATATTGCACTCCGCGCCGTTGTCGCCCCAGGCGGTGGCGAAGACGGTGTCCACCTTCGCCTTCATGCAGGCGGAAAGGCCCGCCGCGGTATTCTCTATGGCGAGAGGATAGACCGGAGCCGGCCCGGTCCAGGTCCAGAGGCCGCCGGCGAAAACGGTGGGCACGCCGAACGCGGCGTGCTTTTTCAGCGCCCGGGCGTACTGCTCCTCTTTGGCGTGGTAGTAGTCCCAGTAGACCAGGCTCACCCGCCTGTCCACCGCCGCGACGGCCTTGTCCGAGGGCATGTTCTCGCTGTGGTAGTCTCCGCCGTCCAGATGAAAGTACATATCGCTCCACATCATGGGCTCAAGGCCGTACTTGTCCGCGATGTCCAGCACCCGTGAAAGGTGCCGGCCGATGAGGTCCCGGGGGTCCTCATACCCGAACCGGGCCAGGTGCTCGCCCAGGCCCACGCCGTAGGCCTCGTCCATGCCGATGTGGATGCGGCGGGAGCGGAAAGGGGCGTTGGCGGCCCGAAGCATGTCGTCGATGAACGCATATGTCTCGTCTACGTCCGCCAGCAGCACCTGGTCGTTGTCCCGCAGGGCACGGAAGGCGGGCCAGTGCAGCGCCCGCTTCAAATGGCCCAGCACCTGGATGCAGGGGCATAGCTCGATGCCGAAGAGAGCTCCGTAATCATCCAGGGCTTTCAGCTCGTCATAGGTATACCGGCCCCGCTTGTAGCCGAAGAAGGGCCGCCCGGGGATCTCGTAGGTGTCCTCGGTGTACAGCATGGCCAGGTTCAGCCCCATCAGCGCCATTTTCCGCAGGAACAGGCGCACCGCCTCGGGCTTCAGCACCGCGTTGCGGGAGCAGTCGAACATCACGCCGGAGGAGGCGAACCGGGGCGTCTCCCGGATGGAACAGGGGGCCAGAGGCAGGGGGATGAGGCTGAGCGCTCTGTAAAACTGGACCGGCTCCGCCCAGACAAGGCGCACATGTTCCCCGTCGCTCTCCACGGCCAGATGTCTGCCCTTTTCGCAGGCGATCTCTATGCCGTCCTCCGCCGGAGCCATGCCCAGTTCCTCATGCAGCTCCGCCAGGGCCCTCTCCCAGCCTTCCGGCATCTGACCGGTCAGGTGTATCCTCTGCTCCATATCCAGCGCTCCTTGATATATGGCTGCAGCCATTATAGCATGGCTTACCGCTGCCCGCAAACCATGCTATAAAGTATAAATGGGTAAAGGACCTGACGGTCCCGGAGGAGAGGGTGTGAGCCGGCAGCCCGCCTTGCAAAGCCGGGGGAAAGTTGGTATACTGAAAAACACACCATTTGTGAAAGGAGCGGGGAACTGTGGCTGGACATGAGGATATCCGCTGCGCCCAGAGCGTGGTCCGGAAGATACCCGGCCATGTGCGCGTGATCCAATGGATGCTGTACACGGCGGTGCTGATCTTCACCGTCATCGGCGCCATGCAGGGCTTTCTATGGCTGTTCCCCGCGCTGGGGACGCTGTTCGGCTCCTGGTATTACATGGGCGTGGCCCGGGTGACCTATGAATACACGCTGGAGGGGACCCGTTTCACCGTGGAGCGGGTCAGCGGCCTGAAGTCCAGACGGAAAGCGGTGCTGTTCGGCGAATTTGACCTGGCAAAGCTCATCATCATGGCCCCGGAGGGGTCCCCGGCCTTGGAGCAGGCGGAGGCGGACAGCCTGAACGCCGGCGCCAAGCGCATCGTCTACGACATATCCGCCCATGACCCGGACGATATTTGCAGCGTCATGTACCTGACCGCCATAGGGAAAGACGCCGGCCGGCCCCTGAAGGTGTGCTTCCAGCCCAGCCCCGAGATGCGGGACTGCATCCGGCAGGCCGCTCCCGGCAAGGTGACAGGGTACGGCGAATGAGGGACGGATATGATGGACAAGAAATCGCTCGGGGGGGGGTCTTGCGCATTCCCGCGGAGGAAAGCGGCGCAGACCCGAACCGGGAGCAGAGAGACTATGCCCTGACAGGGGAGTCCCCGCTGGTGGGGCTCATCGACAGTAAGATATACCCGCCCTATATCCCGGACAGAAGCCATGTGCACAACTGTCTGGAGCTGGGCATATGCCTGGTGGGCCAGGGACAGGTGGAGCTGGGCCGCCGGACCTTCGACTACGGCCCCGGCGTCATCGCGGCGGCGGGCAGGGGGCTGTACCACCGCCAGGAGAACACGGCCCAGCCCGGTACCTGGTGGCGGTATGTGCTCATCGACGAGGAGGCCCTCCTGCGGGAGGCCCCGGGCCGCCACCGCCCGGCCCTGCGGCGGCTGATGGACACTCTCCGGCGGGAGGGTCTGTATTACGACGCCGGCGAGGAGAACGGCCAGCTTCGCCGCCTGCTCCAGAGCATCTTTGAGACCTATGAGCGCCGGGGAGACGCCTCCCGTATGGAGCTGGAGGCGGCGGCCGTCCTTCTGGCCTGCGTCATGGCCCGGTCGGTGAGCGCCGCTGCAGAGGACGCGGCCGATGTCACGAGGGACCCATCCCTCCGGGGGCCCATCGAGCCGGCGCTGCAGTACGTGTCGGAAAACTACGCCCGGGATGTGCATGTGGAGGACATGGCCGCCCGGTGCGCCATGAGCCCCAGCTACTTTCGCAAAGTCTTTGCCCGGACCATGAACATGTCCCCCCTGGAGTACGTCAACCGCTACCGCATCAACCGGGCCTCCAACCTGATGCAGTCCACCAGCGCGCCCATCCACCAGATCGCGGCCCAGACGGGCTTTTCCTCTCCAGCGACGTTCAACCGCAACTTCCGCCGCTATACGGGAAAGAGCCCCGCCCAGTGGCGCCGCAGCGCCCATATATAGAGCCTGAAAAATCGCCAAAATACGCTGCCCTGTCCCGTCTGGGATTGGGCAGATTTTTCTTTCCTGGGGCAAAGTGATATGGCAAAAATGACTTGAAAAAGGTGCGGTCAGGCAGCCGTTTTCCGGGAAAATGTCAAAAGTGGATTGAATATGAGTTAAATATGAGCGTATATGAAATGTTGCATCTGCTTTGCTGTGTTAAAATTTTTCTAAGCCATCGGCCGGCGGATATGCTGCCGATAACAATTTGATTAAGGAGGATCCCCCATGAAAAAGTTGATTTCTCTGCTGCTCGCCCTGGTGATGGTCCTGTCCCTGGGCTCCGCTGCCTTTGCCGCTCCCGGCGACCAGGCCGACGGCAAGCTGACCATCTGGTGCTGGGACCAGACCTTCAACATCGCCGCGATGAACGTCGCCAAGGAGATGTATCAGGCGGAGCATCCCGACGTGGAGATCGACATCCAGGAAGTCCTGTGGGAGGATATTGAGTCCCGTATCATCGCCTCCAACGGCGACACCTCCACCCTGCCCGACATCACCCTGATCCAGGACAACGCCTTCCAGAAGGAAGTCATCAACTATCCTGAAGTTTTCTATGATATAACGGACAGCTATGACTTCACCGATTTCGGCGAGGCGAAGGTCGCCTACTCCGTGGTGGACGGCAAGAACTACGGCATCCCCTTTGACGCCGGCACCGTCGTGGCCGCCTGGCGTACCGACTATCTGGAAGAGGCCGGCTACACCGTGGACGACCTGACCGACATTGATATGGACCGGTTCCTGGAGATCGCCCGCGACGTGAAGGAGAAGACCGGCATGCCCATGCTGTCCGGTGAGGCCGGCGCGGTGGACACCGTGCTGATCCTGCTCCAGTCCTGCGGCGGCTCCATGTTCAACGAGGACGGCTCTGTCAACATGAAGGACAACGACAAGCTGAAGGCTGTTCTGGACGTGTACAACACCATGGTCACTGAGGGCCTGTTCATCGAGGTCAACTCCTGGGATGAGTACATCGGCACCCTGTCCAACCAGTCCGTGGTCGGCACCTTCACCGGCTGCTGGATCCTGTCCACCATCATGAGCCTGACCGATCAGGCCGGCAAGTGGGCCGTCACCAACATGCCCGCCATGACCGGCGTTGAGGACGCCACCAACTACTCCAACAACGGCGGCTCCTCCTGGGCCATCATCAACAACAAGGACATCGACCTGGCGCTGGACTTCATGCAGATGTATCGGAACGTGGACTTCTATGACGCGATCCTGCCCACCACCTCCGCCATCGCCTGCTTCACGCCCGCCAAGGACGCGCCCAACTATACCGCGCCCAGCGAGTTCTTCAACGGCGACGCCATCTTCGCCAAGATCGTGGAGTTCGGCGCGCTCGTGCCCTCCAACAACACCGGCGCTTACTACTATGACGCCCGTTCCGCGCTGGCTACCGCCAAGACCAACATCATCGGCGGCGCCGATATGGACAGCGAGCTGGCCAATGCCGAGGACACCATAAACTTCACCATGGGCTTCTAAGCTTCAGGCTTAAATTCCCGGCTTGAAACAAAAGGCTGCCGCTTCGGCTCTTTTTCCGGAGCGGCAGTTCTCTTAAAATGCTTTCAGACCCTTTGAAAAATCCGCGAGAGAGGGGAGTTGTTGACATGACGCAAACTTCCGGGAAGAGACTCACCATGCACCAGAAGCAGAATCTGTGGGGCTGGGCCTTTCTGATCCCCGCCACGGTGCTGATCTTCTGGCTGAGCTTCTACCCCATGATCCGGGCCCTTATGATCTCCTTCCAGGGCGGCCGCCCCACGGCGCTGACCTGGTCCGATCCCCTGACCCGGAACTACAAGTTTCTGGTAAAGGACCGGGTGTTCATCCAATCGCTGAAAAACACCTTTACATACCTGATCATCCAGGTGCCCATCATGCTGGTGCTGGCGATGATCTTCGCCACGCTCCTGAACGACCATCAGCTGAAGTTCAAGGGGCTGTTCCGCACCTGCATCTTCCTGCCCTGCGCCACGGCGCTGGTGGCCTATTCTCTGATCTTCCGGACCATGTTCTCCTACGACGGCATGGTGAACGCTGTTCTGGTGAAGATCGGGATATTGAATGAACCGATCAACTGGCTGAATAATCCCAACACGGCCAAGGCGGTCATCATCATAGCGCTGATCTGGCGCTGGACGGGCTACAACATGATCTTCTATCTGTCCAGCATGCAGAGTATCGACTACTCTGTATATGAGGCGGCACGCATCGACGGCGCCGGCGCGGCGACCCAGCTTTTCAAGATCACCATCCCGCTGCTGAAGCCCATCATCCTGGTGACGGCCATCATGTCCACCAACGGTACGCTGCAGCTGTTCGACGAGTCGGTGAACCTGACCAAGGGCGGCCCCGCCAACGCAACCATCACCATGTCGCACTACATCTACAACACCATGTTCCAGAACAACCCCAACTTCGGCTATGCCGCGGCCATGAGCTTCGTGATCCTGATCCTGGTGGCCGTGCTCAGCGCGATCCAGATGAAAGTGGGTGATAAGCGTGAATGAGGGTGCTTTCAAGAAATACGGCAAGAGAACGCTGATCTATGTGTTCCTGATCATCATGAGCATCATATCGGTGTTCCCCCTGTACTGGTGCTTCATCTCCTCCTGCAACACCACCCAGCAGATCCTGGGCGGCCGGATGGTCCCCAGCACCCATCTGATGGAGAATCTGAAAAACCTGTTCGCCCAGCAGGACGTGCTCAACGCCTTCAAAAACTCCGTGATCAACACGGTCCTGGTGCTGGTGCTGAGCCTTGCCATCTGCTCCATCGCGGGCTATGGCTTCGAGATCTTCCACGACAAGGGCAAGGACGCCGTTATGGCCGTGATCATGATGAGCATGATGGTTCCCTTCGTGGCCATCCTGGTCCCCCTGTTCCAGATGTTCACAAAGATGGGCTTCGTCAACAAGTACATCGGCTACATCCTGCCCAGCCTGTCCACGCCGTTTCTGATCATGCTGTTCAGGAACAACGCCCGGACGTTCCCCAAGGAAGTGCTGGAGGCGGCCCGTGTGGACGGCCTGAGCGAGATTGGCATCTTCGTGCGGATGTTCGTGCCCATGATGCGCCCCACCTTCGCGGCGGCGGCCACTATCACGTTCATGAACACCTGGAACGCGTACTTGTGGCCCAAGGTAGTGCTGCAGACCCCCGACTCCATCACCATGCCCATGCTGGTGGCCAACCTCCTGAGCGGCTACGTGGTGGACTACGGTGTGGTCATGGCGGGCGTCACCATCTGCACGCTTCCCACGGTCATCGTGTTCTTCATCCTGCAGAGGAGCTTCACCGAGGCCGTCGCCGGCGCTGTGAAGTGATAGTTGATAGTTCCTGCGGACTCTGTTATAGTATGTGAAGTCATCTGACGGCGCCCGCACATAAGACGGCGCCGTGCCAATCAAGGCACGGCGCCGCGTGTATTCAGCATAGCAGACCACGAAGGATCATGAATAGGAGGGGGCCGATAAGCGGCCCGGCATGTTATGCGCTTTGACTACGATAAACTGAAGGACCCCGGCTATTTCGCGGAGAATCGCGTCCTGGCCCACTCGGACCACGCTATATATGCATCCCAGACGGAGAAGGAGCTGGGAAAGACCAGCCTGCGCCAGAGCCTGAACGGGACATGGAAGTTCTTCTGCGCCCAAAATGAGGGCCAGGTCCCCGCGGGCTTTGAGGCCGCGGCGTACGATTGCACCGGCTGGGAGGACATCCCCGTGCCCGCCCATATCCAGCTGGAGGGCCATGGCGCGCCCCAGTATGTGAACGTCCAGTACCCCTGGGACGGCCGGGAGGCCGTGGAGATCGGGCAGATACCGGAGCGGTTCAACCCGGTGGCCTGCTACGTGAAGTATTTCTATCTGCCGGAGCAGATGAAGGATAAGCGGGTGTTCGTGTCCTTCCAGGGGGCGGAGAGCTGCGTGGCGGTGTGGCTGAACGGCCATTATATAGGCTTTTCCTCCGACTCCTTCACACCCTCCGAATTTGAGCTGACGGACTATCTCGCGGACGGGGAGAACAAGCTGGCCTGCCGGGTATACCGCTGGACGGCGGGCAGCTGGCTGGAGGACCAGGACTTCTTCCGCTTCTCCGGGCTCTTCCGGGAGGTGTATCTCTACGCCCTGCCGGCGGTCCATGTCCGGGATATCCGGGTGAGGCCCCTGCTGGACGATGAGTATGAGGACGGGGTCCTGGACGTGGCGGTGCAGATGGAGGCCGCTTCCGCATGGAAGCTCAGGCTGACGCTCACGGCCGGCGGCGAGGTCATCGCCGAGGCCGAGGAAGAAGGAGACGGTGACAGCGCGATGTTCTCCATCCCTGTGAAGGCGCCCCACAAGTGGAGCGCGGAGGACCCGTATCTCTATGAGCTGACCCTCACCGCCATGAGGTCGGATGGGGAGATAGCCGAGATCGTGCCCCAGAAGGTTGGCTTCCGGCGCTTTGAGATGAAGGGCGGGGTCATGTGCCTCAACGGCAAACGCGTCGTCTTCAAGGGCGTGAACCGCCACGACTTCTGCGCCGAGACCGGCCGTGCCGTGCCGGCGGAAAAGATACGCCGGGACCTGGTGACCATGAAGCGCAATAACATCAACGCCGTGCGCACCTGCCACTACCCCGACACCAGTGTTTTGTATGACCTGTGCGACGAGCTGGGGCTTTACGTCATCGACGAGAACAACATGGAATCCCACGGGGCGTGGGACCCGGTGGCCCGGGGCAAAAAGCCCATCGACTACGCCCTGCCCGGCAACCGCACCGAATGGCAGGCCATGCTGCTGGACCGGGTGAACAGCACCTACCAGCGGGACAAGAACCACCCCTGCGTGCTCATATGGAGCTGCGGCAACGAGTCCTACGGCGGCGACGTGATCTATGAGATGAGCCAGCTTTTCCGCAGGCTGGACGATACCCGCCTCGTCCACTACGAGGGCGTGTATCTGGACCCCCGCCGGCCGGAGACCACGGACATGGAGAGCCGTATGTATACCCCCGTGGCGAAGCTGCGGGAATTTCTGGCCCAGCACCGGGACAAGCCCCTCATCATGTGCGAGTACGCCCACGCCATGGGCAACTCCCTGGGGGCCATGGACAAGTACACCGAGTACGCCTATGAGGAGCCCCTGTTCCAGGGCGGGTTCATCTGGGACTACATCGACCAGGCCGTGCGCATGAAGGACCGGTACGGAAATACCGCCTACGGGTATGGCGGGGACTTCGGCGACCGACCCACGGACTATAACTTCAGCGGCAACGGCATCGTCTACGCCGACGGTACCGTCTCCCCCAAGATGCAGGAGGTCAAGTATAACTACCAGGACATCTTCGTCCAGGTTGGGGAGACGTCCGTCACGGTCGTGAACCGCAGCCTGTTCACCGCTACCTCTGCCTATGACTGCGTTGTGACCCTGGCCCGGGACGGAGTGGAAATAGCAAGAGCCGCCTTGGACACGGACGTGCCGCCCATGGGCGAGGGGGAGTACCCCCTGCCCTTTGGTAAACAGACCGCGCCGGGAGAGTACGCCGTGACGGTGTCCTTCCGGCTGAAAGAGGATACCCTCTGGGCGGACCGGGGCCATGAGATCGCCTTCGGCCAGGGCGTGTACAAGGTGGATGCCGCGCCTGAGACGCGGACGTACCGGCCCCTGAAGGTGGTCTATGGCAACAGCAACCTGGGCGTCGTGGGCGACGGATTCGAGGTGCTGTTCACCTACCTCAACGGGGGGCTGTCCTCCTACCGTTTCGGCGGGAGGGAGATGCTGAAGACCATCCCCATGCCCAGCTTCTGGCGGGCGCCCACGGACAACGACCGGGGCAACTTTATGCCCCAGCGGTGCGGCCAGTGGAAGCTGGCCAGCCTCTACGCCAGCGCCCACGGGGATATGCGCATCTTCGGCCAGACGGACTCTCCTGTGACGGAAAACCCCGACGGGTCAGTGTCCGTGCGGTTCGTCTATGCCCTGTACACCGCGCCCAAAGCGGCCTGCGCCGTGACATACACGGTGTGGCCCTGCGGGAAGGTGGATGTGACGCTCCATTATGACCCGGTAAAGGGGCTGCCCGCCATGCCGGAGTTCGGCATGCTCTTCAAGCTGGACGCGGACTATGACAGAGTGAAGTGGTACGGCCTGGGGCCGGCGGAGACCTACGCGGACCGGCGCCGGGGGGCGAAGCTGAGCATATGGGACAGCGCCGTGGCCGACCGGATGGCCCGGTATCTGCTGCCCCAGGAGTGCGGCGCCATGACCGGCGTGCGCTGGGCGGAGGTGACGGACCATAAGGGCCGGGGCCTGCGGTTCGAGGGCGATAAAATGACCTTCTCCGCCCTGCCCTGGACCCCTCATGAGGTGGAGAACGCCGCCCACGGCTATGAGCTGCCGCCGGTGCACTACACGGTGGTCCGTGCCGCCCTTGCCCAAATGGGCGTGGGCGGGGACGACAGCTGGGGCGCCCCGGTGCACGACGAATTCCTCATCGATGTGTCCAAGCCCCTGGAGTTCAGGTTCAGCTTCCATGGCATATAGGATACCAGCCGCTCACATTGAGCGGATCATAGATCGCAGCACTCTGCAACACTGATACGACGAATGCAACGCCCCCGCTCCGAGCGGTGCATTGCATCGATCAGCACAGTCTTTGCCACAGCGTGGCCGCAAAGGCAAACTTTGCGGCCACGCTTTTTTCAGGTAATGAGCAGTTGCAAAACAGCTAAAAGCTGTCTTTTGCCGATCTGGTGTATGTGATGTGTAAGGAACTGAATGCGGAGACGGTCCTGGACATCCGGCAGAAGCCGGCGCCTCCTCTATATCGGAAGGAAGCCGTTCGGGCATATTGATGTTGTGCAGCATGACAGTATATGGTACAATAATACACGATATTTTGCCGAAATTGCTGGTTTTTTGGAGACAAATGGGATGAAGATATCGAATGAGCAGTACTTATCGGGTCTCCTGTGGGGGCTGAGGGTCCTGCCGGGCGTCAGCCCGGCCGAGCTTGTGGGAAGGCACAGGGACCTTTTCGGAAGATATGTGGATGCGGACGCGCTGTGTGCGCTGCTGGGGTCCGGGGGACCCGGCAGCGCCGTTGTCCGCCGGGCGTTTGAACTGTCTGCGGCGGAGCTGGAGGGAGGCGGCGCTGCGGACGGCGGGCTGTACAGCCTGAAAAGCGTGTTCAGCCGTCTCAGTGCGGGCGACACGGACCACGGTCCGCCGGCGTATTATCAGCCGCGGCCCCTGACGGCGGCCGACATCTTTCCCGATGGGTCCTGCCGGGAGCTGGACAGCAGCGCGGCCGACGCCCTGGAACGGGAGCTGACGGCGCTGGCGGCCTGCCCGCCACAGGACGCGGTGGGGTTCATCGTGACCCTGGACACGCTTCTTCGGCACTGTCTTTGGGCGGTCCCGGCCAGCCGCGGTATGGACGTCGACATCTCGCTGTACGACCGGCTCCGGGTGACGGCGGCTGTCGCCTTCTGCCTGGAGACTGCCGTGCCGGGCGGAAAAGAGCCGTTTCTGCTTCTGACGGGCGACTTCTCCGGGATACAGAGCTACATATTTGCTGCGGCCCGGACAAACATCAAGGGTGTGGCCAAAAGACTGCGTGCCCGTTCCTTCCTTGTGGACACGATGGTCCAGACCCTCGCCTATCGGGCGTGCGACCAGATGGGCGTGCCCTACGGCAACATCCTTATGCTGACCGGCGGCAAGTTTTATCTGCTCCTGCCGAACGCGCCGGAGACGGCGGAAAAGGTGGAGGCGCTCTCCCGGGAGGCGGAGGAAAGTCTCTTCCGCCGTTTTTCCGGCGAGATCGCCGTGAACCTGGCCAGCGTTACCTTCGGAGAGGAGGGGCTGCTGAATTACAGTGCGGTGGTCGTGGAGCTCCTGGGGCGGCTGCGGGAGCAGAAGCAGAGGCCCTTCCATTCGGTGCTGACGGATGAGAGGGGATGGCGGGAGGATCGGTTCATCCTGACGGAGGACCTGGCGGGAAAACGTTCCTGCCCCTCCTGCGGCCGGGCGCTGATGGACCGGGAGCTGGAGGTGTGCCCCAACTGCCGGGAGCAGGAGCGGCTGGGGGGAGCGCTGGCCGGCGCGAAGCGGCTATGGTATAGCCGGAAGGGCGGGGAATACCGCCTCTGGGATGACTTCTGGCTCAGCTTTTCCCGGGAGCAGGCGGAGGGGGAACTGATCCGGGTGGAGCAGCTGAACGACTGGGAGCTCTCGCCCCCCATGACGGGCTGTCCCCTGGGCGTGCGGCTCATGGCCAACCACCTGCCGAGAAGGGGCGGCGAGCCCATAACGTTTGAGGACATCGCGGACATGGCCGCCGGCAGCAAGCAGCTGGCGGTGCTCAAGGCGGATGTGGACAATTTGGGCTTTCTCTTTGCCGACGGCATGCGGGAGCAGGACCGGCATTACGGGACGATCTCCCGGACGGCGTCTCTGTCCCGGGGCCTGGAGATGTTCTTCTCCGGATATGTGGGTCATCTGCTGGATACGGACCCGGACTATCAGGCGGTGTACTGTGTCTTCTCCGGCGGAGACGACCTGTTCCTCATTGGGCCCTGGGACGTGATGCCGAAGCTGGCACTGCGGCTGGAGGAGGACTTTCAGCGCTATGCCGGCGGCAACCCGTGCGTCACGCTGTCCGCGGCCATCTGCGCGGCTGACCCGAGGACCAACATCGCGCTGCTGGCGGACCAGGCCGAGGAGGAGCTGAAGCGGGTGAAGAACGCCGTGCCCCAGGGGGTGTATCCCGGCCGGGGCGGCCGGAACGCCGTGTCCTTTTTGGGGGACGTGTTCTCCTGGGAGGATCTGGCGTCCCAGATGGCGAATCTGGCGGCGCTCCGGCCGGCGGCGGGATATGTCAACACGTCGGTGCTGCGGCGCATCGTGACATACAGCGGGATGTACAGGCGGTTCCTTCTGGACCATGACGTGATGGGGCTGATGTTCGAGCCGCTGATGCATTATGACCAGGTGCGCAATTACGCGAAGCTGTCCCAGCACGACGCGGAGGCGTTTCTGCGGTATGCCCGGGGCCTGCCGAAGAACGCGGCCAATTACAACGAGATCAATAAGGACCTGTATTTTGCGAAGACGGTGGTGGCCTGTCTTCTTGATATGACGAAGGAGGTGCGCAAACATGGCGTATGACGGGAAGTCTCCGGAAGGATATCAGTCCAAACCGTGGGGCAGGGAGCAGAAGTATGCGCCGCCGGCGCTGCCGGAGAACTATCTCCAGGACGGCTACTTTGAGCCGGGCCATGACGGCGGCAGGCCGGTGCTGCGGAAGGAGTACATCGTGGGCTATCCGGAGCAGATCGCCCGGGCGCTGGAGGATCGGGACAAAAACAAGAGCACCCAGCTGCGGCGGTTTTATGATTACTGCATTCGGATCCGGTCCATGCAGGAGCGGGGCGCGTCGTTCGAGCAGGTCCAGGCGGAGTTCTGCCGGCTGGTGCCCTTTGCCGATTACGCCCGGACCAGAAATACCGTTACGCCGCTGTTCGTGGATTTCATCCGGAAAAATGTGCAGGCAGTCCGGAACAAGGACGATCTCTACGCCTTCGTGAAGCATTTTGAGGCCGTCATTGCCCATATCAGAAAATAGTCAGGAGAGAGGAGATACAAGAATGAGACTGAAAAAGATCATATCCTTCCAGGGCACCATCCAGTGCGTCACCGGCATCGCTGTCCGCGGCGCGGGGGGCGACCTGGGCATCGGCGGGGCGGACAGCGAGGTCATCAAGAATCCCCTGACGGGCGAGCCCTATATCCCCGGCTCCAGCCTGAAAGGGAAGATGCGCTCCCAGCTGGAGCGCAAGTACGGGGCGAGACGGTATGACAGAAGAGCGATGGAATTCATAAACGTGACCGATCAGCCCTGCGGCTGCGGCGAGAAGGACTGCCCCATCTGCACCCTGTTCGGCGCCCATATGAACCCGGGCGCCAAGTCTGCCCCGACCCGCATCCTGGTCCGGGACTGCGAGATGACCGACGCCTTCCGGGCCCAGGTCGAGCAGCTGCCTCCGGAGCGGGGCAGCTACCTGGAGGTGAAGGGCGAGAACATCATCGACCGTCAGACCGGGGCGGCGAAAAGTCCCCGGTTCATAGAGCGCGTCCCCGCCGGGGCGAGCTTTTCCCTGAACATCCTGCTGCAGATCATGGAGGGCGACGACGAGGAGAAGCTCACGGCGCTGGTGAGAGAGGGACTGGCGCTGGTGGCGGACTCCTATCTGGGCAGCAGCGGCTCCCGAGGCTATGGCCAGGTCCGGTTCGATTACACCGTGGAGGAAAAGGCCGTATGACAGCGCCCCTGTACCGGGCCGTCATCGAGCCGGAAGGACCGCTGGCGTCCGCCTTGCACGGCGACACCCTGTTCGGCGCCTTTTGCTGGAGCTGGCTGCGCCGTTATGGCCGGGACGCGCTGGAAGCGGAGATCATCGTGCCCTCCCTGGCCGGCGCGCCGCCCGTGATCTTCTCCAACGGCTTTCCCCGGGGCGGACTGCCCCTGCCCATGGGCTGTTACGACAGGGACAACGCCCTGGACGACCGGGCGGGCAAGGAGGAGCGCCGGGACGCTTACCGCCGGGGCAAGCGGCTGAAGAACGCCCGGTATATCTCCCGGGACGCTTTCCGGCGCATCCAGCGCGGGGACTGGCGGGGCTTCACCGGATCCGTTATGGGGGAGCCTGGGGAAGAGGAGACGACGATGCACAACCTCATCGACCGGGAGAGCGGCGGGTCCGGCGGGCTCTTCGGCAGCAGCCGGCGCTTTTTCGCGCCGGGAGAGGGCTATGACGTGTATATTCTGTCCGGGCTGCCCCGGGACAGGCTGGAGACGGTGCTGGAGCTGATGTTTTCCCTGGGCGTCGGGGCGGATAAATCCGCCGGCTGCGGCCTGTTCCGCCTGGCGGCGCTGGAGGAGGACGGCGAACTGATGACGCCGCCCGACGGGGCCAATGGCTTTGTGGCCCTCGCCAACTTCATCCCGGCGGCGGGGGACCCGGCCCAGGGCCGGTACAAGACCCTCCCCAAATACCCAAAGCTGGACCGGGAGCTGGCCGGGGCGGACGTTCCCTTTAAAAAACCCCTGCTCTTTCTGACGGCGGGGAGCCTGTTTTACGCCCGGCCGCTCCGGCCCTGGTACGGCCGCTGTGTGGCAGCGGTGGCGGCCGTGGCGGAGCCGGTCATCGTCAACGGATGCACAGCGGCCGTGCCCATGACCATCCCGGCGGACGGGCTCTGACCGCCCGCCGGGCTATCCACCAAAACAAGGATTGTGATTCCCTGTGTTTTTCTCTGTTTTTGGCTCAGAATGTCACTCTAAATTACTAGTTTCCCTAGGCGAGAGTTCCACAAGACCCCTATCCACCAAAACAAGGATTGTGATTCTTCGGCTTTGACTTTGGATGCCACCCTAAATTTACTGGGTTCCCTGGGCGAGAGTTCCACAGGACCCTTATCCACCAAAACAAGGATCGAGATTTACGGCCATCTGAAACATCCCTTTCAAAATTGCGGGGGTTCCCTGGGCAAGAGTTCCACAGGACCCCTATCCACCAAAACAAGGATCGCAAGTTCACTTTCCTTTCCATTTGTTCTGAGTCTTAATTTTTCTGCAAAGCTCCATCCACTAAAATAAGGATCGCGATTTGTATGTGTGGGGGTTGAAGTCGTTTTTCAACTGGTCGTCTTTCACTGATCCACTAAAACAAGGATAAAAAACCGCCGGAGCGGGGCGTTGTCTCCGGCCGGCGGGAACGGATGCTCACAGGGAGGAAAAGCGTCATGCCATACGTACTGTTCACCCCGGTCGGCGGGACGGACCCCATCGCCAATGAGCGGGACGGGGCCATTTTGCACATCTGCCGGAAGTATAAGCCGGAGTGCGTGTCTCTCTATCTGTCCGGGGAGATGGCGGAGCGGCAGCAGCGCGACGACCGGTACGGAAAGTGTATCCGGTGGCTGGCGGAGGAGACGGGCTTTTCGCCGGAGATACTGTCTGTGGAGGACACGCAGATGCGGGAGGTGCAGGTCTACGACACCTTTTTCGAGACGTTCCGCCCACTGATCGCCCGGCTCAGAACCCGCTATCCCGGCCACACGATGATCTTCAACGTGTCCTCCGGGACGCCGGCCATGAAGAGCGCGCTGTACCTGCTGGCGGCGTTCCTGCCCTTCAAGGTCCTGCCTGTGCAGGTCTCCACCCCCCAGCGGGCCCAGAATCCCCATCTGGAGCCTCAAAGGGATTACGACCCGGAGATGTACTGGGAGTTCGACCTGGACCGGTACCCGGATACGTACGTGGACCGGTGCGCCGAGGTCAAATACACGAATCTGAACGCCCATCTGCAAAAGGATAACATCCTGAGCTACATCCGGGCCTATGATTACAGGGCGGCCCTGGAGCTGGCGCGCCGGATACGGCCCTTCGTCAGCGGGAACGCCTATGCGCTCCTGGAGGCGGCCAACGAGCGCATCCGGCTGAATTGGCGCGGCGTCCGGGACAGCCAGATCAGGCAGAAGCTGAAGCTGGATATGGACGGGACCCGGATGGACCGGGCGGAGTACCTCCTCTGGCTGCAAATGAAGCAGAAGCGCGCCGATACGGCGGATTTCATCCGGGGCCTGACGCCCGCGCTCTATGAGCTGATGAAGATCGCGGTGGAGGAGAAGCTGGGCATCCCCCTGTCGGCCCGGTACTGTGATGACCGGAATCGCCTTGACCTGGAACGGCTGGAGGCGGATGAGACCGGCCGGGAGATCCTGGCGATCTTCAACGAGACCTATGAGTTCCGGGGAAAGCCCTTCCTGTCGTCCCCCTACTACGCGGAGATCCTGGAGAAAAAGGCCGCGGGCAGAAAATGGCAGGCGCCGCTTCTGCGTCTGCGGGACATCGAGAGCTGCGTGCGCAATTTCGTCGCCCACACCATCACCCAGGTGGATGAGGCGGAGCTCCTCCGCCGGCAGGAGCAGTTCTGGCGGGAGACGACCCGGGACGAACCCCTGGGCAGCGCCGAGATCATGGAGCTTATCCGCGAGGCGGTGCGGGAGCTGGACGCGGATGAGGCGGCACAGACGAATAAGCTGGCTGTCCAGTGGGACGCCTATGAGATGATGAACATGAAGATCGAACAGGCCCTGGCAGAGGCGTGAGCGGAGGAACGACGGTTGCTGAAGAAGATCAGGATGATGAGCGTGAGCTATCCGGATATCCGGGTGCCTCAATGGCAGGGCCGCCGGCTGCGGGGCTTCTTTGCCGCCGACGGCGGGGAGGGGAGCCTGCTGCACAACCACGGAGAGGACGGCAGGAGCATATACCGGTATCCCCTGGTCCAGTATAAGATCGTCCGGGGCGTCCCCACCGTTGTGGCGGCGGAGGCGGGGATCAGCCAGGTGTATCCGCTGGTGATGGAGCGGGAGACTCTGTGCTTGGGGGATCAGCGGTTCCCGAGGGGGCATATGCAGATCGACCTGTCGGAGGCCCGGGCCGGCGATACGGCGTCACCTGTGCGGTACCGTTTCTGCGCGCCCTGGTTTGGCCTGAATCAGGAGAACTACGCGCGCTATAAGGAAGCGGATGAGACCGGCAGAAAGGAGCTTCTGGAGCGGGTCCTGGCGGGAAATCTGCTCAGCCTCTCCAAGGGCCTGGACATCACCGTGGAGCGGCGGCTGAGCGTGAGCGCGTCGCTGCGGGAACGGCTGGTCCGGTTCAAGGAGGAGACGGTCCTGGGTTTCATGGGTGAGTTCTCCGTGAACTATGCCATTCCGCCTCTGCTGGGCCTGGGCAAGAGCGTGTCCAGGGGGTTCGGCGTCACGAGACCGGCGGCGGAAGTCCGGGAAAAGACGCCCTGATCATGGGCGCGGGAGGGAAGAGAAGATGATGACGAGAAGGGAATTTGAAGAGAGCCTCCGACGGCCGCTGGACGAGTGGGCGGACAGGAGCGCGGCGCAGGTGAGGGACCTGCTGGGCGGCGAGGCCGCGGCCATGGTCGGGTTCGATCAGCGTAATCCCCACCACTGCTGGGACCTGTTTCTGCATGTGCTGCACGCTGTGGACGCGCTTCCGGCCGACGCGTCCCCCCTTTTACGGACGGCGGCGTTATTCCACGATGTGGGCAAGCCTGCCGTGGCCCGGGAGAAACGGGGCGGTCTGGTGTTTTACGGCCATGCGGCCAAATCCAGGGAGATGGCCGGCCCCATCCTGTCGTCCTTGGGGTATGAGGACGGAGAACGGGAACAGATCTGCTTTTATATCGGCCGCCACGACGATTTCATCTCCTGGGTGCTGCCCACGGAGCCGTATGACCGGTCCAATCCCTATCTGGTGGAGATCAACCGGGAGAATGCAGTCCGGCATGCGGAGCAGGTCATGGACGCCGAGGGCGTCTTTCGCAGGCATCCGGCGGCGCAGGTCTGGGGGGAACTTTTGGACCTGTGCACTGCGGACATATCCGCCCAGGCCGAGTATGTTTACAGGGACGGGGCGGTCGTGGACTCCCGCCGCCACAAACAGGAAAAGATTGATGCGCTGCGGGCGCTTCTGGCGGAGTATATCCGCTGAGAGAAACAGAGAAGCAGGACCCCGCTGCGAAGCAATGGTTTCGCGGCAGGGTCTCTTGCATCGGATCTCAGTTTTTTCTTCCGGCGGAGGTATTGTGCCGGCGCAGGCGGTGACCGTATGATGAGGTCCCGGGGCGGGCGGGATCTGTCCATTTTTTCCGAATAGGCTCTGGCGTCCGTGCCGGAACAGTCGTATAATACTTTCTGGAGGTGATAAGGCCGATGACGAGAGAGGAGTATATTGAGCAGCTTGAGGGCGTCCATCCCACTGTCGAGACGGCGATCCAGGCGCTCTGTCAGGCGGAGGAGATCAGCTGGGAAACGGCCAGGACCGAACTTCTTGCTTTGAGCCGTGAAATGGGGTTCATGCCGACGGCGCCGCAGGTCCGGGACCGCCTGCTTCGGAACTTCGGATATGTACGGCAGACCGACATCAGCCGCCAGATGGCCTCCTATGTGCAGCGTTATATGGACGAGCATTGCCAGCGGCCCGGTGTGCGCGCGATCGTACGGGTCGATAGCGGCCGGGGCGGATTCATGCTGCCGCTTCTCCCGTTTCCCGACCCGGAGAATGGTCCCACGGCAGTGCGGTACGAGTACTGGGGGGACGTTCCGTTCGACCGCCTGCGCCTGCGCTTGGCCGACATATATATCCGTACGGACGGCGGCTGCGCCCCGGCCGGGAGGCGGTCCGGCGGCAGGAGAAAGGAGGCCGTTCCGCCGCCGGAGGAAACGGAGCGGTTTCATTATGAAAACTTCAATCCGGTCCGCGTGACCGGGGACTGCGTAGTGCGTGCGATCGCCGCTGCGGCCGGCCTCAGCTGGAACGAGGCGTTTGACGGCCTGGCAGAATGCGCCGGCCCGGACGGCCTGATTCTGGACAGGTACGACGTCTATGACAGATATCTGCGGCGCCTCGGGTTTGAACTGCGCGGCGAACTGCGGGAAGAAAACAGGCGCCTGACAGGGGCTCAGTTCTGTTCCGCGCTGGACGGCTTATTCACCCGCGGGGAGAGAGTCGTCACCCTCCTGGGCCGCTCCCACATCGCCGCCGTTTTGCCCTTCGGGACGCCCCAGGGGGTCAGATACAAGATAGTGGATACCTGGAACAGCTCCGGCAAGATCACCCGGGGCGGCTTCTGGGTCCTGGACCCTTCGGCTGCCGGCGGACAGAGACAGGAATGAATGGAGGGAGAGAATGGCGTGAACATAGAAGAAAAGACACCCGCGGCGCCCATGATCGTCATTGTAGGCGAATCCGCCTCCGGCAAGAGTACGCTGATCCGCCGGTACCTGCAAAGGGACAGGCGATACCGCCGCGTGATCACCTATACCACCCGTCGGCCCCGGCCGGGAGAACAGGACGGGATAGACTATCATTACACAGAGCCCGCGGCGTTTCTTGCTCTGAAAGAAAAGGGGTTCTTTGCCGAGACGGACTGTTACCGGGACAATCTGTACGGAACAGCTCTGGAAGACCTGGGGGAGAATAAGATCCTCACCGTCACGCCGGAAGGCCTGCGCAGTATCCGGGAGCGGGCCATCCCGTGCCTGGCAGTGTGGCTGTCTGTGGATAGACGTTCAAGACTGATACGGGCCCTTGAGAGAGGCGATGAGCTCGAGGAGGCCTGGCGCAGGAACTGTTCGGACATGGAACGCTACGCCGCCCTGGCGCAGACGGTGGACTGTGTCATTCACAACGATGCCTACCGGAAAACTGTTGACGAGCTGGCCGGAGAGCTGGAGGCCTTCGTCAATGGGCACATATGAGAAAGGAGCTTCTGCCGCGCGCGCCCTGCCTGTGTCCGTCGGAAATCGGCGCGGGTCGGGCCGCGCCCGCTGAGACAGGAGGGGACGAAGATGGATGAATACTATAAAGCCGTGACCGAGGACATGCTCCGGATGCTCCAAAGTGAGAGCATCGGGGAGGGTGACATCCGGACGCTGCGGAACGATCAGATCAGGCTCGCTGACTGGCTGCTGAGCCAGGAGAAATATGACGAAGCCCTGGAGCAGTATGAGCGCGCCGCCGCCCTGGATGAGGATCTGCTTCGGCGGAAGCGGACCTCTTTGGATATGCGAAACGCCGTCAGGGACTTTCTGCGCATCGCCTCTGTCCTGAGCTTTGAAAGGTCAAAGGGCGACCCTGCTGCGGTCTACGAAAAGGCGCTTGAGGCAGCTTCTGTACTGAGGGAAGAGGCAGATCCGGAGGCCGCCTCCCTGGCCGCGGCCGCAAACTATGGCATAGCCTGCTCGCTTTGGGGCGGGCATATGTACGCCAAAAGCCTGATGTATTATGACCGCGCCATAAGGGAAAACGGCGGCGACGTCTTCTCCCATACGGTGGGTCTGCCGCCTGAGGAACGGCTGGAGCTGCAAAAATGCTATGCCGCAGTGCTGGAAAGGCTGAAGGAGCAGGGAGGCCAGGAGGTGCGGCCGGAAAGTCTCCTGAGGATGTCCGGCGGGGAGGAGCGCTCTTCGGATGAGCTCGAGATGCGCTCCTGTTACAGTGAGACCGCCGCCTCCGTCCTTTTTGATATGGGCCGGACAAAAGGAGCCATCCGGGAGCAGAGGGCCTGTATCGCTTTTGGCCTGCAGCTCTTAGAAAAGCGAAGGATACCCGGCGACTATGTGCGTTTGCGCAGACAATATACCGCGCTGGCGGATATGCTTGCCGCCGGGGACACATCGGAAAAGGAGGAGAGCCTCTTTACAAAAAAGCTGGCCGAGCACGTCGGTGAGCTGGGGCGGAAGCTAGCGGATCCGTCGTGAAGCTCCCTCATTTTGCAAGGCCCCTGCGTATCCCGCAGGACAGAGGCGAGACACATGAATCTTTTTTTGACATTGGCATTTCTGTTTTTCATCGGGTCGGTGTTCGGATGGGTGCTGGAGCTTTTCTTCCGGCGGTTCATCTCCTCGGCCAACCCCGAGCGGAAGTGGATAAACCCCGGCTTCTGCACAGGCCCCTGGCTGCCCCTGTACGGCTCCGGGCTGTGCATCCTCTTCCTCATCGCGAGCCTTGAAAACATGACGTTCATCGCGGACCCCGTCTGGGAGCGGGTCGCGCTGTTTGCCGCCATGGCCGTGTGCATGACGGCCATCGAGTACATAGCCGGCATCCTGAGCCTCAAAGTGGCCCATGTGCGGCTGTGGGACTACAGCCATGAGTGGGGCAACATCCAGGGCATCATCTGCCCCAAGTTCTCCTTCTTCTGGGCCGTGCTGGGGGCGGCGTACTACTTCCTGGTCCATCCCCACATCCTGGGCGCCCTCCATTGGCTGGCCCAGAACCTGGCGTTCTCCTTCTTCATCGGCATGTTCTACGGCGTGTTCATCGTGGACCTGTGCCACTCCGCGCAGATCGTGACAAAGCTGAAGGCCTTCGCCGACGAGAACGACGTCATCATCAAGTACGAGAGCCTGAAGTCCCATATCCGCTCCGCCCAGGACCAGGCCGCCCAGAAGTACCACTTCTTCCGCCCCTTCCAGTCCGCCCGCAGCCTCCATGAGCACCTGCAGGACCGGCTGAAGGAGATGGAGGAGGCCGTCAGAGAGAACCGAGACCTGGTGTTCCAGCCCCGGCATAAAAAGTGAGTTTTCCCGGGAAACACAAAAACGCGCCGCGAAAGCGGCGCGTTTTCCTATTCTATCACTCGTCCTCATCCAACAGTCTGCCCGGCTGGATATCCAGGACGTCGCAGATCTTGAACAGCGTCTCCAAAGAGATGCCCCGCGTGGTGCTGGAACCCTCCACCTGGGCCAGGAAGTTCAGGCTCCGCCCTATCGCCTCCGCAAAAGCCTCCTGGGTATACCCGGCCTTCTTCCGGTAGTAGGCGATCCGCAGGCCCATGACCCTATAGCGTTCCGGATACTCTGTCTGCATAACAGTCCCTCCTGATACTATGATTGTAACAGGCAGGACAGTGAATTATTATGCGCTTAAACACAATTATTATTTACTTTTAATAAATGTTATGGTATACTGCTCCAAACAAGGAGGGTATCGCATGGCGGATTACAAAAAGATGTACTGCGCTCTGTGCGCGGCGGCCTCGGCGGCGCTGGACATGCTGCCGGACACGGCGGAAAACGGCCTGGGCCGGGCGGCGCTGCAAAAGGCGCTGGAGGAGGCGGAGGAGATCTATATTGCCACCGCCGACGGGCCGGAAGAAACCGAATAAACGCAAAAACGCGCCGCGAAAGCGGCGCGTTTTTGCTGTCCAAGTCTCAGCCTTTGAGGCCGTTTTCCTGGCGCTCCATGTTCTCCACTACCACGTCGAAGATGTCCCCCAGGGAAGAGGCGTATTCCAGCACCTTCCAGGGCACGTTGGTATGGAAGTGGATCTTGATCAGGTCCTCGTCGCCCACCGCCAGCAGGCAGTCCCCGGGGATGTTCGCCATGATGTAGTCGTGGATGGCGTCCTCGTCCAGGTCGTGCCCCTCGATGAGCAGCTGTGTGTCAAAACGGTATTCCAGCATAGTCATTCTCCTAAATATGTATATCCGTGTGTGGTCACATCCGTGTTGAAGTCCCATAGGAACGATTCATTTTACCATATGTATTCAGGCTTGTCAAAAAATAGTACAGGCCCGGTAAGTTTATCATAACTAACAACTTTCCGGCCCCATGGGCCCGCCCCAACCGGGCAAGGTGACGAAATCCGGCGGAAGGGGCAGAAAATCCTTGACATTTTAGTTTTGACTAACTAATATGTCAGTGGTGTTAGGAACCCCTAACGCCCATTGTTTTGCCCGGTGGTTAGCGACCACTAATACAAGGCGTATGAGGAGGATGACCTATGCCGCTTTCCCTGCTGCATACCGGTGAGAGCAGTCTTATCACCCGCATCGGCGGCGGCGCCGAGACCCGCCGCTTCCTGGAAAATCTGGGCTTCGTGGTGGGAAGCCCGGTGACCGTGGTGAACGACATCGGGGGCAACCTGATCGTCTCCATCCGGGACTGCCGGGTGGCCATCAGCATGGAGATGGCGAAGAAGATATACGTCTGAGGCGGGCAAAAAGAGGAAAGGAGAGAGCATCATGACGCTGAGACAGGCCCAGGTGGGCCAGACGGTCCGGGTGGCGAAGCTGGAGGGCGCCGGCGCGGTGAAGCGGCGCATCATGGACATGGGCATCACCAAGGGGGAGAGCATCTTCGTCCGCAAGGTGGCGCCCCTGGGCGACCCCATCGAGATCACCATCAGAGGATACGAACTTAGCCTGCGTAAAGCGGACGCGGAAATGATAATCGTGGAGTAAAAGGTGGATAAAATGGCGGAAAAGAACATAACGATCGCCCTGGCGGGCAACCCAAACTGCGGCAAGACCACTCTGTTCAACGCCCTCACCGGCGCCAGCCAGTACGTGGGCAACTGGCCCGGCGTCACCGTGGAGAAGAAGGAAGGCAAGCTCCGTGACCACAAGGACGTGACGGTCACGGACCTGCCGGGCATCTACTCCCTGTCCCCCTACACGCTGGAGGAAGTAGTGGCCCGGAACTACCTCATCCAGGAGCGGCCGGACGTCATCCTCAACATCGTGGACGGAACCAACATGGAGCGGAACCTGTACCTGACCACCCAGCTGGTGGAGCTGGGCATCCCCGTGCTGGTGGCCGTGAACATGATGGACGTGGTGCGCAAGGCCGGGGACAGGGTGAACGTGAAGGAGCTGTCCAAGGCCCTGGACTGCGAAGTGGTGGAGATATCCGCCCTCAAGGGCGACGGGGTGAAGGCCGCGGCGGACGCCGCCGTGGACTTGGCCCTCAGCGGCCGGAGGACCGTGCCCCAGCACCGGTTCGCCGGGTGCGTGGAGCACGCCCTGGCCCACATCGAGGAGGTGGCCGTGCACGGCCTGCCCGCCGAGCAGCAGCGCTGGTACGCCATCAAGCTCTTTGAGCGGGATGAGAAGGTGGCGGCGCAGCTGGGTCTGGACAGCGCCTCCCTGGCCCATATCGAGGAGGACATCAAGGACTGCGAGCGGGAGATGGACGACGACGCGGAATCCATCATCACCGCCCAGCGGTACGATTACATCGGCTCTATCATCTCCAAATGCTATGCCCGGAAGAGCCGGGAGAAGATGAACACATCCGACAAGATAGACCGTGTCGTCACCAACCGGTGGCTGGCCCTGCCCATCTTCGCCTGCGTCATGTTCCTGATCTACGCCGTCGCCATGGGCGGCTGGGGCTTCTCCATCGGCACCATGGGCACCGACTGGGCCAACGACGGCCTGTTCGGCGACGGCTGGTTCGTCCCCTTCACGGCGGATAAGGACGCCTGGGAGGAGGACTCCGGCGCCTTTGAGGAGGCATCCGCCATTATCGAGGCTTACGAGGCCGGGGAGCCGGAGGCCTATTTCTACGATGACGAGACCGGTGAGACCACGGCGGTGGCCGTGACGGAGGACCTTTATAATGAGGCCCTGGCCGTGCCGGAGCCGGACCCCGGCGATTACGGTACCTGGGTACCGGGCATCCCCGTGCTGGCGGAGCGGGCGCTGGAGGCTCTCGGCTGCGGCGAGGTGGTCAGCTCTCTCGTGCTGGACGGCATCGTGGGCGGCGTGGGCGCCGTGCTGGGCTTCGTGCCCCAGATGCTGGTGCTGTTCCTGCTGCTGGCCATATTGGAGGACGTGGGCTACATGGCCCGGGTGGCCTTCATCATGGATAGGCTCTTCCGCCGCTTCGGCCTCTCCGGCAAGAGCTTCATCCCCATGCTGGTGGCCACCGGCTGCGGCGTGCCCGGCATCATGGCCTCCCGGACCATCGAGCAGGACCGGGACCGGAAGATGACCATCATGACCACCGGCTTCATCCCCTGCGGGGCGAAAATGCCCATCATTGCCCTGTTCGCCGGGGCCCTGTTCGGGGGCTCCGCGTGGGTGGCCACCTCCGCGTTCTTCATCGGCATCGCCGCCGTAGTCATCTCCGGCATCATCCTCAAGAAGACCAGGGTCTTCGCCGGGGAGCCCGCCCCCTTCGTCATGGAGCTGCCCGCCTACCATGCCCCCCAGGCGAAAAACGTCCTGCGGGCCATGTGGGAGCGGGGCTGGAGCTTCATCAAGCGGGCCGGCACCATCATCCTTCTCTCGTCCATCATCCTGTGGTTCCTCCAGGGCTTCGGCTTTGAGGACGGTTCCTTCGGCATGGTGGAGGACAACGAATCGTCCCTTCTCGCGGCCATCGGCGGGGCCATCGCGTTTATCTTTGCCCCTCTGGGCTTCGGCAATTGGCAGGCGACGGTCGCCACCATCACCGGCCTCATCGCCAAGGAGGAAGTGGTCAGCACCCTGGGCGTGCTGTACCCCGGGGACCTGACCGCCCAGATCGGCGCCGCCTTCACCGGCGTCACCGCCTACGCCTTCATGATCTTTAACCTGCTGTGCGCTCCCTGCTTCGCGGCCATCGGCGCCATCCGCCGGGAGATGAACAACGGCAAGTGGACCTGGGCGGCCATTGGCTGGATGTGCGGCTTTGCCTACTGCTCCGCCCTCATCGTGAATCAGCTGGGCAGCCTCTTCACCGGCGGCGGCTTCGGCGTCGGCACCGTGGCGGCGCTGGTCGTGCTGGCGGGCATGCTGTACCTGATCTTCCGGCCCGCGCCGGACAGTGAGCGGCTGACCGGCGGCAATGCCCGCAGCGTCAATGCGGGGGCCTGAGCCATGGGACGCTTTCTGGCCCTCTACGGCGGCGACATCCTGGTCAGTGTTTGTATCCTGGCAGGCGTCATCAGCGTGATACGCTCCATGCGCCGGGACAAAAAGGCCGGCAAGAACTGCTGCGGCGGCTGCGACGGAAATTGCGCAAATTGTGCGGCACATTGCCACAAATAAGCGAGCATCTCCCTTTTATGTACAGGAACAGAGGTGGTCATCCGACCGCCTCTGTTTCCGTGTCTGTTGGTTCTCGCTGCCCGTCGGGTGGGCATCGAACCAAAAGTTTCAGTTGATTTTTGCCGGTCCGCTGCGTATAATAAGAGTAGGAAATTCCCTACTTTCCATACGCAAGGAGGCACGACGTTATGAATGCGAATGCTTTTGTCGACAACGCCAAGGTCATGGCAAAGGGACAGGTCACCATCCCGAAGGATGTCCGGGAGGTGCTGGGCGTTTCCAATGGAGACCGGGTCAGCTTTATCGTCGAGGGAAACACTGTCCGTATCGTCAATTCTGCCGTCTACGCCATGCAGATACTCCAGCAGGAGATGGCCGGCGAGGCGGAGCGCACGGGCATCGCCTCGGATGATGATGTGGTGGCACTTATCAAGAAAATGCGGGACGAGGACTGACAGTATATACAGGAAACAGAGGCGGTCATCCGACCGCCTCTGTTTCCGTGTCTGCCGGCTCTCGCCGCCCGTCGGGTGGGCACCTCCGGCACATCAGCCCTGGGAGCCCAAGGTGTTTCGCATAGCGCTCTCCACAAAGCTGTTGAGGGTCATTTGATGGGCGGCGGCATAGGTCACAGCCTGCCGGTGCAGCTCCGGCGACACCCGCACATTGAAGCTGCCCTTATATGCCTTTTCCGGCTCGATGCCGTTTTCTGTGCACAGCGCCAGGTAGTCATCCACAGCGCCGTGGAAATCGTCGACCAGTTCCTTTGCGGTGGTCCCTTCATAGGATATCAGCGCCCGGATGCCCATGACCTTTCCGAAGAAGACGCCATCTGCCTCCGAAAACTCCACGCTGCCGATATAGCCCTTGTATTCCATCGTATTGCTCATATCAGACCCTCCTGTTCCAAAATCTCTATGAGCTGCTTGACCTGGTACTCCAAAAGCTCCTTTCGAGGGTGGGGCTTGTGGAGCAAGATCGGGGCGTATGTGTCGCTGACGAATATGACCCGCGAGCCGCTGGTGCGGCCCTTGTTGGAGCGCGTATAGGAGAAGTACCGCAAAAGCGCCTCCGCGTCGTCAAAGGTAAACGTTCTGGGCCTGGCCTTCAGCTTCTCTATCAGCTTTTCCTTTTGTCCCACGGTCATACCTCCGATCTGGTATCAGTATAGCATGGAGCGAGCGGCATTGCAACTAATTTTAGTTGCAATGCCGCTGAAACATATTATAACCTTCCGCCCTCTTTAAACACCGCCCGGCAGAGGACCAGACCAAGCACCACCACGAACACCATGCCTTGGCCGCTGGCTGCCGTTTTTTCGCTTATGGCTGCTGCTCCATATCATCATTCGCGCCGAACATCTCTTTTACGAAGTCCCAAGCCTTGTCTCCCATAGCCATCGACGACAGTTTTTCCCCTCCAGAGACGGCCTCCAGGACGGCATCATCCAGGGCAGTTGCGCCTGTCTTTTCGTCCAGTTTCTTCTCCTCGCTCATGGTAGTTCCTCCCTGTTTTTTAAGCTTCTGTTTGTTGTTCCAGCGGTAAAAACGGGGGGCGCTCCCATATGGAAACGAGCCGGGTCTCTACGGGTGTGCGCGGCCTTGACAAGGCCGCCCCGGGGATCGGATCGCTCCGACCCCCAAAGGCCGCCCCGCCAAGACGACAAAAGCGGTGCAGGGCGAACCCCACACCGCTATACACAACACACATAGCCCCTTGACCTTTTCACCAGGGAAAAGGTATAATGGGACCTGGGCGCGTAAATCGCTGTGTAGGAGCTGCCACTCCTGCATAGGGCTGCGGGGTGCTTGCACCACCCCGTGGCCTGCCTTTGTCATCTTGTTATCTTTATAATATATCACCCACATGGTAAAATGCAAGGTGTTTTTCCTCTTGCTGGCAAATTGTGATCTTTGAACGCGCACCTTCAAATGCAACAGAGGCGGTCGGGTGACCGCCTCTGTTTCTGTGTCCCACATTTGCCAGTGTAAAAGCCTCCCCTGTGCAAGGGGAGGTGGGCCGCCGTAAGGCGGCTCGGAGGGGTTGTAAACGTCCGTAACGCGACAATCCCTCAGTCAGCGCTTACGCGCTGCCAGCCCCCTTTGCACAAGGGGGCCTTTATGTGTGCAAGAGTTATTCTCCACCCTCCCTGAACACCGCCCGGCAGAGGACGAGGCCCAGCAGGGCGCTCAATAGGTCCGCCAGGGCCTGGCTTACCAGAAGGCCCTGATAGCCCGCTATGGCCGTGGCCGCGGCCAGCACCGCCACGAACACCACCCCCTGCCGGCTCAGGGACATGATCAGCGCCGGGCCTGCCCGGCCCGCGGCCTGGAAAAGGCAGGTAAGCAGCAGCACCACCGCGGCGAACACGTTCCCCGCCGCCTGCCACCGGAGCATGACGGCCCCCTCGGCCACCACCTCCGGCAGGTCCATGAATCCGGCGAGAAGCCGGGGCGCGGCCAGGATGAGCACGGCGCTCAAGAGCGCCGCCAGGGCGCAGAGAAAGCCCAGGCAGAAGCCGGTGAGCCTGCGAAGCCGGGTCTTATCTCCCGCGCCCCAGAGGAAGCCAAAGAGGGGCACGCCCCCGAAGGAGAAGCCCACCAGCAATAGCTGGGCCACCATATTGACCTTCAGAGCGATGCCCATGGCCGCCACCCGGACGCTGCCGTAGGCGGCGAGGTACTTGTTCATGACCACCAGGCTGAGGCTGGAGGTGAGGTTCGCGATGGCGGCGGTGAGGCCCACGGCCAATATCCCCCGCAGCTCCTCCCCGGACACCTTCGCGTCCCGGGGGGCGATGGACATGTACCGGCTCTTCCGCTTAAGGACGATGAGCAGGAATATATCGCTGGCGGCGTAGCCGATGACGGTGGCAACGGCCGCGCCCCGGGCGCCCCAGCCCAGCACAGATATGAGGATGGGGTCCAGGATGATGTTCAAAATGGTCCCGCCCATGGTTCCCGCCACGGCGGCGGAGGCCAGCCCCTCACAGCGCAGGAGGTTGGAGTGGATGAAGCTGGTCACCACGATGGGGGCGCAGACCGCCAGCACGGAGAAGTATTCCGAGGCGAAGGGCGCCGTGTGCGCGTCCGCGCCGATGAGCCGCAGCAGCGGCCCCCGGAAGGCCATGGACGCCACCGCCAGCACCGCGCCGGTGAGGAGGGCCACGTAAAAGCAGAAGGCGCTGACCCGCCGTACGCCGGACGCGTCCCCCTTGCCCAGCATCCGGGAGATGAGGGAGCTGCCGCCCTGGCCGTAGATGTTGCCGAAGGCCATCAGGGCGGTGAACACCGGACTGCACAGGGCCACCCCGGCCACCAGGTCCGCGTCCCCGGTCCGGGCGATGAACCAAGTGTCCGCCAGGTTGTAGATGAGCGTCACTACCATGTTCAGGGTGACGGGCAGGGCTAGCCGGAAATAGGTCCGGGGCAGGTGGTCCAGGTCGAAAACGGACTGCTCCATGACGCGCCTCCTTTTCTGTCGCCGGTCCAGTATACCAGAGGCGGCGGGAAATGGAAAGGGCGGTTTTTAACCGAAGTTTAACCATCTGGCACTGTTCATTTCCCGGCGGCTGTGATATAGTAAAGGTACTATGAGCACTTATAATTACAACTACAATAATTCCCCCGGGCCGGGACCGGGCTCCCCGGGGCCCAGGCCGCCCCGGAAGGACGACTCCTGGGACGGGGTGAGCTGGGTCATCGACGTGGGTCTCATCTTTGCGACGGGGCCCCTGGGCTTGATCCTGACCATCGCCCACGCCATGGGCCACGACATCGTGGGCGGTTTCCTCAGCGGCCTGTTCGGCAGCCGGAAGAAGAACACCGCCCGCTCCGCCGCCGAGGCCCGCGCCGCCCAGGCCCGTGCCAACGCGGACGCCGCCTGGGCGAAGGTGAATAAGACCCAGGCCCAGACTGCCCGGGCCGCCGCTCCCCAGGCCGATGAGCCGGAGGGCGTGCGCCATGCGGACGCCGGCGCCACGGTGAAGACCGTGTTCGGCTGGATACTGGCCGCCTTCGGCCTTCTGGGCACGGCGGGGGCCGTGGCGACCGGCGCGGGGCTCTGGTCCATCGTGAGCATGGTGGCCGTGGCCTTGGGCGGCGGCTCTCTGGTGCTCTCCGCCATGGGCTCCCGCCGGAAGGAGGCCAAGTTCCGCCGGTGCCTCACCGTCAGCGGCACCCGGGGCGTGGTGGATATCAAAAAGATCGCCAAAACCCTGGGCGTGGACGCCGCCGAGGCGGACAAGACCCTGGAGGAGATGGTGGACCGGGGCTACTACGGCGAGAAGGCCTATATCGACCACGAGCGGGGCCTGCTGGTCATCGACGTGGAGGACATGCGGGACGTGTACCGCAAAGAGGACGAGGCCAGGGCCAAGGCGGAAAAGGACAAGATGACCGAGTATGAGCGCTATGTGGAGCGCATCCGCCAGGCGGATGTGGACATCGAAGACGAGGTCATGAGCGAAAAGATCCGGCGGATGCAGGAGCTGACCGCCTCCATCTTCGCCGAGGTCCAGGCCCACCCGGAGAAAAAGCCCATGATAGACAGGTTCATGACCTATTACCTGCCCACCACGCTGAAGCTCTTGGAATCCTACGCCCGCATCGAGAAGCAGGGCGTCACCGGCGAGAACATGGCCAAGGCCAAGAAGGACATCGAGGGCATCGCCGACACCCTGGTGGCGGGGTACGAAAAGCAGCTGGACAAGCTCTACAAGGCCGAGGCCGTGGACATCGCCGGGGACGTGAGCGTCATCGAGAGCATGCTCCGGCGGGACGGCCTTTCCGACAAGAACGAATTTGGACAGACGATGGGAGGACACTGATATGGCAAACGAGTACTACGAAAAGCTCATCCGCTGCCGGGACGTCATCCGGGAAAAGACGGACTTTCAGCCCCGCATCGGCCTCATCCTGGGCTCCGGCCTGGGCCCCGTGGCCGAGACCATGGAGGTGGCGGCGACGGTCGACTACAAGGACCTGCCCGGCTTCCCCGTGTCCACCGTGCCGGGCCACGCGGGCCGGTATCTGTTTGGCTATATCGGCGGCGTGCCGGTGGTGTGCATGCAGGGCCGGGTCCACTACTACGAGGGCTTCGACGTGCACGACGTGGTCCTGCCCGTGCGGCTGATGGGCCTTTTGGGCATAAAGCTGGTGTTTCTAACCAACGCCGCCGGGGGCCTGGACCCCAACATGGAGACGCCGTCCCTGATGGTCATCCGGGACCAGATGATGTTCAACTTCCCCAACCCCCTGGTGGGCCCCAACCTGGACGAGCTGGGCTCCCGGTTCCCGGACATGAGCGAGATATACGACAAGAGCCTCCGGGACGTGCTGCACACCACGGCGGCGGGCCTGGGCATGAAGCTGGACGAGGGCGTGTATATCCAGCTCACCGGCCCTAGTTTCGAGACCCCCTTCGAGGTCCGCTATTATGGGGCGATCGGCGGCAGCGCCGTGGGCATGTCCACCGCCTGCGAGGCCGTGGCCGCCCGGCATATGGGCCTGAAGGTCTGCGGTATGAGCTGCATAACCAACAAGGGCGCGGGCCTGTCCGCCAACCCCCTGAGCCATCAGGAGGTCATCGAGGCCGGCCAGCAGATCGCGGAGCGGTTCTCCGCCCTGGTCACCGCCGCCATCCCGGCCCTGGACGCGGCGCTGTGAGCGACAAGGTAAAAAACATCGCGCTCTCGTCCGACGGGAGCGCGGTGCGTATTCTGGACCAGACGAGGCTGCCCGGCGAGGTCGTGTATCTCGACCTCCGCACCCGGGAGGAGATGTACGAGGCCATCAAGGCCCTCCGGGTCCGGGGCGCCCCCGCTATCGGCATCTTCGCCGCCTGGGGGCTGTACGTGCTGGCCCAAGGGTACGGGGAGAGCGAGTTCTTCTCCCGGCTGGACGCAGACTGCGGCTATCTCATATCCTGCCGGCCCACGGCGGTGAACCTGGCCCGCCAGGCGGAGCGGATGCGGGCCCTGGCCCATTCCATGGCCGGGCGGCCGGTACCCGACATCGTGGCCGCCCTGGGCCGGGAGGCGAAGGCCATCCATGAGGAGGACATCGCCATGTGCCGGGCCATCGCGGAGGCGGGGCTGTCGCTCCTCCATCCCGGGGACACGGTGCTGACCCACTGTAACGCCGGGCCCCTTGCCACCAGCGAATACGGCACGGGCCTGGGGCCGTTGCTGCTGGCCGCGGAGCGGGGCGTGGAAATAAAGGCCTATGTGGACGAGACCAGGCCCTTATTGCAGGGCGCCCGGCTCACTGCCTGGGAGCTGATGAACGCAGGGGTGAACTGCACCCTCATATGCGACAACATGGCGGCTCTTGCCATGAAGCAAGGCCGCGTCCAGGCCGTGCTGGCCGGGTGCGACCGCATGGCCGCCAACGGGGACGCCGCCAATAAGATTGGCACCTCCGGCGCCGCCATCATCGCGAGGCACTACGGCGTGCCGGTATACATCCTCCTGCCCTCCAGCACCATCGACCTTTCCTGCCCCACGGGGGCGGACATCCCCATCGAGGAGCGGGACGGGGAGGAGATACGCTCCATGTGGTACGAAAAGCCCATGGCCCCCGCGGGGGTGAAGTGCTGGGACCCGGCCTTCGACGTGACGGACCATGGACTCATCACCGCCATCGTCACGGAAAAGGGCGTCATATACCCGCCCTACGATGTGAATCTGAAAAAACTGTTTGGATAAAAGGATATCGCCGCCCGTGGGCGGCGATATTTTTAGTTTGGCTTGTCTGTCAGGCAGAGGATGTAATCTGTGCTCACGCCATAGAAACGGGCCAGCTTGACCAGCAGCTCGTCGGTCAGGGGCTGTGTGCCTGTCTCCACGTAGCTGTACTTCCGCTGGGTGATGCCCAGGGCGTCTGCCACTTTCTGCTGAGTCAGGTCATGGTCCTCCCGCAGGTCCCGTATCCGGTTTTTCATGGCATCCACCCCCCTGTCCGGCTTCTTCCATCCAACTATAGCCCAGGGTAGTTTGCCCTCTTGACTTTTAGATAAATTTTATCTAGAACGTGTGCCGCCCGGCTGGGCGGCGTTCCTGCTTGCGTGGGAACGGTGGGACATGCTATAATGGCTCAACAAGACATGCAAAGGAGAGACGCCATGATACGCTTTTATAACGGCCTGACCCTTGAGCCCGCCGGCGTGACGGAAAACGAGGTCTGGGTGGACGGCTCCGCCATATGCTACGTGGGCCCGGCCAAGGCCGATATGCCCGCCTTTGAGCGGGAGATAGACTTAAAAGGCGACCTGGTCATGCCGGGGTTCAAAAACGCCCACACCCACTCAGGGATGACGTTCCTCCGCTCCGCGGCGGACGACCTGCCCCTGCAGGAGTGGCTGGAAAAGCAGGTGTTCCCCAACGAGGCGAAGCTGGACGCGGACAGTCTTTCCGCCTTCGTGAAGGTGGCGTTCCTGGAGTACCTGGCCGGGGGCTGCACCGCCTGCTTCGACATGTACTACTTCCCCGACGCCTTCGTCCAGGTCGCGAAGGACTGGGGCTTCCGGGCCATCATGTGCGAGTCTTTGACCGGCGGGGACGACCCCACGCGGGTCTACGATAGGTACGAGAAGTACAACAATATGGGTGATTTCGTGGGCTTCCGGCTGGGTTTCCACGCCGAGTATACCAACGGCCTGGACACGTTCAGGACCGTGGCGGAGGCCGCCCATCATTTCAAGGCCCCCGTGTGGTGCCACAACTCCGAGACGAAAAAAGAGACGGAAGAGTGCGTCGCCCGCCACGGGGTGAGCCCCACCCGCCTTTTCGAGGACATGGGCCTCTATGAATACGGCGGCGGCGGGTATCACTGCGTGTATTTCACGCCGGAGGACATGGACATCTTCGCCCGCCACGGCTGCACCGCCGTGATCAACGCCTGCTCCAACGGGAAGCTTGCCAGCGGCATCTTCCCCCTGAAGCTGGCCATGGAGAAGGGCGTGGATCTGGCCGTGGGCACCGACGGCCCCGCCTCCAACAACGCCCTGGACATGTTCCGGGAGATGTATCTCATCAACCTCACCGCCAAGCTCCGGGAGGGGGACGCCGCCGCCGGCGACCCGGCCTATATCCTGAACGCGGCGGTATCGGGCGGCGCCCGGGCCATGGGCCTTGCGGACTGCGACGCCATCGCCGCGGGCAAGCAGGCGGACCTGGCGGTCATCGACATGCACCGGCCCAACATGCGGCCTGTGAACAACGTGGTGAAAAACCTGGTCTACTCCGGCAACCCCTCCAACGTGCGCATGACCATGATCGCGGGCGTGGTGCGGTACGAAAACGGCGAGTTCTTCGTGGGCGAGGATCCGGAGGCCGTGTACCGGGCCGCGGAGAAGTACGCGAGGAAGATTTTGGGGTAACGTGGTGCCAGGGCGGACGAGCCCGACAGGGCCCCTCCCGCTAAACGGCGTCGGAGCATGCAGGCCAGGTCTCCCTTTGCCGCAAGCGGCAAAGCTCGAATGGCCCGCAGCTCCTCCTTTTCCCCACGCGACCCGCTTCGCTGGGCTCGCGCGGGGCCCCCATTTCGCTCACCGAGCGCGTGCGGGGCACTGCCGGTTCTCGCCGCCCGTCGGATAGGCAAATGCCTCCCCTATGCAAGGGGAGGCACTCTTTATATCGCCCCTTCATGCTGCAATAGCCAGTTTTTGGCGCCCAGGCCCCCGGCGTAGCCGGTGAGGGAGCCGTCGGCCCCCACCACCCGGTGGCAGGGAATGATGATGGAGATGGGATTGCGGCCCACCGCCCCGCCCACGGCCTGGGCGGACATGCTGTACCGGCCCATGCGGCGGGCGGCTCTGTCCGCCAACTGCCCATAGGTGGCCAGCTCCCCGTAGGGGATGTCCAGCAGAAGGTCCCATATGAGCTTTTGAAAATCACTCCCCGCCGGGGCCAGGGGCAGTTCCCCCGGGTCCGGGGCCTCTCCGGCGAAGTAGGCGTCCAGCCAGGCCGTCGCCCGGGCGAATACGGCCAGGTCCCGCCGCTCCATGGGGGCGGCGGGGAAATATTTCTGCTCCGGCAGCCACAGGCCGGTGAGGCGCTCCCCGTCGCTTCCCAGGGTCAGCCGCCCCAGGGGTGAGGGGTATGCGGCGCTGAACATGGACAGGCCCCCTCTCCCCGCGAGTATACCATATAGAGCGAGGGCGGCACAATTAAATTTTGTTTGTAGCCTACGCCCACATATGGTACAATAAGCTGAGAAGATATACGCTGCGAGGGATACATATGGGCTTTTTATACGCGTTGGAGAGCATCCGCGTCCCGGTGCTGGACAAGCTCCTGGGGGCGCTGACATTTTTGGGCGGCGAGGGCGTGTTCATCGCCGTGGCCATCATCGTGTTCTGGTGCGTCAGCAAGAAAGACGGCTATTACCTCATCGCCGCCGGGGTGGGCGGCACGGTGGTGAACCAGACCATGAAGATATGCTGCCGGGTGCCCCGGCCCTGGGTCCGGGACCCGAACTTCACCATCGTGGAGAGCGCCCGGGCGGACGCCGGAGGCTACTCCTTCCCCAGCGGCCACAGCCAGAACGTGGTGGTGGCCCTGGGCGGCACGGCCCGGTTCGTGAAGAAGAAGACATGGGCGCGGGTGGTCCTATGGGTCCTGGCGGCCGTCGTGTGCTTCTCCCGGATGTATCTGGGGGTCCACACCCCCGCGGACGTGGCCGTGGGGGCCGCCGTGGGCCTGGTGTTGGTGTTCGGGCTCTATCCGCTGTTCCGGAAGGACGACCACCGGGCCGCGGACATCATCTTTATCGTCATTCTGATATTGGCGGCCGCCGCCTGTGTGTTCTCCGGCCATGTCCCCGCGGGGGCGGACCCGGAGAATCTGGCGGAATTTCGGAAGAACAGCTTCACCATGCTGGGCGTGGCGGCGGCGGTGTGCGTGGGCGCGCCGCTGGAGCGGCGGTATGTGCGTTTTGAGACGAAGGCCCCCTGGTGGGCGCAGATCATCAAATGCGCCCTGGGCCTCGTGGTGGTCATGGGCCTGCGCATGGCGCTGAAATCGCCCCTGAACGCCCTGTTCCGGGGCGCGCCCATCGCCGACGCGGTGCGGTATATGATCATGGTGCTGGCGGCCATGCTTTTGTGGCCGCTGACGTTCAAATGGTTTTCCAGGGGCTGCCCCCTGGGCCGCCGGGGAAGGAAGGTGCTGAAAGTGGTCATGATCGTGCTCATCGTGCTGGCGGTGCTCATCGGCATCGCCTGCTGGGCGGTGACGAAGGACTCCTCCATGGCGCCCCGGGACTTTCCGGAGGCCGGCAATCCCCTTATCACGCCTCTGGGCGTGACCATGCTGTCCGGCCACCGGGCCGGGGGCGGCGTGGCCCCGGAGAACACCATGATGGCCCTGAAGGCCAGCGCGGAGAACCCGGACTATCACCTGGACGTCTTCGAGTTCGACGTGCACCTGACCGCCGACGGGGCATTGGTGCTGCTCCACGACGCCACGGTGGACCGCACCAGCGACGCGGAGGAAATCTTCGGTGAGAAGGACGTGGACGCGGGCACGAAGACATTGGCGGAGCTCAGGCAGCTCAACATGGGCGCCAAGTTCACCGCGCCGGACGGCTCCATGCCCTACGCGGGCCTTTCCGGGGAGGATGTGCCCGACGAGCTTCGCATAACCACCCTGGACGAGGCGCTGACATATCTTGAAAGCGCCGGGCCCTTCCGCTACATCATCGAGATCAAAAACGGCGGGGACGAGGGCTTCAAGGCGGCGGATGAGCTGTACGCCACCCTGGTGGACCACGGGTGCCTGGACCGGGCCGTCATCGGCACCTTCCACAACGAGGTCACCGCCTATATGGACCGCACCTACCCGGATATGCCCCGCAGCGCCGGCGTCAATGAGGTCATAAAGTTCTACTTCTCCGCCCTGCTGGGGCTGAAGCTGGACAAGGACAGCATCAACTATGACGCCCTGCAGATACCAACCACGGACTACTTCGTGAACCTGGGCACCAGCCGTATCGTGAACTACGCCCACGAGCGGGACGTGGCCGTGCAGTACTGGACCATCAACGACCCTGCCGAGATGGCGCGGCTGCAGTCCATCGGGGCGGACGCGGTGATGACGGACCTGCCGGACATCGGGGCGACGGTGCTGAACCAGCCGTAATAAGGGTCGTGCGAGGCCGCCCATTGAGGACGCAGGTTTTGCCCGGACGGGCCCGACAGTATGCCTGCTGCTAAAGTTCGCTACGCTCACCAACCGCATCCGGCACACTGCCGGTTCCCGCCGGGCGTCGGACTGACAAGGGCGGCCTTGCCAGCCGTAAAAATTTTTGTAACGAACGGGAGACGCACACGTCTAACCATCGGGCCGGGAGGTGAGGGCGCTGGACTACGAGGGGCTGTATGAGGCATATTACATGCAGGTCTATTCCTTCCTCATGGCCCGGTCCGGGGACCGCGCCCTGGCGGAGGAGCTGACGGCACAGACCTTCTATAAGGCCATGACCGGCCCTGCCTTCCGGGGCGAGGGCTCGCCGCTCACATGGCTGTGCGCCATCGCGAAGAACCTCTACGCCGACGAGCTGCGCCGCCGGGCCCGGCAGAGTGACGGGGCCCCGGAGGAAGCAACGGAGATGCCCGCGCCGGGGGACATGGCGGCGGAGGCCCAGGACCGGGACGAGGCCTTTCGCATCCACCTCATTTTGCACGACATGCCGGAGCCCTATAAGGAAGTGTTCCAGCTCAGAGTGTTCGGGGAGCTGCCCTTCGCCCGCATCGGCCAGATATTCGGCAAGACGGAGACCTGGGCCCGGGTGACCTACCACCGGGCAAGGCTGAAAATACAGGAGAGGATGGTGGAGGCTGATGGATAACTGCGGCGTGGTGCGCGACCTGCTGCCCCTTTACGTGGACGGGGCCTGCAGCGAGGAAAGCCGCGCGCTGGTGGAGGCCCACGTGGCCGCCTGTCCCGCCTGCGCTAAGATGCTCTCCCAGCTGCAAAACAGCGCCTGCGAGGAGAGCCTCCGCCGGGAGGCGGGGACGGTGCTGGCCTCCCGGCGCTGGGGCAACCGGGCCTTCGCCATGAGCTGCGCTCTGGCGGCGTTTTTATGCGTGCCGGCCTGTGTGCTGGCGGCGCTGGAGCCGGAGATGATGGCCGGGACCGATAGGCCGTGGCTCTTTTGCCTGTTCCTGCTGCCGCCATCCCTGCTCGTCGTCATGAGTGCCGCCATGCTGCCCCTGCGGTGCCGCCGGTATACGGTCCGGTGGACCCTGCTGGGATATACGGCGAGCCTGCTTTTACTTCTCATGGCCTGCGCCCTTTACTCCGGGCGGATGCTGTTTCGCATAGCGGCGGTGGCCCTATATGTCCTCTCTACCTGCCTCATCGTGCCCTGGGCGGTGCGGGAGCTGCCCCTGCCGGGGGTTTTCGGAAAAAAGAAGGGCCTCGCGGTGGCCGCCTGGGCGGGGGCGTTCGCGTTCCTGCTGCTGACGGCCTGGTGCATCCTGGCGAGGCCCCCTCACTATGTGCGCTCCGCATTGGGGGCGGCGGGGCTCCTTATCGTCCTCGCCGGGGCGGAGGCACTGCTCATGAAAAAGCTGCCGGTGAGCAAGTCCGTCCGGGCGGGGATCGGTATCGCCTTGGCGGCGTCCGCCTTGGTGTGGCTCCTGCGGCCCTTCGCGGTGCTCACCGGCGCGGAGAGAAACGCGATGAACGCCGCCGTCACAGTGTGCGCTGTGGTGTGGTGCCTGGGCATGGCCGCCGGCGCGGTATTGGCGGCCCGGGGGGCGTGGCAGTCCTACAGGCGGGACATGAAAAAGCGGTAAGACCTTTTTTCGGGGAATTTCGCCCCGGGAATTGCAATACCGGATAGAATGTGCTATCATAGCTCGGAATATTATGTCAATTGTATCCGGAGGGCCTATGGAGCCAGTACGCACCGCCGCCGTCATCCATCTGGATAGACTGGCCGCCAACGTGGAAAACATCAAAAAGCGCCTGGGACCCAATGTGGCCCTGACGGCGGTATTGAAGGGCGACGCCTACGGCCACGGCATTGCCGGGGTATATCCCACCCTGCGCCGGTGCGGCGTGCAAGGCTACGCGGTGGCCTACTGGGAGGAGGGCGCCGCCCTCCGGGCCGCCGGGGCGAAAGACGAGCCCATCCACCTGCTGGCCCCCATCATGGACGGGGAGCTGGGAAGGTGCGTTGAATATAAGCTGGCCCCCTCTATCTTCTCGGTGGAGCAGGCGAAAAAGCTGGACGGGCTGGCGACGGCCGCCGGGACGGTGGCTCCGGTACAGATAAAAATAGACACGGGCATGCGCCGCATCGGCTTCGACGCCGACGACGTGGCGGGTACGGTAAAGGCCGTCGCCGCGATCGCCGCTCTGCCCCACATCCATATCGCGGGGCTCTTCACCCACTTCTCCCGGGCGGACGAGCTGGACTGCCCCGAGACGGAGAAGCAGCTTGCAAGATTCAACGCGGTGCTGGACGGCCTCAAGGCCGCGGGGGTGGACATGCCCCCGGTGCACGTGTCCAACAGCCCCTCCATCCTGCTCAGGCCCGAGGTGCAGATGAACGCGGTCCGGGGCGGGGACGTGCTCTTCGGCCTGTGCCCGGTGGACGAGGACGCCTGGCCCGGGATGGGGCTAAAAGAGGTCATGACCTGGGAGACATATGTGGCCATGGTGAAGACGGTCCCCGCCGGGGAGCCGGTGGGCTACGGCGGGACATACGTGACCAGCCGTGAGACGGTCATCGCCACGGTGCCCGTGGGCTTCTGCGACGGGTACAGCCGGCGGCTGTCCAACCAGGGCAAGGTGAAGATACGCGGTCGGCTCGCCCCCATCATCGGCCGGGTGTGCATGGACCAGTTCATGGCAGACGTCACCGACGTCCCCGGCGTGGCAATCGGCGACCGGGTGGAGCTTCTGAACGGCGACGACCTCTCCATCCTCTGGATGGCGGATACCCTGGACGCCAATGTGGACGAGATCGTCTGCGGGGTGACCAAGCGGGTGCCCCGGATATACGTGGACTGACACGGGACAATACCCGTAGAAATACAAAGAGAGCGGGAAGGAAACATGCCGGACGTAAAGTATTATCTGCACAGGATACGCAACATCAACTTCGACCACCTGAAGGGGGCCATAAACGCCGTCCATGAGCGGACGGGGAAGAACAAGGCGGCCATCTTCCTGGACATGATGGGCTGCACGGTGAAGTACGGGGCGGGGTACTATGACTACCTCATCTTCGGCTTCGCGAACCTGACCGCCGCCCAGCGGGCCACCTTCGTCACCCGGGGCGTGAGCAAGAAGCTCAATGAGTACCTCAATGACCCCAAGTACACCGACCTCTTCGACGACAAGGCCCAGTTCAACAAGACCTTCGCCAAATTCATCCGCCGGAAGTGGCTGGTGCTGGCGGAGGCCACCAAGGAGCAGGTCCGGGATTTCGTCCAGGGGAAGGACGAGGTGTTCGTGAAGATACTGGATGGAGAGTGCAGCCACGGCTGCGAGCGCATCCACATGAAGGACTGGCCGGACTTCGACGCCCTCTATGAGCATATCCAAAAGGGCAGGTTCGGCCTTCTGGAGGACATCGTGGACCAGCACCCGGACGTGGAGGCCCTGCACCCCGGCTCCGTCAACTGCCAGCGGGTCATAACCCTTTTGGACGACAGCGGCGAGCCCCACTGCCTGTACGTGGTGCAGAAGATGGGCCTGGGCGACAGCTTTGTGGACTGCAACTGCCTGTACGCCCCCGTGGACACCGAGACCGGGAAGATAAAATACCCCGGCCACTCGGGCAACACGCCGCTGGGCATCGTGTACGACGAGCAGCCGGACACCCACGTCAAGCTGGTGGGCTATCAGCTCCCCTTCGTGAAGGAGGCGGTGGCCATGTGCCTGGAGGCGGCCAAAGTGGTGCCCCAGGTGCGGTACGTGGGCTGGGACGTGGCCATCAGCAAGGCCGGCCCGGAGTTCATCGAGGGCAACACCTACTGCGCCCATGACTTCTGGCAGCTTCCGCCCCACACCCCGGAGAAGATCGGCAAGCTGCCGGAATTCCAGAAATACGCCAAGGGATTCAAGCGCTGACCAACGCCGGCGCAGAAAGGATATAAAGAGGATAAAGGATATGCTGGAAGTATTTGAGAGCACAGAGAGCCAGGTACGCTCCTACTGCCGGAAGTACCCGGTGGAGTTCGACCGGGCGAAGAACGCGGAGATATGGTCCGTGGACGGGGCCCGGTACGTGGACTTCCTGGCGGTGGCCGGGTCCATGAACTACGGCCACAACAACCCGGAGATCAAAAAGGCCGTCCTGGACTACCTGAGCGAGGACCGCATCATCAACGCCCTGGACATGTATACCGCCGCCAAGGAGGATTTCCTCGCCACCTTCAAAAATGAGATCCTGGCGCCCCGGGGTCTGGATTACAAGGTCATGTGCTGCGGCCCCACCGGCACAAACGCGGTGGAGGCGGCCTTGAAGCTGGCCCGGAAGAACAAAAAGCGCAACGGCGTCATCGCCTTCGGCGGCGCCTTCCACGGCATGAGCTTGGGCAGCCTTGCCATGACCACCGACCGCACCAGCCGGGAGGGGGCCGTGGTGCCTCTGGAGAACGTGTCCTTCGTGCCCTATGACGGGACGTTGGATTCGCTGGCCTATCTCAAGTGGGTGCTCACCGACGACCACTCCGGTGTGGACAAGCCCGCGGCCATCGTCCTGGAGACCGTCCAGGCCGAGGGCGGCATCAATGTGGCGAGCCCTGAGTGGCTCAAAGAGGTCCGGCGCATCTGCGACGAGAACGACATCCTCATGATCGTGGACGACATCCAGGTAGGCAACGGCCGGGTGGGCTGGTTCTTCTCCTTCGAGCGGGCCGGCATCGTGCCCGACATGGTGACGCTCTCAAAGTCCATCAGCGGCTTCGGCATGCCCATGGCCCTGCTGCTCATAAAGCCCGAGCTGGACATCTTCCGTCCGGCGGAGCACAACGGCACCTTCCGGGGCAATCAGCTGTCCTTCGTGGGCGGCGCGGCGGGCATCCGCTACTTCAAGGCCCGCAAGCTGGATGAGGAGTGCCGCCGCAAGGGCGCCATCATGGAGAAGTTCATCAAGGAAGAGATACTGCCCATGGATAAGCGGCTCACCATGCGGGGCCTGGGCATGCTCTGGGGCATCGACTTCTCCGCCGTGGACGGGACCCTGGCCCTGAAAGCGGTCCACGAGGGCTTCGACCGGGGCATCATTATGGAGGTGGCCGGCCGGGGCGACAGCGTGCTGAAGCTCATGCCGCCGCTGACCATCGAGGACGAGGTCCTGATGGAGGGCCTCAACATCGTGAAGGAAGCCGTCAAGGCGGTATTGAAATAAGAGATAACGCCTCCCCTGTGCCAGGGGAGGCGTTCCTTATGGAGGCCCCCTTGTGCAAAGGGGGCTGGCAGCGCGAAGCGCTGACTGAGGGATTGTTGCGTTACGGACGGTTACAACCCCTCCACCGCACTTTGTGCGGTCCCCCTCCCCTTGCACAGGGGAGGCTTTGTCTGACGTGAGCGCTTTATGCTGCGTGCTTTCTGATAATAATGAACGGCGTCAGCTGCGTGGAGTTGCCGGTGGGGTTGTCCTGGATGAGCTCGGCGCACTGCGCGTCCGTGAGGTCAAGGTCCGGGCTCTTGCCCAAAATGTCCCGCTCAAAGTCGTTGGCGTCCACCAGCATGCAGGTGACGCCAGTCTCCTCTTTGATGCGTTTGCACACGCCGTTGGGGTCCTTGGGCAGCATCATGCAGAAGTCGCCGTAGACCTGGAAGGAGGCGGTGTAGAACCCGTCCAGGCCCGCCACCTCGGGGCCGGCGATGTCGTAGAACACGCCCTTCTTGCCGAAGAGCTTGCACACGCCCGCGGCGATGGAGGCCCAGATGATCTTCGGCGCGCCGCAGTGGTCGATGGCGAACTGCATCTTCCAGGGGTTGTCCACGCCGATGCCGGCGGTGCTGTGGGAAGCAAATTTCGACAGGAACTTCGCCAGGCCGGACAGGTGCATGTCCTTCTTATAGATGATATTCTTCTGGCACAGGGAGATGATCTTCTCCGCCACGGAGAGGATGTCCCCCTCCTCATACACGGGCAGGACGTACTTCTTCACCAGCTCGCAGTAGTCCTCGCCGATCTCCACAAAATGGGTCTTGATGGCGCCCCGGTCAAAGTCGCCGAAGCTGGTATGGATGGTGAGGGATTTGTTCTCGTTGGGCGTTAAAACGGCTCCCATGGTCTCCTCCCGGAAGGCTCGCGCCTTTCTTTTTCTCTTTGTATTTTGGATAAGCAGTCTCCAGTTCTTTAGGATACCACAATTCCCATTCGTTGGCAAGATGCTCTCCGTCCCGACAGTTTTATGGTGCCCGTCCGCGGCGGTCGTTTTCCCCGTGGAAAAATCTTTTCCCGGCCCGATGGGGGCTATTGACAATCCGGGCGGATATGGTATAATGTTTATAGAAATTAGGAATTATTCCTAAAAATTTACGGAGGTAACGATATTATGGCTAAATGGGTTTGCAGCGTCTGCGGTTACGTTCATGAGGGCGACACGCCCCCCGAGTCCTGCCCTGTGTGTAAGGCGCCCGCCGCGAAGTTCAACAAGCAGGACGGCGAGATGACCTGGGCTTCCGAGCACGTGGTCGGTGTGGCGCAGGGCGCCCCCGAGGAGATCATGGAGGGCCTGCGTGCCAACTTCAACGGCGAGTGCACCGAGGTGGGCATGTATCTGGCGATGGCCCGCGTGGCCCATCGTGAGGGCTATCCCGAGATCGGCCTGTATTGGGAAAAGGCCGCCTGGGAAGAGGCTGAGCACGCCGCGAAGTTCGCCGAGCTTCTGGGCGAGGTGGTCACCGACTCCACCAAGAAGAACCTGGAGATGCGCGTGGAGGCCGAGAACGGCGCCACCGCCGGCAAGACCGACCTGGCCAAGATGGCCAAGCAGCTGAACTTGGACGCCATCCATGACACCGTCCATGAGATGGCTCGCGACGAGGCCCGGCACGGCAAGGCTTTCGCCGGCCTGCTGAAGCGCTACTTCGGCAAGTAAGGAGCACGGGATATGAAGAAGTATGTGTGCCCCTGCGGGTATGAGTATGACCCGGCCGTGGGCGACCCCGAGCACGGCGTAGCCCCCGGCACCCCCTGGGAGGACGTGCCCGCCGATTGGGAGTGCCCCATCTGCGGCATGGGCAAGGACGCCTTTGAAGAGGCGTAAAGCGAATACATAAGGGAGCGGCAAAAGCCGCTCCCTTTTTTGCGTCATGGCCCGGTTGACAAACCGGGTTTTTCCGCTATGATAGACATATACTGTATGATATGCGGGGAGGCGGGATGAATGGAAAAGCGGCGGTATGCCTTCATCGACATGATGGAGTTCACCGGCATGCTGTGCGTGCTCATATACCACGCGACCCTGTTCCCCTATAACTTCCCGGCGGCGCCGGGGGTGGGGCTTTACCGCTTCTACTATGTCCTCCGGGGCTTCCTCTCTGTATGCGTGCCGCTGTTCTTCTTCGCCAACGGTTTTCTGCTGCTGGGGGCGGAGATGGACCTTAAAAAGCATCTTATGAAAATGCTCCGGCTGGTGGTCTACACCTTCCTGGGCGGGGCGGTCATCCTGGTGCCCCTTATGTATATCCAGCATGAGCCACTGTCCTTCTCGGAGTATCTGAACGCCCTGTGGACCTTCCGGCAGGGGTGGATCAACCACCTGTGGTTCATGGGCGCGCTCATCTGCATCTACGTGTTCTTTCCCCTCATCAAAACGGCCTACGACAATAATTTTAAGGCCTTCTGCTGGTTCATGGCCGCGGCGGCGGCACTCACCTTCGGGAACGTGTTCCTCTGCTCCTGCGCCACGGTGGGGCTGGACCTGCTGGGCCGGGCGGACCACGTGGTGGAGTTCAACGTGTTCAACATGTTCAACCCCTTCTGGGGCATGTTCGGCTACTCCTTCGTGTACTTCTGCGCCGGGGGCCTGGCCCGCCGGTACCTGCCCAGGATAGAGGCGCTCATGGACCGGGCCCGGTGGAAGATGAACGCCGGGGCGGTTGGCGTCATCATAGTATCCACCGCCTGTCTCGGGCTCTGGGGCATGTACTGCACCCGCGTGAGCGGCGCGCTCTGGGACAACGTGTGGGAGGGCTACGACACGGTGTTCACCTTCGTCAATGTCCTGGCGGTGGGGGTGCTCTGCCTCAACTATAAGGCCGTCCACGGCTGGGGCCGGGCCATCCGCCTGGTGTCGGAGAACACGTTGGGGATATATATCTTCCACATCGTGTTCAGCCGCCTCCTGCGGGGCCCGGCCTGGCGGCTTCCCTTCATGCGAAATCCCATCGGCAACATCCTCTTCGCCCTGGTGGTGCTGGCGGTGACCCTGGCCTTCGTCCTGGCCCTGAAAGCGGCCGCGGGATTTATCAAGGCCCATCTCCCGCGGGGGAAGGGAGAAAAATAAAAGTAAGCGCCCGGGGACAAATGATATGCTCCCTCAATGGAAGACAGTGAAAAAGGACACTGTATCCATGGAGGGAGCATT
>CANQMW010000006.1 GCA_947625045.1 uncultured Oscillospiraceae bacterium
TGGGAAGACTCTGAGCTCTATAACTATCTTGCCCCGACGAAATTCCTGTTCGTCATCTTCCAGGAACAAGACGATGGCGAATATGTATTTGACCGAGCGATGTTTTGGAACATCCCCAACGATGATCTGGAAGAAGTAGGGCGCGTTTGGGAGCGGACCGTGCAGACTATTCGTGAGGGCGTGGTCCTTACATCTACGCCGCAAGGCGTCAGCAATAACCTGCCCAAACAGAGCGAGAGCCGTGTTGCCCATGTTCGTCCTCATGGACGGAGAGGGTCTGATAAGCTCCCCTTGCCGGATGGCCGCATGATGACGAAGCAGTGCTTCTGGCTGAACAATACATATATCGCAGAGCAGATAAAGAGGTAATGATATGGGACGAGTTAAGTTCAAAATCGCAGAGCAGACATTTTTTAATAGCGGAGAACTTCTATTACCAACGATTAAGGACCGGGATGGAAACGAGCTAGAATGCGGCATCAGATCGTGGCTGGAGCAGCAATACGAACTGGATTCAGAAATGCGTAGCGGGAAAGAGAAATTTAATGCCGACCAATTAAATGTCGTGCTTCGTGAGAAAATGCTGATTCCAGGGATACACGGGGAAACCTATGTTGAAAATGGTGCTATCCTTGTTAAAGGAAAAGAAGGCTTTGATTTTTCTTTGTTTGATGAAGAATATAATATCATAAAGCTACGGAATATTTTTATTGGTAATCCCGGGCGATATGGCGGAGATAATAATAAAACCGGGATATATTCTATCAATAAACATGTTCCCAACGCCGAAGGAACAGTTTACAGATATAAAAAAGACTGGCGGGCAAAACTAGACACACTTACTAAAGCGCCTGGTTCAAATATTGTAGCGACTAAACATCAATACACAGTTGTTGGCGAGTTACAGTTTGGGAATTGGGCACTTGCTGAACACGACCTTCTCCGACTGATGAATTCTGCCATCGATGGCGAGATAGACTACTACATATATATTACGGATACTGGACTGTTGACAGAAAGGTTAAGTAGCGGCATCGTAACATATTCAAAAGTGATTGAACTGTTCAAGAAAAATATCCAGCTCATTCGGACCCCAACGTGGGTGATCGGGTTAGATCTTGATGGTTGATCATCATGAAACATCCTGTATCATATGACTCTACGCCTGAGACGCGGGAGCGGATGTCGAAAGTGAGACTGAAAAACGGTAAGGCGGAGACCATTCTAGCGAAACAGCTCTGGCATTTGGGTTATCACTATAGAAAAAACGATAAGCGTTTGCCGGGGTCTCCGGATATAGCAGTCCTCAAATATCACATCGCCATCTTTGTGGATGGTGAGTTCTGGCACGGAAAGGACTGGGAAACGCGGCGGGAGCGGCTGAAAAGGAACCGGGAATACTGGATAGAAAAGATAGAAGAGAATATGGCCCGCGACAAGCGTGTAGACCAGCAACTCCTGGAACAAGGCTGGCTGCCGTTGCATTTTTGGGAAAAGGACGTCTTGAAGAATACGGACGCTTGTATTCAAGAGGTCATAAAGAATATCGAGGCTATGAAGGCTCGATGACTATTTGGCTGAGGATATGACATGGAAGGTATCCGAACTGTGGAACTGTTTGCAGGCGTAGGCGGGTTCCGTCTAGGGCTGGAGGCGGCGTCTGATAAGTTCCATTTCGTGTGGGCGGATCAATGGGAACCGTCGATGCGGGAGCAGTATGCCTTTGAATGCTATCAGGCACATTTTGGGAACAGTGAGAACCATGTGTGTCAGGATATAGCGAAGGCAAAGAGCGATGTACCTGACCATGACCTTTTGGTCGGGGGGTTCCCGTGCCAGGATTACTCTATCATGAAGAAGAACTCTGCCGGCATCGAAGGAGCGAAAGGTGTCCTTTGGTGGCAGATAGATGATATCCTGAAGGAGAAACGGCCTCTGTTCGTCGTCCTTGAAAATGTGGACAGGATCATCCGTTCACCGGCGCACCAGCGAGGACGAGATTTCTCTATGATACTGCGGAGCTTCTATGAAAAAGGGTACGCGGTGGAGTGGAGAGTGATAAACGCTGCCGACTATGGCAATGCGCAACGCCGACGAAGGACGTTCATCGTAGCATATCACAACAAGACACGATGCTTCCAAGACTTGGCAGATGGGGTCTGTACCAAGGGACTCAAATACATGCACCGATACTTAATGGAGCACGCGGTGCTTACCAAAGCGTTCCCTGTCTCCTCGCACAGCCGGACCTATACGGAGAGCTGGATAGATGAACTTGCCTATATCGATATGCCAGATGTTGCGGCCAAGCAAAAGGCGTATTTTTATAATGCCGGCGTCATGATGAATGGACGCATCTATTCCGTCGATGTATGCCCTTGCCGAGAGCGAGCTATACCATTGGGCAAGATTCTTGAAAAAGGTCCCGTGGACCCGCGATTTTTTATCCGTAAAGAGGATATGCCTCAGTGGGTCTATGCGAAAGGCGCGAAACACGAGAAGCGAAAAAGAAGAGACGGGAGCGTCTACTGGTTCAACGAAGGGGCTGTGCGTTTCCCGGAGCCGCTGGATGGGCCGTCTCGGACGATGCTCACGTCTGAGGCGCAGGTCGGACGGACATCACATGTCGTCGCAGATCCTATGACCGGGCGCTTACGCACACTGACTCCCATAGAGTGCGAGCGATTGAACGGCTTTCCGGATGGCTGGACTAATACAGGTATGCCGGAGAAGATGAGGTATTTCTGCATGGGGAACGCGCTCGTGGTGCCGCTCGTGACACGGATTGGTCTGGCGCTGATAGAAGCGGCAGGTCAGTGATACATGGTGTCATGTATTGGGAAGGAGCTCTTGAACAAGGGCGAAACTAGCCGAAGATCTATCTTTCTAAACAAAGGAGAGCGGCGAATATGACAGATGCAAAAGTGATACATGAGATACCGATATATGCGATGAAAAAAGAGGAATTGCACAGGAAATATGCGAAATTGGCTTCCACATATCGCGCTGAATACAGCCACTCGGACAAAGAAACGGTCAATGCGCTGATTGCACTAGCCTCGTATCCCCAACGGCTTTGGGAGTATAATCACTTGGTCGGCTTCATCCAGATTTCGGCGACTTGCCAAGATATTCTTTTTGACGTATTTCTTCCGACACCGCCTAGAAAGAGGTATATATGGAGATCTGGCAAAAAAATTTTCTTTCATAACGTCTCAGCCAATGGAACCCATTTCTATGTAAATGAAAAAACGCCTAATAGTAACATACAAACGAGGGTGGCGGAGATGTTGAGTGGCGTTATAAAGGAGCACATTCCTACGAGGTACTATGTCGATACCGTAGCGTTTGATAATACAAATCCCGTTCTGGATTATAGGAAAATCATGGATAATGCGTAAAGCGTCGCGTCAAGGCATGTGGGTCTAACGGTGTATGTAGTATCTGGTAGAGATACGATGTACCTGATCCATAGGACAGAATACTGACAAAATCCAGCATGGGATGGAAGTGTCATATAATGACATCTCCATCCCATAATTGAATACCTACAAAACAGATTTAAAATGGGGCGTTTGTTTTAATGACATATGCGGCACTTGGTTTGAATCCTATATCTTCCATTCATCATCATAATCGTCAAGATATAAATGAGGTATTGTTTTTGTTTCTCCAAACGAGTTATACTTCTTTTTCTCTTCAATGTGGACAGCGAGAGTCAGCTCAATGATAACTTCTCGGATCATTTGTAGAAGTTCGAGTGTATAGTCCTGCAGATCAGCCTCTGATATATGATAGGTCATTTCATCATCAACATATGGTTTGTCGATCGGGTATAGTAAATCGGAATGAACCTTAACATATTTGTGTTCGATTGCATTTCGTAATGATTTGAGCCTTTGTAATTCTGGGAGCGGAGAGTCACCAAATTCCTTTTTAAAGTCTTTGTATATCCAGTTTATTGCAACTATGGCGGAGTTTCCATTCGCTTCAAGCCGTTTGTGCTTATATTTACTGTTTCCATGCCCACTTTCATCCTTCCAAATACTATGAAAAGAAATGTCATGCTCTTTTATACCTAGTTGCCAGTATGTGTTGATGAAGAATGCGACTTTATCAAATAAAGAGTACAAAAGGCGAAAAGATGTTTTTATGCTTTCAACCCGGATAGAATATTGCGGATAGTCATATAGATTGACCAAATAGGTGTCCTTGTCGGCGTAATGGGGCTGGTCGGTTATTTCAATTCCCCTGTAAAACAAGTATCTTGCATAAATATATTCTTGTTTAAGCTGATTGAATAATCCAAAGTAAATAGGTATGTCGGTTTGAGATATGGATGTGACAATGCTTGGTAACTGTAGTGTATCCGCAGCAAATGAGGAGTGTTCAACTAGGAGATCATTCAGTGGATTCAAAAAGACATGATTGTGGAGGCACCATCTACGATACTCATATTCATGTGCTATACCCATCGAATACTCTGGCATATTGAGTGGCTTGTCCAAGAATTCGGTCCTATATTCTGGTTCATAGCCATTGATTATTCTCATAAAATAGTTTTTTACATCCGAAGGTATATGTGAATCTCCCTCTTCAATAGCAGATTTTAGGCTATTATAAGCGAAATAATGTAGATAATTCTGATGCCCTGGGTCATGAACTAACGACCCATAAGAAAGTAAAGCAATACCCATATTGCCCTCTGCCATTTTAAAGCCATTGCTGATGATAAGGCTGCTCCGATAAAAGTGGATAGCAGCAAGTTTTCTTTCGCAGTGACTGAGAGCATTTGCGTAATTTGTAAATAATGGCAGTTTGATTCCCTTAACATATGGCATGAATTTATCGTTATTGAGTTCCTTTGCGCGTAACAGTTCAATAGCGATTCTATAATAGTATAATGCTCTTTCATATATTTCTTCTGTTGCATATTCCGGGATGTATTTTGCCAGATCAGTATAAGATGTTCCTAACGAATAGTAAATCGGAGCATAATCATAGGTCATCTTATCCTTTACAAATTTCTCACACTCATCAATTGTGCATTTTGTTTTGCCCCAGTCTTTTTCATCGTATGCTTTATCAAACGATGCGGCATAGTAATTACATTGTTCTGCGAATGGATCTATGTATTGTGTAGAATCCATCATTTTCATCCTTTCTATACAAGTAACTCACAAAGCAATTTTAACATATCGCGCTATTAAACGCAACGAACTGAAGGAACGGGGCTTCGTAGTGAGAAACTGGTAGAGCAGTAAACTAAATCGCGGCGGCAGTCGAGTGACTGCCGCCGCTGGCGTTATCGTGCCTTGGTGTCTTGGAGGTGTCTTTCTGCCTCCCGCTGGGCCTTCCATGCCGCGAACTCCCGCTGGCCCTCCTCGCTCTCGTAGAACGCGAGGATGTCCGGCAGGAAGCACCGGGCGAGTTTCTCGATCTCGTGCTGCGGGATGTTGGTGTCGTTTATGAGCTTTTTCCTACGACCCAATGTTACCTCCTATGTAGCGCTATGCTAGTAGTGATGGATGAACGGTGTCATGTTCTGCTCACTCCTTTCTGGTATGATCTAAAGCCTGGATCTGCGGTCAGGGGTGTAAGGATACCACCCCTCCGGGTTTTGCGCCCGGAAAGCCTTGCAGATTCAGGAACTTTGCTGTTCTATCGTTCTACTATTCGCCCTGCGTCGTTTGGCGTACTCCGCCTTTTGCCGCCGCTGGGCTATGGTCTTACAATCGTCGCAGTATTTTGCCCGGTTGGAGCCGGGTATGAACACTCTGCCGCAGATCGCGCACCGCTTCATGGTGTCCTTGCCGAATATCTCCGTTTCAAGCTCCCCTCCGGCCTTATCCTTCAGCAGCACCCAGCGAAAAATTTTGCAGCAGACGGAGTAGGAAAGCATCTGCGGGCACGGGACGTCCTCGCCGTCATCCAGGTAAAGACAGTTGCCATTATCACAGACGCTGCACAGCTTGCGAATGAGCGTGACCGCCCGCTGGCGCTGTCTACCGTTCATACGTGGGAGCGAGCCGTTCGGCTTCCGCTCAACGGGCGGGAGCAGTTCAAGATGGAATGAGCTCATGGCGCTTCTCTTTCTTGTGGCCCAGTATGTTCTCCAGATTGTTCTTCACAGTCTCCAGTTCCTTCACCCTGCGCTGCTTCTCCCGGTAGTCTTTGTACCGGGCGTTCTTCTCCGATGTAAGCTGCTGTATCTCCGCTTGCAGCGCCTTGGTGCTGGGCAGCTTGGTGATCCCGTGGTCCTTGAAATACTTGGAGGCGGCGTTGGACAACCTGAACTCCCGTTCATGCGCCTGGGCGTATTCGGCCCTGGCCTTGGCGCTTTTCAGCGCCTTGTATTCTTGCCGGACAATCTTTGTTTCCCAATATGTCAGAAGCTGCTTCAACAACTCTTTCTTCCCGGCGATGATGGTCTCTATGGATTTGAGTTTTTCCCGGCTCTCTTGCAACTCGCTCCGGGCAGCAGACAACAACTCGTTCAACTCGTCCATGGAGGAAAAGCCGTACTCGGTGTATGCGTTCAGGGTGTTTGCCATCTGCTGGAGATTGAATCCCTGCGCCCATTTCTCGTAGCCGATGCCCTTTCCCTCGGCGCGTTTGGCCTCAATGTCCACGAGCCGCTGGACGCTTCCGGCTTCATGGAGCTTGTCCAGAACGCTGGAACGGACAGGCCGCTTCAGCGCGTTTCGCGCCAATGCCTCGTTCACCGCCGCGAGATCATAGGCGTCGCCCAGCTTCCGGGCCGTGATGGATTTCGCTCTGTCCGGCGAGAGATAGGATAGTCGGCCCCGGCTCTCCTTGACTGTCACACCCTCACGGAGAAGCAACTCGGCAAACGCATCAAAAGAAGTGGCTGTCTCTAATGCCTTACGGATAGTCCGGCGCAGCTTTTCTTTGTCCGTCTCAAACTTGGTGGGCTTGTCAGACTTGTCCAGTTTTGCCTGTCCCTTTTTCTGCGTCCAATACTCCCGGTCATTGATACGGTCCTGGCTGCCATTGAGCAAGTCGGTCTGGTATAGACCTTCCCGGTGGCACATCTCCATGACCTCGGCCTTGAAGTAGTCCATTGCCGCGTTGGTGCAACGGTGCTTCATCCCGGCTTTCACGTCAGCGGGCCTGTCCATGTACGGCAACATGGGGACATCTGCGATCCGCAGGCTGTTGATGATGATATGTATGTGGATGTTGCCGGTATGGTTGTGGCCGTCCGGGTGGGTACAGACCAACGCCTGGTGGCCGGGGAAATGCTCGCGGCAAAACTGCTCTCCAAGCTCCTGCGCCCGGTCCACGGTCAGGCCGTTATCTGCGCCATCTCTTGGGTCAAAGCTGATGATGTAGTGGTGGCTCTTTACATCATCCCGGCTTTGATTTTTGCCGTATTGTAGATTCGCTCTCATGCAGGCAATGGCAAAATCCTGTCCCTCACAGTTGAGCGCGGCGATGCGGTGATCCTCTCTTGGAATGAGCCGCCCGCTTTCATCCAAAATGGGCTTCATGGTGAACTCGTCATGCTCGAACAGCAGATACTTCTCTGCGTCGCTGTACCGGGCGTTTTTAGAGTTTATGTGTTTGAACGTCGCCAATAGCTGCCGCCACCTTTTCCAAGACTTCATATTTCAACATAGCGAGATCAACAGCTGCGTCCCGAACCTCTTTTTCCAAGTCGGCATAAGGTGTTCCATATTCGTTCAGGTGCCGTGCGATCTGATTGAGATTGCCGCCGATCTTGCCGTACTGCGCGATGAGGTCGTCCAGCTTTTTCAGCATTTCATCGTTCACCGACGTGATCACGATAGTGGGCTTGAGCGTCGTGCCGGTGATGGCCTTGCGGATATATGCGGCTTTGCTGACGCCGCACAGAGCTGCAACTTCTGCAAAGGTGGCGTATTCCTCTTTGCTTAGCCGCGTTTTCACGGTCAGGTTCCGGTGGGGCGTGTTGTATTTTTTCGGCATGGGCGAAATGATCTCCTTTGGGAACAAGCGAATTTGCAGAATGAGCAAACAAGCAGGGTTTGGGGAAGGCACTCCCCAACAAGATTTCATGAGGCAAAAATGAGCGAAAAGCGAATTTTGGGCCCATGGTAGAATCTTGCTCTGACAAGTGGTGCTCCACAGCGGCGATCCATCGTGCAAAATCATTTTAGATTCTTCTCTCTGCGGAATTTGTCGAAATCCGTCGGATGAACAAGAAAAACTGACACGATTTGACGAGACTTGCAAACGCTGACGATGAATGCTTCTCTATTATCTATTGGAACTGAAGTGCCATTTTGAACTACAACTTTTCAAAAAATTTTTCTGAAGTGCTTTTGCAGTTTGAGAAACAAACATGCGGACAACCTGGAAACGCTGATTTCCCTAGAGGAAATTCCACTCACACGAAAAGTTTTGTCCGGCCAAATTGAAATGTCAAAGACAGGGGGGTGCAAGCATTTATCCCTAAAACGCTCCACGCAAAAAGCAGCAGAGGCAGGAAAACTCCTGCCTCTGCAAGTGTGAAATTTTGGATCGTTAGTCCAGCGGTTCGTACCGCGTGACCGCTTTCAAATATTGCTCCGGGTCGCCGTTCAGAACGAGCTCGGCGTAGCTGAACGGGTCGTTGTAGATGAGATGGTCCAGCTCAGACCGCTGGTGCAAGTTGTCGGCGACCTCGCGTTCCACGGCAGTGCAGTCGATGGCGATCATGCTGCCGTCTGTGTATTGCAGCTCCACGCAGCCTGTGTCCATGTTGAACTCACAGGAGATCAGCTTTTTCATTTTTCGGCACCCCTTTCATCTTCTTCCATAGTCTCGATGCACACATCCTCCGCCTCCAAAAGCGCATCCTGAATGACCGTCCGACCGGCGGCGTTTTCCGGCATGTCCGGCAGCACATCCAGCGCGTGCGACGCCGCTGCACAAAGTATGTGATAGGCCCGCTTGTAGTCCGTCATTTTCTCGCCTCCCGGCGCTAACCCTTTTGGGTTATTTTAACCCAAAAGGGTTAAACTTGTCAACAGGAATTGGCTATCCTCATAGGTGAAATGAGGTGGCAAAAATGAATGTGGGAGAAGCGGTAGCGGAGCGGATATTGGAACTGTGCCGGGAGCGGAACATCTCGGTAAACCGGCTGTGCACAATCAGCGGTGTCACGCAGTCTACGGTGAACAACATCGTCAGCCTTCGCAACAACAGCGCGACGGTCGCCACGGTAAAGAAGCTGTGTGACGACCTGGACATCGGCATTTCCGAGTTCTTTGCTTCCCCGCTCTTTGACGATTTGGAGCAGGAGATAAGATAAGACTTATAGAATCTCCACGAACAGCGCACACGTGCTTTTGGTCGGCACGTGTGCGCTTTGTATGTAGCCGCAATTGATGGTTGTTCCCTTTGGCGCGGAATAATCTCCAGCGCCTTCTTACACTATGATTACCAATCGGTCCTGAAGATTGGCATAGGTGCTGTCATCCGTATTAATGAAATCGGAAGATAGGACATATTTCTCAATGGCATCGGACTCTTCGCCAATAGTGAAGCGGCTCGTCTCGTGGTATCCAAGGTAATCATCTCTGTTCGCAAACAGCGTCGCCTGCATGTACTCTGAGGTACATTGTGTCCTCCTCCATAGATTTGACACGTTTGGTTAATCGGACATCTGGTGTCTTTGGTCAGAACTTGAACAGGGTCATTTTTCCACTGTGGACCTTGGTGTGGCAATCGTGGCAGAGAGAGATAATATTGTCCACATCGGCGGCGCCAGCGAACTGGTGGTCGATTATATGGTGGCCCTCAACATTGGCCTTTGAGCCACAGATTTGGCAGGTGCCCAAGTCCCGCGCTTTGCCTTCACGCTGCGCCCTTATGTGGGCAGCTGATCTTTTTGCCATGTTACTTCCCTCCAATCATTTTCTGGCCCCGCTGCAGGAGAGCACTTACATTGCTTACCAGGCCAGAGGCGATTGTCCCACGGCTGAGCGGTGCGTATTTTTCTTTTGAGCGCATGATTTCCTTTGAAATCTGCGACGCCTGGTTGGTCGTCAAGCCGGAGATAACAGTTACTACAGCCTTATCTTTTTTTCCCGCCATGATTTATCCTCCTCAAAACTTGGTCACAGTAACATCACCGATTGTCTCTTGTATGGTGTTGTTCCCGTATCCGATGGTAACGATTCCTTCCGTATCGACTCGCAGGCCGGACTCGTCTTTTAACAGTGGGATTACATCCACCTCTCCATTTGTTCGCCGGATAGCAATCATATCGGAATTGACACAAATCACGCTGTCGCCCTTTTTCATAACACCGATATACATACACTAACACTCCTTTCCTTACGTTTCGCTGCCAATCATTTTTTGCGCCGCTATCCCAAGCATGAGGACGATAAGATCGTCTATCGGCCCAGGGCACAGATCCAACGGGGATACGATGTACAGGAAAACCAGCACGAGAAGCATTCCTTTTGCCACGCCATTCATTTTGTTTTACCTCCTTAAGTTTAAATGATCATGTTCTTACTTCTGGAATAAGTCCTGCGCAGAGTAGCTAATCAAGGCTTCCTTATAAACCACAGACCGCCGAGAACAGCTGGCACAGCAACGACAGCTGCACTTGCAACACGGTTTATCGCCTTTTTCCAGCCAGCATGGGGGAGAGCGTTTAACTTAAGTCTCTTCACCCGCTTGGTGATGGGTGTCTTATCTGTGGCCTTTTCCTGTGCGGATGTGCAGATATCAGGTTCCTCTTTTCCCTGTGCCGCAGCGGATGCATCCTCGATCTGTGCCATCAGAACAGCGTAGTCCTCTATGATCTCATCGCAATTGACAGGCGAGGGTGCCTTCTTGACGACATGGTGCGCCCGGATGGTCTGCTCGATGTTCATAATCTGCTCCGCTGTCAAACTGTCTTCTCCCGCGGTGAACTCTTGGATCTTGTAGGAAATACCACCGCCGCAGCAAACCAGGACGCCATTGAAATGATTCTCGACCTTTACTCTGTCGTCCGGGAACATCAGGATGCTCTGATAGTGCTTCGGAAAGCTGTCGCCTATGTACTCCTTCAGCAGTGCCTGTTTGATGCTCATCCGTCCGGCGAGGTCATAGGTGATCTCCCGGTCATCATCCTTCTTCAGAATGCCGTCCTGCGTGATCACTACAGAAGGCCCCCAGTTCTTGACCTCTATCACGAACAGACCATAGGGAGTGATCGCGATGGCATCGTACTCCGCTTCGGCGTCCTCATCCTCAAGCTGTACGTTGTAGAGGACCTTCACGCTCTTATCGAGGGACAGAAGCTTCAGCGCTTTGCGGGCAACTCGCTCCCCGTTCAGGCCCTTGATGTAACTTCCGATCGTGTACCCGAGCTCATTCAGGTTGCTCTTGAGCCGGAGGAAAGAGCTTGTCTGATCGAGCCTATACTCCCTTGCTAGTGCCTCTAGGTGCACCAGGAGGTCCTTGCCCCTCAGGTTCTCGGCGTGGGTCTTTTCAAACACCCCTTTGACAAGGGCGTTCTGAAATTCTTTGAGCACATCCACGAGCTGCTGGTTTGTGTACATCTCATCTGCCTTGGTTCCGAGTCCGTTCAGGGTTGCTTTGATTTGGTCGATTCTTTCGTTATTCATGATGTTCTCCTTTCTTTTTGTGGTCATAAAATATTTCAATGTTACTTTCTCTTGCACTGTCTGTTATGTTTGTGGCTTCATCCGAAGCTAGAACATATGGTATGTACTCAGGATGGCATCTGAGTTTTTCGGTAAGACGAATTGTAAGTATTCTCTCTTTTACAGTCACCTTATACCGCCTCTCGTTGTGGCCGTAGCTTCTTATGATGTTAGAATACTCTGCTTTTGCCACATTCACCATAACAGCAACTGCAAAATAAGCACTAGCTTTTCTGCTCCAACTGCAAAAAAGGCACTGTGGACATTGGCCACAGTGCCTTTTAAGATGCTATCTTTATACTGCTATTTCCTTCGTGTCTTTGCTTGCGCGTATGCGTCCATATCAATATCACCACGAGCAAGCTTTTGTTCTACCCACAACTGTAAAGTTTCGACGGTAATGGATATCCGCTCGAGGTCCTCCTGGATATGTATGAAGTCATCGACCTCATCTGCCGTAATGATCCCATCAGCAGTTATTTCAATTAAACGCTCCTGCTGGTTTTTTACAGAGTTGAGAGATGCAAGCACTTCCAATACTATCTGAGATAATTCCTTTACTCTTACCTCTGGAACATACTGTTGTCCGATTTTGCATTCGTTAGCACAAAAGTAATTGCAAAGGTGCGGTGCCTGATACTTGGCTGCCATTATGATTATCTCGTCTGGATGGGCGGTGAATTTTCCACTTTCAATACGCTCTATGCGCTCAGGCGGAATTGATTCCAACAATTCGCTGGCTTTTTCTCTGCTCAAGCCGAGCTCCTCTCGCCGGATTTGATACACTGTTTTATTTTGTCTTGCTGATGTACGAGCCAATGATAGTCTCTCCCCTCTATGTTTTAGAGCGCGGATTAATTATGACTTGATTATAATGTTAAGCCGACGCTGTTTCAAGGGCAGAGATGTATTTTCGCCTACAATTTGATATACTTGAGTCTGTTGAAGTAACATTACACCACAGCAACGAAGTATATTACAGCTATTATATTATGCAAACTAGATGTTGATTTATATGCCGTGATATGCTATGATGTAGAAAACTGACAAGGGAGGGTCCATCATGCAGATCATGGCAGAACGGCTGCGAGCGCTACGGCTGTCCATCAACGTGTCCCAAAATAAGCTGGCCCCTATCCTGGGGCTGCGGCAGTCCGGCGTCAACCGCTATGAGAATAACCAGTGTGAGCCCTCCGCCAAGGTGCTGCTCCGCTATGCTGACTACTTTGACGTGTCGCTGGACTATCTCTATGGCCGCACGGACGATCCCAAGGGAAAGGTGTATTCCAACGAGCCGGACCTGGGCAAGCTGCACCCGGAGATGAATGAGTTCATTGAAATGTGCTTTGATCCAAAATCCCCCATGAACAAGCGGTTGAAAAAGACGCTGGTGCAGATGCTGGAGGAGGAGACGAAATGACAGCAGTGATCTACGCCCGTTACTCCTCGGACAGCCAGCGGGAGGAGAGCATAGAAGGGCAAATTCGGGAGTGCACTGCCTTCGCGGAGAAAAACGGCATCACCGTACTGCGCCACTACATAGACCGGGCGTTCTCCGCAAAGACGGATAACCGCCCGGAATTTCAGGCCATGATAAAGGACAGCGGGAAAAAGCTGTTCGACATAATCATCGTCTGGAAACTGGACCGCTTTGCCCGAAACCGCTATGACAGCGCCCGGTACAAAGCCGCGCTCAAAAAGAACGGAGTCAAGGTAGTATCGGCCACGGAAGTTATATCTGAGGGAGCGGAAGGCATTATTCTGGAATCCGTGCTGGAGGGCTACGCTGAGTATTATTCCGCCGACCTGTCCGAGAAGGTCATCCGGGGCATGACGGACAACGCCCTCAAGTGCAAATTTAACGGCGGGACCTTGCCCACGGGCTACGTCATTGACAGTGAACAGCACTTCCAGATAGACCCGCTGACGGCACCTTATGTGCTGGAGGCGTTCAAGAAATACGACGCTGGTTACACCATGACAGCTATCCGGGATTGGCTCAACGAAAAAGGTATGAAGAACACCCGCGGACAGGCGTTCTCTTACAACAGCATCCAGCATCTGCTGAACAATCGCCGATACATGGGTGAGTTCCGCTATCGTGATACGGTGGTCCCCGACGGCATCCCCGCTATCGTACCCAAGGACTTGTTTGAGCGGGTACAGGAAAAGCTGGCAAAGAACAAAAAAGCCCCGGCCCGGCATAAGGCTGAAGACGACTACCTGCTGACCACAAAGCTATTCTGCGGCTATTGCGGCAGCTATATGTGCGGCGAGAGCGGCACCAGCCATACGGGAAAAGTCCACCATTACTACAAGTGCGCCACAGTGAAAAAGAAGCGCGGCGACTGCCACAAGAAGCCCGTCAGCAAGCAATTTATTGAGGATTTCGTCGTCCACGAGACGATGAAGGAAATACGGAACGACAAAACCATTGAAGCCATTGTTTCTATGGTGATGGACCTGCAGGCGCAGGAGAACACCCAGCTCCCGCTGTATGAACAGCAGTTGAAAGAGGCGGAGACCGGCATCAACAATCTGCTCAACGCCATCCAGCAGGGAATACTTACTCCATCCACCAAAACCAGGTTGGAAGAACTGGAGGCCACAAAGGAGGACCTGGAGATCAGGGTCGCAAACGAGAAGCTGGCGAAGCCGAAGCTGACGGCGGAGTTTGTGACCATGTGGCTGGAGCGGTTCCGCAAGCTGGACATGAGGAAGAAGGAACACCGGCAGCAGCTTATAGACACATTCGTCAACTCGGTCTACTTATTCGACGACAAGCTGACGCTCCACATCAACTACAAGGACGGGACAAAGACCGTCACCTTCGACGAGATGAAAGCGGCCCTGGACGAACAGGCCGTGGGTTCGGATTTGGATTGCCGTGGTGCACCACTGTCAAGCGATCGTTCGCCGGGCTGTGGGATGGACGGATGCCCCTGCTGCTGGGTGTGTCATTGATGGGTCTTTCCCGTGGCGGGACGGCGCAGTTATCCCTGTTTGAGGACGAGAAGAAAGAGCGCTCCAGGAAGCGGGACAAGGCTATGGACACCATCCGGGACAAGTACGGCGCGGACACCATCGTGCGGGCTGGGGCCATGGGCCCGGGGAAGAGTGTGGGCCGCAAGCACAAGGCCCGGACAGAGCGGAAGAAAGGTATCACGAGCAACACAAAAAGATGGCAGCCGCTTTCGCGGCTGCCATCTTTTTACTGCAGCAGCTTTCCCAAAAGGGTGTGCCTTTATCTTTGGTTATTCCGCGCTATATCCTGTCCAGGATGGCCTGGACCATCTGGCCGCAGGAAAGAGCCTTGTCTCCGGGCCCCGCGATATCCGCCGTGCGGCAACCGTCGCTCAGGGCCCTGTCCACCGCCGCCTCCACGTAGCCCGCCTCCGAACCCAGGCCGAAAGAATAACGCAGCATCATGGCCCCGGAGAGGATGGCGGCGATGGGGTCGGCCCTGCCTGTGCCGGCGATGTCCGGGGCGGAGCCGTGGATGGGCTCGTAGAGCCCCCGGGTCCCGTCTCCCAGGGAGGCGGAGGGCAGCAGGCCGATGGAGCCGGTGATCTGGCTGGCCTCGTCGGAGAGGATGTCGCCGAACATGTTGGTGGTGACGATCACGTCGAATTGGCCGGGCCAGCGGACCAGCTGCATGGCGGCGTTGTCCACCAGCATATCCTGCACCGTCACGTCCGGGTACTGCTCCGCTACCCGGTGGACCGTCTCCCGCCACAGCCGGGAGGTCTCCAGAACGTTGGCCTTGTCCACGCTGATGACCTTGCCCCGGCGCTTTTGGGCCGCGGCGAAGGCCACATGGGCGATGCGCTCGATCTCCATGACGGAGTAGGCCTCGGTGTCGTAGGCCTCCGGGCCGTATCGGCCGTCCCGGCGGCCCCGGTCGCCGAAGTAGATGCCGCCGGTCAGCTCCCGGACCATCAGCAGGTCGAACCCGTCCGCCACGGTCTCCGCCCGGAGGGGGCACTTGCCCGCCAGAGCGGGATAGAGCTTAGCCGGGCGCAGGTTGGTATAAAGGCCCAGCTTGCTTCGCAGGCCCAGCAGCGCCCGCTCCGGCCGGATATCGCCGGGCAGTGTGTCCCACTTGGGACCGCCCACGGCGCCCAGCAGCACGCTGTCGCTGGCCAGGCACCCCTCCACCGTCTCCGGGGGCAGGGGCACGCCGGTGGCGTCGATGGCGCAGCCGCCGGCGAGATAGGACTTGAAACGGAAAGTATGGCCGTATTTTTCGCCCACCTTTTCCAGCACGGCCACGGCGCCGTCCACCACCTCGGGACCGATGCCGTCGCCCTTCACCAAAGCGATGTTGTATTCCATATCTCATTCCTCACCTTTCTGCCGGGCCTTCAGATAGGGCAGAAGGCCACCGTTTTCGATGATCCTGCCGATGAACGCCGGGAAGGCCGTGGCCTGAAAGACGGCGCCGGTGGTCTCGTCGGTGATGAGGCCGGAAGCGAAGTCCACGCGCACCTTGTCGCCGTTTTGAATGGCCTGGGCGGCCCCCGGGCACTCCAGGATGGGGAAGCCGATGTTGATGGCGTTGCGGTAGAAGATGCGGGCGAAGCTGGCCGCGATGACGCAGGATGCGCCGCTGGCCTGGATGGCCATGGGGGCGTGCTCCCGGGAGGAGCCGCAGCCGAAGTTCCAGCCGCCCACCACGACGTCGCCGGGCTTCACTTTCCCGGCATAGGCGGGGTCTATGTCCTCCATGCAGTGCTTCGCCAGCTCCGCGGGGGACGGGGCGTTCAGATACCGGGCGGGGATGATCACGTCCGTATCCACGTTGTCGCCGTATTTGAATACAGTTCCGGCATTCATGGTTCAACCCTCCTTCATGATGTCCGGCGGCGAGGCAAGCACGCCTGCCACGGCGCTGGCGGCGGCCACGGCCGGGGAGGCCAGGATGACCTCGCTCTGGGTGTGGCCCATGCGGCCGACGAAGTTGCGGTTGGTGGTGGACACGCACCGCTCCCCCTCGGCCATGCAGCCCATATGGCCCCCCAGGCAGGGCCCGCAGGTGGGCACGGAGAACACGCATCCGGCCTGGATGAACGTCTCCGCCAGGCCCTCCCAGATGCACTGCAGGCTCACCTCCTGGGTGGCGGGGATGACGATGCAGCGGATGCCATCGGCCACCTTCCGCCCCTTCAATATCTCCGCCGCGGCCCGCAGGTCGGAGATGCGCCCGTTGGTGCAGGAGCCTATCACCACCTGGTCGATGGCCATGCCTTTCACCTCATCGATGGGCTTGGCGTTGCTGGGCAGATGGGGCAGGCTCACGGTGGGCGGGAGAGAGGAAAGGTCGATGACCACTTCTCTCTCGTATTCCGCGTCCGGGTCCGCCTCATAGGCGGTCCAGGGCCTGTCCGCCCGGCCGGTCACATACGCCACCGTCTTTTCATCCACGGGGAAGATGCCGTTTTTCGCCCCCGCCTCGATGGCCATGTTGGCGATGGTGAACCGGTCGTCCATGGATAGGGCCGCCACGCCGGGGCCCGTGAATTCCAGGGACTTATAGAGCGCCCCGTCCACGCCGATCTCTCCGATCAGGTGCAGTATCACGTCCTTGCCGCTGACATACGGGCCGAGCGCGCCGGTGAGGGTCACCCTGATGGCGGCGGGGACCTTGAACCAGTTCTCCCCGGCGGCCATGCCGGCGGCCATATCCGTGGAGCCCACGCCGGTGGAGAAGGCCCCCAGGGCCCCGTAAGTGCAGGTGTGGCTGTCCGCGCCGATGACGCACTCGCCGGGGGCAACCAGGCCCTTCTCCGGCAGGAGGGCGTGCTCGATGCCCGCCTGGCCCACGTCATAGAGATGGGTGATATTGAACCGGGCGGCAAACTCCCTCGCCTGCCTGCAGAGCTGGGCGGACTTTATGTCCTTGCAGGGGGTGTAGTGGTCCAGGACGATGACGATCTTATCCTTATCGAATACCTCCGTAAAGCCAGCCTTGTCGAACACCGTGACGGCCACGGGGGCGGTGATGTCGTTTCCCAGCACCAGGTCCAGCTTCGCCTCGATAAGGTCCCCGGCCTTGACGCTGTCAAGATGCGCGTGGGCGGCCAGTATCTTCTGGGTCATGGTCATGCCCATGGCTCACGCCTCCTTTCGCGCCGTGGCGGCGCAGAGCTTGTTGACGGCTTTGATATAGGCCACGATACTGGCCTCCATGATGTCGGTGGAGAGGCCCTTGCCCGTATAGGTCCGGTTCCCGGCGGTCAGCTTGATGGTCACGTCGCCCAGGGTGTCCTTGCCCTCGGAGATGGAGTGGATGTTGTAGATGTCGAAGGAGTGATCGATGGGCTTGACGATTTTGTCGATGGCGTTGAAGGCCGCGTCGATGGGGCCGTCGCCCAGGCACACGTCCTCGAACTTTTCCCCGTCCTTCTCCAGGCTCACGGTGCAGGTGGCGGTGGTGAAGTTGCTGGTGTGCACGGAGAACCAGTCCAGCTTGTAGCCGTGCTCGTCCTGGCTCTCGTCCATGACGGCCCGGTGCTCGGCGATGGCCTCCAGGTCCGCGTCGGTGACCTGCTTTTTCTTGTCGCACAGGACCTTGAACTCCTCAAAGCAGGCGGCCAGCTCCTCCGGCGTCAGGGTGTAGCCCAGGTCCCGGAGCCGGTCGTCCACGGCGTGCTTGCCGGAGTGCTTGCCCAGGACCAGGTTGTTGGTGGATACGCCCACGGACTCGGGCGTCAGTATCTCATAGGTCTGCTTGTTGGCCAGTACCCCGTGCTGGTGGATGCCCGCCTCGTGGGCAAAGGCGTTCCGGCCCACGATGGGCTTATTCAGCGGCGCGCTCTGGCCGATGATGGAGTAGACGGTACGGCTGGCCCGGGCGATCTGGGTGGTGTCGATGCGCGTCTCAAAGGGGTATTCGCCCGGCCGGGTGTGCATGGCCATGACCACCTCCTCCAGAGGGGTATTGCCCGAGCGCTCCCCCAGGCCGTTGACGGTGCACTCGATCTGCCGGGCGCCGCCCTGGATGCCCGCCAGGGTATTGGCGGTGGCCAGGCCCAGGTCGTCGTGGCAGTGGGTGGAGAAGATGGCCTTGTCGGCGCCCTCCACATGAGTGCGCAGATACTCGAACAGCGCGCGCATCTCCGCGGGGGTGGTATAGCCCACGGTGTCAGGTATGTTCACAGTAGTGGCGCCGCTGGCGATGGCGGCGGAGATGACCTTGGCCAGGAAATCCCAGTCACTGCGGGTGGCGTCCTCGGCGGAGAATTCGATGTTGGAGCAGTATTTCCGGGCATAGGCCGTCATGGCGGAGGCCGCCTCCAGCACCTCATCCGGCGTCATGCGCAGCTTATACTCCATGTGCAGGGGACTGGTGGCGATGAACAGGTGGATGCGGGGGTCGGCGGCGTGCTTCACCGCCTCCCAGGCCGCGTCGATGTCCTTCACATTGGCCCGGGCCAGGGACGCGATGGTGCAGTCCTTCACGGCGCCGGCGATGGTCTTCACGCTCTCGAAGTCCCCCGGGGACGAGATGGCGAAGCCCGCCTCTATCACGTCCACCCGCAGCTTCTCCAGGCACCGGGCGACCTCGATCTTCTCCCGCAGGTTCATGGAGCAGCCCGGGGACTGCTCGCCGTCCCGGAGGGTCGTGTCAAAGACGATGATGCGATCCATATTCTTCCTTCCTTTTCTGAATCATTCGATTTGGATAACAAAAACCGTGCGGTCCGAAAAGTCAGACCGCACGGCTCAGTTCACGATTTTTCCGGTTCCCCGGCTCGCCCTCACACGGTGATCACAGCATGACTTTTCGCGCTATTCCTGACAGAGCACAGTCGGTCAAGCATAGCGCTGGTCAGCAGGTTGGCGATGGGGAGGCGACGCATAGGAATTCCTCGCTTACAAGATGTTTTGTTCACTATATCATAATCCAGAATGTATGTCAAACGATTCTATGCGGTTCTATACTTCAGGCTGGCAAGTGATTTGCTAAACTAAATGCAGCAGTGAGAGAGTCCAGCTTCCCACAGGTTACGGTGTCCTGCCTCGGCACGGCTGTATACGCTTCTTTCCCGTTTTCGTATAGACTTGCCCTTGCTGTACTTTCCCCGCGTCTCCACTTACCACTTCTCATAGGGACAGCGGCCCCGCCGGGACGCGGCCCGCAGCTCCACATAGCACCCGCAGGCCAGGCATGTCCCCCGGGCCAGCCGGTCGCAGCCTTTGCATGTCTCCAGCCGTTTTTCGTACGTCTCCGGCGCGGCGCGGTCCCCTGCGGGGGTGCGCTCGATGTGCTTCTTCAGAGTGCGGATGTAAGTGTCCTCGTCGAACTCTTGCAGCAGGCACCGCACACAGCGGCGGGTGCTCATTTCAGCCGCAGCGCCGCCACGGAGCAGGGGGGCAGGTCGAATTCCACGCCCTTCTCCGTGACCTTCACCGGCAGCGGCGCCTCTTTCACCACCTCCGGCTCGTCAAAGGTGTTGTGGGCATGGGCCTCCGCCGCGAGAAGCGTACCGGTCACGGAGGCCGGGCCCAGACCGGTGAGGGACACATGCTGTCCCTCCGTCATGGAGAGGTTCGCCGCCGTCACGGTGACAGACCCGTCCCCGCCCAGGGAGGCGGAGACGTGCAGCGCCGGGACCTGGGCGTCCCGGCCGCCCGCCGTGCCCGCGCCGCTGATGGCGAGGGGGAGGAGCTGCGCCCCCTGGTGGTCCCGGTACATGCGGAACACATGCCAGGTGGGGGTACGGACCATGCGCGGCCCCTCGGTGAGCAGCACCGACTGGAGCACGTTCACCATCTGGGCCAGGCACGCCAGCCGCACCCGGTCGCAGCGGCTGTTGAAGATGTTCAGCGTCACCGCGGCAACCAGGGCGTCCCGCATAGTGTTCTGCTGATAGAGGAAGCCGGGGTTGGTGCCGGGCTCCACGTCGTACCAGGCGCCCCACTCGTCCACCATCAGGCCGATATGCTTCTTCGGATCGTACTCATCCATGATGGCGCTGTGCATGGCGATAAGCTCCTCCATGTACAGGGCCTTTTTCAGGGTGATGTAATACTCGTCCTCGGTGAAGTCCGTGGCGCTGCCCTTGTGGTCCCAGCCGCCGGGATGGACGTAATAGTGCAGGCTCAGCCCGTCCATATAGCCGTGTGCCCCGGAGGGGTGGGGGCTGGCATAGCAGGTATCCAGCACCCTGCGCGTCCAGTTCACATCGTCCGCGTTGGGCCCGCCGCATATCTTTGCGATGGGGGCGCCAGGGTCGTATTGGCGCACATAGGTCTGGTAACGCCGGTAGAGGTTGGCATAGTACTCCGGCGTCATATTTCCGCCGCAGCCCCAGTTTTCGTTGCCCACGCCGAAGTAGTCCAGCCTCCAGGGCGGTTCATGGCCGTTTTGGGCCCGCAGGTCCGCCATGGGGGACACGCCGCTGAAGGTCATGTACTCCACCCACTCGCTCATCTCCCGCACGGTGCCGCTGCCCACGTTGCCGTTCACGTAAGCTTTGCAGCCCAGCTGGCGGCAGAGCTCAAAATACTCATGGGTGCCGAAGGAGTTGTCCTCCACCACGCCGCCCCAGTGGGTGTTTATCATCTTCTTGCGGGTTTCGCGGGGGCCGACGCCGTCCTGCCAGTGATACTCGTCGGCAAAGCAGCCGCCGGGCCAGCGCAGCACGGGGACGCGTATCTCCCGCAGGGCCTCGATAACATCCGTGCGCATGCCGTTTTCGCTGGGGATGCCGCTGTCCGGCTTTACGAAAATGCCCTCGTAGATACACCGCCCCAGATGCTCGGAAAAGTGGCCGTATATCTCCGGTGCGATCCGGCCCTGTGGATGGGACTTATCGATCTGTATGATCGCCATATGGATACCTCCCTGATCACTCGTATTCTCTCGTCACGTTGTTCAGCTATTTGCGGCTGCGGTAATGCGCGATCACCCAAGGCCATTTGACAAACTCATCCGTGCAGAGCGGGAAGCAGACAGCCAGATGCTGGAGGGGTTCCGATGCGGCCCGCTTCGCCGGGCTTGCATGGGGACCCTGGAAGAACCCGGAGGCCAAAGGCCTCCGGGTACGTTCTCTATTGATCCTTCCTTTTACCCGTTCCAGGCAGTGGTCTGCTGCCGCAGCCAATTTTCCCAGGCGGGGAAGCCCTCGCCGGTCTTGGCGCAGACGGGGAAGATCTTGATGTCGGGATTGCGCATCTTTGCGTAGGACACTACTTTATCCATATCGAAATCGAAGTACGGCAGCACGTCGATCTTGTTGATGAGCAGCGCCTGGCAGACCTGGAACATGAGGGGGTACTTAAGGGGCTTGTCGTGGCCCTCGGGCACGGAGAGAATGGCCACGTTTTTGGCCGCGCCCGTGTCGAACTCGGCGGGACAGACCAGGTTGCCCACGTTCTCCAGCACCACCAGGTCAAAATCCTCCGCGCCGATCTCTTTAAGCCCCTGTTCGGTCATAGCCGCGTCCAGGTGGCACATGCCGCCGGTGTGCAGCTGTATGGCTTTCGCGCCGGCGGCGGCGATGGCCTCGGCGTCCACGGTGGAGTCGATGTCCGCTTCCATGACGCCGATGCGCATCTCGTCTTTGAGGTCCGCGATGGTCCTTTTCAGGGTGGTTGTCTTGCCGGCGCCGGGGGAGGACATGAGGTTTATGAGAAAGGTCTTCTGCGCCTTCAGCTCACGGCGGAGCCTGTCCGCATGGGCGTCGTTGTTGGCAAAAACGCTCTGCTTGACTTCTATGACGCGTACCTTATCCATCCTCTTCCTCCTCCGGTCCCGGGACCTCGATCTCTTTGATCATAAATTCGTTGCCCTGTAAAAGCCACGTGTTCCCGCCGCCGCAGTATGGGCAGGCCCGGCCATGCTCGATGGTGCCGTACTCCTTTTTGCAGTCGCCGCACCAGCTTATGGCCTTGATGGGCTCGATATTAAGCTCCGCCCCGGCCACCAGCGGCTCCCGGGCCGCGGCCCATTTCCAGCAGTCGGTGAGGTAATGGGGGATGACCGTGGACACCTCCCCCAGCTGGAGCGTTACGCCGCTTATCCGGTCCACATGGTTCTCGGCGGCCACCTTTTTCAGGCTGTCGATCACATGGAACACCACGCCCAGCTCATGCATTTTTCTGCTTCTTGCCGAACTTGATGTGGATGGCCTGCTTGGCGGCGTAGGGGAGTATCTCCTTGAGCTTATCCTCCGCCGGGATCATGTGGGTGCACTCGGGCCGGTCGCGGTGCAGGGTGATGGCGCCGAAGGCGCACTTGGTTGTGCACACGCCGCAGCCGATGCACTTGTTGGGGTCCACGATGGACGCGCCGCAGCCAAGGCACCGGGCCGTCTCCTTCTTGACCTGCTCCTCGGTGAAGGGCACCCGCTCATCCTTGAAGGTCTTGCGCAGGGCCTCGTTGTAGCCGATGCGCTGGCGGGGGGTGTTGTCGAAGGAGGCCTCGTCCAGCTTGATGTCGGTCTTGTCCAGCTCCACGAAATGGTTGGGGTTGCGGCCGATGGTCAGGCTGGAATGGGGCTGCACGAACCGGTGCAGGCTCACCGCGCCCTGGTGGCCCGCGGCGATGGCGTCGATGGCGAACTTCTGGCCGGTATAGGCGTCGCCGCCCACGAAGATGTCCGGCTCGGCGGTCTGATAGGTCACCGGGTCCGCCTTGGCGGTGCCGTTGGGATCAAACTCCACCTTCGTGCCGGTGAGAAGGGTCTTCCAGTCCACCTTCTGGCCGATGCAGTAAAGGACCGTAGTGCATTCCGCCGTCTCGGTCTGGGCGTCATCGAAGGTGGGGGCGAAGCGGCCCTCGGCATTTTTGACGGACAGGCACTTGCGGAATTTGACACCCGCGCACTTGCCGTCTTTGGCGATGACCTCGGTCTGGCCCCAGCCGGCGTGGATGGTGACGCCGTCCCGCTCGCACTCGGAGCGGTCTTCCTCGCCCATGGGCATGTCGTCGTAGCCCTCCAGGCAGTACATGGAAACGCTCTCCGCCCCGCAGCGCACGGCGGTGCGGGCCACGTCCGCGGCGATGTTGCCGCCGCCGATGACCACCACCTTGCCGGTGAGCTTGGCGCCGCCGCCGATGTTGACGGAGCGCATGAAGTCGATGCCGGATATGACGCCGTCGGCGTCGTCGCCGGGCACGCCCAGCTTCCCGCCGGACTGCAGGCCCACGGCCACGTAAAAGCCCTTGTAGCCCTGTTCCCGCAGCTGCTGGATGGTCACGTCCCTGCCCACCTCGACGCCGCATTTGAACTCCACGCCCATTTGGCGCAGCACGTCGATCTCCGCCTCCACTACGTCCTTTTCCAGCCGGAAGGAGGGGATGCCGTTCATCAGCATGCCGCCGGGGCGGTATTCCTTTTCAAACACGGTGGGCCGGTAGCCCTTTTCCGCGAGATAGTAGGCACAGCTCATGCCCGCGGGGCCGGCGCCGATAATGGCGATCTTCTCGTCGAACTCGCCCTGTACCTTGGGGATGACCTTTTCGGGGATGAAGCGGGTCTTGGCGTCCAGGTCCTGCTGGGCGATGAACCGCTTCACCTCGTCGATGGCCACGGCCTGGTCCACGGTGCCCCGGGTGCAGGCGTCCTCGCAGCGGCGGTTGCAGATGCGGCCGCACACGGCGGGGAAGGGGTTTTCACGTTTTATAAGCTGCAGGGCCTCGGTGTACTTCCCCTGGGCGGCCAGCTTGAGATACCCCTGCACGGCGATGTGGGCAGGGCAGGCGGTCTTGCAGGGGGAGGTGCCGGAGTCGTGGGTGTTGATGCGGTTTTTGTCCCGGTAGTCCACCGTCCACATGTGCTCGCCCCAGCTCTGCTCGCTGGGCAAAGGCTGGCGGGGATACTGTACCTCGCTGCCGTCGGCCCTGCACAGTTTCTGGCCCAGCTTCACCGCCCCGGCGGGGCAGTACTCCACGCACCGGCCGCAGGCCACGCACTCGTTCTTGTCCACATGGGCCACGTAGGCGGAGCGGGACATGTTGGGGGTGTTGAAGAGCTGGCTGGTGCGCAGGGCGTAGCACACGTTCACGTTGCAGTTGCAGATGGCGAATATCTTGTTCTCGCCGTCGATGTTGGTGATCTGGTGGACGAAGCCGTTGTCCTCGGCCTTCTTGAAGATGGCCAGGGCCTCTTCCTTCGTGATGTACCGGCCGCCCTTGCCCGTCTCCACCACGTAGTCGGCCATATCGCCCACGGCCACGCACCAGTCCATGAAGTCGTCGGCGCAGCCCTCCTCATAGGTTTGGCGGGACCGGCGGCAGGAGCAGGGACTGGCGGCGTATTTGCCGTCATACTTGTCCAGCCAGTGGGAGATGTGCTCCAGGGAGACGGAGGTGTTCTCCATCTCGATGGCCTTCTCCACGGGGATGACGTGCATGCCGATGCCGGCGCCCCCGGGGGGCACCATGGGGGTGACCTTGGTCAGCGGCAGGAAGCTCATCCGCTCGAAGAACCGGCCCATCTCGGGATACTTACCGATCACGTCCATGTTCATGTTGGTGAACTCGGCGCTGCCGGGCACATACATGGGCAGGACCCAGCGCTTTTCATGGTCCGGGTTCTTGCCGTCCAGGTTCTCCCAGTTGTATTCCAGGATACCCAGCCAACTCAGGTGCTCCAGCATCTTTTCAAGCTTTTCCGTCTCCATGCCGGACAGCTCCTGGAGCTGCTTGAAGGTCTTGGGCTTGCGCACGCCCAATTTCATGGCGAACTCCGCCTCCTCGTCGGTGAGGATGGCGGACAGGGCCCAATACTCCGGGTCGTCCTTGGTGATCTTCTTGAGGCCCAGCTTCTGGGGGATGCGGTCGGTTATGAGCTTGCCAAGCTTTGCGATGGGCTCGCGGAAGGGCTCTTCCCGCACGATCTTATCGGGATTGGGATCATGGATATCAGCCATAATTCTCTCCTCATTTCGCAGGCCCTATGCCTCCCGGGAGAGGCATAGGGTATATGTTTTGACGCGTTTAAGGGGTATGCGCTCACTCGGCGCGGGCCATGGCCTCCTCGAAGTCCTTCGTGCCCTTGAAGACCTCCTGCTTGTAGGGGTTGATGTGCTGCGCCTTCGCCCGCTTGATGATGAGGGCCAGGGCGGCGCAGTTGATGAGGATGGAGAGTACCGCCACCACGCCCTGGGCGCGGGGATCGGCCAGGGTGGGATGGACGGCGGGGTCCATCACGCCGTCGGCGTACAGGCTGGGGATCACGGAGAAGCGGCTGTAGTCCTGGAAGATGGGGAAGACCTGGGCGAACATGCACCAGGTGGCCAGGGTGTTGGCCCGGTTCTGGATCCAGCCGCCCTTGTTCCAGAAGATGGCCGCCACGGTGGGGGCCAGCAGCAGCGCGAAGCCGCAGTACCAGGAGTGGGTGGGCAGGTTGAGATACGTATACACGAAGTTCCAGATGTCGTAGGCCAGGATGTAGACCCAGGTCATGTCCGGCCAGAGCATGTCGTCATGCTTTTTGGAGGAGTAGATGCCCCACCAGCCGGTCATGCACAGGATGTTGATGATGCCGGCCAGGCCGTTGGCCCAGTTCCACCAGCCGCCGTACAGCCACACGCCCTCGCTGGAAAGCCACCAGCGGCTTCCGGTGTTGGCCAGGGCGATGGAGCCCTTGACGGCGCTTTCAAAGTCGCTGGCCACGGCGATGAGGATGTTGATAGCCACGATGACGAAGGGGTAGCACTTGAACCAGTCCTTCTTGCCCAGGCAGTGCTTGTACTTCAGCCACATGAAGCCGATGCAGCCGATGGAGGCGGCATAGAGCTTGGCGTAATGGAACCAGCTGTTCATGTAGATGTACGTGGGGTTGTGCAGGGCCCACTGGGCGCCCTTGGCCGCGCCCACATAGATGGCGATGAAATACACCGTCAGCGCGCCCAGGATGCCCACGAAGAAGCCGTAGCCGCCCAGCTTGGACCGGCGCTGGATCTCGTTGGTGATGATCAGACCCAGAAATACCAGGACCCAGCCCACCACCTGATAGATGGAGTTGTCTCCATAGACCTGGAAAAGCATGTTGTTGTCCTCCTATTATTCTCTTCTTTGTGAAGGTTCGACAAAAATATCGTACCATAATAAATATATCGTGTGAACAGTTGCAAAACAATTCCAATTGCGGTATGATTTATTCGGATACGGAATAAATCATACCGGGAGGCCTACTATGGACGTAGATCACATCCGGGAACTGGTGATGCTGGCGGACTGCGGCAGCTTCAGCGAGGCGGCGGCGCGGCTTTTCATCGCCCAGTCGTCCCTGTCCAAGCACATCCGGGCCATGGAAAAGGAGCTGGGGGCGCCGCTGTTCGACCGCACCACCCGGAGCCTGGCCCTGAGCGAGGCGGGCAGGGCCTATCTGCCCTATGCCCGGAAGATCGCTAGCTTAAGCATGGAGTCGGAGATTGCCCTGGACGACCTGAAGCGCCGGTCGGCTACGTCTTTGACCATCGCGGTCATGCAAAACCCTCAGTACTACGGCATGGCAAAGTACATCACCGGCTTTCATCAGGCCTACCCGGAGCTCACCTTCTCCATGGTGGAGGCGGACGAGCCGGTGCTCTATGACATGTTCCGAAAGCGGGCGGTGAACGTCTTTCCTGCCTACTCCAACTTCGCCGGGGCGGGGGACTATACCTTCATGCCCATGGTGGCCAGCTCCATGGTGGCCCTGCTGCGCCAGGACCATCCCGGGGCCGCCGCCGGGCGGGTGAGCCTAGCGGCGCTGGGAAGGGAGCGGCTGCTGCTGCCCACCCGGGGCGGGTCACTGTCCTCCCTGACCCTGGCGGCCTTCCGCCGGGAGGGCGTGACGCCCCAAGTGGTGTATGAGGGCAGCTCCATCGGCTGCATAGACCTGGTGAAGGCGGGGATGGGCGTCTCTCTCCATGCCCGGGAATTCGCCGCGGCCCTGGCGGAGGACGAGGAGGTGTGCTGCGCGGAGCTGGACCCGCCTATCTCCTTCACCTACGGCCTGGGCCACCGGCCCCCGGCGGAGCTTACCCACGCCGAGCAGCTGTATCTGTCCTACATGATGCAGTTCGAGATGAAGTGACGGAAAACAAAGAACGGGAGCGCTTCGCGGCGCTCCCGTTTTTCTGTGTGTTGTTATTCCTTAGGCTGCTCGATGGGGTAGTCCTTGAGCACGTCCAGCATGTGGGAATAGTCCTGGGTGGCCAGGTGATTGTACCGCGCCCAGCGGTCCCGCATCTGGCTTCTCGCCTCTGCCAGCAATGCCTCCGCCTGGTCGGGGAAGGTCCGCAGCAGGGAGTTGAAGCGCACCTCGCCCATGAAGAACTCCCGCAGGTCGTACTTGGGGTTGGTGAAGTCCAGGATGAAGGGGTTCTTCCCCTGGGCCTTCAGCTCGGGGATGTACCGGTACAGCACCCAGTAGCCGCTCTTCACCGCCAGCTTCGCCTCCTCCTGGGAGTAGGCCATGCCCTTGACGATGCCGTGGTTGATGCAGGGGGCGTAGGCCACGATGAGGGAGGGGCCGTTGTGGGCCTCCGCCTCCTGGAGGGCCCGGATGAACTGGGCCGGGTCCGCGCCGATGGCCACGGAGGCCACATACACGTTCTGGTACTGGGTGGCAAGCATGCCCAGGTCCTTCTTGGCGGTGCGCTTGCCCGCGGCGGCGAACTGGGCCACCGCGCCGTAGGGCGTGGCCTTGGAGGCCTGGCCGCCGGTGTTGGAGTATACCTCCGTGTCCACGACGAGAATATTCACGTCCTCCCCGGAGGCCAGCACGTGGTCAAGACCCCCGTAGCCGATGTCATAGGCCCAGCCGTCGCCGCCGTACATCCACATGCTCTTTTTCACCAGCTGGTCCTGAGCGGCCCGCACCGCGTCGATGACGCCGCCGGTCTCCGGGCAGGCCTTCAGCGCGTCTATCACCGCGTCGCTCAGCTCCAGCGTGTGCTCCTTGTCCTCAAAGCCGTCCAGCCATGCCTTCAAGGCCGCTTTCAGCTTCTCGTCCTTGGTTTCGGCCATCAGATCCGTGACCTCTTTCGCCAGGCGCAGCCGCTGCTGGCGCACGCTCAGAACCATGCCCAGGGAGTACTCGGCGTTGTTTTCAAACAGGGAGTTGGACATAGCCGGGCCCCGGCCATTGGGGCGAGTGGTGTAGGGGTAGCTGGGCATAGAGAAGCCCCATGCCTGGGTGCAGCCCGTGGCGTTCGCCACCACCATCCGCTCGCCGAAGAGCTGAGTCATCATCTTCATGTAGGGCGTCTCGCCGCAGCCGGCGCATGCCCCGGAGAATTCCAACAGGGGCTGCTCGAACTGGCTGCCCTTGACGGTGAACTTGTTCATGGGGTTTTTCTTGGGGGAGAGGGAGAGGCTGTAATCCCAATTGGCCTGCTGGGGCAGCTGGCTCTCGATGGGCTGCATGGCGATGGCCTTCCTGGGCGCCGGGCAGGAGGCGGCGCAGGTGCCGCAGCCGGTGCAGTCCAGGGGGTCCACCTGGATGCGGTAGCGCAGGCCCTCGAAACCCTTGCCCTTGGCCTCGTTGGTGACGTAGCCTTCGGGGGAGGCCTTCGCCTCCGCCTCGTTCACCAGGAAGGGCCGGATGGCCGCGTGGGGGCACATGACGGAGCACAGGTTGCAGCCGATGCAGTTTTCCGGCACCCAACTGGCCACATGGGAGGCAAAGCCCCGCTTCTCATACTTGGAGGTAGACAGGGGCACGGTGCCGTCGGCCCGGTCGGCGAACACGCTCACCGGCAGGTCGTCGCCCTTCTGGGCGTTCACCGCGTGCATGACCGTGCGGATATACCAGGGGGAGGCGGTGTCGGTGACTTCCGGCTCGTCAGAAAGGTCCGCCCAGGCGGCGGGGACGGCAACTTCATGCACGCCCTTGAGCCCCGCGTCCACCGCGGCGCAGTTCATGGCCACTACCTTGTCGCCCTTGCGGCCGTAGGTCTTCTCGATGGCGGATTTCATGTAGCCAACCACCTGGTCCACGGGCAGGATGCCGGCCAGCTTGAAGAAGGCCGCCTGGAGCACCGTGTTGGTGCGGTTCCCGAGCCCCAGGTCGTCGGCGATATCCGTGGCGTCGATGGTGTAGAACCTCGCCTTCCGCTGGGCCAGCAGGCGCTTCACCTTGTTGGGCAGGTGGGTCTCCAGGTCCCCGTCGGACCAGTTGCAGTTTAATAGGAACGTGCCGCCGGGTTTCAGCTCGGTCACGATGTCGTACTTGGGGATGTAGCTCTGGTTGTGGCAGGCGATGAAGTCCGCCATGGTCACGTAGTAGGTGGAGAGGATCGGGTTGTGGCCGAAGCGCAGGTGGCTCTTGGTGACGCCGCCGGACTTTTTCGTGTCGTATTCAAAATAGGCCTGCACGTACTGGTCCGTGTAGTCGCCGATGATCTTGATGGAGTTCTTGTTGGCGCCCACGGTGCCGTCGCCGCCCAGGCCCCAGAACTTGCAGGAGATGGTCTTCTCGTCGGCGGTGACCACGTTCTCCCCGATGGGCAGGGAGTGGTGGGTCACGTCGTCGGTGATGCCCACGGTGAAGTGGTCCTGCTGGGCCCCGGCTATGTTGTCGTACACGGCGATCATCTGGGCGGGGGTGGTGTCCTTGCTGCTGAGGCCGTAGCGGCCGCCCAGGACCTTGATGTGCCGGCCGCCGTGGATGAGCACCGAGCACACATCCTCGTAGAGGGGCTCGCCGTTGGCGCCGGGCTCCTTCGTCCGGTCCAGGGCCGTCAGCACCTGGCAGGACTGGGGCAGGGCGGCCAGGAAATGCTCCGCGCTGAAGGGGCGGTACAGCCGCACCTGCAAAAAGCCCACCTTCCGGCCCTGCCTGGAGAGGTACTCCACTACCTCCTGCAAACAGCCGGACACGCTGCCCATGGCCACCACCACGTGCTCCGCGTCGGGGGCGCCGTAGTAATTGAAGAGCTTGTAGTCCCGGCCGGTGAGGGCGCTCATCTTAAGCATATAGTCCTCCACGATGCCGGGCACGGCCTCATAGTAGGGGTTCACGGCCTCCCGAAGCTGGAAGGCGGTGTCCGGGTTGATGACCGTGGAGCGCATGAGGGGGTGCTCGCTGTTCAGAGCGTTGGCCCGGAATTTGGCCAGCGCGTCCATGTCCAGCATATTTTTAAGGTCCTCATAGTCCAGCACGTCGATCTTCTGGATCTCATGGCTGGTGCGGAAGCCGTCGAAGAAGTGCATGAAGGGCACCCGGCTCTTCACGGCGGAAAGGTGGGCCACCGCCGCCAAATCCATGCACTCCTGCACGCAGGAGGAGGCCAGCTGGGCAAAGCCCGTCTGCCGGCAGGCCATCACGTCCGAGTGGTCGCCAAAGATGGAGAACGCGCTGGTGCCCACCGTCCGGGCCGCCACATGGATGACGCCGGGGAGAAGCTGCCCCGCGATGCGGTACAGCGGCGGTATCATCAGCATAAGGCCTTGGCTGGCGGTATAGCTGGTGGACAGCGCCCCGGCCTCCAGGGAACCGTGCATGGCGCCGCAGGCGCCCGCCTCGCTCTGCATCTCCATGAGCCGGACCGGCTGGCCGAACATATTGAGCTTCCCGTTGGCGGCCCAGGCGTCCACGTGCTCCGCCATGGGGCTGGACGGGGTTATCGGGTAGATGGTGGCGACCTCCGTAAAGGCATAGCTCGCGTAGGCGGCGGCCTCGTTGCCGTCCATCGTCTTCTTGACCATATCACAAAACTCCTTCCCCTTACAGTTGCTAAACTTATAAAAAGCCTAAGCAAATCTTATTATCGCACAGCGGCCCGCCGTTGTCAAGAATGGCCGGGCCCTTTTTTGTGAAAAAAGGCGGGAGCATCCTTGGGATGCTCCCGCCTGGGGAACGGTATCGGAAGTATCTTTTTAGTGGTGCTTGCCCACCATGCCCATGTGGGCGGTGACGGGCTCGTAGCCTTCCATGTGCTCCTCGATAAAGGCGTCGAAGGCCTCGGTGCGCATCTCGCTGTCGGCGATGGTCCGGGCGTAGGTCAGGTCGCTCAGACCGGTGAAATATACCACATGGGCGCCGGTGTAGGAGCCCTCGTTCTGGCCGTCATAGGTGACGACGGTGGTGTCGCCGGCCTTGCGGGCGCTTGCGTATATCCACTCGTCGATGGGCGGGACCATCTGGCCCTTGGGCACGTTCTCGTAAAGGCCGCCGCTGGTGTTGGAGCCGGAGTCCTCGCTGCGCTCGTTGGCGAGAGCGGCGAAGCTGTCCTCCGTGGCGTCGCCGGCCTTCCACTCGTCCAGGATGGCCTGGGCCTCGTCGGCCGCGGCCTGGATCTCCTCCTCGCTGTAGACGCCGTCGCCGTCCGTATCCTGGGCGTTCACCAGGATGTGCCGGAAGCCGGGCAGCTTATAGTCGTTGGCGTCCCGGTCCAGGAACATGACCAGGTACACGGTGCCGTCCTCGGCGGTGATGGCGTCGGCGTCGCCCGCCTTGCGGCCGGCGTCCAGCAGGAACTCGGAGTAATTGGCGGACAGGCTGCTGCCGGCCAGGGTCACGGGCGCGACAGCGGCGCCGTCAAAGTTCTCCGCGATATAGTCGGCGAAGGCGTCCTCGTCGGTGCCGTCCACGGCTTCCAGGAAGGCGTCGATGGCATCCTGATCCAGAGCGGGCTCGGCGGGCGCGGGCTCAGAGGTCTCTTCCGGCTCAGCGGCGTCATCGGCAGCCTCGGCGCCGGCCGTATCCTCCGCGGTCTCAGCCTCGTCCGCGGGGGCGGAGACGGTGTAGACGGCGTAGGTGATCTCGTCCATCTGGTCCGCCTCTTCGGCGTAGTGGTCGTCCAGCTCCGCCGTGGTGTACTCAAAGCCGCTCCTCACACTGTCGGCATAGGCGGAGGCCAGGAAGGTGCGGTAAAGCTCCTCGTGGAGCATGTCCGCGTCCACGCCCTTGCCGTAGTTGAGGTTGATATACTGCTGGAGGCTCTCGTAGTTCAGGCTGGACCAGTTGCTGGTCAGGGCCTCATACTGCTGGTCAAAGAGAGCCTGCTGCTCCTCGGAGAGGGTGAAGCCCGCGGCCTCCGCCTCGTCACAGAGCATCTGGACCTGAGCGATGTCCTGCACGGCGGAATCCCGGAAGAAGTCCCGCCAGCTCATGCCGTCGCCGTAATCCTGATCGGCCAGGCTCTCGTTGGGATCGAAGAACATGCCGTAGTTGATGTAGGTGGCATAGTTGTTGTAGAAGTTCATGTAGCTGTTGGAGTAATAGAAGTTGGCCTGGGCCACGGAGTAGTCCGTGCCGTCCACGGTGACGGCGGTCATGTGGCGGCTGGGCCAGGAGGAGTTGTAGATGAAGATGAACGCAAAGAAGACCACCAGCACGATGCCCACCAGGGTATAGGTGATGGCGCTCCTGCGCTGCTTGGCCTTTTCCGCCGCCTGGGCGGCAGTGCGCTTGTCGGTCCCCTCCGCGATCTGCTGTTTGCGGAGCTTTTTATCCTTGGAAGCACTCATAGTTTTGTTGACACCCCTTGCCATAGTATTCGCATAAGCTCAAATATTATATTACAGGGTATGGCCCGTTTCAAGTTTTTTCTTGCTTTGCAAAGAAATGTTTACAAATGGAAGTAATATTATGTAAACTAATTTGCAAATCTGGCCCCGGTACTGTATACTAAAGTCAAAGAAATTGGAGGGATATTTTCATGCCCATGAACGATAACGACAAAAACCTGCGCCTGGCCGTGCTCATCGACGCGGACAATGCCCCCCGGGACTGCCTGCAGGGCATCATGGAGGAGGTGGCCATCTACGGCACACCGAATCTCAAAAAGGCCTACGGCGACTGGTCCACCCGCAATCTGGCGGGGTGGAAGCAGGTGCTTTTGGACAACTCCGTCACCCCCATCCAGCAGTTTGCGTACACCAAGGGGAAGAACTCCACCGACTCGGCCATGATCATCGACGCCATGGATATCCTCTACTCCGGCAACACGGACGGCTTCGTGCTGGTGAGCTCCGACAGCGACTTCACGGGCCTGGCCCGGCGGCTGCGGGAGGCGGGCCAGTTCGTCATCGGCATCGGCGAGCAGAAGACCCCCAGCCCCCTCATCGCCGCCTGCAACAAGTTCATCTACATCGAGGTCATCCGGGAGAAGGCCGCGAAAGTCACCGGCAAGTCGAGCCAGAACGCCCGGCGGAAAAAGGTGGAGCCGGTGAAGAAGACGGAGCCGGCAAAGAAGACCGCCGCCCCCGTGAAGAAGGAGCCGGAGCCCGAATCCCAGCCCAAGGCGCCCGCCCCCGGCGAGGCCCGGCAGATACCGGACAGCATCGTCTGGCTCATCGCCGACTCTATCATGGACCTTTCAGGCGCGGGGGACGACGACTATGTGTCCCTGGGGGCCGTGGGCCAGCTCATCCAGAAAAAGCGCCCGGATTTCGACACCCGCAGCTACGGCTTTTCCAAGCTGTCCGGTATGGTGAAGGCCATCGATAGGTTCGAGGTGGAGGAGCGGCAGGACAAATCCGACCCCCGCAGCAAGATCGTCTATATCCGGGACTTGGAAATGTGATTTTAAAAACGATTCGGCAAAATCCCGGGCTGGAGCCCGGGATTTTGTGCAAAAAATGGAGAGCGACGAAAACGCAATTGGGATATTGTGGAAACTGCGAATTTTTCGGGCATTTTGTTTCATTAGACGACGAAATTTTTAGTGGTTTTTGAGCTGGAAAACTTCTGGAAATTGATTGTTATTATTTGGAAGTCAGTATAAAATAGACAACAGGTAACAGAGAAAGATACCCATGAAAAAGCAGAGCATCCTTTACATGATCCTGGCCGCCCTGGCACTGTCGGTGCTGGTGGCGGGCGTCCGTTCATCCGAGGCGGCGGGCGGGCCCGACGCCATCCTGGCCGCCTGGGCGGAAGCATCCGCCACAGCGACGCCCGCGCCAACCCCGAGCCCGGCGCCCACACCCACGCCCATGCCCCTGCGCATGCAGAGCCGGGAGGACCATCCGGCCCTGCTGCACCTCACCGGCGAGGGCCTCTTCCGCCCGGAGGATGACCTCTCCTACGGGGAGCTGGCCCAGGCGCTGGAGACGCTGCTGGACGGCCTTCCCGAGGGAGAAGACGCCCTGGCGCGGCTCACGGCCGCGGGCATTCTGGAACCGGGGATGAGGCCTGACCGGAACGTGGGGCGCATGGCGCTCTGTGAGACCCTGGACAGGCTCTCCGTGAGTCTGGCCGGTAAAGACGGCGACCGGGCGGAGGAAGTGGCCCAGGCCGTGGAGGAGCAGACGCTGCTTACGGAGAGCGAGGCGCGCCTCACCCGCCGGGAGGCGGCTGTGGCGCTGGTGAAGCTGTCCGGCCGGACGCCGGACGAGGGGCGTCTCATCCTGGGCGAGGGGCTGCCCGGGGATGTGGACGCTGACGATGGGGCCTGGGCCTGGATGGCCGACGCGGCCACCGAGGGGGAGATACCCCTGCGGGAGGAGGGCGTCTACAGGCTCCACGGGTGGCTCTATGCCGCCGACGAGAACGGTGAGCTCATCCGCAGCGGGACATATGGCGTGTGGTCCTTCGACGCCGATGGGCGCTACACCACGGGAAACGCTTCTCTGGATGAAAAGCTGCGCCAGGCCCTTCGGGACAGCGGGGCAGATGAGCTGGAGGGCGAGGAAGCCCTGCAGGCGGTCTATCTCTACGTAAAGAACAACTTTGAGTACATCGTCACGCCCCGGGACCAGACGCCGGAGGAGGTGGGCTCCACCGGCTGGGAATTCCAGCGGGCCTCCCGGTTTTTCCGCTACGGCGGCGGCACCTGCTACGGCTACGCGGCCGCCTTCGGCCTGCTGGCCCGGTGCCTGGGGGAGAATGCCCAGATCGTGGCCGCGACGGTGAACCAGTTCAACGGCCCCCACAGCTTCGTGGTCATCCCCGACGATGAGGGGACGGACTGGATATACGACGTGGAGCTGGAGGACACCCGCCCGGAGCGGCATGAGGACCTGGACCTTTTCCACATCCAGAATTTTGCAGTCTATAATTATTGGTACACGCCGGATTGGTGAGAGTTATGACAGAAGTGTTCGTACTGAAAAACGGCGACGAGCCCATGACGGAGGAGCAGGCGGAGCTGCTGCCCCGGTGGCGGCGGCGGAGACTGGAGCGGCTGCGCTATGCCCCGGCGCGGGAGGCCAGTCTCGGCGCGGGCCTTCTGTGGCGGTATGTGATGGAGCGCCACGGCGTCCAGCCGGAGGAGCCGGTGCGGTTCCTCCAGGCGGGCAAGCCTGTGTTTGCCCAGCGGGACGACCTGCATTTCAGCCTGTCCCACTCCGGGCCCTACGCCATGTGCGCCATCAGCAGCGACCCCATCGGGGTGGATGTGCAGCAGATCAAGCCCATCCACATGTCGGTGGCCCGCCGGTTCCATTTCCGGGAGCGGGATTGGCTGGCGGAGCAGCCCCGGGACCAGCAGAACCACGCCTTCTTCCGCATCTGGACGAGAAAAGAGGCGTGGGTCAAGGCGGTGAGCCAGGACCAGCTTCTGGGCCTGGACCAGGAGGACGTGATGCACGGCCTGGACGGCTGGCAGTTCGGGGAATATGACCTGGGGGACGAGTACGTGGCCGCGGTATGCGCCCGCCAGGGCGAGAAACTGGCGGAACCCACGGTGCTCACCACGGAGGATGTGGTGGCAGCCCTGAAGGCCTGAGAAACGACAAAACGAAAGACGGGACCGAGTTTCGGTCCCGTCTTATTTTATCTGTGTCACGCCGGAATGAACCGGCCGTCCTTGAACACATATACCTGGTCCGCCAGGGCCTGGGCCTCCAGCATGCTGTGAGTGGCCATGAGAAGGGTCCGCGCTTTGGCGTGCTCCCGCAGCAGGGCCAGCACCTCCTGCCGCCGGTCCGGGTCCAGCTCCTTGGTTGGCTCGTCCAGAAAGAGCAGGTCCCCGCTGTAGGCCATGGCCCGGGCCAGGTCCACCCGCTGGCGCATGCCGCCGGACAGTTCCTCCGGGAACTTGTTTTCCGCCTCGGCGAGGCCCACCGCCGCGAGCCATTTTCGGGCCTCCGGCAAGGTCGCCGCCCGGTCAGACAGCACCGCGTTCACGTTCTCTGCCGCCGTGCGCCAGGGCATGAGCCGGGGCTCCTGAAAGGCGTAGGCCAGGCGCTGGGCGTTCACCGTGACGCGCCCGGATGTGGGCTTTGCAAGCCCCGCCGCCATGCGCAGAAGCGACGTCTTGCCGCAGCCGGAGGGGCCCATGAGGGCCGCCCGGGCCCCGGGGGGCACATGCAGGTCCACGGCGGCCAGCACCGTCTTATCGCCGTAGACAAGGGAGACGTTCTCAAAGCGTATCATAGCTGCCGCCCTCCCCAGGCGGGCCGCCGGCCCAGCCGCGTGATGGCGGTGGACAGGAGCTTTTCCAATATGAGGGAGCAAAGCACCACCACCAGCGTCCAGGCGAACAGGTCCACCGATTCCAGATAGAGCTTTGCTTCAAAGAGCTCCCGCCCGATGGACCGGGCCGGCACGGTGAGCACCTCCGCTGCCACCCCGGACTTCCACGCCAGCCCCAGGCAGGTATGGCAGGCGGAGAGGAAGTAGGGTCCCACGGAGGGGGCATATATGCGCGTCAGTGTCCGCCAGGGGGAGAAGCGGTAGACCCGGGAAAGCTCCAAAAGCTCGGCGTCAGTGGTGTATATGCCCGCGGTGACGCTGGACCACACCACCGGGGCTACCATCAGCACCACGATGACGCAGGGCAATGTGTCCCGGCCCACCCAGATGAGCACCAGCAGGATGAAGCTTGCCACGGGCACGGCCTTGATGACGGAGAGCACCGGGCTCAGCACCGCCCTGAGAAACGCGAAACGGCTGGTTCCCATGGCCAGGAGCACCCCCAGCGCCGTGCCCAGGGCGGCGCCCAGCAATATGCGTCCCAGGCTCACCATCGTAATGCGCCAAAATTGGCCCGTGACCACCAAAGAGGCAAGGCGCTTTGCGACCTCCCAGGGGCCGGGGAGCAGAAGCTCCCTGTCCACCAGGCTTGCCGAAAGCGCCCATACGCCCAGCCAGAAGGCCAGGACCAGTATACGTCTTGTCCAGAGCTTGGCGTTCATCGCAGTCAGCCGGGACCCGGCCAGTAGAAGCCGGCGTCGGGGACGGACCCGCCCACGGACTCCGGGGCCACGCCGTAGAGGATGGTCAGATATTCGTCCATCAGCGGCTCCATGTCCTCGCCGGTGATGAAGCAGAGATTGCAGTGGGGAATTGCCTTCTCGGCCACGGCGGCGTTGGTGAAAACGCCGGTCTGCTCGATGAGCTTGGCGGCCTCCGCCGGGTCCTCCGAGAGGTAGGCGATGGACGCGCCGTACTCCTCCATAAAGGCGGCCAGCTCGGCCGGATGGGCGTCGGCGTATTCCGTGCGCACCACCGCGCAGCCCTGTACCAGGCTCCCGGCGGGATAGATCTTGTCCCACTCTGCCGTCAGGTCCAGCGCCACGGAGAGGCTCTCATTGGCGGCGCAGGCGATGGTCACCATGGGCTCGGGCAGCACGGCCATATCCACCTCGCCGGCGGCCAGGGCGGTGCGCAGGTCGGTGGGCTGGGCGTAGGTGTCGTCAGTCGTCGCATCCACCCCCGCGGCCTGGCAGAGGGCCTGGAAAAGGAAGGTGGGGTTCTGGGCCGGGACAGGCACGCTCATGCCGTCAAGGTCTTCCAGAGACTCCACCGTGACTTTTTCGCTGTTCACCACGAGATATAAGACCCCAAGGGTGTTCAGCGCCAACAGCTTCACGGCCCCTTCGGTCTTGTTATAAAGAGCCGCCGCCGCGTTGGCGGGCAGGGCGGCCACGTCGCAGGTGCCGTTGATGAGGGCGGCGGTGACGGCGCTGGCGTCCGTCTCCACCTGAAAATCGTAGTCCAGGGCGGCCTTGCCCTCGGCCGCGTCGGCCATGAGCTTTGCCATGCCGAAGCCGGTGGTCCCGTTCAGGACCATGACGTTCATGTCGGCGTCAGGGTCGTGCTCCGCCGCGAGAGCGCAGCTTGAAACGCCCAGGCATAATGCCAGGGCCAGAAGCGTCGCGAAAAAGCGCTTCATAAGGGGTATCCTTCCTTTCCCGCGCGCCGCGGGACGTTTTATGACCGGGCGATGACGTGGGAGAAGGCGGTCTTCACGTTCACGCCGGGAAGAGCGCCGATCTCGCCGGCCATGGTGTTCGTCACGTCCTGAGGCGCGTCGATGGCGATGCTGATGACGTTGATGTCCTTGTCCCGGTAGGGGATGCCCATACGCCCCAATATGTAGCCGGAATAGCGGTGCAATATGGCGTTGAGCTGTTCGGTGCTTTCCAGATTCTCCACGATGATGCCCATCACGGCCACGCGCGTTACCATCATATCGACTTTCTCCTCCTTGCGATAATGCCCGCGCCGAAAGACGCGGGCATAGATATGGCTGTCCATGTTGCCGTGTCTTTCGCTTCAACTCCCCAGTTTTTGCGTCAGGCCACATAAATATTATAAAGGCCGGTGGGGCCGATTGCAATAGGATTTGAAAAATAAATCTTGACAAGCTGCATTATTTGCGTTATAGTGAGTAATGCAAACGACAGGAAGGAGGCGGCAGTATGCTCTTAAAACTGGACTTCGCCGCGGATAAGCCCATATATCTGCAAATACGGGACCAGATCGTCCTGGGCATCGCCCGGGGGGAGCTGGCCGCCGGGGAGAAGCTGCCCACCATCCGGGCCCTGGCGGAGGAGTGCGGCATCAACATGATGACCGTGAGTAAGGCATACCAGCTTTTGCGCCAGGAGGGCTATATCGCCACGGACCGGAGGAGCGGCGCGGTGGTGTCCCCCCGGCAGGGGATGGTCGGTCCCACAAAGGAGACATTGGAGGGCCTGCGGCTGCGGCTGGGCGAGCTGCGGCTGGCGGGGATGGACGAGGAGCAGGTCCTGGACCTGTGCCGGAAGCTCTATGAGGAGGGAATGGGATGAACGCGCTGATCATGTGGGGGCTGACCCTGTGGGTGCCCGTTTTGATGTGTGTGCTGAATATCAACGAGACGAAATTCAAAAAGAACATCGCCGTGGGCGTCACCTTTCCCCGGGCCGGCCGGGAGGACGCCGGGGTGCTGGGGCTGCTGCGGGGCTTCAAGCGGGAGCAGATATGCCTGTGCCTGGCCCTCATGGCGGTCGGTGTCCTGTGCATGGTGCTGACCTGGCCGGCGCTTCACTTTCTGGCGTACTTCCTGTGGATAGACTTAGTTATCGTGGCCCAGTTCGTCAGCTACGCCCGGTGGAACGGGAAGCTGAAGAAGCTCAAAAAGGAACGGGGCTGGACGGTGCCCGCGGTGCGGGCCGCCAGCGTCACCGTCCCGGCGGTGCAGGCAAAGAGGCCTGGCCTGTGGTGGTTCATCGCGGCGGCCCTCATCGCGGCGGTCCCGGCAGTACTGGACCGGACGCTGTGGTATGCCTACCTGCTGGACGCGGCTTTGGCTCTGGGTTGCTTTTTCGGCAGCCGGTATCTCTATCGGAACCGGGCGGAGACGGTGGATGAAAACGGCGCGGTGACCCAGGCCCTGACCCGGGTGCGCCGCCGGGCCTGGGACCGGGTGTGGCTCCTGTGCGCCTGGATGATGGCGGTGGTCAGCCTCTGCATATGGGCGAGCACGAAGCTCTCCGCTGTTGGCGGCGGGGCGTTCATGGTACTCACCGTCGTCCTGGCCCTCGGGGTGTGCGCCGTGGCCATCGTGCTGGAATTCCGTGTCCGGCGGGTGCAGGAAAAGCTCACCGCCGCCAGCGGCGAGGGATTCTATGTGGACGAGGACGACCGCTGGATATGGGGCCAGCTCTACTATGACCCCAACGACAGCCGGGTCATCGTCAACAACCGCACCGGCGCCAACTCCACGGTGAACGTGGCCCGGCCGGGCGGGAAGGTGTTCATGGCCTTCGCCCTGATACTGCTGTTCATTGCCATGCCGGTGATGGGCGTGTGCTTCGACAGCATGGGCGCCGGGCCCGAACCCCTGGCCGTGGAGGACGGGGCCCTGGTGGCGGCCAGCTGGGGCAAGGACTATGTTCTGCCCCTGGAGGACATAGAGAGCGCGGAGATCATCGATCAGCTTCCCAAGAACATGGTCCGGGTCATGGGAACCGGGCTGGACAGCCTTTTGAAGGGCCGGTTCAGGACCGAATGGGGCGACGCCACACTTTGCCTGGACCCCCGGACGGGGCCCTGGCTGAAGGTGGCCACGGCGGACGGAAAGCTCTACCTCCTGGGCGGCGGAGAGTCCGATATAGTTGACATAATACAAGAAATAAAACAGTAAAATTGCCTGCCGCAAAACGCGGCAGGCTGTTTTTTTACTGCGGCAATGGCGCTTCGGACAGCTCTATCATGTCCCGCAGGGTGTCCAATGAGCCATGGGCGGCGGTGACGGGGGTGTTGCCGTCCCACCAGACCAGGCGCTTTTCGTTCTCATCGGTGGCGAAGGATATCTCCCTGTCGCCGTAGGTGACGCTGAAGAGGAACTCCCAGTCCCCCTGGGCGCCGCCGATCACCTCGCCGCCCTCCAAAAGGGCGGTGAAGGCGGGGATATCCTCCGCGGCGATGGTCCCCACGTCCCGCCGGGCCACGTCCATGACGGTCAGGGGCTCGGGCGCCGGCGTGGCGGTGGGGGAGGGGGCAGGCGTCGCCATGGCGGCCTCGGCGGTCATGGGCATGGCGGCGTCCTCCGCCATATCACTCTCGATGCTGGCGGCCTCCGGGACGTCCTCGGCCTCGCCGGTGCCCGCCACGGGGGCGTTGTCCGCCGCGCGCATCATGGCCGCCTCGGGGGCGGCGCCGTCGGTGGAGAGGCTCTTCTTATCCCGCAGGAACCAGAACGCCCCGCCGCCTATCACCAGCACAAGGCACGCCGCCGCGGCGAGGCCTGTCCAGCCACGCCTTTGCCGCCGTTTGGGCCGCTCCCGCTCCAGCTCCGGGCGCTGGACGTGGATGACTTTGGGCCGCTCTTCTTTATCCGCGGCGATGCGGTCCATGACGCCCCGGCTGAGCTCCGCCGGGGGCTCCGCCATGTCCTCCCGCAGGGAGACGGTCACAGCGGAAAAGGCGGAGAAGAGCTTTGCGCATTCAGGACAGGCGCGCACATGCTCCTTGAGCTCCCGCTCCTCCTTTGCCGTGAGGCCCTCGTCCAGAAGGCGGCTCATCAGCTCCTGATAGTATTCATGGTCACGCATCCTCGCCGCCTCCTTTCCTCTCATCCTTGGACGGCTCCGGGGCAAAAATGTTCCCGTCCGCCATCAAATACGCCGCCAGCTTTCGCCGGGCCCGGAAGATGCGGCTCTTCACCGTGCCGGGCTCCAGGTCCAGGGCCTGGCCTATCTCGTCGTAGGAAAGGCCGCTCACGTCCCGCAGCACCAGCGCCTGGCGGAAGATGGGGTCCAGTTTGTCCAGCCCCTCCCGCACGGCCCGGCGCACCTCGCTGCGCTCCAGGGCGGTCTGGGGGTCGAAGCGGCTGTCGGGCAGGGGCATGTCCTCTTCATCCTCCCCGGTGAGGGAGGTCTCGTCGTACCGCCCCGCCCTGCGCAGCATGTCCAGGCACACGTTGCTGGTGAGCCGGTACAGCCACACGGAGAACTTGCTGTCCCCCCGGAACCTGCCCAGGGCCTTATAGGCCCGGAAGAACGCCTCCTGGGAGGCGTCCAGAGCGTCCTGGGCATTGCCCAGCATCCGTAAGGCCAGGTTATATACGCCCTTTTCGTTGGCTTTCACTAGCGCCTCAAAGGCCTGGCCGTCCCCGGCAAGGACCCTCTCGATGACGGCCCGCTCTTCCTCTCTCGTCACGGCGTCTCACCTCAGCTCTCTCTTGATCCGGGCGACGATGGCCCGGATGTCGTCCAGTGTGTTCACCTTCACGATCTCCCGCTTGGCGGGCCCGGACCAAGGCACGCCCCGCAGGTACCAGCACAATTGCTTCCGCGCCTCCAGACAGGCGATATGGGGGTCCTTCCAGGCGCAGGCCAGCTCGAATTGGGAAAGCGCCGTGTCCATCCGCTCCGCCAGGGGCGGCAGTTCCGGCTCCGGCTCCCCCGCCAGGGCGGCGTTGATGCGCTCAAATATCCAGGGGTCCCCGAAGGCGCCCCGGCCCACCATGCACATGTCCGCGCCGGTGCGCCTGAGGACCCGCGCGGCGGCCTCGCCGGAGAACACGTCCCCGTTGGCTATGACCGGGATGGAAACCGCGGCCTTCACGTCCCGGATGATGTCCCAGTCGGCGACGCCGGAATACATCTGCACCCTCGTCCGGCCGTGGACGGTGATAGCGGCGGCCCCGGCGGCTTCGCAGACCTTCGCGAACTCCACCGCGTTCACGTTCCCGCCGTCCCAGCCCTTGCGGAACTTCACCGTCACGGGCCGGTCCACGGCCTTCACGCAGGCCTCCACGATGCGCCCGGCAAGGTCGGGGTCCTTCATGAGGGCGGAGCCGTCCCCGCCCTTCACGATCTTCCCAACGGGGCAGCCCATGTTGATGTCCAGGATGTCCGCCCCGGACAGCTCCAGGGCCATTTGGGCGGCCTCGGCCATGACAGAGGGGTCCGAGCCGAATATCTGGGCGGCCGTGGGCCCGTCTCCCGGCGGGCAGAAGAGCAGCTCCTTCGTCTTGGGGTCGTTGTACACCAGCCCCCGGCTGGATACCATCTCCGTGCAGGTCAGCGCCGCGCCGCGGGCACGGCAGATATGGCGGAAGGCGGCGTCCGTCACCCCCGCCATGGGGGCCAGCGCCGCGCGGCCCGGTATCTCCACCTGCCCTATCTTCATCCGTTACCTCCGGGGCAAAAAAGGCCCCGGCCCATTGTAGTATCAATGGGCCGGGGTGTCAAGCTGGGGTCAGAACTGGCGTATCAGCTCCCGCCGAAGGCGCAGGATGATGCGCTTTTCCAGGCGGCTTATGTAGCTCTGGGATATGCCCAGAAGGTCCGCCACCTCCTTTTGGGTCAGCTCCTCGTAGCCCTCCAGGCCGAAGCGCATGAGGATGATGGACCGTTCCCGCTCGTCCAGCCTATCCACCGCCTCCATGAGAAGCTGCTTTTCCACGTCGTCCTCCAGAGGCTTGCTCACCTCCTCGCCGTCGGTGCCGAGGACGTCGGATAAAAGCAGCTCGTTGCCGTCCCAGTCGGTATTGAGGGGCTCGTCGATGGATATCTCCGTGCGGTGGGAGCTCTTCTTGCGCAGGAACATGAGTATCTCGTTTTCGATGCACCGGGAGGCGTAGGTGGCCAGCTTGATGCGCTTGGCCGGGTCGAAGGTGCCGATGGCCTTGATGAGGCCGATGGTGCCGATGGAGATCAGGTCCTCGATGTTCACGCCGGTGTTCTCGAACCGGCGGGCGATGTACACCACCAGGCGCAGATTGTGCTCGATAAGGCTCTGGCGGGCCTCCTGGTCCCCCGCCATGAGGGCGGCGATGGCGGCCTCTTCTTCGTCCTTTTCCAGGGGCGGGGGCAGCACGTCGCTGCCGCCGATATAAAAAATGCGCGGCGTGGGCTGCAACTTCATTTGCAGCTGCATCAGAAGCAGGATGAGCTTATTCATGGTGTGCCTCCTTTCAAAGCACCGCGTCGTAGGAACCATCTGTGCCGAGCCTGCCGGGGGATACGGCGGCCAGCAGATCCCGCCGCTCCCGGCCGTCCACCGTCACCCGGTCCGGCCGGAAGGCCAGCAGCAGCCCGCTTTTGCCATCCACCCCCGCGTAGGGGATGAGCCGGGCGCCGGGGATGTGCAGCGCCGCCTCCGCGGGGAGCGCGCGAAGATAGGCGGCGTCGGCGGGGGAGAAGAGCCCCCGCACTGCCTCCGCCTCCGCCACGAAGGCGGCGCAGCCGGTGATGGGATCTATGAGGCCGTTTCCCGTGTCCTCCAGGGCCCGCAGACGGACCGTCTTCCCCCGGCGCTCCACCGTCACCTGGCGCAGCCGCCGGGGGGCGGCCCGGCCGGCGCCCCGGTAGAGGAAGCTTATCCCCGCCCAGCACACGGCGAAGGCCAGCGCCAGCACCCGCATGTCCAGATGCAGCGCGCTCCCGCCCCGGAACAGGCAGGCGGCATACACCGTCCCGCCGAAGAGGGCTGAAAGGCCCAGAAAGTACCCGTAGCACCGCCACAGCCGCCGCTCCCCGCCGAAGGCGGCCAGGGTCATGGCAAGGCCCAGCACCGGCCGCATGGCGGGGCAGATGAGCCAGCCCAGCCCCGGCAGGAGCCCCAGGCAGTTCCACACCGCCCCCAGCGCCGCCCCGGCGAGAAACCGGCCTCTCCGATAGGGCAGGGCGCATACCTTCGCCGTGCCCAGCAGCAGGAAGTAGTCCACCACCAGGTCCAAGAGAAACAGTTCGTCCAGATAGATGGTCTCCATGGCTCAAGGGTAGCACGAGCCGGACGCGAAGCCGGTTGAAATCGCGAGGCGGATGTGGTAAAATTTAAGACTGGGAAAAAGGTGCGTTCTGTAGTTGAAAATGTAACCTTTGTCCCGTACAATGGAAGAGATGATAAGAGGGGAGAGGGAAGCATGGGAACACCTGTTTATAAGCGCGTGCTGCTGAAGCTCAGCGGCGAGGCCCTGGGCGGCGACAGCGGCCGGGGGCTGGATTTCGCCGTCATGGCCGAGGTGGCAAAGGCCATCAAAAGCTGTGTGGACGCCGGGGTGCAGATCGGCCTCGTTACCGGCGGCGGCAACTACTGGCGGGGCGCCAAGGACGGGGGCGGCAGGATGGAGCGCTCCCGGGCCGACCAGATGGGCATGCTGGCCACCGTCATGAACTCTATCGCCCTGTCCGAAGTGCTGGAGCAGCAGGGCGTGCCCGCCCGGGTGATGACCATGATCGACATGGTGCGGGTGGCGGAGTCTTACTCCTACGGCCGGGCCATGCACCATCTGGAAAAGGGGCGGGTGGTCCTCTTTGCCGCGGGCAGCGGCAACCCCTATTTCACCACCGACTCTGCCGCGGCCCTGAAGGCCGCCGAGATCGGCGCGGACGCGCTTTTGATGGCGAAGCACGTCGACGGCGTGTATACCGCGGACCCGAAGACGGACCCTACCGCGAAGAAGCTGGATCGTGTCGGCTACGGGGAGATCCTGGCGAAGGACCTGAAGGTCATCGACGCGGCGGCCACCAGCCTTTTGCGGGACAACGCCATCCCCACCATGATCTTCGCCCTGGACCCGCCGGAGAACATCCTCCGGGTGGTCATGGGGGAGAAAATAGGCACTATCGTTGAATAACGTTGAATCATTTTACAAAAGGAGGACCTGACCCATGTCTGAGCTGAAAGAGTTTGAGGAGAAAATGAAGAAGGCCAAGGATTTCCTCTCCGGCCAGTTCGATTCCGTCCGGGCCGGGCGGGCCAACGCCGCGGTGCTGAACGGCATCACCGTGGACTACTACGGCACCCCCACCCCCATCAACCAGGTGGCGGCCATCTCCACCCCCGACCCCCGCACGCTGGTCATCACTCCCTGGGATGGCTCCGTGCTGAAGGGCATCGAGAAGGCCATCCAAGCCTCGGAGCTGGGCATCAACCCCCAGAACGACGGCCGGGTCATCCGCCTTGCCTTCCCCCAGCTCACCGAGGAGCGGCGCAAGGAGCTGGCCAAGCAGGTGCGCAAGTACGGCGAGGAGGCCAAGGTGGCCGTGCGCAACATCCGCCGGGACGCCATGGATAAGATCAAGAAGCAGCAGAAGGCCGGCGACATCACCGAGGACGACCAGAAGGACCTGGAAAAGGACCTGCAGAAGCTGACCGACGACAACATCAAGGACATCGACAAGCTCACCGACGCGAAGGAAAAAGAGCTGTTCGCCATATGAGCGTCCGGAACAAGACCGACCTGGCGGGAGAGTCCGAAAGACTCCCCCGCCATGAGCATATTCAAGAATCCGAAAATCTCCCCCGCCATATCGCCGTTATCATGGACGGCAACGGCCGCTGGGCCAAAAAGCGGGGCCTGCCCCGGACGGCGGGCCACTCCGCCGGGGCGGACAGCTTCCGCCGGGCGGCCCGGTACTGCCAAAAGCTGGGGATAGAGTACCTGACGGTCTACGCCTTCTCTACGGAGAACTGGAAGCGGCCCGCCGACGAGGTGGCGGGCATCATGGCCCTTTTGGAGAAATACCTGCGCCAGGCCCTGCGGGACCTGGAAAAGGAGCGGGTGCGCATCTGCATCTTCGGGGACCTCTCCCCCTTCGCGCCGGAGCTGCAAACGCTGTGCCGGGAGTGCATGGAGCGCTCGGCGGTGTACACGGGGGCGCAGGTGAACATCTGCCTCAACTACGGCGGCCGGGACGAGATAATTAGGGCGGCAAAGCGGTGGGCGGCGGACGGCTGCCCGGAGATAGACGAGGCGGGCTTTTCCGGCTACATGTGGGGCGGGGCTATCCCCGACCCGGACCTGCTCATCCGCCCCGGCGGGGAAAAGCGCATCTCCAACTTCCTTCTCTGGGAGATCGCCTACGCGGAGCTTTATTTCTCCGACGTGCTGTGGCCGGACTTCGACGAGAAGGAATTTGATAAGGCCATCGCCGCCTATCAACACAGAGAGCGCCGCTTCGGCGACGTGGGAAAAGGGTGAATGCCATGGTGAAGTCCCTATCCGTGCTGGGTTCCACCGGGTCCATCGGGCGGCAGTCGCTGGAGGCGGCGGCCCGGCTGGGCCTGCGGGTGGAGGCCTTGACGGCCCAAAAGAGCATAGAACTGCTGGAACAGCAGATACGCCGCTTTAAGCCCTCCTACGCGGCGGTATATGACCCTGACGCGGCCAAAAAGCTGCGCATCGCCGTAAAGGACCTGGATATAGAGATAGGCGAGGGGATGGAGGGCCTGCGCCACGCCGCCGCGGCGGTGGACGCGGACGCGGTGGTGACGGCGGTGTCCGGCTCCGTGGGGCTGAGGCCCACCCTGGACGCCATCGACGCGAAAAAGCGCATATGTCTCGCCAACAAGGAGACCCTGGTCTGCGCCGGGAGCATCGTGATGCGTGCCGCGGCGGAAAAGGGCGCCGAAATAGTCCCCGTGGATTCGGAGCACGCCGCCATCTTCCAGTGCCTGGAGGGCCGGCGGGAGCAGTTATATAAGATACTGCTCACCGGCTCCGGCGGCCCCTTCCGGGGCTGGACGCGGGACGAGACCGCCTCCGTCACGCCGGAGCAGGCGGTGCGGCACCCCAACTGGCACATGGGAGCCAAGATATCCGTGGACAGCGCCACCATGATGAACAAGGGCCTGGAATTCATCGAGGCCATGCACCTGTTCGCGGTGGACCCGGACCACATCCAGGTGGTGGTCCACCCCCAGAGCGTCATCCACTCCATGGTGGAGCTCCTGGACGGCACGGTGCTGGCCCAGCTGGCGGTGCCGGACATGGGTCTGCCCATCCAGTACGCCATGACCTGGCCGGACCGGGCGCCTTCCCCCTATGAGCGGCTGGACTTCTGGCAGATGAAGGACATGACCTTTGAATCGCCGGACCTTCAAAAGACCCCGTGCCTGGGCCTCGCCATGGACTGCGCCCGGCGGGGCGGCACCGCGCCGGCGGCCATGAGCGCCGCCAACGAGGCGGCGGTGGCCCTGTTCCTGGCGGGGAAGATCGGCTTCAACGATATCTACGACCGGGTGGCGGACGCGGTGGAGCGCACGGCGTTCATAGCCGAGCCCACCCTGGACGACATCCTGGCCGCCGACGGAGAGGCCCGGCGGCTGGTATACGAAAGATAAAACGGTCCTGTTTAGCATAAGCTATTTCCAGCAAAGCATGAGAAGGAAAGCGAATGAGTAATCTCCTGTACATCCTTTTAGCCATCGTCATATTCGGCGTGCTCATCATGGTCCACGAGCTGGGCCATTTTCTGGCGGCCCGGGCCTGCGGGGTGCGGGTGCTGGAATTCGCCATGGGCATGGGGCCGGTGCTGCTGCGGCATACCACGAAAAAGGGCACGGACGTGACACTCAGGGCGCTGCCCCTGGGCGGTTTCTGCGCCATGGCGGGGGAGGACGACGACGCGGACGACGCCGGCGCCTTCCAGAACGCCCCCCGGTGGAAGCGGCTCATCATCATGCTGGCGGGCGTGGTCATGAACTTCCTGCTGGGGCTTATCATTCTCTTTGGCTGCTACACCCAGGTGGAGGCCTTCTCCCCGCCCACCGTCACCCGGTTCATGGAGGGCTGTCCCTATGAGAGCGCCGACGGCCTGCAGGTGGGGGATACGTTTTATAAAGTCAACGGCCAGCGGACCTATCTTGCCAGCGATGTGTCCTTCTACATGGCCCGGGGCGAGGAAGGGTACGCGGACCTGGTGCTCATCCGTGACGGGCATAAGGTCCGGCTGGACCATTTCCCCATGACATTGCGGGAGTATACCGACGAGGACACCGGGGAGACGGTCATGCGCTACGGGCTCTACTTTGAAAAGCTGGAATCGGGCCTTGGGGCGAAGCTCAAGTACACCTGGTACGGGGCGCTGGACTTCGTGCGCATGGTGTGGCTGGGGCTCCATGACCTGGTCACCGGGGCGGCCGGCGCCCAAGACTTGATGGGCATCGTGGGCGTGGTGGACGGCATGACCGAGATCGGCGCGGCATCGCCCACCGTGTCCATCGCCCTCTTGAACATCTTCTATATGGCGGCGCTCATCGCGGTGAACCTGGCGGTGATGAACCTGCTGCCCATCCCGGGGCTGGACGGGGGACGCATCTTCTTCCTGCTCCTGTCCTGGCTGTGGGCGGTGCTGTTCCGCCGGGAGCTGGACCCCAAGTATGAGAACTACGCCAGCACGGCCGGATTCGTGCTGCTGCTGGGCCTGATGGTATATGTGACGTACAACGACGTGGCGCGCATTATCGCACGGTAGCTATGAAAAGAGACGCAACGAGAAAAATATATGTGGGCGGCGTGGCCGTGGGGGGCGGGGCCCCCGTGACGGTCCAGTCCATGTGCAACACCCCCACCCAGGACGTGGAGACCACATTGGACCAGATGCGGCGGCTCAAAGCCGCCGGGTGCGACATCATCCGGGTGGCGGTGCCGAATATGGCCGCGGCGGCGGCCCTGCCCGCCATCATGGCGGCGGCGCCCATGCCCGTGGTGGCGGACATCCACTTCGACTACCGGCTGGCCCTGGCGGCGGCGGAGGCGGGGGTCAGCGCCGTGCGGATAAATCCCGGCAACATAGGCGCGGCGGATAAGGTCGCGGCGGTGGCGGACGCCTGCAGGGAGCGGGGCATCCCCATCCGCATCGGCGTGAATACAGGTTCGCTTGAAAAAAGGCTGCTGGAAAAGTACGGCGGCCCCACGGCGGAGGCCCTTGTGGAGAGCGCGGCGGGGGAGATAGAGGCCCTGCACGCTGCGGGCTTTGAGGATATAGCCCTGTCCGTCAAGGCGTCGGATGTGGAGACGGCCGTGGCGGCCTACCGTCTCGCGGCCGAGCGGTTCGGCTGCCCCCTGCACGTGGGCGTCACCGAGGCGGGGACAAGCTATGGCGGCCTGGTCAACTCCGCCGTGGGCATCGGGACGCTGCTCATGGAGGGCATCGGCGACACCGTCCGGGTGAGCCTCACCGCGGACCCGGCGGAGGAAGTAAGGGCGGGCCTTGCCATATTGCGGGCCTGCGGGCTGCGAAAAGGCGGGGTGCGGTTCGTGTCCTGCCCCACCTGCGGCAGGACGAAGATCGACCTCATCGGCCTGGCCAAGAGGGTGGAGGAGGCGGTGTCCGGCCTTGAGCGGGATATCACCGTGGCGGTCATGGGCTGCGAGGTGAACGGCCCCGGAGAGGCCCGGGAGGCGGACTATGGCATCGCCGGCGGCCCCGGCTTCGGAAGCCTCTTCATGAAGGGGCAGGTGGTAAAGACGAAGGTGCCGGAGGACCGGCTTTTGGACGAGCTCATGGCCCTCATGGAGATGGGCGGAAAACAGGACATCTGATATGTCAGGATAGAGGAAAACACCTGGCATAAGGAGTACATAGCATTGGAAGAAGTAGCGTTTTTGGAGATGTTCCCCTTCTGCGAGCCGCTGCAGGTGAGCTACGGCTCATTGGAGGGCGTGGCGGTGCAGGAGGCCACGGTGAGCCGGGAGCGGATGAGCATGGCCATCCGGGCCCGGTTCCCGGCTATGCCCGCGCCGGCGGAGCTGTCCGCCATGGAGCGGGCCATCCGGGAGGAGTACGGCCTGAGCGAGGTCTCCATCGCGGCCCAGTGGCCCCATGAGGAGGCACCCAAGCCCGGGAAGAAGACGGGAACAGGGAAGGTGCTCATGGGCCGGGCCGTCAAGGGCAGCCCCATCCCCATGCGGGAGGCCTCCCCGGAGATGAAGACCGTCACCGTGTGCGGCAGGGTGTTCGCCGCGGACAGCCGGGAGATCCCCAAGCGGGGGGCCGTGGTGCTCCAGTTCGACATGACCGACGGCGACGGCTGCATCCGGGTGAGCCGGTTCTTCTCCAAGGAGGAGGAAGCGGAGCACGCCATCATCAACAAGATACAGCCGGGGATGTACCTGGCCGTATCCGGCCGGATGAAGTTCAACAGCTTCAGCCATGAGGCGGAGCTGGAGCCCCGGAACATCCAGCTGGCCCAGCCGCCGGAGGGCCGCAGGGACAATGCCCCGGTGAAGCGGGTGGAGCTGCACCTGCACACCCAGATGTCCTCCCTGGACGGGCTCACCGACCCCGTGGCCGCCGTGAAGCGGGCGGCGGAGTGGGGCATGAGCGCCGTCGCCATCACCGACCACGGGGTGGCCCAGGCCTTTCCCGCCGCCTCCAAGGCGGCCAAGGGCATCAAGGTCATCTACGGCATGGAAGGATATTATGTAAATGACGTGGATGAAAGCCTCGCCGTCATCGGGCCGAAGGACGGCCCCATAACGGGGGACTATGTGGCTTTTGATATCGAGACTACCGGCCTTTATGAGCAGCGCGACCGGATCACGGAGATCGGCGCGGTGGTGTTCCATGAGGGGGCACCCGGCGAGGTATTTCAAACTTATGTAAACCCAGGAATGCCCATCCCGGAGGACATCCAGCGCCTGACGGGCATCACGGACGCGGATGTGTTCGACGCGCCAAACGAGGCCGAAGCCGTGGCGGCCTTCCTGGCCTTCGCGGGGGACAGGCCCCTGTGCGCCCACAACGCCAGCTTTGACGTGGGGTTCATCGCCGCCGCCGCGGAGCGGGCGGGACTTATATTTGACCCCACCTATATCGACACCCTGCCCCTGTCCCAGGCCCTGCTGCCGGACATGAAGAAGTTCAAGCTGGACATGGTGTCGGACAGGCTGGGCCTGCCCGCTTTCAACCACCACCGGGCCAGCGACGACGCGCTGGTATGCGGGCGTATCCTGGGCCGGTTCCAGCCCATGCTGGCGGAGAAGGGCGCCCAGAAGCTTTCCCAGGTGGATGAGCTGTGCCGGTCTCTTCGGGCCAAAGCCGGGCGACACGGCCGGACGCGGCACATCTCCCTGCTGGTAAAAAACCGCGTGGGCCTGAAAAATCTCTATGAGCTCATCTCCAAGAGCCATCTGGAGCACTTCAACAAGGTGCCGACCATCCCCAAGAGCCTGCTCATGGCCCACCGGGAGGGACTGCTGGTTGGCAGCGCCTGCGCCGCGGGGGAGTTCTATCAGGCCGTGAGCCGCCGCCGCAGCCGGGCGGAGCTGAAGCGCCTGGGCGCGTTCTACGACTACTTCGAGATCATGCCCCTTTGCAACAACGCCTTCATGGTGGAGAATGGCATGGTGAAGAGCGAGGAGGAGCTGAAAGCATTCAACCGCCGCGTCATCGAAATCGCCGATGAACTGGGCAAGCCGGTGTGCGCCACGGGGGACGTGCATTTCCTGGACCCCGCTGACGAGCAGTTCCGGCATATCCTCCTGAGCGCCAAGGGCTTTTCCGACGCGGACAAGTCCCTGCCCATCTATTTCCGGACCACGGAGGAGATGCTGGCGGAATTTGCGTATCTGGGCGAGGAGCGGGCCTATGAGGTGGTTGTGAAAAATACAAACGCCGTGGCCGATATGATAGAGGGCCAGGTGGCCCTGCTGCCGGAGCTGCGGCTCTATCCGCCGGTCATCGAAAACTCCGACGGGCAGCTCAAGGACCTGGTCTACGGGCGGCTGAAGGAGCTCTACGGCGAGCATCCGGAGAAGATCATCACCGACCGGGTGGAGATGGAGATGAACACCATCCTGGGCCGGCACTTCGACGTCATTTACATGTCCGCCCAGAAGCTGGTGGCGGACTCTCTGGCCCACGGCTACCTGGTTGGCAGCCGGGGCAGCGTGGGGTCCAGTTTGGTGGCGTATCTCGCGGGCATCACGGAGGTGAACAGCCTCCCTGCCCACTATCTCTGCCCCAAGTGCTACCACACGGATTTCGAGTCCGGGAAGGGCTACGGCTGCGGAGCGGACATGCCGGACAGGATGTGTCCCGTATGCGGCACGGAGATGCGCAAGGAGGGCTTCGACATCCCCTTCGCCACGTTCCTGGGCATCAAGGGCGACAAGGTGCCGGATATCGACCTGAACTTCTCCGGGGAATACCAGGCCAACGCCCACGCCTACACCAAGACCCTCTTCGGCGAGGACCACGTGTTCAAGGCCGGCACCGTGGGCACCATCGCGGACAAGACCGCTTACGGCTATGTGCTCAAATACGCCGAGACTCACGGTCTGGAATACTCCTCTGCGGAGAAGAACTGGCTGACCCAGGGACTGGTGGGCGTCAAGCGAACCACCGGTCAGCACCCGGGGGGTCTCGTCATCATCCCCCAGGACATGGACGTGACCGACTTCTGCCCGGTGCAGCACCCGGCGGACGCCGAGAACCAGGACATCATAACGACCCATCTTGAATACCATTTCATGGAGGACTATCTGCTGAAGCTGGACGAGCTGGGCCACGATAATCCGACCATGATCAACATGCTGGAGCGCCTCACCGGCACCGACGCTAAGACCATCCGCCTGGACGACGGGGATACCATGAGCCTGTTCTCCTCGCCCAGAGCCCTGGGCCTACCGGACGACGACCCCATTATCGGAAAGACCGGCTCTTTGGGCATCCCCGAGTTCGGCACCGGCTTCACCCGCCAGATGCTTGTGGACACAAAACCGGACAAGTTCGACATGCTGGTGCGCCTGTCCGGCTACTCCCACGGCACCGGCGTGTGGCTGGGAAACGCCCAGGATCTTATCAAGGCCGGCATCAAGGTCACCGACACCATCGGCTGCCGGGACGACATCATGCTCTACCTGATGCATCAGGGCATCGACGCCAACACCGCCTTCAAGGCCATGGAGAACGTCCGCAAGAAGAACAAGCAACTCACCGACGAGCAGGTCCAGGCCATGAAGGACCACGGCGTGCCCCAGTGGTATATCGACTCCTGCCATAAGATAGAATATCTGTTTCCCAAGGCCCACGCGGTGGCCTATGTGCTGATGGCCTTCCGCATCGCCTGGTACAAGGTCCATTACCCCCTGGCCTTCTACGCGGCGCTTTTCTACCGCCGCAGCCAGAAGGGGGGCTTCGACGCGGAGATGATGACCGGCGGGGCCAATAAGGTCCGCAATAAGATCAAGGAGATCAACGCCGACCCCAACGCCACCGCCAAGGACCAGGACCTGGTCACCACCCTGGAGATGGTGTATGAGTTTTACATGCGGGGCTTTGACTTCGCCCCCATCGATATCTATGAGTCCGACGCCCTGCAGTTCCTGCCCGTGGGGGAGAAGCTTTTGCGGGTGCCCTTCGTGGCCATCGCGGGCCTGGGCGCCACGGCGGCCCAGGACCTGGCAAAGGCCCGGGAGGGGGGCCGGGACTTCGTGTCCATCGAGGATGTGGCGGCGGCCTGCCCCAAGGTGAGCATGGCCCACATCGAGACGTTGAAGAAGATGGGCGCCTTCGGTGCTCTGCCGGAGGCCAGCCAGATGACCCTGTTCGATATGTGAGAGCGTCTCCCGGGGCCGGGAGAGTTAAAAAACTTGAAATGGGAGGGACCTGTATGTCTGAAACTGCGCGCAAGAGACTTGCCCTGCTGCTGCTCGCGGCGGTGCTGTGCCTGCAGCTTGGCGCGGCGCCGGTGCGCCTTCGGGGCGATGAGCCGCCCGCGGCCGATATGCCGCTGACCGACGAGCCCGTCACCGGGGAGCTTGCCCCGGAGGGCGGCTACATCCCCGTGGAGCAGGGGCCTGTGGTCACAGACCCGCCCGCGGCGGATGTGTTCACCGAGGCCGGGCCTGCCGACATGCCCGCACCCGAGGCGCCCCCCACGCTGGAGACCGCCTATGACGCGGACTACTTCGACCCGGTGGAGGATACCCATAAGACCGCCCCGCAGGCCTGGGTGATGACGGACGCCGTCACGGACCTGACCGAGGGCTGGTACGTGGTGAAGGAGCATGTGACCATAGACGCGCCCGTCACCGTGGCCGGGAAGGCGAACGTCATCCTGACCGACGGCGGCGTGCTGGAGGCGAAGCAGGGCCTGTACCTGCCCGAGGGCAGCGAGCTGACTCTGTGGGGGCAGGAGATGGGCTCCGGCACCATCACCGTCACCGCCCCGGAGGGGAAGGAGCCTGTGGGCGCCGGGAGCCCCGGCGCCAAGTGCGGCAAGCTCACCATCAACGGCGGCACCGTCACCCTGGAGCGGGAGGCCACAGACGCGCCCCCCTTCTATGACGGCGAGGTCATCGTGAACGGCGGCTCCGTGAAGGGCCCCCTGGGCTGCGTGCCCAAGAACGCCGGCGGCCAGGGCCTGTACCTGCTGACGCTGTCGAACTCCTGGCGGGAGAACGTGACCGTGGACGGCCGGCAGTGCCGCCCCAATGACCACATGGGCAGCGCCGACGGCACGGACTCGAACCTGTATGTCTACGTGACCGGGGACGTACACACAGTCTATGTGGGCAGCGCCATCCAGGAGTACCGGTTCATGGACGGGAGCTTCGAGCTCTTCCATGCCTGGGGCGCGCCGGAGTGGGCCTGGTCTGAAGACGGCCAGAGCGCCGAGGCCACCTTCACCTGTATGAACGACGGGACCCAGGACGTGGTCACCGCCCAGGTGACCACCGAGATCACCGACGCCACGTGCACGGAGCCCGGCGTCAGCAACAGCACTGCCTCCGTCTTCCATGATGGGGTGAACTATACCGATACCATGAGCGTGCCGGGCCCGGAGCCCTTGGGCCACAGCTTCACCAACTACGTCTATAATAACGACGCCACCTATGAGGCGGACGGCACCGAGACGGCCAAGTGTGACCGCTGCGACGTGACCGACACCCGGGTGGCGGCGGGGACCATGCTGATCCCCACGGCGACGCCGGAACCGACCCCTGAGCCCACTCCGGAACCCACACCCACACCTACGCCGACACCGACGCCGACGCCCACACCTACACCTACACCTACGCCCACGCCTACACCCACACCCACACCTACGCCAACGCCGACGCCGACGCCCACACCTACACCTACGCCAACGCCTACACCCACACCCACGCCTACACCCACACCCACACCTACGCCGACACCTACGCCTACGTCTACGCCGACGCCGACGCCGACGCCAACACCGACGCCGACGCCAACACCGACGCCGACGCCAACACCGACACCGGAACCTACGCCTACGCCGACACCAACGCCGACGCTAACACCCACGCCGACGCCCACACCTACGCCGACGCCCACACCTACGCCTACACCTGTGCCGACGGCAACGCCTGTTCCCACGGTGAACCCGGCGGCGATACAGCCGGCGCCTACGGCGACGCCCACCCCGGTGCCCACGGTGACGCCCACGCCGGTACCCACCGCCACGCCCGTGCCCACGGCTACCCCTGTGCCCGCGGCGCCTGTGACGGCGGTGCCCACGCCCACGTATATGCCCACGCCTACGCCGACCCCGACACCGACGGTCACGCCCACGCCTGAGCCTACGGCGACGGTGACGGCGGAGCCCACGGCCACGCCCGTGGCGGCGGAGACGGTCACCTCCGTGCCCGCCACGCCCCAGGCTGCGCCCCAGCCGGAGCCCGTGCCCCCGCAGGAGAGGAGCACTACCGGCCTTCTCATCGCCCTGGTTGGCTGCGGAGCCGCACTGGGGGCCGCCGTGGTCATCCTGGTTCAGATACTGCGCAAGCGGCGGTAAGATACGAACGATAAAAACAGCCCCTCCGTCTCGTGACGGAGGGGCCTTGCTCTATGTATGTACTTATATCCGGGCCACGCCGGAATCTCTCGCGGCCTGGGCCACCGCGGCGGCCACCGCGTCCTTGACTCTCGGGTCGAAGGGCTTGGGGATGATGCAGTCGGCGCAGAGCTCATCCTCGCCCACCAGCCCCGCCAGGGCGTGGGCGGCGGCCACCTTCATCTCCCGGTTGATATCGCTGGCCCGCACGTCCAGTGCCCCCCGGAACACCCCGGGGAAGGCCAATACGTTATTGAGCTGGTTGGGCAGGTCGCTGCGGCCTGTGGCGGCCACGGCCGCGCCGTTGGCTTTGGCCTCGTCGGGGAAGATCTCCGGGGTGGGGTTGGCGCAGGCGAACACGATGGCGTCCTTCGCCATGGAGCGGACCATCTCCCCGGTGATGGCCCCAGGGGCGGACACGCCGATGACCGCGTCGGCGCCTTTGAGGGCGTCGGCCAGGGTGCCGGTGAGGCCGGTCTTGTTGGTCACGGCGGCCAGAGAGGCCTTGGCACTGTTGAGGTCGGGCCGGGAGGCGGCAATGGGGCCGGAGCGGTCGCAGACGATCACGTCCCCCGCCCCCGCCTTTGAAAGCAGCCGGGCGATGGCGGTGCCCGCCGCGCCCGCGCCGTTGATGACGATGCGCACGTCCTCCAGACGCTTATGGACCACCTTCAGGGCGTTCAAGAGCCCCGCCAGGGCGATGATGGCGGTGCCGTGCTGGTCGTCGTGGAACACGGGGATGTCGCACAGGGCCTTGAGCCGCTCCTCGATCTCAAAGCACCGGGGCGCGGCGATGTCCTCTAAATTTATACCCCCAAAGCTGCCCGCCAGCAGAGCCACCGTGCGGACCACGTCGTCCGGGTCCTTGCTCCGGACACACAGGGGGATGGCGTCTACACCGCCGAAGGCCTTGAAGAGCACACACTTGCCCTCCATCACGGGCATGCCCGCCTCGGGGCCGATGTCCCCAAGGCCCAGCACGGCGGAGCCGTCGGTGACCACCGCCACGGTGTTCCACCGGCCGGTGAGCTCATAGCTCTTATCGATATCCTTTTGTATTTCCAGGCAGGGGGCCGCCACGCCGGGGGTGTAGGCCAAGCTCAGGGCCTCGGCGGTGTCCACCGGGGCCTTGGGCTGGATGGAGAGCTTGCCCCGCCACTTCGCGTGGGCCTCCAGGGATGCTTTCAAATAGTCCATAGGTCGCTCCTTATATCAGAGATAGGGGGAGTAGATGTGGCCCTTGCAGTCGCAGAAGACGCTGACGGGGAAGTTCTCCACCGTGAGCCGGTGTACCGCCTCGGTGCCCAGCTCCGGGAAGGCAACGACTTCGCAGCTCTTCACGTAATTGGCCAGCAGCGCCCCGCAGCCGCCCTCGGCGGAGAAGTAGACGCAGGTGTGCTCCTTGATGGCGTCGATGACCGCCTGGCCCCGGCGGCCCTTGCCGATGAGGCCTTTGAGGCCCGCTTCCAGCAGGGCGGGGGTATATTTGTCCATGCGGTAGGAGGTGGTGGGGCCGCAGGAGCCGATGGGCCGTCCCGGGGGCGCCGGGGTGGGACCGGTGTAGTAGACGATCTGCCCCGCCGGGTCAAAGGGCAGGGGCTCGCCCGCCTCCAAAAGCTCTACCAGCTTCTTATGGGCCGCGTCCCGGGCGGTGTAGATGATGCCGGTGATGCGCACCTCATCCCCGGCGCGGAGGCCTTTGATGGCCTCGTCAGTGAGGGGGGTAGATATATGTTTTTCCATCATATCACCTCCGAAGCGTATCTGAGGCTGTGGCAGCCGACGCTCACGGCGCAGGGCAGGCCCGCGATGTGGGTGGGGGCGGCGAGGATATGCACGCCGATGGAGAACTTCTTCGTCGCCTCGTAGAGCTCCTGCTCCAGCGCGGCGTAGAAAGGGTCCGGGTTGGGCTCGGTCCGCAGGGTCGCCTTTTTGGCGAGAGCGGGCGCCCGGTCGAAGCTGCCGCCCAGGCCTACGCCGATGCTGACCGGTGGGCAGGCGTCGGGCACGGCCAGACGGGCTGTCTCCAATACGAAGGCCTTCACGCCTTCCGCGCCGTCGGCGGGGGCCAGCATGGCGATGCGGCCCTTGTTCTCGCAGCCGAAGCCCCGGGGGACCACGGTGACCTTCACCCTGTCCCCGGGCACCAGTTCCACGTTCAGCAGGGCGGGGGTGTTGTCTCTCGTGTTGGTCCGGCGCAGGGGGTCCGCCACGATGGAAGAGCGCAGATACCCCTCCTTCACCGCCCGGCGCACGCCCTCGTCCACCGCGGCGGGGATGTCGCCGGTGAGGTGCACGTCCTGGCCCACCTCCAGGTACACCGCGGCCATGCCTGTGTCCTGGCAGAGAGGAAGATTTCCATTTTTTTCAAAATTTTCGATGATATAGGGGTTGCCGAAAGCATAGAGCTTCTCCTTCACCGCCTCCGGCAGCTCCAGGCAGGCCTTTACGTACAGCTTTGCCACGGCGTCGGCCAGCCGCCGGGCGTCCAGCTCCCGCACGCTCATCCGGGATAGGTGACCTGGGGCAGGCGCTTGTGCTCGCTTATCCGGTGGAAGCGGTCGATGACGGCCTGGTCGCGTTCGCTGGCCTCGCCGGTGAGGAGGAACCTGTCGATAGCGGCGTAGGTGACGCCCATCTCGCCCTCGTCGGTCTGGCCCTCAAAGAGCCCCGCGGAGGGGGCCTTGGTGCGGATGGACATGGGCGCGTCCAGGTACGCCAGGAACTCGTATATCTCCGTCACGGTCAGGTCCGCGATGGGGTCGAAGTCATAGGCCCCGTCGCCCCACTTGGTGAAGTAGCCCATGTAGGCCTCGCTGCGGTTGCCGGTGCCCGCTACCAGGCGGCCCTCGGCCCCGGCGATGGCGTACAGCGTGGTCATGCGAAGGCGGGGGGCGATGTTGGCCACGGCGGCGTCGGTCATGGCCGTGACGCCCTGGAGGGAGGCAAGCTCCGCCTCCCGCACCGGGGTCAGGTCCACCAGCCGGGTCTCGATGCCGTACTTTTCGGCTACGGCTTTTCCGTCGTCCAGATCGATATTGAAGTTGCGCTTTGAGGCGCAGGGCATGAGCACGCCCACGGTGTTATCGCAGGCGGCCTTGCAGAGGATGCCCACCAGGGTGCAGTCTTTGCCGCCGGAGTTGCCGTAAACGATGCCCTTCTGGCCGCTGGCGGCCAGGGTGTCTTTGATGAACGCCACCCGCTTGTCGAATTCTTCCTTATAGTCGCGCATAGTAGTTTCTCCTTATCATTGTAAGCCTCCCCTGTGCAAGGGGAGGTGGGCGGCGTCAGCCGCTCGGAGGGGTTGTCAGACAATCCCTCAGTCAGCGCTTCGCGCTGCCAGCCCCCTTTGCACAAGGGGGCCTCCAAAATGAGAAAAGCCCGCTCGCGGAGCGGGCTTTTTCTTTATCCCATGTAGATGTATTCGTCCCGATCCGCGCCGACGGAGATGTAGGTGAACTTGCAGCTCACCGCCTCCTCCAGGTAGCGGATATAGGCCTGGGCGGCCTTGGGCAGGTCCGCGAACTTCCGGCAGCCGGTGATGTCGCCGGAGAAGCCCTCGTGGTACTCATAGATGGGCTTGCACTTTTCCAGCACCGGCTCCAGGGGGAAGCTGTCGAGGCGCTGACCCTCGTACTCATAGCCCACGCACACGGGGATCTTCTCAAAGCCCGAGAGCACGTCCAGCTTCGTGAGCGCCAGCTCCGTGGCGCCCTGCATCGTGACGCCGTAGCGGGTGGCCACCACATCGAAGCCGCCTACCCGCCGGGGCCGGCCGGTGGAGGCGCCGTACTCGCCGCCGGCCTCCCGCAGGTCATGGGCCTGCTGCCCCTCGAACTCGCACACGAAGGGACCTCCGCCCACGGCGGAGGAGTAGGCCTTGGTGATGCCAACCACGCTGTCCAGCTTCTTGAAGGGGATGCCCGCGCCGATGGGGGCGTAGGAGGCCAGGGTGCTGGAGGAGCTGGTGTAGGGGAAGATGCCGTAGTCCAGGTCCCGCAGCGCGCCCAGCTGGGCCTCCAGAAGGAGGCTCTTTCCGCTGTCCACGGCCTGGGTCAGATACTGAGTGGTGTCGGTGATGTGCTCCATGAAGGGGCCGCCGAACTTCATCACCCAGTCGTACATGGCCACCGGGTCCAGGGGCTCATGGCCATAGCCCTTGGCCACGGTCAGGTTCTTCCAGTCCACGATGTCCGCGATCCGTTCCTTCAATACCTCCGGGAACAGCAGGTCCCCCATGCGGATGGACTTTCGCATGTACTTGTCGGAGTACACCGGGCCGATGCCCCGGCGGGTGGAGCCCTGCTTCTTGGCCCCCATCCTGTCTTCCTCCAGGCCGTCCAGCAGGGGGTGGAAGGGCATGCAGATGGTGAGCCGGTCGCTGATCTTCAGGTTCTCCGGGCCGATCTCGACGCCGTGGGCGCGCAGGTCGTCCACCTCCTTGGCAAACTGCTCCAGGTCCACAACCATGCCGGGGCCCATCACGTTCACCGCGTCGGGCCGCAGGATGCCGGAGGGGAGCAGGTGCAGTATGAACTTGCCCCGTTCGTTCACCACGGTGTGGCCGGCGTTGTTGCCTCCCTGGTAGCGGGAGACGATGTCATACTGGCTGCTGAGCAGGTCCACCATGCGGCCCTTGCCCTCGTCGCCCCAGTTGATGCCAACGACTGCTGTGATCATGTTCGTAACTCTCCTTATCTCTGTCCGCGTGAGCGGTCTTATACGTTCGTCTCGGCTTCCACGCCAAGCTCGGCGGCGTACTTTTTGAGCACAGGCCGGGCGTAAGTGTTGAGGAAGGTCTCCGTCTGCTCGGGAGCCAGGCCCACGAATTTCCGCACATCCAGGACCTTTTCAAGGTCCGCCTGGGTCAGGTGGAAGGCCGGGTCGGCCAGGAGCCGGTCCAGAAGGTCATTTTCGCCGCCCTCCAGCTTCACCTTCACCGCGGCGGCCTGGGCATGCTGCCGGATGGCCTCGTGCAGCTCCTGCCGGTCCCCGCCCAGAGTGACGGCGTGCATGAGGATGTTCTCCGTGGCCATGAAGGGCATCTCCTCGCCAAGGTGCTTCTCCATGACCTTGGGATAGACCCGCCCGCCCCGGATGACGTTGATGACCAATGTCAAGGCCCCGTCGGTGGCGAGAAACGCCTCCGGCAGGGAGATGCGCCGGTTGGCGGAGTCGTCCAATGTCCGCTCCAGCCACTGGGCGGCGGCGGTGTCGGCGGTGTTGCGCACGGCGTTGATGACGTACCGGCTCAGGGAGCATACCCGCTCGCAGCGCATGGGGTTTCTCTTGTAGGCCATGGCGGAGGAGCCCACCTGCTCGGCCTCGAAGGGCTCGTCGAACTCCTTCATGTGGGCCATGAGCCGCAGGTCCTGGGCCATTTTGTACATGCTCTGGGCGATGCCGCCCAGCACGTTCAGCATGAAGGCGTCCACCTTCCGGGAATAGGTCTGGCCGGACACGGGCATGCAGGCGGCGAAGCCCATCTTTCCGGCGATCTTCTTCTCCAGCTCTATGACCTTTTCTCCGTCGCCATTGAACAGCTCCAGGAAGCTGGCGCCGGTGCCGGTGGTGCCCTTGCAGCCCAGGAGCTTCAAATGGTCCAGCTCAAATTCCAGCCGGTCCAGGTCCATGAGGCAGTCCTGCAGCCACAGGCAGGCCCGCTTTCCCACGGTAGTGGGCTGGGCGGCCTGGAAGTGGGTGTAGGCCAGGGTGGGCATGTCCTTGTTGGCCTCGGCGAAGTCGGTGAGCGCCCCGATGGCGTTCACCAGCAGGGTGCGGATGCGAAGGAGTGCCTCCCGCATCTGGATGATATCGGTGTTGTCCCCCACATAACAGCTGGTGGCCCCCAGATGGATGATGCCCTTTGCCGTGGGGCAGGCGTCGCCATAGGTGCGGATGTGGGCCATCACGTCATGGCGCAGGCGCTTTTCATAGTCCGCGGCCTTGGCGTAGTCGATGTCATAGATATGGGCGCGCATCTCGTCCAGCTGTGCGTCGGTGATATCGAGGCCCAGCTCCTTCTCGCTCTCCGCCAGGGCGATCCACAGCTTCCGCCAGGTGGAGAACTTGAAGTCGGGGGAGAAGATGTGCTGCATCTCATGGGACGCGTACCGGGCGCACAGGGGATTTTCGTAGATGTCCTTCATGCCTCGGCCTTTCCGCTCTGGGACCGGTCCAGGGCCGCGGACACGAACCCCAGGAACAGGGGATGGGGGTGGTTGGGACGGCTCTTGAACTCAGGGTGGAACTGCACGCCCACGAAGAAGGGGTGGTCCGGCACCTCGACCGTCTCCACAAGCCGCCCGTCGGGGCTGACGCCGCTGACAATAAGGCCGGCTTCGGTGAGCTTGTCCCGGAAGTCGTTGTTGAACTCATAGCGGTGGCGGTGGCGCTCGGCGATCTCGGGCTTGCCGTAGCACTTTTCCATCATGGTGCCCGCCGTGATGACGCAGGGATAGGCCCCCAGGCGGAGGGTGCCGCCCTTGTCGATCTCGTCGTTCTGGCCGGGCATGAAGTCGATGACCCGATAGGGGGCGTACTCGTCGAACTCCCGGGAGTTGGCGCCCTCCAGTCCCGCCACGTGGCGGGCGAACTCGATCACGGCCACCTGCATGCCCAGGCACAGGCCCAGATAGGGTATCTTATGCTCCCGGGCGTAGCGCACCGCGGCGATCTTTCCCTCGATGCCCCGGTTGCCGAACCCGCCGGGGACCAGAATGCCGTCCACGCCGGCGAACACCTCCGCGGCGTTGTCGTCGGTGACGGTCTCGGAGTCGATCCAGCGAAGGTCGATGCTGGTGCCCTTGGCGTAGCCCGCGTGTTTGAGGGCCTCGTTCACGGACAGATACGCGTCGTGCAGCTGCACATACTTGCCGACCAGGGCGATGGTGACGGTGTGGGAGAGATCGTGGATGGACTGGACCATGGCCTTCCACTGGGAGAGGTCCGGCGCCTTCGTCCACAGGCCCAGCTCCCGGCACACGATGAGAGAGAAGTCGCTCTCCTCCAGCATCAGGGGAGCCTCGTAGAGCACCGGCACGGTGCGGTTTTCGATGACGCACTCGGGCTTCACGTTGCAGAACATGGCGATCTTGCGGAAAATGCCGTCGTCGGTGATGGGTTCGTCAGAGCGCAGCACGATGATGTCCGGGGCGATGCCCATGCCCTGCAGCTCCTTGACAGAGTGCTGGGTGGGCTTGGTCTTGTGCTCGTTGCTGCCGCTGATGAAGGGAACCAGGGTCACGTGGATGTAGAGGGAATTCTCCTTGCCCACCTCGTGGCCCACCTGGCGGATGGCCTCCAGGAAGGGCTGGCTCTCGATGTCGCCGGTGGTGCCGCCGATCTCGGTGATGACCACGTCGGCGTTGGTCTTCTTGCCCACGTTGTAGATGAACTCTTTGATCTCGTTGGTGATGTGGGGGATGATCTGGACCGTGGAGCCCAGATACTCGCCCCGGCGCTCCTTGTTGAGCACGTTCCAGTACACCTTGCCGGTGGTCAGGTTGGACCACTTGTTCAGGTCCTCGTCGATGAACCGCTCATAGTGGCCCAGGTCCAGGTCGGTCTCGGCACCGTCCTCGGTGACGTAGACCTCCCCGTGCTGGTAGGGGCTCATGGTGCCAGGGTCCACGTTGATGTAGGGGTCCAGCTTCTGGGCGGCCACCTTCAGGCCCCGGGATTTCAGGAGCCGGCCAAGGCTGGCGGCGGTGATGCCCTTGCCCAGGCCGGAGACCACACCGCCGGTCACGAAAATGTACTTTGTCATCGCTCGTTCCTCATCTTCTTATGTTGTCGATACCGCTCCATGGAGCGGACGCAGGCACAAAAAAACACAAAATACAGTATAATATAAGGGCTGAGGAATTACAAGCCCCAATATGGACGCACCCTGCCGAAAATGCGCGGCCACTTGCACGAAAAAATATATCATGCTATAATACATATTTGTCGAAATATATTCGGCGCAAAGTTGAGGAAACATATATGGAAAACGCCATCTATAAAAACGCTATCCATCACTTCGTTATGGACGGCGAGCCCGTATCCTGCGAGCCCTACGGCTGCGGGCATATAAACCACACGTTCCTGCTCACCACGGATACCGGCAGGCGCTACATACTGCAGATGCTCAACGGCGCCGTCTTCCGGGACCCGGACGGGCTGATGCAGAACGTGGTGGCCATCACCCGCCACATCGCCTCCAAGTGCTCCGACCCCCGGGGCAGCCTGCACCTGAACCCCACTGTGGACGGAAAGCTCTATGCCTGGGGCGACGAGGGCAATATGTGGCGGCTTTACGACTTCGTGGAGGGCAGCATATGCCTGCAGGCCCCGGAGACGCCGGAGGACTTCTATCAGAGCGCCATCGCCTTCGGCACCTTCCAGCAGCAGCTGGCGGACTTCCCCGCTGAGTCCCTCCACGAGACCATCCCCAACTTCCACAACACCCCGGATAGGTACCGTATTTTTAAGGAGGCACTGGCGGCGGACGTGAAGGGGAGGGCGAAGGAAGTGCAGCCGGAGATAGACTTCGTCCTGGCGCGGGAGGAGGAGGCCGGCGAGCTCCAGCGCATGCGGGATTCCGGCGAACTGCCCACCCGGGTCACCCACAACGACACCAAGCTCAACAACGTGATGCTGGACGCCGTCACCCGCAAGGCCCTTTGCGTCGTCGACCTGGACACGGTGATGCCGGGCCTGGCGGCCTACGACTTCGGCGACTCCATCCGCTTCGGCGCGGCCACCGCCGCCGAGGACGAGAAGGACCTTTCCAAAATGGAGATGAGCCTTACGGAGTACGAGACCTTCACCCGGGGCTTTCTCACCGCCTGCCCCGGCCTCACGGAGCGGGAGAAGCAGACCCTGCCCCTGGGAGCGAAGCTGATGACTCTGGAGTGCGGGGTGCGGTTTCTGACCGACTACCTGGCGGGAGACGTGTACTTCTCCATCCACCGGCCCGAGCACAACCTGGACCGGGCCCGGACCCAGTTCAAGCTGGTGGCGGACATGGAGAAGAAATGGGACGAGATGAACGCCATCACGGCACGCCTCGCCAAGGGAGAATAAATAGGACACGCGCGCCGGGCGGCAATGCCCGGCGCGGTCATTTACGAGGGACGGACTATGAGAGTACTGTTCAACACGGAAAAGCTGCTGGGGCTCATCGGCGCGCTGCAGACCTTCACGGGCTTGAAGACCAGCATCTTCGACGCCGAGGGACGGGATATCCAGATCTTCGGCGGCCATCAGGAGTTCTGCCGGCTCATCAACGCCGACCCGGAGGGCCACCGCCGGTGCGAAAACTGCGACGCCCAGGCCGTGGAGGCCTGCGCCGCCGCGGGGGGCATATACCGCTACCGGTGCCATCTGGGCCTGTGCGAGGCGGCGCTGCCCCTGGTGGAGAACGGGGTGCCCATCGCCTATCTCTCTTTTGGACAGTATTTGGATAATTCGCCAAAGGAAAGACAGTGGGAGCGGACGGAAAAGGCCGCCGCCTGGTTCGCCGGTGACAAAAAAGCACTAAGAGAGGCCTTCTGGCAGCTGCGGCAGTACTCCTTCCAGGAGACTACCGCCTACGCCGATATCCTCAAGGCTCTTACCGCCTACATCCTCCAGGAGGGTATCATCCGCTCAGCGGAGTATACCGACGGCCAGCGGCTGGAGCTGTACCTGGACCAGCACTACCGGGAGAACCTGAGCCTTAAAAGAATCGCGGGCGACCTGCACATGGGCACTACAAAGCTCTGCGCCCTGGTAAAGAGCCTGCCCGGGGGAGGCACCGTGAGCCAGGCCATCGCCCGCCGGCGCATCCGGGAGGCATGCACGATGCTCCGCAGCGGGGACGCGCCCATCTCCGCCGTGGCCGAGGCGGTGGGCTACAGCGATTACAACTATTTCACCAAGGTCTTCCGCGCCGCCGTGGGCATGACCCCCAGCGCCTACCGGAAGGCCAACCGGCATTGAATTTGTAGGTTTGTCACAATTTGTGCAGTTAGACAAGCTATAACGGAATATATTGCTATTATTCGTTGGATTTTGCTATTATATGGGCCGCAAGTCCGGTACAATGAGGTCACCGGGACTATGCGGCCCCTATTTTGTGAGAAAGGGCAGGCGCTTCGGCCTGTCTTATCTTATAATAATTATTAAAGGAGATCAACGAACATGAAGAAGATCATGGCAATGCTTCTGGCACTGGTCATGGTGTTCGCCCTGGGCACCAGCGCTTTTGCCGCTGATGAGATCACCCTGGACGTCATCATCTGCCAGTACAGCCCCGGTACGCAGGACTGGTTCCTGGGCACCGGCATGGACGGGTCCAACTTCGTGGACAAGTTTGAAGCCGAGAACCCCGGCATCAAGCTGAATCTGGAGGTCGTTTCCTGGAACGACGTCTACACCGTAGCCGATACCCGTATCGCCGACGGCAAGCTTGACATCCTGAACATCGACGTGTTTGCCAACTACGCCAACGAGGGCCTGCTGGAGCCCGTGAGCCAGTACTGCCCGGAGGATCTGTACAACGATTTCTTCCCCTCCTTCATCGCCAACTCCGTCATTGACGACACCGTGTGGGCCGTGCCCGACCTGGCCTCCGCCCGTGCGCTGTGGTACAATGTGGACATGTTCGACGAGATGGGCATCGAGCCTCCCACCACTTGGGCTGAGCTGGAAGACGTCTCCCAGACCATCCTGGACTTCTATGACGGCGAGGTCTATCCCTGGGGCATCGACATGACCACTGACGAAGGCCAGGCGGCGTTCGCCTACTACACCTGGGGCAACGGCGGCGGCTTTATCGACGAGGACGGCAACTGGGCGCTGAACAGCGACGCCAACGTGGAAGCCATCGAGTATGCCATCAGCCTGGTGAACAATGGCTACACCAACCCCAACCCCGCCACCCAGACCCGTTATGATCTGGAGGATATGTTCGCTGCCGGCGATATGGCCATGGTCATCGCCCCCAACGACATGCCCACCTACTGCGCCGGCAAGGACTCCACCGTCAACCTGGCCTCCGCGCCCATCCCCGCCAACGAGGGCATGACCGGCTCCGGCGTGGGCGTCATGGACCGCGTGATGGCGTTCAAGGACGAGTCCCTCTCCGAGGAGGAGACCGCTGCCCGCGACGAGGCCATCGGCAAGTTCCTGGAGTTCTTCTATCGTCCTGAGAACTATGTGGGCTGGGTCAGCATGGAGGGCTTCCTGCCCGCCGTCAACTCCGCTGTTGCCGCTCTGGTCGAGTCCGACCCCTCCTTCGAGGCGTGGCTGAGCGTGCTGGATACCAGCAAGTTCTATCCCACCGCTCTGGGTGAGTGGGACGCCGTCAAGCAGGGCGTCATCAAGGCTGAGCAGAACGCGCTGACCGGCGCCGACGTCCGTGCCGAGCTGGATGCGCTCCAGGCCGACATCGTGGCCCAGGCCGAGGCTGCCAAGTAATATACCCGCAAGACCCGAAAAGGCAAGTTTTCGAGGGCCGGACCCTGGTCCGGCCCTCTTCCTTCACCGGTATGCAGGAAAGGGAGAGTGAGCTGTGAACCGAACGTTACAGAAAAAGATAAAGCCATATATCTGGCTGCTGCCCAGTATCATTTTGATGGCGGTCTTCGTCATCTTCCCCATCCTGATCGTATTCCGGCTGGCTTTCAGCGAGGTGTCCAAGGCCGGCATCGTGGGCGGCTTCGTGGGATTCAAGAACTTCCGGGACGCCATCGGACTGCCCGCCTTCAAGACGGTCATGCTCAATACCTTTTACTGGGTGATATCCGTGGTGGGGCTGAGCACCGTCTTCGGCTTTATCATCGCCATGGTCCTCAACCAGAAGTTCCACGGGCGGAAGATCGCCCGGGCCATCCTGGTGCTGCCCTGGGCCACCAGTCTGGTCATCCAGGCGTCCGTGTGGAATTACATCATCAAATATGAATACGGCAACCTGAACAACGTCCTTTTGAATCTGGGCATCATCAAGGAGGCCATCAACTGGCGCTCCAGCTACCAGATCGAGTTCATCTGGGAGTGCGGCGTGGGCATTTTCGTGACGATACCCTTCGTCACCTTCTGCGTGCTCTCCGGCCTGCAGAGCATCGACTCCACCCTCTACGAGGCGGCGGATATCGATGGGGCCAGCTACTGGGATAAGCTATGGCGCATCACTGTGCCGCTGGTGAAGCCCAGTCTCACGGTGAGCACGGTGCTGAACATCATCTATGTGTTCAATTCCTTCCCCATCGTCTATACCATGACCAAGGGCGCCCCGGCCAACAAGACGGACACCCTGGTCACATACCTATACATGCTCAACTACTATAACCGCCAGAAAGGACCTGCCACGGCCCTGTCCGTGATAGGGTTCCTGGTGCTGTGCATCTGTGCCGGTATCTACATGGTGGGCGTCATGCGAAAGGAGGAGGACCTGTGAAGCTGTCCGAATCCATAAAAAAGAAAAACCGCACGGCGCTTTTGCTGCTGCTGATATCCGTACTGCTGGCGGCGGTCATTCTGAGCCTGCCGGCCTATAAGTTCACCTCCAGCGTGTACACGAAAAAATCCGCCAACACCTTCGTGGGGGATGAAAAGTACACCGAGGTCCGGGCCGAGGTGGATGCCGTAGCTGAGGAGTACCGGGCCTCCGGCCTGGACGTGGAGGTCAGCGAGTCGGTGACCGAGCGGACCAACTCCAAGGGCGAGACCACCTCCATGGTGGCTTTCTCCGTGGACCAGACCTTCACGAAAAATGGCTGGTCCTTCCTGAGCGCGGGGATGGGCTCCACCTGGGTGCTCATGGCTCTGCTCCTGTGCCTCGTACTGAGCGCGGCCTGCGCCCTGGCGGGCACGGTGGGCTCTCTGGACGACCCCTACCGGGCGCTGGACGGCCGGGCGGCCGCCTTCCGCTCCGCAAGCTACTATCTGGCGCTCATCGCCATGCTGCTGGTGCCGGTGTTCTTCATGGTGAACACGGTGCTCATGTCCCGGCGGGTGGATCTCTACTGTGACGGGCTGCTCACCGAGGGCAAGGAAGCGCTGTTCGCCAAGCTGGACGCATTCCTGTTCGGCGGCCAGGGCGGGGAGGAGCTGGAGAGCATGCTGAAGGGCCTGTCCTTCCGCAACACGGGGGCCATGTGGCTGCTGCTGCCCTGCAGCGCCGCCGCTATGGCCGCGGGCATCCAGCTGCGCCGCGGCTCCATCACCCATACGGTGGTGCGGGGGCTGCTGTACGCCTTCGTGATCGCCCTGTGCGTGTTCATCCTCTATCCCTACTACGTGATGCTGGTCACCGGCTTCCGCTCCATCGCGGAGACCAACGACAGCGATTTCCTGCATCTGCTGCCGGTGAAGTGGCAGTGGGGCAACCTGAAGCATATCGTTGACCGGGGCGTGCTGCGGTATCTGGGCAATTCCCTGCTCGTCGCCGGCGGCGCCACGGTGCTGGCGCTGCTGTGCGGCATCCCGGCGGCCTATGCCATGGCGCGGATGCGCTTCAAGGGCAAGAACGTATTTTTAGGCTTCGTTATCGTCAGCCAGATGTTCTCCCCGGTGGTGCTGCTCATCGGCATCTCCCAGCTCATGAGCGCCATGCACATGTACGACTCCATCTGGGGCCTGATGTTCATCAACGCAGCCTTCAACCAGGCTTTCGCCATATGGCTGCTGCGGGGCACGTTCGTGTCCATCTCCCCGGAGATGGAGCAGGCAGCCAAGATAGACGGCTGCAACACCGTGGGTTCCCTGGTGCGGGTGCTGCTGCCCATGGCCGCGCCGGGCATCGTGACCACGCTCATATTCGTGTTCATCAACGCCTGGAACGAGTACACCATCTCCACGGTGCTCATCTCCACGGCCTCCAAGCGGCCCATCACCGTGGGCATCACCCAGTTCTCCTCCTTCAACATGATCGAGTGGCAGAACCTGTTCGCCGCGTCGCTGCTGGCGACCATCCCGGTGGTCATCCTGTTCATGTGCATCGAAAAGCACCTGACCAGCGGCCTCACCTCCGGCGGCGTCAAGGGATAAACACAATAAGACCGGAAATATCCCGGGGCCCTCGGCCCCGGGATATTCTTCTGCCATGAGCGCGGCGCCGCGATTCAGGCCGCGTTTTTGACGATTCAGGATAGGAAGGTTGACAAATCATCGGGGCGGAGGTTAAAACGTAACATAGAGGCGTTTGCCGCCTTTGGCGGGTGAGTATGAGGCGCAAAAGGAGGACCGCGGCATGGATAAGATATCCTCTTCCGGTACGGAGACAAAAACAGACGCCATCCTTGACGCCCTGGACGGGCCGCTTGAGGGGGCATTTCCGTTGTCTGTGGCCCATGAGCGGCGGTACTATAAGGATTTTCCCCTGCAGGGAGACTCCTTCCGGCAGGACCTTCTGAAGCTGACGTCCGGATTGGACGAGGGCAGCGTGGAGACGGTGACCCGGAGCCTGAGACGGCTGAGGGCCATCCGGGAGAGCGAAGAGGAGGCCATGAGCCTCTATTCGGAGGAGGAGGCCCGAACTATGGCCGGGCTGGCGCGGGAGCTTCGGACGAACGTCAGACAGCTTTCAGCCGGCTGCTGGTGTTACCAGGGCGCCAAGCTGCCCATCAGGCATTTTGAGCCAAGCGTATTCCAAAGCAGGCTCATGACGCCGGAGCTTGCGCATCCCGAGCGGCTGCGGGATAAGGACATCGTTGACGCGGGCGCGTACATAGGCGACTCCGCCCTGATCCTCGCGCCCCTGACGGACCGGCGGGTCTACGCCTTTGAGCCGGTGCCGGACAATTACGCTCTGCTGCAAAAGACCATAGAACTGAACGGCCTTGAAAACGTAGAGACCTGCCCCTATGCTCTGGGGGAGAAGGAGACGGAGCTGACCATCGCGGTCAACGACTCCGGCGCCGCCAGCACCTTTTTCGTAAATGAAGCCATCCCTTGTGAGAAAAAGATAACGGTCCCGGTCAGAAGGCTGGACGATGTGGTCCGGGAGAAGGGCCTGACGGTGGGGCTCATCAAAGCGGACGTGGAGGGGGCGGAGAGCCTGCTGCTCCGGGGGGCAGGGGAGACGCTCAGGACCCAGCGGCCGGCGCTGCTCATCAGCATCTACCACAACGCCGCCGACTACTTCGGCATCAAGCCCTGGCTGGAGTCCCTGGACCTGGGGTACCGGTTCAAAATACGCCGCCCGGTGGACGGGGAGGTCATGACCGAGACGGTCCTGATCGCGGAGGTCCCATAAAGACAAAAAGACGGGGACAGAGGCACGTACCTTTGTCCCCATCTTTCTCTTTGTGTTTACGGTGCCACCACGATGGTCGTCACGTTCATCTTGAACAGCTCCTGATAGCTGATATCCTGGCACAGTCCCGCGATCATGCGGATGCCGATATTCTTCACCGGGTCCTCGGGATGGACCAGGCCTATCCGTTCCTTGGGGTCAAAGGGGCGGCAGTCGTCCCGCAGGCGGATGACCATGTGCTCCGGCGTATACAGCACCCGGATGTCGATGGCGTGCTTTTTCCCGTCGGAGAAGCCGTGCTGGACGATATTGCCCGCCATCTCCTCCACCGCTAGGGCGGAGAGCATGGCGGTCTTTTTATCCACTCCATGACCGGCGCAGAAGTCCTGCACATAGCCGGATATGCCGATGACCTCGTCCATGCCGTAGAGGGTGGCGTTCAGGCAGTCCTCCTCGGCCACATCCAGGCTGCCGCCGAACTGTATCCACTCGCCCAGGGTGAACCGGACCTTTTTCAGCTTTACCGCCAGCATCACATATATCACGATGAGGGCGGTGATCTCCGCCAGGAAGAAGGAGTACCAGGCCCCATCGGCACCCAACCGGGGGACCAGCAGCCATATCCACGCTACCGGGAAGATAAAGTAGTCCAGCACGTTCAGGAGCGTCACGAGCTTTCCGTAGTTCATGCTCTGATAGAACCGGACGGTGATCATGGCCAGCAGGTTGAACATCTGGCACACCGCGAAGCATCGGACCGACGGCACCGCCATGGCCAGCACCTCCTGACTCCCGCCGCAGAAGGGCCCCACGATCACCCGCGCGAAGAGGAACAGCAGCGTGCAGATCGTGCCCTCGATGATCATGCCGTATTTATAGACCACTTTCGCGTAGCTCCGCAGGGACGCGCCGTCCTTCTCCCCGGCGATGACGCTGCCCACCGTCAGCGTCAGACCGCCTACGCCCCCGCTCAGGGACCCAAAGAAGGACGCCAGGGTGCTCTCCGCCGCGAAGGCGGACACGGCCGTCACGCCCACATAGCGCATGAGCGTCTTGTTATACATGATGGGCCGCAGGAAGTGGCACAGGGACATGGACGCCGCCGGCAGGCCCAGCCGGATCATCTCGGGCAGGTCCGACCAGCGGATGAGCTTCTTATCCACGTGGATGGCAGAGGACTTTTTCCAGAAGTGGGGCAGTATGTAGGCCGCCATGCCGTAGTAGCCCACGCCGCTGGCAAGACCGATGCCCAAAAGGCCTATGTGCAGGAACTTCACGAACACCACGTCGCACACCAGGTTCAGCGCCACCATGATGAGCACGCCCACAAAGGTCTTGCTGCGCTGGTTGGCGAAGATGAGGAAGGACGCCAGCGGCCCGGACAGGGCCATACCCATGGCGCTCACGGCAATGCCGATGGCGTAGCTGCCCGCCATGTCCGCCAGGGCGTCCGTGGCGCCCATGAGCCGGGCGATGGGCCCGTGGAAGACGCCCAGGCCCAGGCCGAAGACCAGCCCCATGATGCCCAGCACGGTGAGCGCCGACGTGAGGCACCCGTTGACCCGGTCCGCGTCGCCCCGGCCCAGACAGCCGCCCGCGAAGATGGACGCGCCGTCGGAGATGATGTTGACGAACACCCAGAAGAAGCTGGTCAGCGGCGAGATGATGCCAAGCGCGGCCATGGCGTCCGCCCCCAGAAAGGAGCTGACGATAAAGCTGTTGATGATGGTGCCCAGGCTGGGCAGCAGCACGTTCAGCGCCGTGACCGGCAGCAGCTGCAGGTATATCCTGCGCAGTATATCCTCGTGATAGCCGGAGTATTTTTGCAAGGCTCTTTCGCCATCCCTTCTCACAGGTTCTCCAAAAGCCTGACAATATTATACACCCATGTCAAGAGGAGGAAAAGCCGAATATATCTTCAAAGACAAAACGCGGATAACAAGGGAAGTCCCCAGAACCTTTGGTCCTGGGGACTTATTGTGACCTAGCGGGGACTCGAACCCCGGACCCACTGCTTAAAAGGCAGTTGCTCTACCGCCTGAGCTACTAAGTCATACTGGCAGGGACGGCGGGATTCGAACCCACTATATCAGAGTCAAAGTCTGAAAGTCAAACGGCCGCTTCCTGTTGGGCCACGGCCTTTCCCGGCTCCTCGGATTTTTCGTTATCACACTTTTTATCACACTCTTTTTTCCGCAGCTTCTCGTAAAACTCGTCGAGGGCCTTGGTGGCGTCGTCCACAACGTCGGGCGTGGTGTCGATGTAGTATTTGCTGGTCACGGAAACATCGCTGTGCCCCATGAGGTATTTTGTCGCATTGAGAGGCACCTTGGCCCGCTGCTGATCGGTGCCATAGGTATGCCGCAGACTGTACGGCACAAGGTCGTTCCAGTTCTCCTCCGACTCCAGGAGCGGATTGACCTCATAACAGTGCTTCACGATCTGGTTTCTATAGACCTCGGCGCCCATGTGGATGTCCAGCTCGCGCTTGAAATTCAGCCAGAGACAGCGCAGGGAGCCCGCCGTGTGCCGCTTCTTTCCCTTCGGCTGCAGGAGGACGTACTGGAAATCTCCGCCCTTTGGCTTCACAAGGCGGGCCCTGAGCATGTCCGGGATCCCCACGTCACGGGTGCCGCTGGCCGTTTTCGGCTCTTTGATGTTGGTGGTGCTGCCGGACTCCAGGGCCTTCGTGACATGGATGATCCCGTTTTTCAGATCGATGTCCTTCCACTGGAGGGCGATGACCTCCCCGTTACGCAGGCCGCAGCACATGACCAGGAGGACATACAGACCGGCCCTGTGCCACTCCGCCACTTCAAGGATGTTCTTTCGCTCGTACTCCGTGATGCTGTGCCGCTTTTTGGTGGGCGCCTTGGGGAGTTCCAAATCCTCGGCGGGGTCATAGGGGATCAGGCGGCTTTTCCGGGCCTGCTTAAACATGGCCTGCATGGTGATCTTGACCTTTTGGGCGGTGCTTTTGCTGGAATTAGCGCCATTCAAGATCCTTTTCAGGTGGGTGTCCCGCACGTCCTTTAGCTTCATGGAGCCGATGGCCGGCAGGATATACTTGTCCAACTTTTCGTGATACATCGCGGCGGACGCCTTCGTGATGTCCCGCGTGTCGATATATACTTCAAGCCACTCTTTGGCCCATTTCCTCACGGTGGTATTCCCGTCCAGCCTTTGGCCGTTCTGCCGGACCTCAAAGAGTATGCTATCCAGCTTCCGCAGCGCCTCGCGCTCGGTTTTCCCGTAGGCTTTATATCTTACTCCGTCTACCTGCTTTGTCTTTACGACGTATTTATACTTCCCCATAAAAGGCGCTCCTTTCAATTATCGGGGTTGAAATGTGCGCCTTCCGCATGGTATAATAAAGGCGCAAAGTTGGACAAGTGGTGTTGGCTCAATTTTGCGGCCCGTTCCGGGAGACCGGGGCGGGCATTCTTTTGTTGATTTTTGGAGATTCCTGTGATACTATGCTGACAAGCCACCTGTGTGGCCCGCGCTGTCGGTGAAGGTCAGCCCTCTCTTGCAGGGGGCAGCTTCTTGTCCCCTGATCTCTGGAAAGGGGGGCTGCCCATGAGTACATCCGAAGTCTTAGAGCTTTGCCTGGTAATCATAGGTATTTGCAGCCTGTTCATTCAGGCGAAAAAGAAGTGACCGCCGGCAACCCTGACAAGTTCGGCGATCACTTCAATGATCTCTAAGGGCTGACCGGAACCGGCAGTGCCTTTTTGTGCTTATAGTATAATCGCCATATATGAAATTGTCAAGCCGTCCCGGGAGACCGGGGCGGTATTTTTATTGGTAGATCAATCCGCCGCCGTCGCCGCGGAGGATGGACCCACCTTCATTTTCGCAGAAGAATTGGGCGGCATATAGACTGTCCTTGTCTATTGCCGGTATTCTCCAAAAGACGATGATCAAATCTGTCTTGATATTTGGGAAAGCATACTGTATTGCCTCGATGATTGTATCTGTATATTCTTCTACGGCCTCCTGTGCCTCGCTGGCGGTGCAATCCGCATAGTAATCCAAATAGTAGGATACGCTGCTTAATTCCTGCTCGTTGACATCGAAAAAGGCCTCCGGATTATGATTCTGAGTTACATACCATCCGAGGGAGCGGGATAGGTCCTGGACGGTTTCGTATAAACAGAATTGTATGCGCTCCTCCGTAGGGAAATCTTCCTCATAAACGTCAATATCAAACGAGGGGAAGGCAATTTCTCCCGGCCCATCAGCTTTTGGCTCCCGTGCTTCGGCTATCAGGATGATACTTTTTCCCGCTTCGGGATAATCAATGTATTTCGCATAATAATCATAGTTGCCTTGATAAACAAGGACATCTTCTCCTGCATCCAGTTTATCCGCACTGGAAGATAACGCCGGATGTATGATATTGGTATATTCATCCAAATACTTCATAAATACATCTTCCGGCTGAGAAGGGGCGATGTCATGTAACATTTCTATTCCATCGGCCTCAAAGTCGCTCATTTCCAAAGATGAAATAGTTATTAAGGCTTTTAGAATTACGTTGTAGCTGTCCTGTTCTTCGGCATCCAGGTCCATGATCGTGGTCGTCAACGATTCTATAGTTAAGTCTGTCTTGTTGAGGTGCAAAAATCCTCCCATGCAAGCAGCGCCGAATGTATCTCCCGTATCAAATGCACGACTGCTTATAACAAGGGCATCTAACTCCTCGCCGTTCCCGGCGTATTTTTCATTAAACTGCATGATGCGCTTTGTATACAGCTCGCAGAACTCCATCGCTGATACCCGGTCTGTGTCTGTTTCAGACGCCAGGCCGGCGACGGGGAGGCATTGGATCAGCATAAGTGTGACGGTCAAGAGGGCTATAATTCGTTTCATAGCAATCTCCTATTCAATTCGCTTCTTCCAGGTCGGAAGGAGCGTTATTTTTTTCCGAATACGACTGGAGGGCCATAGCCATCGTCTGTAAGATGTATTCCTTCCCGGCCTTGGTGAGGCGGCGGTAATCAGCGACCAGTATCTGCTCGTCGGAGGAGAGCGTGCCAAAGGCGGAACCGACGAGGGACAGCGGCGACGAAAAGCCGGTCTCCAGCAGATAATCCCCGGACACGCCAAGCAAAGAGGCGATAGCCTTGATCTTCAACACATCCGGCTCGCGCTTCCCGGTCTCATAGCCACAATAGGTGCTTTCAGTGATCCCCAGGCGCTCGGCCACTTCCTTTTGGGTGAGATTCGCACTTTTGCGGGCGCTGCGAAGCCTGTCTTTAAACATGTAAGCCGCCTCCTTTATGGGATTATAATACACAGAAACATGGCGTTTTGTCAAGAAATTCAAGAAAAACCCTTGACAAATTGGCGAAATGCCATTATATTATTCTCAAACATGGCGATACGCCAAGTTCCATCCATAATAAGGGGGTGAAGCGAGTGTTCCCTAATCTCATGGGTCAGAAATCATATCGGAAACTCACGTCGGAGGATATGGGGGCGATCATCGGCCAGAGCCGCCAGAGCTATGAATCGAAGATGCAGAGCGGCAGGTTCACGGCGGAGGAGTGCAAGAAATACTGTAAATTCTTCGGGCTGTCGTTTGAATACCTGTTTGCGACCTCGGAGGATCTGCGGGATTCTTCCAGCCAGACGCGCGACTAAATAAGGAGGCCAACACCATTATGGCAAGCAAAGCGGAGATCAGAGCGGAGCTGCGGGAGCTGTACGGCAACGTGCTCTCCCAGTCCCAGGTAAAAGAATATTTAGGCAAGGGGGACCATCAGGCCGCCGCCTTCGTGCAGGACATACCCTTCACGCGGGACGGGCGGAAAAAGCGCTTCCTTGCCATTGATGTTGCCCGGAAGATATACGAGCAGCAGCAGACGGCGATATAAGGCCGGGAGGAACTGCCATGAAAAATAAATTGTATGGAGCTTCCGGCCTGTGCATCGTCCTGGTCTGCATTTTCGCTGACGGAAAAAGCCCGTGGCCCGCCTTGTCCGCCCTGGCGGCCGCCTTCCTGTTCATGTGGGCAGCGGACCGGGCCCCGGCCGCACCGGCAAAACGTCCTGCCGGACCGCACAAGAGGCGCGCCCGGGCCCGCCGGCGGGCAAAGATGATGATGATCCTCGCGGTTCTTGTTGCCGTCGGCGTGGAATCGTCCTTGATGGCCCGTGAGGTCGAGCCGGTGCGGACACTTCCCGGCGCTTCGGCGCTGTCCACCATGCTCAACATGCAGAAATACAGCCCGGCGGAAATGGACTTCAACATAGAGGACTGGCCGGAGCTGGAGCGGGTCTTTAAAAGCGGGATGGACGCCACGGCGCTGGTCGAAAAGCTGGAGGCCGCCCGCCTGAGCGGGGAGGCCGCGGGACAGTTCATGGAGGGCTGGCCGGAGCTCGCTTACCTCCTGGACGAGGAGTGAGCCGATGGAGAAGGAGATAGACGCCGCCCGGGTTGGGCAGCTCGCGGCAATGTGCGCCGCGGAGAACGCCCGGCAGCGGCGGTGGCTGTATAAATTTTCGTTTTACATCCGCTGGGTACATATAAGCCGCCGGCCGTGGTCCGGCGACGACCTGACATATACGGACGTGATACCGAAGGACACACGGGCCACGGCTGAGGAGATGGCCCGGGCCATTGAGACGCTGAAAAAGTGCTTTGCCGAGGAGGAGAGAACGGAATGATAAAATCCTGCGAGATCATGCGGCTTGCAGAGTTCGTGGCTGATCACCTGGGGGAAGTGGTCTATGTGATCGACAATCTTGACTGCGACGAGTGCCCTGATGCGGGCGGTGAATCGTGCCCGATGTGCCGTCCGGGATTCAGCTGCAAAGTGGAAGTTGTGAACAAATGCCGGAACAAGCGCGCCATAGTCCGTCCCGTGAGTATGGATGTCGTGGATATACACCTGGAAACTGCCGAGGATGACGTTGAAGTGATAATCAACGACTGCTACCAATGCGCGCCGTGGGAAATATTTTTGACCAGGGCGGCGGCAACGGATCGCATGGAGCTCCTGCCGGACGATATAAAGAAGTTCTATCCTTCCGCCCGATGATGGCCGGGCGGCACCCGGCCGAAACGGTCCCGCGCCCGGGACCGTCGCGGAAAGCCGCGAATCATAACGAGGAGGCCAACACCATGACGCCTGAGAGATCCTGCCGCGACTGTACATACAGATCGTGTGCCATATCGCACCGCTGGGGCGAGACTGATTGCCGGTTTTTCAAGGCAAAAAAGTATGCAAACGCCCCGGGCAAGGATTATCCCGCCTGTAAGCGGACGAGCTGCACGGCGAATAATAAAGGGTTGTGCTCTGCCCTGAACGACAACAACTTCGGCGGGAGGCCGTGCCCTTTCTACAGGAAGAAGGTGGTCCAATGAGTTCAGGTTGGGGTATCAAGATCGCCGGCCCGGATGGCCGCCAGCAGTCCATCCAGGCATGGGCGGACGAGCTGGGGATGGATCACCAAACTCTGCGCGACAGGATAGCCAGGGGCATGAGGCCGGAGGAAGTGTTATCCCCGGTCCGCCGCCGCGGCGCGAAGAAACCGCGGTCTGCCGCCCTTCCTATAGCCGCCCGGGCCCAGGAGCTTTTAGAGAACGCCAAGGCGGACACCGACACACCGTGGGAAGCGCTGTGGATGTGCGTTGCCGCCCGGGCGGTCCTGGATTGGTTCGACGATGACTACCGCGCTGAGGTCGAATCCTTCTTCCGGGGCCGGTGGTTCGCCAGTATGAGCGGGAATTGCGGAGAGGAGATCATACGGACATTGCGAAAGGAGGAGGCGCGTGGACGGCAAAAAACAGTATACGCAGTTGGAGGCCATTATCGCGCTGTGTAAGGCGCGGGATGATATAAACACGGCTATATCAAATCTTCGGGCAGAAGCCCGGGCCGGGCGCCTGGGCGTTTCGTCCTGGGACACCTACTGCATGTGGGTGGCGGACGCCGCCAAAGCGGCGGCCAAGCTGCGCGATCAGTCAATGAGGCCAAAACGATGGTGAAGCTCTACATATCGGGCCAGATCACTGGCAGACCGGATTACAAAAAGCAGTTTTACGACATGGCCCACCTGCTGGAGGACTGGGGATATACGGCGCTGAACCCGGCTGTGCTGCAGGAAGGAATGTCAAAGGCGGATTATATGCGTATTGATATGTCGATGCTGGACACGGCTGACGCCCTTGTGGCAATGCGCGGCTGGGGGAGCAGCCCCGGGGCGAATATCGAAGTGTGTTATGCGCTGTACACGGGAAAGCCCGTTATATTCGCCGACTGTACCGACGATGAACTAAAGAAAAGGATTCAAGAGGAATTTAAAAAAGGAGGAGCAGAACATGAGCAATCGCGCTGAGAGGGCCGCGGGGCACCAGGCCACCCGCACCGTGAAGAAACACAGGCAGCGCCCGTCGGATCGGGAGAAGCAGCCGCTCGACCACTGGAAAAAGCGTAAGACCGCGGCGAAGATCGCCAAGGCCAGCCGCAAGAGGAACAGGAAATGAGCGGCCCAACCGGCGAAAAAGTGCTGATCGAGGAGCGCCGGGGGCACTGGGTCGAGTGTGCTTATACCGGCGTCAAGTGCTCCATATGCGGCGAGTGGTCCCCGGTGGTGAAGAACGTGTGTCCCAATAAGGAGTGCGGCGCCAAGCTGTCCGGGATAACCTACATAAACTGGCCGCGGGGGAAGCGCGGCGCCAAGCGGAGGGTCAGAGATGGACAGTCAATTATCTATGTTTGATTCCCCGCCCACATACTGCAAATTCGAGATAGAGGCCCCAAAGACGCGAATGGTGACAAAGATGCCTTTATACGAGTTGCCCGTCGCGCTGCCCGCTGAGGAGTTTAAGGGGTTCGAGTTCCTTGACAAGATCCAGGTACGAAAAGACGGCGACGATCCCCTTCTGGTTTTTAGAGACCGCCTTTGGAGCTTCTTCAAAAAGCCGGGCGTGATAAGCGGAAACAGGCTGTACATCCCCTGGGGAAAAGACTGGACCTTCTGCATCGCAAAGCAGCCGGAGGACCAAAGCGAGCGCGCCAGGCGGATCATGTACATATACCGCGCTGTATATGGGAAACCGGCATGAGCGGGCTCATAGACCTTACCGGGCGCCGCTTCGGCAGGCTCGTTGTGATCGGCCGGGCCGGGACTTATATAAGCCCGTCATATCAATCTTGCCCGTTATGGCGCTGCCGCTGTGACTGCGGCGCTGAGCGTATCATTACCGGAAATAGCCTGCGAGCAGGAAAAACGCGGTCCTGCGGCTGCCTTCGTTCTGACTGGATGCGGGCATATAACAGCGGACTGCCAAAGGAAGAATAAACCACCGCGGGGGTATAGGCATGATGGAGGAGATCAAGGTTATCCCGCCCCGGCCGGGCGCCTGCAGGATATGTGCTGCCAGGCACCGGCCGGAGGAGCCGCACGACAGGGACAGCCTGTATTATCAGAATTATTTTTATATGCGGCACCGGCGTTTTCCTACCTGGGATGATGCTATGAGCCATTGCCCGAAGAACGTCAGAAACGCCTTCCTCGCGGAGCTGAAAGAGAGCGGGAGGGCCGAATAACGGGAGGCCAACACCATGAGTCAAGTGAATTTTGTGGAGCAATTCAACCTCTTTATGCAGTACGCTCAGAGGAACAAGCTTACCAGCTATGAGCGCCTGTTTTTCCTTGCCATCTTCCACTGTGCGAACACGCTTGCCCATACGGCGGACAATTACGAGTGGCCCGACGACTTCTTCCCCGTGAATAATGCGGAGCTCGCCGGCTGGACAGGCTTCGACGAGCGGGCCATCCGCAACGCCAGGAACAGTCTTAAAGAAAAGGGGCTGCTTGACTTTGAAAAGGGGGACGGCAAAAAGCGTGACCCGTCATATCGCATCTATTACCTGCGGCGCATCGGGTACAAAATTGCACCTGATAGCACATATACCGGGTGCGAAAATGCAGGCGGTCAAGAAAAAACCGGGTGCGAAAATGCACCCGATAAAGAAACGACCGGGAGCAAAAATGCAGTCGATATGACGCTGGACGAAGATACCGACTGCGAATTTGCACCCGACACTGTAGGCGGTAGTGTAGGCGATACTGTAGGCGATAACCCCGTTATCGACTGCGAATTTGCACCCGACACTGTAGGCGGTAGTGTAGGCGATACTGTAGGCGATAACCCCGTTATCGACTGCGAATTTGCACCCGACACTGTAGGCGATCACTTTATTATATCTAAACGTAAACATGTAAACGTAAATATAAACGCAAATATTACCCCTACTCCTACCCCTGCCCCCGCGGAGGTCCTGGGCGATCCAGACTTCGGCGCGGTCATGAGCTATTTTATGGACCACATCAATCCCATGCCGTCCAGCATAGCCACGTCGGCCCTACAGCACTATACCGAGGCCCTGTGCGCTGATGTTGCCATCCACGCCATGCAGATATGCCAGGACGTGCGACATACGACCTGGCCCTATCTGAGGAAGATACTCATGCGGTACGAGCAGCAGGGGATAAAAACCATGCAGGACGTTGAGCGGGACGAGAAACGGAAGGACGCGGCTGCCGGGGCCAAGGGCCGCCGCGGCGCGCAGGAAGCGCCGGCCGGCGGGTTCGGCCTGGTGGACCTTGACGCCGCCGTGGAGCCTATGGAGGGCCTTGTGGCGGGTTATGGGAGGAGATGGTAAAGGTGACGAAGGACGACGCGAATTATCTTTTGGGGCTGGCGCAGGCCAATTTCGGCTATGCCTTCAAGGATATGACAGCGAGCCAAAAGGTGCTGATGGTGGATAGCTGGGCGTTTGGGCTCCAGGACATCCCCGCGGACATCGTAATGCTGGCCTTTATGCAGCTTGTCACGAAAAGCAAGTGGGTCCCCACGGTGGCGGAGATCAGGGAACAGGTCAAGGACATCGGCATGGAAGCGCGGTCGGGCCTTGATTACGGAAAAAGCCTTGAATACCTGGCCCGGGTCAACCTGGGGAAAGAGGTGCATATCCATAACGCTGACGGGGACGCCATCCGGCGGTATATCGTGGAGAACACGGCCCATCTCATGGGCCAGGACGGCCCCGGCCTGCAGCTCGACACGATCATCCATGGCCGGAACATGACCGCCCTTGGAAGCGGGCAAATGGGATTTGCGGAGCTGTGGGAGGGGAATGTATGAAGCCGGATATTTCAGATTCTGAGGCGGTCGTAAGTGTTGAAATAATAAACGGCGACGCCCTGGAGAGCCTGCGCGGGCTCCCGGGCGAGTGCTGTGATATGTGCGTCACATCGCCGCCATACTTTGGCCTGCGGAACTATGAGACGGCCGGGCAGATCGGGCTTGAAAAATCGCCGGAAGAGTACATAGAGAAACTGGTGGATATATTCCGGGAGGTACACCGCGTCCTGCGGGATGATGGGACTTTATGGGTCAACCTGGGAGACAGTTACGCAACACGGTCCGGCCCGCAGCCGCCGATGAACACGAGAAATAAATATGGCCACACAGCAAAAACGGTCCCGATGGGATATAAACAGAAGGACTTGATAGGTATTCCTTGGATGCTGGCTTTTGCCCTGCGGGCAGACGGCTGGTATCTGCGGCAGGACATAATCTGGAACAAGACAAACTGTATGCCGGAGAGTGTCCGGGATCGCTGTACAAAGAGCCACGAGTATCTGTTCCTGCTCTCAAAATCCCCGCGGTATTACTTCGACGCTGAGGCGATCAGTGAGCCCATAGCAGGAAGCAGTACAAAGCGATACATGCAGAATATCGAGGCTCAAAAAGGGTCAGAACGGCAGCCAGGGAAAAGCAACGGGCCAATGAAGGGGGCGCTCCCACGTTTTGGCGGCGAGAAATACGGTGATAGCGGGAAGAAGGAGTTTAAGACGAAGGACGGCGGCGTGTATATTCCGACGCTCCGACGAAATAAGCGTGACGTGTGGAGTATAAGCACAGCACACTTCGACGGTGGCCATTTTGCCGTGTTCCCGGAAAAGCTCGCGCGGCCCTGCATACTGGCGGGGAGCCGCCCGGGCGGGACGGTCCTGGATCCGTTTTGTGGTAGCGGAACGGCCGGGGTGGTGGCTGTAAAAGAGGGAAGGGATTTTATCGGGATAGAGATCAACCAGGAGTACAGCAAAATGAGCTCGCAAAGAATCACAGAAGCCCTTATTAAGCCCAGGGAGGAGTCGGAATATCAGAGAATGGAGGACGATGTTTTGCCGGGGCAGATGGAGATAGATTTTGAGGGGGTCATGATATGAGAGATATACTTTTCCGCGGGAAACGGGCGGACACCGGGGAATGGGTCGAGGGGAGTCTCGTTACCATGACAGGGCCGATCAACAACGGCAGGAAGTACATTTTGCCGACCGGGCAAGGGCTTTCCTTCCAGCACCATGGGGAGGAAGGGGAATCCATCGGGGGCTTTATCGAGGTGGATCCTAAAACGGTCGGACAGGCGACGCACGTAATAGCCAAAGACGGCCGCCATGTTTTTGAGGGTGATATTCTCCAGTATTTCGATGAAACGATGTTCATTATATGGCGGGGCAGCGGATTCTACGCAATGAGAGGGAACGGAAAGCCTATGGCATGGGTGTCGGTATCAGGGTCGGAGATCATAGGGAACGCCTATGATAACCCGGAAATGCTGCCAGGCCCGCCCCGGGCATAGGAGGGAGGCCATGAGCGAGAAACCGGAGATATTGAACGGCTATCGCAAGCGCTGGTGGTACAAGCCCGCGTGCTGGGCCATGAAATTCATTGAAAGCACGTGGTTTGCTATGGCGATACGTGCCTCATTTATTGCCGCTGTTGCCATGCTGGGCTTCGTGCTGGTGGCCTGCTATGTGGGAGCCAGATTACTGCTCAGATCACTTTGACGAGGAGGAGCCGGAGAGATGGACAGATTTACAAGACGGACCGCCGGTATGGTAAGCTACGATACTTCGATACCGACGCAGTGCATTTTGGGGCGCTTGGCGGATTATGAAGATACGGGGCTGGCGCCGGACGATGTTGTGGCCCTTAAAAAAGAGCGGGACGCCGCGCATGAATGTACCGTAAAGCCCGATTTGTGCATCCCGAAAATCGAGGACGGGAAGATCGTCAACATCCTTGGGACGCCGTATAAGATCGTCGTGAAAGCATATGAACAGGACCCCGATTTTGAGAGGAATGGGTCCGGGGCATACTGCGACAACGACGCGCTGCTCCTCGTCCTGTGCGACATGAACACGTACCCGGGATGGGAGAACGGGGATTACGAGGATTCCGCGCATCACCAAATGAAGCTCCTTCTGCGGCATGAGATCGTCCACGCCTTCCTTTTTCAGAGCGGCCTTTCATCGAACAGCGGTCTGGCTGAGGAGTGGGCCACGAATGAGGAAATGGTTGACTGGATCGCCTTGCAGGGCCCGAAAATATACAAAGCTTTTGGGGAGGCAGGCGCGCTGTGAGGAAATACGGCAAGCGCGATAACCCGGACTATGACCCGGGCCACTGTTTCACGGCCGTTCGCTGCGAGAAGTGCGGCGAGTATTACGAGACGGACCGGCCTCACGTCTGCCGAAAGAAAAATAGCTGGCCTTTTGACGAGGAAAAGGAGAAGAGAGGGGAAAGAAAATGAACATTGATGCTACGATCAAGGTTTTGTCCAATGAGCGGGCCTGCGTGGTTCGGCAGACAGAAGGTGGATGCGATAGAAAGTGCGATGGATGCGACCTTGTTTTGCCGGACCGAATGATATTATCCGCCTACGGAACGGCGATAGATATTCTTTTGTCGCAGCAGGAGAAAGAGAAGAACGAGCCGTTGACAGAAGATCAGCTCCTGGATATGAACGGGATGCCGGCGTATGATGCCATCTTCAAGAAGTGGTGCCTGATAAAGAGAAGTTCGTCTGGGCGAGGGATTATATGCGTCTATGAGAACGGAACCACAATAGGCGATCCGTTTCTTGGAAGAGAATATTACCGCCGACCGCCGGAGGAGGGGCAGACATGAGGATCAGGATGCTGGAAACGGTGAGGCCGTGTTTTCCGGGAGGGACCATCCTGAAATCCGGGATGGAGTATGAGGCTGGGGCAAATAAGCATGGCGCGGTATACGCCATTACGGCCACGGGAAGCGTTGGTATGAAGCCGGGCGAATTTGAGTTCCTGACCGCGCCTGCCTGGGTGCTGGACATCTGGAAGGAGAAATACCCGGATATGTGTTCAAACTGCAAAATCGAGGAGGAACCGAAATGCTGACGGAGAACGAATTGACGATCTGCCGGGCGACCGGGGCAAAATGGGTAGCGAGGGACGATAACCCCCTCGGCTTGGCGAACATCTACATCACGGAGGAGCGTCCGCCGCAGGACACGAGAGGGTGCTATGTTGGCACCGGTAAGCTGGGTATCATGGACGCCCGGGTGTTCCCCAGTCTGGAGCGTGGGGACTGCATCAAGGTATCAGGAGATCAGCCAGACGGGAAGGAGACGGCGGCATGGAAACGCTGAATACCATACAGAAAACGGACAAGCTGAACAAGATTTACCGCTTTGGAAGCCCTGGCCCAGGCGGCGCCTACCACGCCTACGTCATATCCTACGAGGGAAGATGTAGAGAGATTGGCGAGCTGATAGCTTTCCAGCGCGGGCCACGCGACGCCAAGGGCTCGCAGCCGGGCGCACTGGACGAGGACCTGCTGGAAATCGTGCGGGACCGCCTGACGCTTTTCCAGGCCGGCGAGTTTGCCTGCCGGGAGAACGCCCTGGCTCTCACGCATATCGAGGAGGCCCTAATGTGGCTGAACCGACGCAAGGAGGACCGTAAGGAGCGCGGGGTCCTGGGGACCTACGAGAAGTAAGGAGGAGACAAAATGAGCGATATGGGATATAGCGGGGCCATTATAAGGCTGACAACGGATGCCCCGGACGACAACATGAGCATGGCCCTCAACCTGTTCTTTGCCAAGGATGGGGTGGCATGGGCCCGCGAATGCGGGCCGGAGCCGGAGTTTGGAGACATCAAGCTCACGGACCTCATCCGCCTGGCGGCCAAGACCATGAAGCTGGATGACCTGGAGCTGCCGGAGGACGACAGCGACCTTGACTGCCTTATGGCGGACATGGTGGGAGATGGGCCGGAGGAGCCGGAAGGGCTCCTCGCCATCATCCACACCGCTGGCTGGGCCTTTGCGGAGCTTCGGGCCCGCCTGAAAGACTACGAGGACAGCGGGGCGCCCCGCATCGACGATAAGGAGCTGGCGACGCTGGAGAAGGCGGTGCAGGAGTTCGGAGCCCCGGCCCAGGTGGATATGGCTATCGAGGAAATGAGCGAGCTCACCAAGGCCCTTCTCAAACACCGGCGCTACTGCGAAGGCTGCCAGGCGAAGGAGGAGGACAGGCTGGAGGAGGCCATAGCCGAGGAGATGGCGGACGTGTTCATCATGCTCTACCAGCTAATTTACATATTCGGCAACGCTGAGCAGGTCCAGAAGGTGGTATGGGGAAAGATCGAGCGGCTGCAAAAGCGATTCCAGGCTAAGGACAAAAGGGAGGAAACGCCATGAGCGGACCGATATATGAGCCGCGTGGAGCGGCAAAGGAGTACGGGGACTACGCACTGAACATCTACACGGGGTGCCCCCATGAGTGCTGGTATTGCTTCGCCCCTGGCGTACTGCACAAGGTCAGGGAGGAGTTTCACAGACATGTGGAGCCGCGGAGCATCCTGATACCGCTGGAGCGGCAGCTTGCCAAAGAGGACTTCCGGGGAAAGACGGTGCATCTGTGCTTTACCTGTGATCCGTACCCTACGGGCTATGACACCACGCCCACGCGGGAGGTCATAAAGCTGCTCAAAGGCGCCGGGGCCAACGTTCAGATACTCACCAAGGGGGACGGCAGCCGGGACTTCGATCTGCTGGACGGTGAGGATTGGTACGGGATAACGCTCACGGGGGCAAAAATGGAACAGGAGCCAGGTGCCGAGAACAGCTTTACACGTTGGTACAGTCTGCTGGACGCGAGAAAACACGGGATAAAAACATGGATTTCGTTTGAGCCAGTGATAGATGCGGAGCGTGTGCTGGCATGGCTTGGTGGGACTGTTGCTCCCGCGGCGGACCGGGTGAAGATCGGCAAGCTGAACTACCACCCGTCGGACATCAACTGGGCGGAGTTTGGCCGCCGTGCCGAGGCTCTTTGTCAGGAGCTTGGCCTGGACTATACCATCAAGGAATCGCTGCGGCGGGAAATGGAGCGGGAGGCATGAGAATGCAAGGAATAAAAGCGGTCTGTACCAATGACGAGGCTAGGGAGTATTTCAAGAATAAGGGCCTTTCCTACCGGAATATCACGGAGGGCGAGATCCTTATGCTGGTGATGCTCCTCAACAGGGAGTTGAAGAAGTCAAACCGGGCACAGGAAACATCAGCCGATATGAGCCTGAGCAAGAAGATCAACATGAAAAAACGGTCGAATGGCTCTATTATCAGCTGTTACCTGTATATGAACGCACACTACTTCACCCAGAGAGAGTGCATCAGCTTTAATACTGATGGTTTCATCGGTTTTGCTGGCTGGGCTGACCAAGGCAATCTTAATCCTATCAGGCGGGCTTTCCTTGCCTGGTGTGACTTGGTGGCGGAAACGGAGGCGGAGGCATGAGAAAAACCTTTTGCGATAAGTGCGGCGCGGAACTGGAGGAAATGAAGGATATCCGCCTGGATTGGAACTCTGGCGTGCTGCAGGAGAAGATGGGCTTTATCCCCCGCCGCGCCATGTATCAGCTCTGCGGGAAGTGCGCCGCTGAGGTGGACAAGTTCATCAACACGAAAGGGGAAAAGGCATGAAGCCTATACTGTTTAACGGCGATATGGTCCGGGCCATCCTGGAGGGCCGCAAGACCGTCACCAGGCGGGTGATAAAGCCGCAGCCGATATATGACGGAAAGATGTGGCGCGTTGGAAACAATGGATGCGGGTGGGGAAATGAGGTCAAGAAAATCCGGCTTGACAGCAGACACACCATGAGCGGCTTTTTATCGCCATACCAGCCAGGCGATATCCTCTATGTGCGGGAAACGTGGATGTATATATATTGCCATAGATGCGGCAATGGCATAGCGGGGTATTGTTTCAATGGTCCCCCTGATGACAGAGGGGGATGTTATATGTACCGGGCGAGCCACGAAATTGAGAGTGGTGATGCACGATGGCACCCGTCCATACACATGCCGCGGGAGGCCGCCAGGCTGTTCCTTCGCGTGACTGATGTACGTGTGGAGCGCTTGAAGGATATGGAGCCGGATGGAGCCAGGAAAGAAGGGTTTTGGACCTACGGGGATTTTATGAGAGCGTGGGACGGATTGATACGTCCGAAAGACCGGGATCTGTACGGCTGGAATGCGAATCCGTGGGTATGGGTAATCGAGTTTAAGCGGATAAGCAAGGAGGAGGCGAAAAAGTGGATCGGTTGACAGAGAGAAATAAGCACGGCGTGGCCGAGATGCGGTTTGACCTTCCTGCGGGCCTGGACCGGAACCCGGTCGCCCGGCTGGCGGACTATGAGGACACCGGCTTGATGCCGGCGGAGGTCGTCGCGCTGAAAGCTGAGCGGGACGCTGCGGTAAAGGACATCGAGGAAATGTTACGCCTACCCCGCGATCACACTGACTGCATTCATTTTTGCAGATATGATCCGGCCGGAGACTGCCCATTTAGCTTTGGGAAAGATTGTGAACCGAAGTGGCGAGGCCCTGAAAAAGACTGTTTATTCTACAGAAGATACCCGAATGAGCGGGAGAAGACGACATGAGCGGGATCAACGAGCGCGAAAGCTGGTACAAAACAGAGGAACCGCAGTGGCTCGTTGTGTTTTATGAACCGCCCCGGCCATCGCCGACCGCCTCGTTTTTCAGAGGCATAAAGGAGAAACTGGGTCGCTATGCGCGGCGCGTGACGGAATTACCTGCTCGCGCAGGAGGAGGACAAGACGTGAGGCTCTATTCAATGGATGAAGTGGCGGAGATCATCGCCAAGTTTACCACCGAGGATAAGGGGACCGGGGAAATGCTGCGGGGACCGCTTTGCCGCGAGTGCAGGAGAAAGAAGGGACCGGGAGCCGACTGTGATACCTGTCCGTTGGATGATATGACCGACAAGGACCTGGCGATGAAGTGGCTGGAGCGGATGGATGCAGAGAAAGTCGCCGCTGGCCTGGCGAAGGAGTGGATGAAACAGCAGGGGGTGGAGCGCACCTGCCAGAACTGCGGCCACTATGACGATCACATCAAAAAGTGTCTGTGCGGGGACGCCGAGATCGTGCCGGACCCGGCGCCTGGCGAGCCTCCCTGCGCGGCGTGGGAGCCAAGAAAGGAGAGCTGTCATGTCTGATTTTATGCGGGAAGAGCAATACCGGGCGCGACGGGACTACACCTGCCACCTTTGCGGGGGGATGATAAGGGCCGGGACTGAGTACATATACGTCGTGTCAAAGTATGAGGGCCGCCTGAACGACTATCGTCGGCATATCCACTGTGATGCGCTGCTGAACGCCTGGGCGGCGGAGACCGGCGCCTGTGAGTTCTCGGAATATGAGATAGGCGAATACCTGTACGACGAGGTGTGCCGTTCCTGCGGCCTTCGGGAAACAGACGGGTGTGCGGAGGTGACCGCCTTCTCCTGCGATGCTGTGTTGACGGCGCTGCTGAATGCTTCGCCGACGCTGCTGACGGCGGCCCGGGAAAGCGCGCGGGTGAGCAAGGAGGGCGAGGCATGAGCGAGAGCGTGGAGCGGGCGGAGGCCGCGGCGGTGGTCTGCAACCGGGATATACCCATTCTGCAGGAGGTTCTGCCGGTCATGCAGCTTGTGGACAAGACGGAGGAGCTGCGGGGATGGCAGCGGGGCCGGGCGGAGAAGATCACCGCCAATCTGACCGGTTTGCCCCGGGGCGGGGACGCCCTGGGCCTGGACGGCGTGGTGGCGGCCCTGGACGAGCTGGACAGGAAGCAGGCCGGGGAGTGCCGGGAGTATGCCTGCCGCCTGCGGGCGGCCCAGCGGATATTAAACGGCATAGAGAGCCTTACCATGCGGGCCTTCGTCATGATGAAGTACGTCATGGGCCTGCGCGACGGCGAGATCCGGCAGCAGCTCAACATGACGCGCCGGGGGTTTGAACGGGCCCGCCGGAGCGTGGAGGATGCGCCGGATATGGCATCCGTGAAGTGGAGAGAACGCTATATCGTGAGCGAGGACACATAATGAACGCCGCCTACAACATGGACTGTATGGAGGCAATGCGCTCCATGCCGGATAAGGCGTTTGACCTCGCCGTGGTAGACCCGCCATATGGACTTCCGCGAGACAGTTCAAATGACCGCGGAAAACTAAAAAGCCGCATTTTCAATCAGGGGAATATATCAAGATGGGACAAACCGCCCATCAAGGAATACTTCGACGAGCTGTTCCGGGTGTCGAAAAATCAAATCATATGGGGAGGAAATTACTTTGATCTTCCCCCGTGCAGATGCTTTGTGGTATGGGACAAGCTGCAGCCGTGGGAGAATTTCAGCCGGTGCGAATACGCATGGACCAGCTTCGATATGCCGTCAAAATTATTTGCGTTTGATAACCGCTATGGGAACAAAATTCATCCGACACAAAAGCCGATAGAACTATATGCCTATCTGTTGGCCCGATTCGCAAAACCGGGGGACAAGATACTGGACACCCACTTGGGGAGCGGGTCAAGCCGCATAGCAGCCTATGACGCCGGACTGGATTTCACGGGTTACGAGATAGACCCGGAATATTTCAAGGCCCAGGAAGAGCGTTTTGAAGCCCATGCGGCGCAGTTGAGCTTGTTTGTGGGGGGTAATACATAGGAAACTCCCAATGTCCTATTTTAAATGTGTTGAAATGACAAGGCATCCGTGCTATTTTGGTATCACCAGAAATAGGGAGAGACAAAAATCCGGGCCAAGCCCGGGGATCATGGACGGCAGGTTACACCTGGCCGTCCTTTTTTATGCCCGGAGGGAGGCGAGCGCATGGCCGGCGGTATATATCTTGACGTTGACGCGAGGGACTTGAAGGACAAGATCGACCGCCTGCAGCTCGTCATGAAGCCGAAGCAGTTTGAAAATGCCATGTACGGCATATTCAAGAGGACCGGCGGGCACGTGAAGAAGATCCTGCGGGAGGACCTGCCAAAGCAGTATGAGATCAAGCCCAAAGAGGTGGGCGATTCCGTCAGGAGCCCGAGGGTCACGTCGGGCGGCCTGGGCGTCGGCTGCTCTATCCCCATCGTCGGCCCCCGCAGGAGTATCGGCCCCGGCGGATTCAGCGCCAGCGGCGGCGCCCATGGGTGGATAAGCCTGCGCCGGAAATACCGTGTCAAGGCGCGTATCGTAAAATCCGGCCAGAGCGTACTGCCGGCCCAGGCGGACAGCTACGGCGGCCAGCCGCCTTTCCGCAACCTGAGCGCCAAGAAGTTGAACGGTCTGGCCTTCACCCGGGCGGCCCATGGCCGGCTGCCGATCGAGAAGATGGTCGGTATCGCCATCCCGCAGATGCCCATGAACCGGTCCGAAGCGGATGTGCAGAACGACATCAAGGACTATCTGGAGAGGCAGATCGAACAGCGTTTCAATGCGCTTATCAGGATAGGACGATGAACACATCACTGACGAAAAAAGAGCTCGCGAACATCGCGGGCTATACATACAGGCGGCTTTATGACATCGACCGGGACCTGCCGGAGGATAGGAAGCTGTTTGTCGAGAGCGAGGGCGGTAAATACGACCTCGCTATTTTTGTGCAGCGGTGGGTCGAGTACAACGTGACCAAGGAGGCCCCGGAGGTCGAGGACCTGGACGTTGTAAAGGCACGCCATGAGGTCATCAAGGCCCAAAAGACGGAGCTGGAAGTGAAGCGGATGCGCGGCCAGCTTATCGACGTTCAGGACGTGCGGCGGCTGTGGGGCGGTATCGCCAACACGGTCATGCAGAACTTGATCCACCTGCCCAGTAAGCTGGCGCCCATGATCCGCATGATGGACAACACGGAGCAGATCGCCGCCATCATCGACCAGGAGATCCGGGATGTGCTGAACGCCATGGCCGACGCTCCCCTTCCCGACTACGCCGCGGAGGGCGACGAGGAGGAAGAAAGCGAGGAGGACGAGGATTGAACGCGCTGTCGGAGCTGGCGCGGTATACGCTTGGTATGTTCCGGCCGCCTGCGGTGCAGACCGTTTCCGAGTGGGCGGACAAAAACCGGTTTCTCGTTTCTGAGAGCAGCGCGGAGCCTGGCGTATGGAGGACGGACCGCGCCCCGTATCAACGGGAGATCATGGACAGCTTTACCCAGCCGGGGATATGGCAGATCGTCATCATGGCGAGCGCCCAGGTGGGAAAGTCCGAGATCGAGCTTAACATGATGGGGTGCGCCATCGACAACGACCCGGGGCCGATGCTGTATATCCAGCCGACGGACAAGGTGGCAGAGGACTATTCCAAGCGGCGCATCCAGCCCATGATAAACGCCTGCCCCTCCCTGCGGGACAAGGTGTTCAAATCCCGGAGCCGGGACGCGGCGAACACCATCACCATGAAAACCTTTCCCGGCGGGAGTCTGGCCATCATCGGGGCGAACAGCCCGGCGGACCTTTCCAGTAAGCCGGTGCGGTATATCTTCATGGACGAGACAGACCGCTTCCCGGCCAGCGCCGGCGCTGAGGGTGATCCCCAGGAGCTCGCCGAGCGCCGTACAGAGACATACCGGCACAACCGGAAGATCGTAAAAACGTCCACACCGACGATAAAGGGGAAATCAAAAATTGAGAAAGACTACATGAACGGGACACAGGAGGAGTGGCACACGGAATGCCCCCATTGCCACACCTTCAGTTTTATCCGCTTTGCCGACATCCACTTCGAGAAGGAGAACTACACCAACGCCAGCGGCGACGAGGACTATCATGTGCAGGTCGTGACGTGGCGCTGCCCCACCTGCAAGAGGGATATAGGCGAGTTCGAGGCGAAGAGGCAGCCGGGGAAGTGGGTGCAGAAAAACCCCCAGGCCATAGAGAACGGCATCCGGTCCTTCCGGCTAAATGCGTTCATGAGCCCGTGGTCCGACTGGAAGGACATCGTGTGGAAGTTCCTGAAAGCCGGAAAAGACCCGGAGAAGCTGAAAACCTTTTACAACACCATCCTGGGCGAGAGCTGGGAGGTACACACTGGCAGCGGCCTGGATGAAAAATTATATAAACGCCGGGAGCACTACGACGCAGAGGTGCCCACCGGCGTTCTTCTTCTGACAATGGGAATAGACACCCAGGACAACCGACTGGAATACGAGGTCGTTGGCTGGGACCGGGACGGGCAAAGCTGGGGCATCAGCCGGGGCGTGATCCCGGGCCGGGCCGACGCCCCCGGGGTATGGGAGGAAGTGGACGCCCTTCTGGACAAGGAGTGGCAGATGAAAAACGGCATGAAAATGCGGATCCTGGCAACATTCATAGATTCCGGCGGCCACCACACCACGTCCATATACAAGGAGTGCGCCAAGCGTCAGACCAGGCGCATCTGGCCCATCAAGGGCGAAAAGGGCGAGGGTAAGCCGGAGTGCCGTCCCATGAAGCGGGGCAAGGCCGAAGGCGCGGCGTTCATGCTGGGCGTTGACGCCGGCAAGGAAGGGATCATGTATGAGGCCGGGATCGACGAGCCGGGGCCCCACTACATGCACTTCCCCGTCAACTACAAGGCGGGGTATGACATGGAATACTTCAAGGGCCTCATTTCCGAGCGCATGGAGATACACCGTAAGAGCGGCCGGGCCACCGTCGTATGGGAGCAATTCTACGAGCGGAACGAGCCGCTGGACTGCCGAAACTACGCCCGGGCCGCCTACCGCTATTTCCACTGGCGGTTTGACGACCTGGAGCGGACCATACACGGGGAGGCCGAGCCGGTGAAGGTCATCACACAAAAAGAGGCGACGAAGCGTAAGCAGCGGCACATCGTGAGCCGCGGGATCCAGGTATAAGGGGGTGCTGGCATGAGCCATTTTGCAGACGCATTCAGCGTGTCGGAGCTGCAGAACCTTCTCCAGGCGTGGAAAGACTGCTATTTAGCCCTGGCGACCGGCCAGGCGAAGTATTACCGCATCGGCACGCGGGAGTTCCAGACTATCGACCTGGACGAGATAAAGGACCAGATCAAGGCCCTGCAGGACGCCATAGACGAGAAGAACGGGAACAAAAAGGCCCGCGTCCGCCGTGTGGTGTTCCGGGACCTGTGAGGAGTGACGCAGTATGAGCAACGAAAATACCACTTTCCGGGTTCGGCCGAAGCGGGTCATGGAGCAGGAGCGGAGGCCAAGGCGTCCCGCGGGCGCGCCGCGCATGAGCTACGCCAACCACGGGGCCAGCCGGACGCTGAACAGCCTGATCGGCTGGAACGTGAGCGACGGCAACGCCGAGGACGATATCGACCTGTATTCCTCCACCCTGCGAAAGAGGGCGCGGGACCTGTACGCCGGCGGCGGCCTGGGCCGCAGCGGCCCGCAGACGCTCACCACCTCTGTTGTCGGCTGGGGCATCCAGCCGAAGCCCAAGATCGACGGCGAGTTCCTGGGCATGTCCGACGAGGAGCGGGAGGAAGCGGAGCGGAATATTCTGCGGGAGTTCCGCCTTTGGGCGGGCAACGTCATGTGCGACGCTGAGCGGCAGCAAAATTTTTACGGCCTGCAGGAGCTCGCTTTTCGGTCCATGCTCATGAGCGGGGACGTGTTCGCCCTGTTCGGCATGGAGGTGAATAAGCGGACCCCCTACCAGACTACGATACGCCTTCTGGAGGCAGACCGCATCTGCACGCCGGATTCTTCCGGGGACAGCGAGAGCACGGCGACAGACAGCGGCGGCCGCATCATCGACGGCGTGGAGGTAAGCAATACCGGCGCGGTGATCCGCTATTGGATCGCCAGCAGGAGCCCCACCGCCGAGAACGACGACAGGGAACTGACCTGGGCGCCCATAGATGCGTTCGGAAAGGACACGGGCTATCCCAACATCCTGCAGATCATGACCCATGAGCGGCCGGAGCAGCGCCGGGGCATCCCCTTTGTCGCGTCTGAGATCGAGCAGATCAAGCAGCTTTCCCGGTACATGGGCGCGGAACTGGCCGCCAATGTGGTCTCCGCCATGCTGACGGCTTTTATCGTGTCTGACGACGAGGACGGGACCCCTGGCCTGGAGGACGCGGTGAACCCGGACGAGAAGATAACGGACGACGAACTGAGCCTGGAGCTTGCTCCCGGCGCTGTGTATGAGCTCCCGCCGGGGAAGAAGGTGGAGACCGTCAACCCTCTGCGGAGCAATTCCCAGTTTGAGCCGTTTGTAAATACCCTCATCATGGTCATAGCGTCCAGCATGGGGATCCCGAAAGAGGTCCTTGTCAAGAAGTACGAGAGCAACTACACCGCGGCCCGCGCCGCGCTGCTGGACTTCTGGAGGACGGTCCGGGTGTACCGGACCAAGTTTAACGACACGTTCAACCAGCCTGTGTATGAACAGTGGCTTTCCGAGGCCGTGGCGGCCGGACGCATCAACGCGCCCGGCTTTTTTGATGACCCGGCTATCCGCGCTGCCTGGTGCGGGTGCTCCTGGACGGGCGCCAGCATGGGCCATGTGGACCCGTTGAAGGAGGTCAACGCCGCGGAAAAGCGGATCTCCAACAACATCACGACCCAGGAGCAGGAGGCCGCCGAGTACAACGGGAATGACTGGGCGGCGAATATCCGCCAGCGACGCCGGGAGATCGAGGCCCTTGCAGATACGCAGGCGGCGACCGCCAAGACGGATGATACGCCGACCGACGACAACAACGACGACGAGGAGGATGAAAAATAATGCCGAACCGCGACTGTTTCCAGATACGATACACCGCCCCGCGCATGATCGCGGGGACGGACGAAGCGGAGATCATGCTTTACGGCGAGATCGTCCAGGACTACCCCAAGTGGTACAAGGAGAATTACCCGGAGGATAAGAGCGCCGCAGACTTTGACAAGGCCATCAAGGAGGCCAAGGCCGCCGGCGCGAAGAGCCTTCTCCTGCGGATCAACAGCCCGGGCGGCATTGTGACCCAGGCCGTTGCCATGCGGGCCATTCTCACCGGAGCGGGCTTTGAGAGCATCAAGGTCCGCATAGAGGGCATGTGCGCCAGTGCGGCGACGATCCCCGCCAGCATCCCGGGTGCCCACGTGGTGATAACCCCTGGGAGCGAGTACATGATACATAACCCCTGGACGTGGACCGTCGGAAACGCCAATGAGATGGAGCAGGAGGTCGAGCATCTGCGGAGTCTGGAAAAGACCAGCAGGGGATTTTACGTCACCAAGACCGGCCAGAGCGACGAGCAGATCAAGGCGTGGATGGATTCCGAAAAGTGGTTCACCGCTGAGGAGGCTGTCAAATACGGCTTCGCGGACGAGCTGGCCGAGGAAGCGACCGCGGGGGAAGCGGCCGCCTGCGTGACCCAGGACGTGATGGACGTTATGCGAAGCATATACAAGGCGGTCCCGTACCAGATCGCCATCCTGGGGGAAACGGAGCTGGACGGCGACGGCCAGGAAGATGACCCTGCGGAGGACGCGGGGGATGAAGATGTCAGTAACGGTGCCTCTGTTGCCGGGGAGCCGACTGAAAATAATTCTATCGAGGAGGACAATCGAGAAATGGACATGAGCAACATTACCCCTGAGATGCTCCAGACGGAAAACCCGGCCCTGTTCCAGCAGGTCCAGCAGACGGCAATCGAGAACGAGCGCCGGCGCCTGGAGGACATCGACGCACTGACCCTGCCCGGCTGTGAGGCCATGGCGGCAGAGGCCAAGAAGGACGGAACTTCCGCCCTGGAGTTCCAGAAGAAGGTCGTGGCCGCGCAGAAGGCAAAGGGCGCCCAGTTCCTGGCCGACCGGCAGAAGGAGACCGAGCCCGCACAGCAGGTCCCGGCCGGTGCTGCCGACGGCGGCAAGACCGAGGAGCAGATGATCGCGGACAACGCGAAGGACATTGCCGAGTACGCGAAGATGTACAACGGCGATAACAACGCCACGATGTTCTGAAAGGAGAAGGACCATGAGCGATCTGTATAACGTCATCGGCAAGAGCGAGTACGACCAGCTTCTTTCCGATCCCCTCAACGGGGATGTTATCTCCATCCCCTGTAAGCCCGGCAACGGCGCCATCAAGCGCGGCACTGTGATGTTCCGCGGCGAAAATGGCCTGTGGGAGCCTGCCACCACCGCCGAAGTGACGGTGGAAAAGCAGCTCGCCGTGCTGAACGAGGCCGTTGACACCGGCAGCGCCCCGGGCGGCGGCGAGACCGTCACCGCGGAGGAGGCGGCCGCCTACCGGGCCGGCAGCTTCATTGACGGCCGCGTGACCCTGAAAGACAACGAGGCCCTGACCGACGCCAACAAGGTCATCCTGCGTCTGCAGGGTATCGTGTTCGACCAGATGGAGAGCACCAAGACCTTTGACAACAAAGTGTCGGGGGAATGATTAGCCTCGCCGTCAATGCGGCGGACGGCGGGGCCCAATACTACGGCAAAAAGGTGTCCGAGCTGCAGGAGAACGTCAATGTTTCCGAGGATGCCATATCCGGCGAGCTGAAAAGCGTCGAGGATTATTCCGAGGCGTTCCCGGATGAAAAATCCGGGCATTTTCTCGCTCTGACCTTCACCTTTGACGAGGGAACCACCGTCAAGACGAAGGTGATAGGCGGGAAAAACACGGATGTTGACGCCACCAAGGACAAGTATTGCGTGTACCTCATCCAGAACAAGGACACGCAGAAGATCCAGATCACCGCAACGAAGGGCGAGCAGAGCGTCGAAAAGACGTACAGCCTTACGGGGCTCGTCCTCGCGGAAAATTAATTTTTGAGAGGAGCAAAACGATATGGATATCTATTCTACCCGCGCCCAGCTCGCGGCCATCGAACTGATGCCCCGCGAGTATTCCGTGCTGTATGACATGTTCGCCACCGACATGGGCGCCGTCGAGGACGACAAGGCCATCTATGACTTCCGCAAGGGCGACCGGCGCATGGCCCCCACCGTCCACCCCGGCACCGGCGGCGTCATCATGGGCCGTACCAGCTTTGAGACCCGGGAGATCGGCTTCTGCACCATCGCCCCGGAGCGCATCATTGAGGTGGACAACCTCAAAGGCCGCACCTTCGGCGAAAACGTGCTGGGCGCCATGACCCCCCAGGAGCGGGAAAAGAAGCTGCTGGCCCGGGACATGGTGGAAATGCGGAAGGCCATCCAGCGCCGCCGCGAGTGGATGGTCCGCCAGGTCATTCTGACCGGCAAGCTGTCCGTGTTCAACTACACCAACGAGGGCCGGGGCATCGCCGCCTCCATGATCGCCGACTACGGTTTTACCAACAACTTCACCCCGGAGACCCAGTGGAACCAGCCGGGCGCGAAGATCGACGACGACATGCACAGGATATTCGACATGGTGTATGACGGCTGCGGCTTCGTGGACGTGATGGTCATGGCCCCCGACGTGGCCGCCTGCCTGCGGGACAACTCCGACCATATCAGACTGTTTGACGGCCGCAACATCGACATGGGCAAGCTGAACACCCGGTATCGCGGCGCCGGCCTGCGCTTCATTGGCTGGAACAGCGACGGCGTGGAGATGTACTCCGTGTCCGGGTCCTTCATCGACGACGACGGCGTGGCAAAGCCCCTGCTGCCCAGCGGCAAGCTGATCGCCGGCGGCAAGGGTACGCTGGTAAAGGTCCCCCACGGTCCCGTGACCCAGGTGGAGGAGCCCGGCCCCAACGCCCAGCACAAGACCTACATCAAGAAAGAGGTCCCCCTGCGGTCCGGCTCTGTCGAGAGCAACGCCATCAAGAACCGCATCACCTCCTGCCCGACGGTCGTTCCGTTCAACGTGGACGCCTGGGCCGTGGCAACCGTGATCGAAGCGTAAGGAGGGCCGCTATGTTCCAGGCAAAACACCACGTCACGCTGGGCGGGCGTCACTACCTGCCCGGTGAAATGATCGAGGGGAAGGTGCCGGAATGGTGGCTGTCCGTCGGCGCTGCCGTGCAGGTGGACGACGAGCCGGAGAGCGGGACCACCCCGCTTTCCGGCGGGCAGGACGACACCGACCAGACCGACCAGGGCCAGGAGTCGGAGGAGACCGACCAGAGCCAGGAGTCGGAGGAGACCGACCAGAGCCAGGAGTCGGAGGAGACCGACCAGAGCCAGGAGTCGGAGGAGACCGACCAGGGCCAGGAGTCGGAGGAGACCGACCAGACCGACCAGAGCGACCAGGAGGAGGAGTTCGACCAGGAGGCCGCGCCGCTGGAGATCAACGTTTCCGCCGGTATCATCCCCCCGCCTGAGCAGGAGAAACCGGAGAAACCGGAGAAGCCCAGCAGGACCCGCAGGAACGGAGGTAAATAAGCATGAAAGTCAAGATCCTGAAAACGGGAAAGACCGAGGAGCACGCCGCCGCCTACGCTGCCAGGCTCATTGAGCAGGGCCGCGCCATCGTGGCGCCGGCTGCCAAGGCCAAGCCCGCAAAGCCCGCCAGGCACGAATCCGCGGCCCCCGCCCCGGCCGACGAAGCGAAGAAGGAGTGATCGGCCGTGTCGCTGAAAGACAGGATAGCCAATGACATCAACCGCGTGTTCATGAATATGGACCACTTTGCCGAGACCCACTTCTGGAACGGCGTGCAGATAACGTGCGTGCCAGACGAGGAGGAATCTCTAAAGCGGAAGAACAACAACGTCAACGACATCTCCTGGGACAACAACATTCGGGAGATCCTGATACACACGCCGCTTAAGTCCTTCCCCGGCGGCAAAGAGCCGGAGCCGAACACGCAGGTCATGTTCGATAAGCGGACCATGTGGGTGAAGGACATCCAGCACAACATGGGAATGCTGGATATCCTCCTTTCGGCGAAGGATCCGAGGGCGCTGGAATGAGAACTACGGAACGCCTGCGCGGTCTGAAAGAGTGGACCTACGACAGCGTATGCAAAGGGCGGGAGTATAAGGCGCCGGCCCCCGATATGGATATGACCAAGATCATCCGCAAGGAGCCCAGCTGCTATCTCGGCTGGGCTCCTTCTCGTTTGAGCAAAGGCGAGTTTGTGACGGAGGCGGGCACGGTCTGTCCGGGGATCCTCATAATGCCCAATCAGGCATACGTGAAATACACGGAGGAAAAGCGCTTCGACCGCTACAACAACATCCACCGGCCCCAGGAGATGGGCCAGCATCTTTCCGTCAGCATCCTTTTCAGCGTCTACGAGCCGGGGACCCGGCTCCCCGGTTTCATCGACAGCGCCGGGGAGAACGGGGAGGGCATGGATATGTCCCTCATCCTGGAGGGGACCGAACAGGGCCTCATGACGCTGATGAACTGGATGGACGACTTCAAGATCAAGCTGCTGGAACAGAAGCATATCCCGAATACGGACCTGTATGTGGAGGAGGACACCATCACCTACAGCATGTACACGGACCAGAACTACGTCGTTGACAAGAGGCCGATCTATTACGGGTTCGTCAACGCCTCCTTCATGTGCTACGTGGAGGAGGGGCAAAACCCGGACTTTGAAAAATACCTGAATTAGGAGGAAAGCGAATCATGTCTGATTATCTGCATGGCGCATACGGCCAGATCCAGGCCGTCGGCACCCGCGCGGCGGACACCAGCCGCGGCGCCATCGTCTACATCGGCACCGCCCCGGTGAACCAGGTGGAGGGCGGCGCCGCCAACGTGAATAAGCCCATCGTCGTGAACAACATGGCCCAGGCGCGTAAGCTGCTGGGCTATTCGGACGACTGGGCCAGTTACACCCTCTGCGAGGCCATGAAGGTCCATCTGGAGCAGAAGGGCGTCGGCCCGATCATCTGCATCAATGTGCTGGACCCGGCGAAGCACAAGCAGCAGCAGGAGGTCAAACAGAAGTTGGCCCCGGCCAACGGCCGCATCGTCATCACCCTGGCGGAGAACATCATCCAGGACAGTCTGGTGGTAAAGACCACCGGCGAGGAGGCCGCGGAGAAGGTGAAGGGAACGGACTACACCCTGAGCTACAACGCCGACAGGCAGCAGCTCGTCATCCAGGAGGCCAAGAGCGGGGCCCTGGGCACCGAGGCGCTGGACATCTCCTGGGAACTGGTGGACCCCGAGCAGGTGACCGAGAAGGACATCATCGGCTCCACCGACGGCCACGGCCTGAACACCGGCATTTTCGCCGTCAAGAGCGTGTACAGCGTCACCGGCTACGTGCCCGCGTACATGGCCGCCCCGGGCTGGTCCTCCATCCCCGCGGTACATACGGCGCTGATCCAGAACAGCGCCAAGATCAATAAGCACTGGGACGCCTATATCTTCGCGGACCTGCCCATCACGGACAAGGGTTCCGCGGTGAACCTGGACACTGTGGCGATCTGGAAGATCTCCAACGGCTACACCCACGAAAATGAAACGGTCTACTTCCCCCTGGCAACGGGTACGGACGGCGCGACCTATCACATTTCCGTGCTGGCTGCGGCCAACTTCCAGGCGCTTCTTCTGGCCCAGGACGGCATCCCCTACAAGACCGCCAGCAACACAGAGTGCCCGATCATCCAGAACCTTTATATGGGCGAGGAGAACGTCGGCCGGGTGTACGACGACGAGATCGTAAACGAGTACCTGAACAAGAACGGCATCGCCAGCGCCGCGTTCGTCGGCGGCCGGTGGGTGATTTGGGGCGCCCACAGCGCCAACTACAACCAGGACGACGCCAACCAGATCAACGTGGCGGAGACCAACCGCATGATGCTCCACTACATCAGCAACGATTTCCAGATCCGCCGCGCCAGAAATGTGGACAAGCCCACGACCTCCAACGACCTTGCCACCATCGTTTCGGAGGAGCAGACCCGTCTGGACGCGCTGGTGAAGATCGGGGCCCTGACCTATGGCAAGGCCTACGTCAATGCCAGCGCCGACGCCAAGAGCGACATTATGATGGGCGATTTCAGCTTCACCTTCGATGTGACGACCACGCCGCTGGCAAAGAGCATGACGGCCATCGTCAACTGGACGGAGGATGGCTTTGTCACCTATTTTGCGGCATCTGACAACGCCGCGTAAGGAGGAGGGAAAATACAATGCCGAGTAAAGTCTATGTGAACGTCGAGCGTCACCGCCTGCTCGACAACGGCCTGGTGTGCGAGGATGTTACCAAGATCGACCTTCCCACCCTTAAACACTCCACCACCACCGTCAGCGCCGCCGGCATGGCCATGGATGTGGATGTGCCCAACAACAGCCACCTGGAGGCGGCGGAGTTCAGCGTGGCCCACAACAACGGCGTCAACTGCCGGTATCTCTCCCAGCCCGGGAAGCATTCCCTGGAAGCTAGATTCGTCCGCCAGCGGTACAACGTGGCGCTGGGCGAGTTCGAGTACGAGGCCGTCAAGTGCCGCGTGATCGGCGTCCATGTGGAAACGCAGAAGGGCTCCATCGAGACCGACAACCCCTTCGGAAGCACGGAAAAATATTCCGTCCTCCACTATGAGGAGGAGGTCGGCGGCGAGATCACCGTCAAGGTGGACGCCACCACCGGCGACATCATCTACAACGGCCAGAGCTACACCGACGAGGTGGAAAGCCTGCTGAACTGACAAAAAGGCCGGCGGGGCGGTCATCGTCCCGCCGGTCACGCCGACACCATAAGGAGGACATGCACCATGAGTAACGAAAAGAAAACACCCGCCGCGAGCGGGCCCGCCCAGGCCCCGGACGGCGTTACCATATTCCCCGCCCCGGCCCCCGCAGAGGAAAAGACCGAGGCGACCGCAGACCCTACACCCCAGGAGGGAAAGACAGAGGAGACCCCCGCCGAGGCCATCCGCAGGCGTTTACAGGAGGACGCCGCCAAGGTGAAGGAGGCGAGGGAGGCCATGAAGGAGGGCAAGGGCATCCTTGCGCTGGAAACGCCTATCAAGGCGGCCGGAAATGAAATAACGGAGCTGCCCTATGACTTCACCGTGCTCACCGGCATGGAGTACACCGACGCCATGGACGGAGACACCCGGGGCAACACGCAGAAGATAAACGGCATCACCTACCGGCAGGCGCTCAACCTGTTTGCCACCGCCGTGGCAAAGGAGGTAGAAGCCCTTGACGCCACGGACATCATCACAAGGATAGGAGTAACGGACGCCACGGCGGCCGTGCAGTTGGCGACGCTTTTTTTTACCGCGTCGATCCGGGCGGGCCAGAAGCGTATCTCCAGAAAATCGTCACAGCGGGGATGTTGATCCACACATCGGTCCCCGACCTGATGCACATGACAATAAAGCAGTTTTACAGGGTGTACGCGGCCACGGCCGCGGTCCTGGAAAAACGGAAAAAGTGAGGGAGGAGACCGGGCGTGGAGGTCGTCGCTTACCCGCCGCCGTAGGCCTACCCTTCCCGCCAGCGGCAAGGGTAGGATACGGCGCGGCCGCTCCTCTCCCCACACGACCCGCTGCGCTGGGCTCGTGTGGGGTCTAGGATATCGGGGAAAGGAATTGGGGTCGACGCAGAACATGGAACTATATTATCAGGGAAAGGACATCACGGACTTTGTGCAGATAAGGACATGCCTGGTCCGCGATACCTGCGGTGACAGGTGCGACAGCCTGGAGGTCGAATTTGAAAACGCCCCGGATTGGTTCGGATGGGCCCCGGAGGAGGACGATAAGATACTCGTCGCCCACCAGGGCTATGATACCGGCACCATGTACGTCAATACGGTGATACCGGAGGATGACAGATACCGCATCATCGCAACGAGCCTGCCGTGCAAGGCCAGGCAGAAGGCGTACAAGAGCTTTGAGTCCAAGACCGTTGAGGAGATCATGAAGGTCTGCGCGATGGAAAGCGGCATGGACTATCAGATATACGGGATCGACGGCCGGGCCGTTATCCCGTATATCCAGCGGGAGAACGAGACCGCCGCAAAGTTCCTGCGGCGGCTTTTAAAGCTGGAGGGGGCCACGCTGAAATGCGTGAACGGGAAGTATACGGCCATAGGGATAGCCTATGCCCAGGCCCGGGCCCCCCACCAGACTATTCAGGTCACGAATGAGGCGCGCAACGCGCAGTACAGGAGAAATGGCACCGCGGCGAAGTCGCTGACAGTCAAGACGCCCTATGCAGAGGCCAGGGCCGAGGACACGGCCGCCGCGAGCTCCTACATACAGACGGTCACGGGCGAACACCCGGCGGTGACCTGCGTGCAGGCCGGCCGCTGGGCCCGGGCCCTGCTGCTGGACTATAACCGCCAGTGTGAGACCGTGAAGCTTTGGAACGAGTACAACGCCGGTCTCACCGCTATGACAAGGATAAACTTCACCGGGGACACGGACGCCAACGGTGAATGGCTTATCGAGGAGGCGGAGCACGACTTTATCAATCTGACATCGACGGCGTGGCTGCACCGGTGCGTCACGACTATCAAATAGGGGGCGCGGCCGATGGGCTATGGAGCGAACATAGAGCGGGGCCGGATCACGGCCAAGGAGGGCGAGGGCTACAAGGTGGCGTCGCTGGACCGGGACGGGATAGAGAGCCCCGCATTGCCGATAATGCCGGTCCCAACCGGGATCGAGGCACCGGAGTACACCGTGGGGGACACGGTGTATTTTTTCTTGTTCCGGGACGGGACCGGAAGGATAATCTGCAAGGTTTAAAGGCGGTGAGGAAATGGCGCAGTTCCTGGAGACTATAATTCGCATCAACGCGGAGATGGGGAACGGCTTTTCAAAGGTCGGAGCGACGCTTACGGAGCTTGGAAGCATCGTAGACGGGTTGAGCATGGAGCTCATAGACTTTGGAAAGGAGTCCGTCGAGGTATACCGCGACTACGAAAAGAGTATGCGGGACGCGGAGGTGGCCCTTTCCACCAATTACGGCCAGGGGACCCAGCAGCTGCAGAGGGTCATGTCGCAGTTGGACGAGGCGGCCACGGAATGGGCCGCCACCACCATCTTCCACACGGATGACGTGTCCCACGCCATCAGTGAGGCGGCACACGCCGGCTGGGACTACGAGCAGATCATGGCCGGTATACCAGCGGCCATAAAGCTGGCCCAGGCCGGCAGTCTGGACCTGAGCGAGTCCGTGGATTACGTGGTAAAATCCACCAACGCGGCCGGCATTAGCTTTGAGGACATGGACTACTGGATAGACCTGTGGACCTATGCCGCCAACAGCAGCGCGTCGGACATCGGGGAATTTGGCGACGCGATGCTGCGTATGGGGAGCACTATGCGCTTCGCGGCGAACCCCGAGGAGCTTATGACGCTTATCGCCGTCACGGCAGATATGGGCTCCACCGGGAGCGAAGCGGGCACCATGATCCGCAACAGCCTCATGCGCCTCATCGTCCCGACAGAAAAGGCGAAAGGGGTCCTGGAGGAGCTGGGCGCCACGTCGGACGAGATCACCGAGGTCATGAACGACGAGGCCCTGGCGGCCGCCAACGCCACGCTCGCGTCCAGAGGATTTACCGTGTTCGACCAGAACGGCGAGCTGCGCCCGATCCTGGACATCTACAGCGACCTTTCCGACGTTCTGGCGGATATAGCCGGAGGATATGACAAGATCGGCGACAACGAGGAGGCAATGGAGCTGCTGGGCGCCATCTTCCCCACCAGGACGATCACAGAGGCGTTGAACCTGCTGAACGCCGCGTCGGACGGCTACGGCGGACTGTATGACTCCATGATGGAAGGCAACGCGGCCGGTTACGGCGAGTACGCCGCCGAGACCATGATGGACACGCTCAACGGCAGCATTGAGATATTCCTAAGCAAAGTAGAGCGGTTGAAGCAGACCTTTGGCGGAGAGCTGAAAGACGACGTGGAGAGTTTCACCGGCTTCTTTGGCGATCTCGTGGACCGGATCGCGGAGCTGGAACCGGATAAATTCGCCGCGCTCACGGGCGCCGGGGAAACTCTGGCGCTGGCCGGGCCCGGCCTTCTGACCGCCGGGACGGCGTTCCGTCTGATCGGCCTTATTTTCGGGACCAAGGGCGGGGCTATAGCCGCCGGAGCCATGGCACTGGCAACCGCCCTGGGCGCGCTCGTTGCCTGGGACGAGGAGAAGTTCGATGAAAAATTCGGGACGATGAACCTTGACCTGGCGGAGCTGGACAGGCAGCTGGGCAACCTGACGACCGACGGGGAACAGCGTCTCTCTGTAATGGATGGCTATATTACTCAGCTAGGCGAGCTGGCGGAAGAATACCAGACCGCTGCCGGTTCCTTCTCCCAGGAAATAGCCATGGCAACGCTGACCGGGAAGGAACTGACGCCGACAGAGCGGGAACAGATCGTCGCCTACGGACAGAGCGTGACCGACGCCCTTATAGAGGGCATCAACACCCGGCGGGACAGCAGCCTCACCTTCCTGAACACTATCACGCCTGACGCCGAAGATATGACAGAAGAGGAGACTGAGACCTACAACAGCCTCTATGACATGCTCGACGGCTACTACGGCGAGTTGACGGGTAAAGCGGAGAGCGTCGGGGCGCAGATGCAGCAGGCGATCCTGAACGCGCTGAACGACGACGGCAGGATCGACGAGGCGGAGCGGGAGGCGATCCAGAAGTATCAGGACATGCTGAATGATATTCAGGCGGAGATCGCCAGACAGCAGGAACAGGCAAGCTATTACACCCAACTGGAGAAGGCATCGAGGGTAAACGAGGATAACCTGGAGGAGTTCATGTCCTCCGTGGAAGAGAACCGGGCCGAGCGGGTGGAGTACGTGGAAAGCATGTACCTTCCAGAAATGAGCACGGCCTATGCGGCCTGGGCGCAGAAGTTCGAGGAGGAGAACGGCCGGGCCCCAACGCTGGAGGAATGGCACAGCACGCCGGAGTTTCAGACCTACAACGTGCCGTTGGAAGAGGACACCCGTGGGATCGAGGAACAGGAGGCGGAGATCGCACGTACCGCGTTTACCGCGCTGTTGAACGACAGTGATATGGGCGAGAGCTGGCACGCGCTGTTGGACATCGTGGGGCAGCACCCGAATGGGGATTATGAGGAAATGGACTATTTGGCCGCCGTTGGCAGAGGGACGCTTCCGACGACCTTTTACGAGGACCTTATAAATATCGAAAGAACATTCAGCGACTTCAAAGACAAGCTGGAGCCCTACAGAGACCTGCCGGGGTTTAAAGACCTTTTTGACCTGTTCGGTTCCGGCGGGGCCATCGAGAACATGATAGCAACCTACGCAGACCAGCGTTCCCAGTACACACAAATGGGCATTGACTGGTCCATGGTGGAACAGAGGGAAGCGCTGCCCCTGCCGATCAGGCCGTATGTCGAGGGAGAGGACGCCATGACGGCCCTGCAGGACCAGGGCGTGGATGTGAATGTGGACGGCGACACGACGGAGATCGAAGCGGACATCGACGGCATTGAGGGGCAGACGCTCATGGAGTACGTGGACGGCGACGCCACGGGCTTGGAGATGTCCATCACGGACCAGGACGGAAGGACGCTGCAGGAGAATGTGACCGGCGACGCCTCACAACTGGCGGCCGTCATCAATAGCTACGCAAACAGGACCATCACCGTGAAAATCCGAGGCCAGCAGATGTTCGCAGAAGGCGGCCGGGCGACCACTGCCTCCATATTCGGCGAGGCCGGGCCGGAGTGGGCCATACCGGAGGAGCACAGCCAGCGGACGGCGGACCTTCTGATGGCCGCGGCGGCCGCGTCCGGCTTTACCTGGCCGGACCTGATGGCGGCGGCGGTCGGCGCGGGAAGCAGCGGCGGCAGCAGCGGCGGCGGAACGACCACCACGACGACGGCCCAGCCGCTTGTATACGCCCCGGTCATAAGCGCCCCGGACGCCACCGGCGTTGAAAGCGTCCTGCGGGAGGATAAGGACCGGCTCGCCAAGTGGTGGGAAGAAAGACAGATGCGTGAAGCGGCGGAGGTATACCAATGACTTTGAGCGGGAGGGTATATGTGTGCAGCGCCGGGGAGACCTTCGACAGCGTGGCCCTGGCGATATACGGCGATGAAGTGTTCGCCTGCGAGATCATGAACGCCAATCCGAAATACTCTACCACGCCCATATTCACCGGCGGCGAGGAGCTGGAGATGCCCGTTGTGGAAGTTCAGGAGGACGACAGCGGGGTTTACGCCCCGGCGTCTGCGCCGTGGAAGGAGTGATACGAGATGCCGACCATCGCGTGGTGGAACAACCACAGGTTTGAAATTTCCCCGTCCGTGATACGAGGTTTTTCCAATCTGCAGGTCAAAGGGACCTGCGAAACGACGGACAAGACGGATAGACAGGAGAAATACCAGACCTTCAAGAATACCCAGCCGGCCGAGATCAGTCTCACGGCTCACCTGGACGCGCGGCTTGGATGCAACGTGTGGAGAGAGGCGATAGATTACGTCATAGAAGCCCGCTGGGGGAAGTCCGACTATTTCTATGTCTACGAGAACGGCCAGTACGCAAAGATATTCGCCATAAAGATGATGCTCACCAGCGCGGCGGTGTCAAATATTGTCATCGCGCCCACGGGAAAGTGGGTCGCCGCCGACGTGGCCCTGACCATGAAGGCCTGCAAGGTGAGCGACAACAACAATTTGCAAAGCTCCTCCGGCGGCGGGGGCGGCGGGTCCGGTTACAAAAAGTCGTCGGTGAAATCCACGTCCACGACGACGACCACGACCACAAAGGATCTGCACCCGGGCCTAAAGGCCGCGCTGAGCAACAGCAATTCCGCGAGCACGCAGTCCAGAGCGGGAGCATCGGCGGGGGTGCTGTCCAACGCCAACAAGAACATCTCGAAGTCTACGTCGGCGGCCAAAAAGACGACGACCACAAAGACCACGACCACAAAATCCTACGGCGGCGGGAGGCGATGAACCATGGCGCGGTATCAGATCGACAATGTACCCTACCCCATTGATTTTCAGGGAAGTGATATGCGCCTGCGGACGCTGCAGAACGCCAAGAACCTGCTCATGTGCCGGATGGGAGAGGTCCCCTACGACCGGTGCCGCGGCTTTGACGCGGCACTTTATGACCTGCCCATCGACAAGATGCGGGAACAACTGCTGCCTGAGCTGGACCGGCTCATGATATATGAGCCGGACGCACAGGTGGTTTCCGCGGACGCCTCCCTGCTGGAGGACGGGACGACATATATCCGGGTGATAATCGAATTGCCGGACGAGGAGGAACAGAGATATGGATAACACCGAGCTCCATTACGTTCAGTTCGACCCCAAGGAGCTTTGGGACGAAATGACGCTGCGGTACGTCGAGGCCGGCGGGGACATCCTCTACCCCGGCGACGAAAAGGAGATGCTGCTTCGGGCTGTACAGGCAGATATTGTCCAATCCCTGGGAAGCGTGGACAACGCCCTGCGGATGCAGACGCTGCGCTATGCCGTGGGCGAATACCTGGACGTTTTGGGGGAGAACCGCGGATGCTCCCGGATCAAAGCCAGTCCCGCCCACGCGACCGTCAACATCACCACCGCCATCACCGGCCGGGCCGACGTGCTGACCGCGGGAACGACCATGACGGCGGACGGGCAGCAGTTTTACGAGCTTGTGGAGGACTTCCCCCTGCCGGGCGTGCAGCAGACGGCGCCGGCGGTCATCCGGGCCGTGGAGGCGGGCAGCGCGGGCAACGGGCTCCTTTCCGGGACGCCCATGCACCTTTCCATGTCGAACGCCGGGGTGCTCGCCATCGTCGCGGCAACAGACGCCGCCGGCGGCAACGAGCAGGAGGAGGACGAGGTATACCGGGAGCGTATCCGGGAATACGGCTTTGCCAGCGTCACCACCGGCCCGGAACAGCAATACGAGGCCGCGGCCATGGCCGTGAGCAGCGAGGTCCTGGACGCCAACGCGGTCAAAATCGACGCCGGGCATGTGGGCGTGTACGTCGTTCTGTCGGACGACACCCACGCCGCGGCCATCCTCCAGGAGATACAGGATGCCCTTCCGGCCGAGAACGTGCGGCCACTGACGGACTACGTAACGGTCCACCAGGCCGAGTCCGTCCCCTATACCCTCAAAGTGGAGTACAAGACGGACGGGAGCAGCGCGGTCACATCCGCCATCGCGGCGGCGGTGAATGAATACCAGGCGTGGCAGGACAACACCATCGGCCGGCCCTTCAACCCGGACCGCCTCATGGCGGCCATCTATCAGGCGGGCGCTACGCGCGTTACGTGGGGCGAGGAGAGCAACTTCAACAGCGGCGCCGTGGAGTACACCGAGATCACGGAAACGCAGCGGTGCAAAGGGTCCATCACCCTGTCGGCGCTGCCTTCCTGATAAGGGGGCGAGCGGGAAGTGTTTATCTTTGACATATCGAAATGGGTCCCGAAGTTCATCCTCTGGGATAAGAACGGCTATGCCCTGGCGAAGGCCATAGAGGCCGGCCTGCAGAAGATGAACGACATCATCCGGCAGGGTGTGGACTGCATCACGGACTACGACACCATGCCGGAATGGCGGCTGGATGAACTGGCCTGGGAGACAAACTTTCTTTACGACTACAGCGCCGGTGTGGAGACCAAAAGGCGGCTTTTGAAAGACGTCTTTTTCATCTACCGGCGCCTGGGGACGAAGGCGGCGGTGGAGAACGCCCTGCAGGCGATATTCCCCGGCTCTGTTCTCCAGGAGTGGTTTGAATACGGCGGCGAGCCGTTTTATTTCCGCATGGAAATAGAGCTGCCGGACAGCGGCATCACGCCGGAGCAGCTGGAGCGGGCCCTGAGGAGGATCGTGTTCTACAAGAACGCCCGTTCTGTGCTGGAGGGCCTGAACTTCGACAGAAATGTATCTGCCCAGATCATGACCGCCGGTATCGCCGTAACCAACCCACGCGTGGAAGTATTCCCGGAAAAGGAGGAATGACATTATGGACGAAAGAACTTACAAGACCCTTGTGACCGCCGCGGGCAAGGCGAAGATCGCGGCGGCGGTGGCCGGCGGCACCCTCGTGAACGTCACGGAGGCGGCGGTGGGAGACGGCGGGGGGTCCTATTACTTCCCGACCGAGGACATGACCGAGCTCAAAAACGAGGTATGGCGCGGGGCCATCGCGTCGAAAGAGGTCAACATGGACAGCCCGAACATGACAGATGTGAAGGTAGTCATCCCGGCTGACGTGGGCGGCTGGACCATCCGGGAGGCCGGCATATTCGACGAAGACGGCACCATGATCTGCGTGTGCAACCTGCCGGACGCGGAGAAGGTCATCATCTCCACCGGCGCGTCCGGCACATTGACGCTGGTCATGCACCTGGTCATCACCGATGCAGACCATGTGCAGTTCTTCATCGACCCGACGATGGACATCGTGACCGCCGGGGACGTGGAGCGGATGATCAAGGTCCACAACGAGGACATCACGGCCCACGGGATACAGCGCTCGGAGGTGAAACCGCTCCTCGCGGCCGGGGACCATATCATTGTCGCGGACAGCGAGGATGAGGACAGGACAAAGAAGCTCCCGGCCGGGGCCCTGGCTTCCGGGATGAGCTTCACCATCCGGGTCCCCCTTTCCGCCTGGAGCGGCGAGGGGCCCTACACCCAGACCGTCAGCGATGAACGGTTCGTCGCCGACGCCAGATACACTTACGTCATCGGCATGAACGGCTCCAGCCAGGCGGGCTATGAGGGCGGCTCCCTCTGGGCCAACGAGGTATCCACGGACGGGCAGATCACCCTTGTCTCCAAGGACGAGCAGAAGGCCGACCTGACATTGAACATCCTGCGGATAAGCACCTTCGACGAAGGCGGCCCCGGGACCAACGCCAAGACTATGAGCATGATAGGCGCGGACAGCGCCATGCCCATACCCACACAGCTTATCATCACCACGCCGCCCCTCAAACAGGACTACTACGTGAACGACGTTTTTGACCCGAAGGGCATGGTCGTGGAGGTCGTCTTTTCCGGCGGCATGCAGGTCCAGGTGGAGGCCTACAGGGTGGAGCCTTCCGGGCCGCTGACGGAGGGAACGGATCACGTGACCATCTCCTACACCGAGGAGGACAAGACCGTCTCCGCCGAGCAGCCGATCACCGTCAAACGGGAGAGCTTTGCCATCCCCAGGCAGAAAGGCACGCTTACCTACGACGGCAACGCCCATCAGCCCGTCTGGGACAACTACCTGCCCGCGAAGATGAGCCTTTCCGGGGACACCAGCAAGGTCGCGGCCGGCACCTACACGGCCACGTTCACCCTTCTGGACGCGGACCGCTACCAGTGGTCGGACGGGGAGACCGGGGCAAAGAAGATCCAGTGGACCATCGCCAAGCAGGGCGTCACTCTTCCCACCCAGAGCGGGACGCTGACCTACAACGCCGGCGCCCAGTCCCCCGTGTGGAAGGGCAACGACGCGGGGAAGTTCACCGTGGCCGGGGACACCAGCAAGACCAACGCGGGCACCTA
>CANQMW010000007.1 GCA_947625045.1 uncultured Oscillospiraceae bacterium
ATTATAGCAAAAGAAGTGTTGAAATGATGAATTTTGAGGTGTATAATACAATAAATGACAGATAATATGGGATTATCTGCTGTTATGGCGGAGTGTAACTGTAAGAAAGGGAAAAACAATGCCGATAAGTCTGAATCAGTTTTTGAGACAATTTGCCAAGCAAGCTTTAGATGAACGCGTTTCATTATTCCTTGGTGCTGGTGGGTCACGTGAAGCTGGTTACCCAAATTGGGCAGAATTATTTTCGCCAATTGCTGATGATTTGGGAACTCCCATCACAGAGGCAACTGATTTTTATCGGCTTGCGCAATACTATTCCAACACTTTTGGACAGGCCGAACTCCGCAAGCGAATCAATGAACGTATAAATAGATCTAGCGCAGAAAGCCCATTGCTTAGTGAATTAATCAAAATTGGTTTCACCAATATTTGGACCACAAATTTCGACAACGCTATTGAATCTTCTTTTCAAAAAAATGACGTGTTAATAAATAAAGTCTTTAAAGATGCAGATTTCTCAAATATTGATATTAATAAACGTATCAATATTTTTAAAATGAATGGAGATGTGACTAATCTCGAAGGAATTGTCGCGACACAAAGTGATTATGAGCAATATATTGACACGCACCGTATCATGCTCATGTTCTTCAAACGAGAGTTGCTTTCAAGCACGTTTTTGTTTATCGGCTACAGTTTTACAGACCACTTAGTCTTAGGGTGTCTAAGCGAGATAATGCGGTATCTTGGAGGAACATCTAACTATCATTATACTATCCTCAAAAACAGACGCGATGATCCATACTTTAAACATTTTGTTGATGACCTAGAACAAAGGTATCATATCCGCGTGCTGCTGGTAGAAGATTATTGCGAAATAACTAATGTTCTAAAAAGGCTAAACACAAGAATACAAAATCGCCGTGTCTTTATATCCGGAGCATTTAGGTCGTATGACGAGAGAATTGAAGAATACTCCCACAACCTTGCCCAAAGTCTTTCAAAGCATCTTCTCAAAGCTGATTACCGTATTGTTAATGGGATAGGAAGACACTTCGGGACGCATCTGATAGGATATGCAAACGAGTACCTTGCAAAGCAAGGAATTAAAGACATGGAGCGATATTTAATAATTAAGCCCTTTGTCAGGAACAATGAGACTGCGGCAATTGAGAAAAAAGCGATGCGGCAAAAGGTGATAGGGCAATGTGGCGCAGCAATCTATATCTTTGGAGATCCCCCTACTAATTCTCCGCTTACGGATAGCGGGGTCTGGGAGGAGTACCAAATTGCTCACGAACAGCATAAAGTGGTCATTCCTATAGCGTATCCGGGAATGGTATCTAGTATTATTTGGGAAACTGTAATGAAGAATGTTACAGAGTTTCCATACTTGGAGAGAGTCGGTATGTTGCTAGATTCTCAACAGCCAACCGAAATAGTAGCTAAAGTCATTGTTCAAATACTGGACTCGATCCAAGAGCGGTTAGACGATTGAACAATATGCACGTGGCGTTTTCTAGTAGCCACAAATCTCGGTAGTCTATAGAGATGTTTAGCCGCAGTTCCGAAAATGCACGTTCTAATATTTTGATTGCTACACACAACATTTCGTCGTCTTCTTCTACTCTAAAGTTTGGCGATACAGTTAGATATACTGCATAAAGCAATGCCACACGGCTATTAATATTATCTTTATCAACATTCAAATAGCAGTTAACGAGCGGCACTGCTGACTGGTATTGCTTTGAAGTCAAGTGATTTGACACATCCGTGATTTTCTTAATTAAAAGGTCTTTTATATAGTCTTTGGTAATTCTACATGCAATGTGATTGCATATCTGATATGTTCCAGAGTGTCTGTCAACTTCCTTAAAGATTATTTCTGACACCCACTTCAATTCACTTGGAAGTTCTCTTTGTGTGATCTCATATAGAATAGGAAATACTACTACACTTCCATCCCGATATTTGTTCCGAATGATTGATATTTCTTCCATCGCACATACAGAAGATTCTGTGCTTTTACTAATTACTATTATTGCGTAATCGCATGCTTTTGCCCCTTCAATTAGATTCTTCTGTACGCGGTTATCTCCCATCAACAATTCGTTTCTGTCATACCAGACCTTTATTCCATAATTATTTAGATGGTATACAAGAGGTTCCGCGATTGTATAGCGATCTTTAAACGAAAAGCAGATGAACACCTTTTTTTGTTTTGAATTCATTGTTAAACCTCGTCAATATAGTCAAATGGAACAAATGTCTATGTCACTGAATTAAGGATAATCCCATATTATCTTCACATATAACAACGCCACCGAGTTTATTCGGCGGCGTTGTAGTATACGAAATGGCTCACAATGAGAAACTCATCTTTCCGCGTGGATGCTTTTCCGCCAGCAGCTGAGTCTGATGCTCCGCTGCCACATGCGTGTAGATCTGCGTAGTAGATATGGAGCTATGCCCTAGCAATGACTGTATATATCTAATGTCCATGCCAGCCTCAAGCAGAGAGGTGGCGAAGGTGTGCCGGAACATGTGCGGGGTAATGTCGGTCTTTGTGTCGAGTTTGGCAAGGTACTTTCTAATAATGCGCCTGACAGACTGCGGCGAGAGCGGAGCCCCTCGATCGTTTATTAGAATGGTGTTTGTGCGCTGAATTTCGGCCTCATACTCTTTGTAGTATCTTTCTCCAAGCTGGAGCAGTTCCGGAGTAGTGATGTGAATGATACGTTCCTTACGTCCCTTGCCATAGATTAGCATCTTCATATCGTTGGTGTCGACGGAAAAGGTGTTATTGGAAAGAGAGCACAACTCGGATACCCTGGCACCGCTGCTGAACAACAGTTCCAGCACGAATATATCCCGCAGGACCTTCCGACGCCCTGGGACATAAGCCCCATAAGCACATCGCAGAAGATCCTGAACCGTTCGCTCGGGGATCGTCCGCGGGAGTTGTTTAGACATGTGTATTTTTATGTGTAGTTTATCGAAAGGGTTGTTCTCCACCTCGCCGTTCTGCTCTAACGCATGATAAAAAGCGCATACGCTTGCTAGTTTCCGCTTCACCGATCTCGGGGCAAAGTGAATATTCAAATACTTGACGTATTCGCTCAATCTATCCTTTTCTGGCCAAGCACCATTTGTAAACTGGGAGAATTGTGCAAGATCGATACGATACGCTTTTACCGTGTGAGGAGATAGCTCCTTCTCATGCTCGCAGGCTTCCAAATACGTCTTAATGGCCTCGTTGATTTGTTTCATGGCGCCCTCCATAGTAAGGTATTTCTTCGACATTATGGAGGCAGCTTTGCTCTTTGTCCAGCAGGATCCAGAATAATGCCAAGCATCATCAGTGATGCACTGATCAGCATCCAGCAGCCGCACCGCAACCCATCGCCTCCTCGGCAAGGGGCTGTTAGACATACACTGACCGGATGCGGTCAAGGCATCCAGGAGTGTATCATCAACCTGGAGGATACCCCACGTTGTATTTATGAGACGCAGGCGGAAAAGCTGGTGCCCAGCCTCCTCTGACGAATGATTATAATGCCCATACTCACATCTTTTCTGATAACAAGTAGGTATGGGTATTCATCCTATAGACTTGACTGGCAGTCAAGAATGTGACTCCCAGTTTATTGCATTGGAGAAGGCCCTGTGGTACAATTGGCAAAAAAGAACGCTGGGGGCTATCATGTGCACATTTGAAGAGCAAATGATTAAAGAATCACTGAAACTAAACGACACATACCCGAAGGCTATGGCCGACTTCTTTTTCCGGGAGATTATCGAAGACGCCCATGTGAAGTACAATATATCTCAGGAAGATATGCACAACATGTGCAAACGCGTAGTAGACCGTGCAGCCTTGTTTCTCAAAATCATAGATAAGCCAGATTTGTATCGGGCTTTTGCCATATATGCCCTGTGGGGGAAGGATTTTGACGATGCCGAGGATACACCGGAGATAGAGAACATATACGACATGCTTAAAAGTCTGACATGATAACGCTACTCTCTGCAATGCACAGAGGGTAGCATTTTTCACTGTTTCTTGTTCCGCAATGCGGTATTGATATGGCCAGGGGCAATTCTCCCGGATAGTCGTCCATGTACCTCTACATTATTAGAGGAAGAATACACAAAGTTCCTGAGAACACAGGCTCTCAGGAACTTTGAAAACACAGTCACTGTCAACTACAGACTGCAATCTACAATACTTAGCAATGTGACCATAGCAGATGGCGGACGACTTTACAATCCGTACTATTCCACGCGCCAGCGGTACTCCCTGTGGAATCGCACATGCTGTAAAAGGTAACTCATTGGAGACTCTTCCAAATCAGCCAGACAGCATATGCAAAAGTGATTGTCAAACGGCCGCAAAACTGGTACACTGTTACTGTATTCAAACGTGAAATGCTTACAGAAATTGTGAGGTGTGACAGATGGCTTTGCTCAATCTTTCGGATGAAGAAAAGATCGTTCGTATCTCAAAGGATTTTCTTCAGGCGCGGATAACACGTCTGGAGCAATATGACAGCCCCATCGACTTTCTGACCTTCTTCGACCCGGACTCGCAGCAGTTTCGTCATCTTCAGTATATGTCCGACCGCATCGAACTGGAGGCCGGCCTTCGCAGAGCCAACAATGCGCAGGTCATGAAAAGTGAGCACCACCTAAAACATCACCTGGTGGGTATCAGCGGAGACTATGCGGAGATCACGTTCTTTGAGAGGTATGAGTATGTCCTGAAGCCAGTACCAGAGTTCAAGACCTCCGAGACAACGAGATATGAAATGGCTCTGAGCAGGGTAAACGGGACCTGGCTTCTGTCGGACATCATCACCGACAGCGATTTTGACGATGCCTTCCGTGATACAGACGTTGACGTCAAGACGTTTCTCGACTCTAATCTCAAGCGCAAAAAAAGCGTTCCCCCTGCAGAGTATCTAGGGCCCGACATGGCCGATATGTTCCCGGTCTTTACGCCCTACAATATCGAAAAGGCCGTGGCTTACGCAGAAAAATACGCGCTGTCATATAATCCGCTCTTCTACAGCTATAAGGGGCTGGGCGGTGATTGCCAGAACTTTGCGTCGCAGTGCGTATGGGCGGGCCTCGGGGGAGAGAATACCGCCACGGCGGTCAACCTCAAGATGCCCCCTATGGTGCGAAGCGGTCCCCGGGCATGGTATCAGAACAATACGACCGACCATGACCCCTATGGCCGCTGGATAGCCGTTCAGCCGTTCTCCGCCTATATACTCTCCGGCCAAGTGGGGGACCTGGGACCGGTGGGCACGGTCACAAACGGTCTGGCAAACGCTGCTACGGGGGACTTGATCGCGATCTCTGACGGCAAACGTTGGTTCCATATCTATGTAGTTGTCGCGCACACAGGCGTCCAGGGTATGCGCACGACAAAGGATCTCTGGGTCTCGGCCCATACTACGGATCGGAACAGACAATGGCTCGCGACGCTGATCACAGATGCGCTGCCTGTCCGCACGATACATATCATCGGCGGTGTGAATAACGCGGGTTCCGGCCCATTGTCTGCTCCCGGGGGTATAGGCCTTCTTGGAGTAGACGAAGCATCGGCAGTAATTCCCCGTATAGATAAATAAGAACACTTTACTTGGTACTGTTTAATCTCTACTTACAACATATAAAGAGGGAGGTATTTGTATGAAAGCGATTGCCACTAATCTGTGTAACAACATCCTGGAACGCGGTAAGCACGATAGTATTCGCATCACCCCAATGAAGTTGCAGAAGCTGCTGTACTATATCTGCCGTGATTACGTTATCGAAACGGGTCAAATGCCAATAGCAGAGCAATTCCAAGTATGGCAATATGGACCGGTACTAGAATCTGTGTATGGAGAATTCAAAGATTTTGGCGCACGCCCTATCACATCCTTCGCCAAGAATGCAAGCGGACGGTCATATATGGTCAGCGAGGATAAAAACCCGATCTTAGCCAGGATCATTGATATCGTCTGGGCAACGCATAAAGACAAATCTGGCATTACCCTTTCCAGAATGACGCATCAAACCGGTTCCGGGTGGATGACCGCATTTCTTGATGGCCGGGACACCATTACAGAGGAGGATATGAAAAATGACACAACAGGAAGATAATATAGAGCGCAAGCAGAACGAAAACAAGACTGCAGAAAATGCCCCCTTGCAGGGCCTCCCAGTGATTGAAGAGGAAGAGGATAGACCATTTCCAACTGACGGCAAGGTGATTGACAGCGAACTAGATGCGACGGAAGATGTTGACAACGCATTTAAACAGCGTAAATTCCTGACCGGCACCGCTGTCCTGTTTGTCGCAATGGGCCTTATGTGCTTGTTTGTCGTCATGGATGTTGTTTTCTCTCTCAATGGGAATGCAGAGCGGACTCTGATAAATAGTGCGTTTGAGGCATTCAAGTTGATTGCTATGACCGTTCTTGGCTATCTGTTCGGTTCATCAAATATGAATCAACAATAACGAAATTCTTCTCCAGCCGGCGTGGGAAATGCTGACGCTGCTGACCTGTCACCCCTACGCCTCCGAGGGCAGATACAGATATGTGGTCTACTGTGACTGCGTAACTGGCTGAAAAAAGCAAGGGCCTCGATCAGAGGCCCTTTCGTCATGTCATACCGTTACATTTGGGTGCAGAATGTAATAACTGCATCTTGGAGGCAACTTAGGCCCACCAAAATGTCTGTCAAAAGATAACCCCATGGAATAACATACCGCAAAAAGCTAACGCAGTTTTCCAATTTTGCGATTTTAACCGCAAAATTGTTTACATTTAAAGGATTTTGTGGTATACTATCTTCAGATGGAGGTGATCGTTTTGGTTTACAGACCTATGTATGTAGATAGGATCATGGCCTATGTGGACACGCCCTTTGTGAAGGTGTTGACAGGTGTTCGTCGCTGTGGGAAGTCCACTATATTGAAAATGATTATGGAAAAACTACGGGTGGAAGGAAATATCCCTGACGACCGGATCATAAGCCGCCGTTATGATTCGATGGAATATGCGGATATGACTGCAAAACAGATGTACGCTGAACTGAAACAACTCCTATCCCCCACCGACAGAACGTATTTGTTTCTTGATGAGGTGCAGGAGATCAAGGGCTGGGAAAGGGTCGTCAATTCACTTGCCTCAAATCATAATGTGGATCTATATGTGACAGGCTCCAACTCCCGCATGATGTCCTCAGAGATATCCACATACCTGACAGGAAGATATGTCACTTTTCGCATCTACACGCTCTCATTTGCTGAGTACCTGAAGTTCAAGGAAGTATACAGCTCTGTTGCGGACCCAAGGACAGAACTGGCGGAATATGTTCGCTTGGGCGGATTCCCAGCAACGCATCTGCGGAAGTATTCTCAGGATGAAATATATACCATCGTGCGGGATATATACAATTCTACCATTTTTGCTGACATTGTGCGGCGCAATCAGGTAAGAAAGATCGACCAGCTGGAGCGGGTCGTCAAATTCACGTTCAACAATGTAGGCAATACTTTTTCCGCGAAGTCTATCTCGGATTATTTAAAATCAGAGAACCGGAAGATCGACAATGAAACCGTGTATAGCTATCTGGAAAAGCTGGAGAAAGCGTATTTGCTTCACCGCTGCTCCAGATATGACATACAAGGCAAGGAACTGCTAAAAACGCAGGAGAAATTTTATCTTGCGGATACATCCTTGAGATACAGTGTTTTAGGCTATAATGCCGATACAGTCGCTGCGAGTCTTGAGAACATTGTCTACTTGGAACTCTGTCGCAGAGGTTACACTGTCCATATTGGGAAAACCAATGATGGAGAAATAGATTTCATAGGCACAAGGCAGAATGAAAAGCTCTATGCTCAGGTCACCCAGGAGGTCCGTTCCGAGAAAGCTGAAAAACGTGAATATCATCGTCTGCTTGAAATACATGACAACTATCCCAAATATGTATTAAGAGCGGATGAGTTTGCAGGAGGAAACTACGAAGGCATAAAAACGATGCATATAGCCGATTTCCTTCTCAGTTCGGAGTACTAACTGACTACTGGGTAGCAGTATCCAAGCGACATGGTCATTCAAATAGTCCCCATCCATGAGTTGCCAGTTCATGGATGGGGACTTCTGTGTATGATTTGGATTACCGCTGTCACCCGGTCGACTATGACGCCTTTGCCACGAACCTGGGTCATCTGCCAGCATAGAAAGCGTCTTAACACTCAATGTAACAGGTAGTGCAAGAGCGCCAAACTTTTCTCTTTCACAATTTAACCCATTGACAAACGCATTTCCGTGTGATAGCGTCATATCAAGCTTGGGGCGATATGGAGGTTTAACATGAAGTCAACTGGGATCGTCCGAAAGGTGGATGAATTGGGCCGCATTGTGCTGCCTATTGAACTGCGCCGTACCATGGACATCGCGGTGCGTGACCCCCTGGAGGTTTACATGGCCGAGGATACAGTCATATTGAAAAAGCATCAGCCTGCGTGCGTATTCTGCAACAGTTATAAAGACCTCACCAGCTATAAAGGAAAGAATATCTGCTCCTCATGTGTTACCGCTCTGCTAAAAAAGGCATAACTGGCTACATCAGACTTCACTTATTTTCTTGGTTTCTTCAGAGCGTCCGCCTTCTGGCGGGCGCTCTTTTCTATTCATTCGGCGTCTTTCTGAAATAAATGGGTGTCACAGATTGAAGCGCACGCTGCGTATCATTATGCCAGCGCCGGAGGCGGGCCACTGACGATCAGGAGTACATCAGCCCAGGCATCTTTACCAGGTCCCGACCGTCACAGGGCATCTTCAAATCGCCCATGAGCGTTGCATAGGTAAGCGCTTTTTTCCCGTATCTCTCCCGAACAGCCTCCACGGCATCCTGCAGCCGTTCCCTGCGCTCCATTCGCTGCGTATCCACAAACAATGATAACTGGTCCGGCGTCTCTTGCGGCACCAAATTGGTAGCACGCACAGTGACAGCCCGGACCTTTGTTGTCCATGGGTACCGTTCGCAGAACAGCTTATATGCGCCGGAAGCTATCTCGCTGGGCAGCTGCGTCATAAACGGCAGGTGCCCTCTGTACTGGGCACCCATGAGGTCGTTGCCGCGTACCCAAAGCTCCACGCCCCTTGCAGTCAGGCCATGGATGCGGAGCCGGTGCCCAATGTCCTGGGACAGCTCCAGAATCACCTTCCAGACCTCCTCCCTGTTCACCAGATCCGCCACACAGGTGATTCCATGGCCGATGGATTTGATTGGCGACTCATAGTCCTTATGCATGACCCGCGAGGTATCCGTCCCGCTGGCATACCGCCAAAGCGCTAGGCCGTTGACGCCCATGAGCCGCTGAAAAAACTCTGGTTCTGTGTTTGCGATGTCTCCGATGGTGTGTATTCCGTACTTGGCCAGTTTTGCTGTCGTTGCCCGACCGCAGTAGATCATATCGCTGGCTGGGAGCGGCCACACTTTCTCCCTGTAGTTCTCCGGGGTGATTTCCGTAATGGCGTCCGGTTTCTTCATGTCGGAGCCGAGCTTGGCAAAAACCTTATTATAGGAGACCCCAACACTGACCGTGAGCCCCAGCTCCTCTTTCATCGAGCGGCGGATCTTCTCCGCTATAGTCATCCCGTCGCCGGCACTCCAACGGCTGTGTGTCACATCCAGCCAGCACTCGTCCATCCCGAACGGCTCGATGAGATCCGTGTATCGCTGGTAGATGTTTCTGGCCAGCTTGGAATACTTTAAATACTCATCATAGTGCGGCAGCACCGACACCATGTCCGGGCAAAGCTGCTTTGCTTCCCAGTTGACCATCCCGGTCTTGACCCCGCACTTTTTCGCCTCCTCTGACTTTGCGAGCACAATCCCGTGCCGCTCCTCCGTTGCTCCACATACTACGACAGGTTTCCCCCGGAGCGTTGGATCAAGCATCATCTCGACCGAGGCGTAAAAGCAGTTCTGGTCACTGTGGAGTATAGTCCGCTGTTCCGCCATGCTCCTCCCCTCCTTTGCGCTCATCTTATATTCGCTGCTGGAACTCGTCAAGGTCGCAGTTGTGTACTATTAGGAGATTTTTGTTGACAGTATTCTCTTAACAAGCTATAATCCGAGACAAGCAGAAGGAGGTGCGCTATGAAAAGAGCAGACTGCAGCGGCGCGGTCATCCGCCTTGATGTTGCCACCAACGCCCCCTACAACATGGAGTCAGAGCGGGAAAGAAACGTCATCGGTTGCCGCATCAAAGAGGGGCGGCACAGAATCGGGATGAATCTGGACGCCTTCTGCGAACACCTCAAGGACTACGGCGTTTCCGTAGGCCGCGGCGGACTCAGCAAGTGGGAAACGGGAGCGACGATCCCAAACGCATAGCAGCTGGTCGCTCTGGGCTATGCTCTCGGCGTAGAGCAGGACCCGGATTACTTCACAGGTGACTGCCACCGTGACCTGAACGATGAAGGCATGAGAAAGGTCGCCTCATATAGGGCCGACCTGATCGCCTCCGGCAGGTACACGCCCGAGGCTCTCGAAACTGACTCCCATGGCTCCATCAAGTATATCGAGATGCCCATCAGCGACCTGTGTGTTTCCGCCGGCCCCAGTAACTTCATGGACGAGGAAAATTTCGAGCTGGTTTCTTTCCCTGCTGCTGCCGTTCCAGCGAAAGCTGATTTTGGCGTCCGTGTGTCCGGTGACAGTATGGAGCCTGCATACCATGACGGCCAGATCGTCTGGGTCGAGCAGTGCAGCCGTCTCAATGTCGGGGATGTAGGCGTTTTCATCTACGACAATGCCGGCTATTTGAAATCCTACAGCGAACAGCAGCCTGCCGAGGACATTTCCGATGCTTTCACAGACAGCAGCGGTAATTTGCGGCCGCAGCCGGTCCTCATTTCCTATAACCGGAAATATGCCCCGAAGGTCATCTCCCCCAGCTACCCATTCCAGATCCTCGGGAAAGTGCTCTGACTGTCCGGTTTTCGGGACATGTCCTCATTTATGATATGGTTGCAGCATTTACCTACTCATGGTTCGTGAAAGCGAGGATACAGATGGACACTATGAAACGAGTAAAGGAGCTTGTGAAAGAGCGGAATATGAGCCTCTATAGTCTGGCTAAAACATGCGACATCTCATATTCCACACTGAAGAACACTGTCTCACGCAACGGCCAGCTGACAGTCGACACCATCGAACGCATCTGCCAGGGCCTTGGGATCCCCATGTATGAGTTCTTCATGGAGAGAAAGGACCCGCCCAGGCCACAGGCGAGGAGGTTTTCACAGAATGAGCCAGAAAGTATATGTAGAAGTGCTCGTTGACCACGACCCTGAAGGGCGAATGCTCCCCAAGGTAATCACCTGGGAGGACGGCACCCGGTATGTGATCGATAAGGTCGTGGATATCCGGCAGGCAGCATCCCGTGTGGGTGGCCAGGGCGACCGATATACCATAAGGGTGCAGGGCCGTGAGAGCTGTCTGTTCTTCGAGAGAAGCGCCAATTTGACCGGTAATGTCATCGGCCGGTGGTTCGTAGAAAGACGCACCGCAGGATAACAGAACAACGCCACCAGACCCTCCATGGGGCGCCTGGTGGCGTTGTTGATTTGCAATCTCATTTTGAGCAGATAACGCAATACCAATGAGCGGCAGGACGTCCAGCATTAAACAAACTGGCCGCCGCAGAGCTCCACCTCTACGGCGACAATCTTTTCTGATATGCGGCCAACAGGCAGATTTCAAGCAGATAGAAAATACAAAAGAATGCAGTTCAAGTCAAGATGCAGAGAGTCGACTAATTTCCTTATCCCGCCGAGACCTCTCTCGCCTGCTTCACCATCAGCTCTACCATTTCAAGGATGCGGTGCTGTTTCTCACTGGAGACTCCATCAAGGAGCCGGGATAGCTGTGATGCCTTAAACTCTGTCCCATGCTCCACAACGTCACAGAACAGCGCGTCCGCAGAGACCTCCAAGCCGTGGATGATCGCTATCAGCTTGTCATAGCGCGGGAATGCCGTACCCCGCTCAACCGTGGAGATGTAATTCGGTGTGAGACCAATCCTCACTGCGAACTGCTCCTGCGTCAGGCATAGCTGTTCACTGCATGCCTTCACACGTTTACCGGATCATTTTTTGATGCATCGGATACAGAAAGACAAAGGTGACAAAAAAACTCTTCTGATTCTGAACAAATAATCTTGTGCAACTCCTTCAACAAAAAAACCATGTTCCTCTAATATAGACGCAACTTCTTCACATTTTCGATATATAGGCTTGACGCCATTAAAATGTGCATCCCAGAATATATTTGGTGACGGATCAATGATAATAAGCTCGCTTCCGGTATACAAAGAGTTCAACACATCAATGAATAATCCATCTTCAATATAACATAAAGAGTTGCACATAAATATAATATCATTTGAACCAGATAAGTATTTATATGCATTAGCAATATCATCATTCTTCAGAATTCCGCAGTCATCTATATTTCGATTGCGTATCGAGAAATCGATTCCAGTATACCTGCTAATTGATAGTCTACGCTGTCTTAACCAATAATATAGGCTACCATTACCACTCCCCAAATCCAGAATAGAAACATTGTGCCACGATTTAAAATCTACCAACAACTCAATTTTAGAATAATAGCCATTTGTAGAACCATCAAACAATAAATCATCCTGCTTTTCATAATAATTAGATATAAAAAATTTTCTAATTCCATCTTTTTTCGGAATGAAAAAAGGTAATGTTATAAAAGAAACGGCTGATACATATAATTGCCTCATATATTTTTTAAATCCAGGAATCCATTCTGCCACTACTTTATATATCATCATTCACATTCCTTTGCATCCAATACATAGGATATCCTGTTATAAAATCATTCTTATCGAGCATTCTTTTAGGCTTTTTATTCTTAAGGTTAACCATTCCTATAAATCTGGTTAGCGAAGACTTTTTAGAATAATATGAAAGCACATCATACATTAATCTCTGAGCAACACCATTGCGCCGATATTGCTCTAGAACGTATATATTCTCTAGATGAACTTTGTTGGTTGCTTTATGGTAATGTGTTAAACAAAATCCGATGAGCGTTTTCTCAAAGAATGCTCCGATACAATAATCCTCCTCAACAGAAAACCACTCTTCAAGCTCACTGTCACTCCAACAATCACAAATCGCGCCGCAGTCAAACGAATAATGATGCAAATAAAGCGAAACAGAACTCACATCACATTCTGCTAGACGATGAAGCGTTACATGATTGGCAATCTTATTATCTACTCTTTCCCCGGAAATCCATACTTCTTCTGGGTATCCAAGCAAATCGAGATTTGTGAGTGGATTGTCCTTGTAGCATGAAAAATCTGCATAATAGCCCTGAGCAATTCTCCCCAGCTTATCGCCTAACATTAGGGCCTGTGGTGTTGTAATTAGGTCTGAAAACAATATCCGTTCAATAGATATTCCAAAATCTGAATTTAATAGCTTTATCTCTCTTATTAACGAATCACAGGGTGTGCCACTAAAGCCCGAATCAGTACCTAAGGCCACCATAAGATTATTTTCAAATAATTTAGGAATTACTTTTTTCTCCCCAACAATCCAACTTTTGAGTACTTCTCCATTAATATCGCTAAATGTTTTGCAATTATCAAGCGTGCTGTCGACCGATGCAACATAAGTTGGTATAATAATTACGTTCCGCTTTTTAATCATCTGCAATAATGAATCGCTATAGTCTCCAGCATGCTCCAAAGTGTCTGTACCTGCTAGAACCGCTTCAAACGCTGCCTTCTCTGTGTAGGCATGACAGGAAACCAACAGATCATTACTGTGCGCGAATTCTATCATACTCTCCAACAGGTCAAATGAAAAGGCATTGTCACCATGCAGAATTTTACAAAAGTGTATATCACTACTAATTAATTTGCTTATCGCATTTTTGAATTGTAAAATATCCGTAACCACAACAGCGCCACGATCATGACAATGTCCCCCTGGGCAGGTAAAAAAACAACCAGAAGTATAAATCCTCGGTAGGTAGTTCTTATTAAGCCTGTTCACAATACCTATCGGCTTAAAGGAGAAACCTCCCATATCTTTTAAAGTGGTAATCCCGCATTTGCATGCATCTAAAGCATTTTTGAGAGCAATTTCGTGTAATGTACTCGTTAGCTCTTCATCGTACGGGTTCTCAAGAATATGGCAATGTGCATCAATTAGCCCTGGCAATATGTAACGAGAATACTTCTTTTCTTCAACACAATCTGTAAAATCAACATCAACAATTGTGCCATCAGAAATAGTAAGGCAATTAAGCTGCAGCCATTTTGCACTTATAGCGTCATAGAAGCAAGTATTATTCGGCTTATAAATATAATCACTCAATATATCACCTCTTCAGTTTTTCGCAGAGCTATAATCTTTTGATTGTCTAAAGTTCTTTATATAAAAATCATAATACCAAACAGTAAGCACAGCAATCCACATTATCATCCCAACATACTGAAGATAGATTATAAAAGAATTTGACATAACCTTCTGAAGAATAAATACAATCAAACTATATACAATTGAAGAAATATTGCACACTTGATACTTATGCAATGTAGCTTTTAACTTTGCATCCTGACTTTCCAAAAGTATATTCCAGAGAAAATAGAAAATAAAGATTAAAGAACTAAATAAAAAGAAGTGTTCGTATGAACCGTCAGCAAGTTCTAGCAACGTTAGAAAATATAGCGCCAGGCAAAATGCATCAATCAGTAAGTATAAATCACCATAAGAAATACTGTCATCCTCTGAAGCTGTCCATCCATTCAACGCTGCTATAAATTCTATAACTGCAAATAGACGAATTATCATACTGCTACTTCTATAGAAAACAACCACTGCAAAGCCCATGAGAGCAACAATAGCAAATTTAAACGCAACCGGATATCGTCTTTCAGTGTCCAAGCGATCACTTCCTATCTAAATGATACATCTCAAAGTACTCATCCATCTCCGCCCAAGCATCACAACAGCTACAGAGTGCTATTTCTCTGTATCGCTCTGCCATATGCAAATCTCTCAATCTTGATATTTGCTCACCGTTCCAAATATCAAATAAAGATTCTTCATTGCTATCACCCAGAAAAAGCCTGTTTTCATAGTCAAAGCAACATGCAGATACTATGCCGTTCCAATGAATTGTCATCTTATTCCACAAATCTGCACATGGAACTCTAGGCCTACCTAACACTGGACTAAGATTATTACTAGCTAAATTTAGGCTTGGCATTTGGTTAGCCCATGTATATAAGCAAGAAATCTCCAAATCGCAGTCATATTTAGCCCATTTCTTCATGAAACAATCTCGCTCTGCGTTATTTACATACATATCAATAAATTGCAGAACTACATGAACTCGATCATTATTACTAAGCAAATATTCTAAATTATCATTTAGCTGATCCAAATCACCCCCGCATCTAATCAAATCATAAACTGTATTTGAATCACATGCATCGACTGAAACTATCAACTCATCCAAACCAACCTCATTCAACCTATGAACGGCATAGTCCGTTAATAGACTTCCATTTGTCGAGACAATGACTTTCGACTTTGTCCTTTCCTTACACCAGCGTATAAGAGTATATATCTCTGGATTCAAAAATGGTTCTCCCATCCAATACAATTGTACAACTTCAGCACTATCACTAATTTGATTCAAAATCGAATCATAGAGTTTCATTGACATACATCCAACGGGTTTATCTTGTGAAGCAATTGAATTCGGACAAATACTGCAATGGAAGTTACATTTATTCGTTGGCTCAATAACATAATATTTGGGGAGGGGGTAACGACTTTTCATCATCTACTCCATGCAATATACACTGCCAGAAAATGCAGTTTCAAATCCAAGTTCACGATACCATTTCTCTACCGTGCTTCCAGCCTCTGTCTGCAAAAATAACACTTCTCCTAATCTTCTACTCCATTCATATATACATGCATTAGTAACAGCAGTTCCGTATCCATGGCTTCTGCTATCAGACAAAGTCCCCACATTATATATACCGCCTTTTCCTTCTTCAATACAAAGTGTCGCAACTGACAAAGGAATGTTATTGCAATAGCAGATATAATGAATGAATTTCTCACTATTCGAAAAAGAACGAGTAAGCGCATCTATATATGTTTTATCAAGCTCACCATACGGCTGCTCTGGAGTTCTTTCACCACAATAAGCACTCATAAACACTCTAATAAAATCCTGTATTGTCTTATCATCACGCACTTGCCTAATAACCAGATCTTTTGCTTCCTGTCGTTGCTGTTTTGATTTATATACCATGAACGATTCTTCAGACATCTTCACAAATCCATTATGTTTTAGGTATTCAATTGTATCCATCTGTTCCTTTTCATTAACTATATAAACTGACGGTGTTCTTCCTGAACTTAGAAAAGTACGCTTAATGCTTGGTAGTACATCTGTAAGATGTGTATTTTCTCTTAGAATTGCATAATTCCAAAAGCCATCGGTAATTATATCACTCAAATAAGCAGTCCAATCCTCATAGTCTAAACAATGGTCAAAAAACATCCCTTCTTGTACCTTGTAATGCCATTTTAATAAATCATTCATAATACTATCCTCCTTATTGCTTTATTAATGTTATAATAACTGAAACCATTGCTCCAATAATACTTATATATAACCCAGTCCAAAACTCTTTCCTTTTATTGTTTCTTATGTGCCTTTCAACTTCACCACACCTTTGATATAACAATTCCAAATCTTCTTGGGCTCGAGTAATGTTATTCACCTTTAACGATTCGGATATTCTTTTGAAAATTTCTGCGCTTAAGTTTGAAACTTTAATATACGTATTTTTCCTTTTAATAGCGTCAATCAAGATATCTATCTTAAATAGTATGTTTTTCCTCTGTTCTTTTTGAATTTCTATTGCACGAAGCTTTGTCAGATCATTAAGCATCTCATTATAATTTATCTCTCCATCCATATAGTATAGTGGTTCGAAACTTTCAAGTAAATCTATAATTCTCTTTGTGCAATCAGGCTCACTATTCTCAACATTTGAGCTGAATAATAATTTTATAATTTTCTTCTTCCTTTTAAACACAAAAAATTTTTTGCTATGATTTGCCAGCAGATAGTAAAGATACCCTAATATGAACATAGCAGGGAATGAGTACTGGAAAACCTTTTTTAACATGTCTATTAACACCATGCTTTCTCAATTTAACAAGCCGTCAATGACAACCACTTCCATCTTTTTGTATAACTAATCTTACCTCTTGTATTACTTCGTCATACAAGTAAACATCTGGGGACAAATCATGAGGTTGTCATAGACGGGCAGGTACTGCTTCGACATGCCCTTGGTGATGGGTTGTATTCTCATTCCATATCTCCTGGCCAAGATGACACTTCACATGTTCTTTACCTTTCTACAGTTCCTGTGCCGCCCTATCCAGCGCCACAGCGATGGTTTCATCCATGTCGTAATACTGATATTCCCCCAGCCGGCCGCCGAAAATCACATCCGGCCGCTCCTTCGCCAGGTCAAGATACTGCTCGTACAGCGCCAGGTTCCGCTCGTCGCTCACAGGATAAAAAGCCTCCCGCCCGGGCACCCACTCCCGGGGATATTCCCGGGTGATCACCGTCTTCGGGCTCTTCTGCCCCGACAGATGCTTGTGCTCGACGATCCGCGTATAGAGCGGCTTTTTCTCGCAGTAGTTCACCACCGCATGGCCCTGGGAGTCCTCCTGCTCCAGCGTCTCGGTCTCGAACCGCAGGCTCCGGTATTCCAGCTGCCCCAGCTCGTACCCGAAGAACTCGTCTATGGGCCCGGTGTATACGGTCTTCTTCGCGATGTCCGGGAAGGCGTTCACCAGCTTTTCATAGCTCATCTCCGTCGCCGCCGGGATGCCCTCCAAAAGCTTCTCTATGAGCCCGTTGTAGCCCCCCTCCGGGATGCCCTGGTGCTCATCCTCAAAGTACCGGTCGTCCTCTGTGAACCGCAGGGGGATGCGCTTGATGACGTCCGCCGGCAGGCTTTTGCAGGGCCGGCCCCACTGTTTCTCCGTGTAGCCTTTGATAAGCGTCTTGTACAGGTCCTTCCCTACCAGCGCCAGCGCCTGCTCTTCCAGGTCCTTCGGCTCGTGGTCCAGCCTCGGCCGCTGGGACGCAAGCTTCTTTTTGGCCTCCTCCGGCGTCTTCACGCCCCACAGCTGCTCAAAGGTCTTCATATTGAAGGGCAGGGAATACTCCTTCTCCCCGCTCACCGCCATCACCCGGTGGGTATAGGGCCGGAAAGCGGTGAAGCGGTTCACATACTCCCACACCGCCTCGTTGTCCGTGTGGAAGATATGGGCGCCGTACTTGTGGACGGTAATGCCCTCTATGTCCTCGCAGGCCACGTTCCCGCCCAACTGGGGCCGTTTGTCGATGACGATGCATCTCTTGCCCTTGTCCGCCATCTCCCGGGCAAACACACTGCCGTAGAGGCCGCTGCCCACGATAAGGTAGTCGTACTTCTCGTTGAGCGCCGCCCATATGGCCCTGGCCTGGTCCAGCGTGACAGCCTTGTCCAGATACTGCTGATAAAGCCCGCATATTACCGCCGTGTCCCCATAGGCGATCTGCTCCCCATGCTCCAGCCACAGCACCTTCGTGCACAGCTCCTGCACCTGCGCAAGGGAATGGGACACCAATATCGTCGCCGCGCCCCGGGCGATGATCTCCCGCATCTTGGCTTCGCTCTTTTTTCGGAAAGCGCCGTCGCCGACCGACAGCACCTCGTCCAAGATGAGGATATCCGGCTGGACCATGCTGGCGATGGAGAACGCCAGCCGGCTCTTCATGCCGCTGGAAAGCTGTTTGAAAGGCCTGTCCTGGAAATCATGCAGCTCAGCGAATTCGATGATCTCGTCGTAGGTCTCATCCATAAACTTCCGGGTGTAGCCCAGCATAGCACCCCGGAGGTAGGCGTTTTCTTTTACCGTCAGCTCTCCGTCAAAGCCAGAGGCCAGTTCCAGCAGCGCCGCCACGTTCCCCCGCCTCTTCACCCGGCCTTCCGTGGGCTCCATGATGCCCGACACCGCCTTCAGAAGCGTGGATTTGCCCGCGCCGTTGCTGCCGATGATCCCCAGCATCTCCCCCTCATCCAGGGTGAAGGAGACGTCCTTGTCCGCCCAGAACTCGTTCACATGATAGTTGCGGGTCAGACGCCGCATCACATACTCTTTGAGCCCTATCTCCTTAAAGTCTCCCGTCATATACCGGATGGAGACGTTTTTCACTTCCAATACGCTCATGCCGCCGACCTCATACGTAGTACAGGAACCGGGTATTGTACTTCTTGTACATCACGCACCCGACCCCCAGCGCGATCGCCACATCCGCCGCCATCAGCAGGTGGAACCATACCGAGGGAATGGTCGCCTCTATCACGATCTTACGGAAATAGCGGATGAACAGATACACCGGGTTCAAGAGAAATAGCTTCCGGGCCGTCTCCCCATAGCTGTCGATCTGATAGAAAATGGCCGACATGTACATCAGAAGCCGTACGAATACATCATAGAGATACTGGATATCCCGGAAAAAGATGTACATCGCCGAGAGGATCATCCCCACGCCGATGTTGAACAGGATGAGCATGCAGATGGGATATACGAGACACAGAAATTTCCAGGTGAACGCCAGGTGGTCGAATGCCACGAAGATAAAGAAGATCACCAGCGTCAGCAGAAAGCTGATGAAGGTCTGGACGTTCTTGGAAAGCAGGAACAGGTACTTGGGCACCGTCACCTTGGAGAATATCTTAGCGTTATCCATGAGCGCCCGCATGCCGGACTTGGTGGACTCGGAGTAGTAGTTGAACACCAGGTTGCCGCAGAAGAGATAGATGGTGTAATGGGGCGTGTTCCGGCCGAAGAAGTGGGTGAACACCAGCTTCATCACAAGCAGCATCAGCAGCGGAGACAAGAGGCTCCATCCCATCCCCAGCACCGTCCGCTTATATTTCTTTTTAAAGTCCCGTTTCACCAGCTCCTCAAAGAGAAACCGGTGCTGGAGCAGCTTTCGGAACATGGGTCTTATCTCCACATATAAGTCTCTTGAGACACAGTAAACAGAACTATCGATCAAGCGTGTTTAGGATCGTTCTGACGTTTTCCACGGCGTCAAAAAAGCCCCTATATTCCTCCGGCGCCCAGCGCTCCCGTATGCGCTGCTGCACACCGCCGGGGCCGATGACCGAGGGGACCGACAGCGCCACGTCCCGCACCCCATGCTCTCCCATCAGCGGGGAACTTACGCACGCGATCGTGGGGCGCTGGTTGAGGATGGCGTCGGCAAGCTGGCAGACACATGTGGCGATGCCGTAGTGGGTCCTTCCCTTGGCACGGATGATCTCGGTGCCCATTCCCTTTGTCTTTCCCGCAAGCTCAGCACGGACCGCCTCGTCCCATGGGATGTCCGCCTCTCTGCAGTAGTCATCAACAGGGATGCCGCCCACCGTCACCCGGCTCCACACCGGTACCTGGCCCTCGCCGTGTTCTCCCACCAGGTACCCCTGGACCACGCCGGTGCTCAGCCCCACATAGTCGGCGATGAAGCGGACGAACCGGGAACTGTCCAAGATGCAGCCCGTGCCGAACACACGCCCGTTAGGAAGCCCCATCCACTGGCTCACCTTATACGTCAGGATGTCCACCGGGTTGGTGATCACCAGGACGGCCCCGCGGGTATAGTATTCTTGAATGTACCCTGTGACCTCCCGCAGGATGCGCACATTCTCCTCCGCCAGGTCCGCCCGTGTCTCGCCGGGCGCCCGGTTGCGGCCGGCCGCGATGACAATGAGATCACAGTCCGCGCAGTCGGAATAATCGCCGGCGTACAGGTCGGCGGTCCCCAGCATAGGGATGCCGTGGCGGATGTCCCACGCCTCGCCCTCCGCCTTGCTCCTGCTGCGGTCGATCAGCACGATTTCCCTGGCGATATCCCGCAGAGACAGCGCATAGGCCACCGTAGCGCCCACATAGCCCGCCCCGATGATAGCCACTTTTCGATTGCCCTGCGTGTAAGCCTTGGTCAATGCCGGTTCCTCCCAACGGTCCGTTTCTGATCTTTGGTTATCCTACCGCCACCGTCCTTGTCAGCCGGCTCACCAGGTCGTACCCGTCCCAGATGAGGTCAAAGTCCATAGTCTTGCCGATGGGCACGATGCGGTCTATCCCCCGGACGCCAGCCGCCAGCAGGGGACGGAGCATATCCTTGTCCCCCAGATAGGAGATGGTCTGACAGCGGTTATCGTCGCACAGCGGCGCCAGTTCCAAAATGTCGTTGCAGTCATACTCAAAGAAGTACCCGGAGTTGTCCTTCAGGTCCATGATGCCGCCGTCCAGGGCCGGCACATGGACCCGCACCAGCAGATTGTCCTCATGGGGCTCCACCCGGATGCCCTCCCGACTCACCGCAGCCAGATACCCACTCGTCAGCTTATTGACGCCCTGGATGGACTGGAACGTATACTTTTTGCGGACCAAGTCATGGAGCCGCCGCCAGAATTCCGACTTGGCCTCTTCCCTTTTGCCGCCTGTCCAAATGACCATCCGGGGGCTTGTGCAGGCATTCTGGTCGGTGAGATAAGTATCGTTATAAAAGTCCTGTGCGATGTGGTCCTTGTCCTCCCGGGCCAAGTAACCGTCGGCGTCGATCACCGCCAGAGAGAACCGGTCGGCAAAGGTGACCTCGCTGCCTCTGGGCGGCAGGGGCGATTTGCGCACCTCCGCGATAGTGGCGTCGCCGCCCCATATAACGCGGGTATCGGCCATGGCGGAGAAGGCGTCATTGACGGCCTTGTCCCGGCCGTACCGCACCAGGCAGACCCGCCTTTTCATCTCCCCATACTCCGGCATATCCAGCACGCTTTGGAGCGCCCGGTCGATTATGCCCACCTGGGGAAAATCCTTGCTGGGCACACGCACGATGTTGGCGTTGCCGGTCAGGAGCCCCGCCGTCAGGGAATAGGCATAGTTCACCGGCACATTGGAAGGGGCGATATGAAAGGCCACACCCCGGCCCAGGCGGACGTGCCCCTCCTCCCGGCAAAACCGCTCCTTCAGCTTTTTCGTGGAGGCGCCGCGTATCCAGAAGGCAAAGGTGACCACATCGGGATAGGCCTTCGCCTCCCGGTCCGCCAAAAGCACCTTCGCCGCCGCGTTCAGAAAGTCCAGGATACGCCCGTCAAAGGGCGGCAGCGCCGGCACGGCCGGCATGGCGGCGGCGATATCCGCGCTGCCTACCAGGTATGTGACGCCGGTCAGATCATGCAAATCTTGCCGCATAGGTATCACTGCACCCCCGTATCTCCGCGTTTTTCAGCCGCCCGTTGATCTTGAAATACTTTCCCTTCCGCCCGCAGGGGCAGTCGTCCTCCCCCAGCAGCACACCCTCGTCCTCGGTCAGGAGAGAGTGGCCCGGATAGGACTCCGGGATGGTGGACACCACCTGGATGATGCCCGGCTCCCCCACTCCGCATACGCCGAAGTCAAGCGACCGGCGCATGATAACATCAGAGAAGACGCTGGCGTGGAGATGGCCGCACTCGCACTGCATATAGATGCAGCCGGTCTGCTCCACCATGCCGTAGTAGTCGTGTATCCGGTCCAGGCCGCATACATCCCGCAGCCGGTCGTGAAACTCCTGAGGGCTCACCGCTTCGCTGGCCAGCTTTTTCCATCCGCCGCCGTGGATGAGGATGCCGCGGGAGAGGTCGAAGGTGACGCCCTGCTCCTTCAGCCGCACCAGCTCTTTATAAAAGTGCTGCCAGACCATAAAGGTGAAGCCGAAGAGAAGGACATCCTGCCCCTGAAACTTCTCCAGAAACGCCCGCAGGCCGTCCACGTCCAGGCGCATATCGTCGTCCAGGGCGTATATCTTCCGGGCCCCGAAGATGGAAAAGCCCAGAATGCCGGCGCCCCGGGCGGAGAACATGTTCCGGTCCTTCACCACCGACGGGCAGTCCAGAATGATCATGGGCAGCCGGGAGGCGCCCAGAAAGTCCGAGACGATCTTCACCATGGTCTTCTGCTGGTTGGCGGAGGTAGTCCTGTCCAGGTATATCCTGGACACGGCCTGCCCCGTGGTGCCGGAGGACGTCATGGTCTTCACCACATCCTCCTGCGGCACGCTCCTGAGGCTCAGCTCCTTGAAAAGCCGCACCGGCAGAAACGGCAGGTCCTCATAGCCGGAGATGCTCCCGCTGTCATAGCCAACGCTGTCCAGCATCCGGCGGTATTCCGGGCAGTGAGCCAGGTGATGCTCCGTCAGCCCAAGGAGCCTCTCCGTCAGAAGGGCATGTTTCTCCTCATGCCCCAGCGAATAGGGCGGTATCTGCAAAAGCTCCTCAAATGTCATGCTCTCTCAGCCTCTCATTGATCACATCTGCCACTTCCTGTTCGTGCTCCCGCAGGAAGAAGTGGCCGCCGTCATATTCCAGAATGTCACAGCTGCCAGTAAAGACCCGCCGCCATTTTTCCATATCTCTCCGGGGGATATCCGACGGTGAAAAGAACACCGTGGCCGGGATGCGTGTTTCATAGACCAGCCGCCCGAAATCATAGCTTGTTATCAACTCATAATCCGCCCGGTAGACAGGCAGATAGACGCGCCAGAAGGTGGGGCTGTTGATGAGCTTTTCGGGAAGTCCTCCGAAGCGGACGGTCCACCGCTTGATTGTTTCATTTTCATCCGGTCCCTCAGCGCTGACCCGTTCTCCCAAAAAGCACGGCCCATGGGATGCCAGGAACACATGGACCGGCAGCGGCATCTCTCCCCTGGCCTGGATCATTTTCGTTACCTCGGCGGCCGCCAGGGCGCCCAGGCTGTAGCCGAATAAAGCGTAGGGTCCCTCTCCTGCCTGCGTTTTGATCTGGCCGTACATATCCGCCGTGAGCTCGTCAAAGTCCTTATAAAACGGCTCATGCCGCCGCTCCATATGGCCGGCGTATTCCAATTTTACCGGCTCGATGTCCGGCCGCAGATAGGGCGCAAGCCCATTGAAAAAGGACCCGCTCCCGCCGACAAATGGAAAGCAGAAAAGCCGCATAAGCTCCTACCCCTTACTCGTAATACTTTGCCAGGTCCTTGTAGAGCGTCTTGCCCGCATCATTCTTCGGTATCTCGTCGATGACGATGACCTTAAACGCCGCCTGGTTGAGCCCCGTCTTGACCACGATGAAGTCCTTCACCTCATCCGCCAGGGAGCCGTCCGTCACGAACAGGTACAGGTGATCGTCCACGCCGGCGCTGGCGCAGTCAAGGCCCTCAAAATGACCCTTGATGAGCCTGTCCACCTCATCCAGATTGACCCGGTTGCCGTATATCTTCAAAAACCGCTTTTTCCGGCCAACGATATAGTAATACCCGTCCTCGTCGAACTGGGCCATGTCCCCCGTCTCCAGCACGCCGTGGCGCTCGTCGCCCTTGATGAGATCCTCGCCGCTTTCCGCATAGCCCAATGTCACATTGGGTCCCTCATAGACCAGCTCCCCGGTCACATGGGGCTCGGTAACAGTCCCGCCGTCGGCGTCCACCAAACGGAACGTGCCGCCGGGGATAGGGATGCCCATAGAGCCGCACCGCTCCACCGCCTTGTCCGCCGGCAGATAGCCCATGCGCGCTGTAGCCTCGCACTGGCCGTACATCACCACGAACTTTTTACCCTTTGACCCGGCGTATTCGGCGAATTTCTTGTGCAGCTCCGGCGTCAGCTTGCCCCCCGCCTGGGTCATGGTCCGCAGGCTGGGCAGGTCCATGCGGAAGAACCGCAGCCGCTCCAGCATCTCGTAGGTATAGGGCACGCCGCCGAAGGACGTGGCGCCCTGTTCCCTGAAAAACTGCCAGAACTCCCGCTGCATGAGGCCCTTGTCCGTAACCAGCAGCGTGGCCCCCACCAGCAGGTGGCTGTTGATGATGGAAAGGCCGTAGGTATAGTTCATGGGCAGGGTCGTGATGGGCCTTTCCGTCTCGTCCAACTCCAGATACTGCACGATGGACCGGGCGTTGGCCAGGATGTTGGCGTAACTTTGCCGGACAAATTTGGGGCTCCCCGTAGAGCCGGAGGTGGTGAGCAGAAGGCCCAGTTCCGGGAACAGCGGGTACTCGGTGGGATAGCCTGTCCGAAGAAGGCTGTACCCATATACGCGGTAAACGCTCTCCATGCCGGCAAAGCCATCCGCCATTTCCGCCGGGACCCAGAGATACTTTGGCTCATAGGCCGCCAGCAGCTCCTCCAGCAAAGACCGCTCCAGATGGGCGTTCAGCAGCACCGGTACGACACCTCCGTTCAGAAAGGACACATACCCCGCCACGGAGCCGATGGTATTCGTACATAGGCAGAACACCAGACAACGCCCGCCGGCCGCGGAGACGATGCGCTCGCCCTCCGCGGCCAGTTCGCCGTATGTGACCGCCCCGCCAAACTCATCCAGTATGGCGGTGCGGTCATGGAATTTTTCCAGCTCCCAAATCATCAGAACTCGATGTCGTAGTTCTTGGCGAGGATCTCCTTGCCCTTTTCAAAGGAACTGAAATCGATGATGTCATCGGTGTCCATCATGATGTCGAAGGCATCCTCCAGGGCCGCGATGAGGCTCATGTGCCCCACGGAGTCCCAGGCAGGGATGTCCTGATATTTCAGGGTCCTGGCCGTGGCCTCATCTACGTCAAAGCTCTCCTTGAAAATGCTCAGATACTTTTCTTCGTTTGTCATTGTTTTTTCCTCCGTTTTTGTTTTTATATACTATTATGCAGCCGCAAGATGCAGACTGTATTATCAAATCAGCGAATCCCACCATCAACATGCAGGACCTGGCCGGTTATAAATGACGCCATATCCGACGCGAGAAAGACCACCGCATTTGCGATCTCTTCCGGCCGCCCAAGCCGTCCCATGATGCTCATAGAATAAGCTTTTTCCACATCCGCATCGGAAAGGCTCTTAGCCAACTGCGTGTCTGTCAAACCCGGTGCAACTGTGTTGACCCGAATACCATAATTCCCAAGCTCTAATGCCAGTCGTTTACCTGCGCCAACCAGCGCCGCCTTGCTGGAAACGTATTCCACATTTGCCCCGCCGTCGAATGCAGCGGCAGATGAAATAAAAACAATGCTCCCCGCCTTGTTACGGATCATACTTTTTGATATAAGCTGTGTCAGCAGGATGTGAGAAAAATAATTTACCTGAAATGTCTCTTTAACAGTGGCCATACCCGTCATTAGAAACGCGTTCTGATTGTAGTCCATACCCACATTATTGACCAGAACATCAATTGGGACCTTCTGCGAAAGTATCTCCTTCGCGCCGGCCTTCACGCTTTGCTCATCGGAGAAATCGGCTTGAATAACATTGACTCTCGCCCGCGCATCTGCATCCATTTCAGAAAGAAACTGTCTGAATTCATCTGTCTCATTTCTGACAACAGCAAACACTCTCGCACCCTGATCCAGGAATTCACAAAGAATCGCTTTCCCGATTCCTCTGTTGCAGCCAGTTATAATGGCTGTCTTGTTTTCCAAGAGCTTCATTTTCCTACCTCCACATATCTAGACAGTGTGTCTACGAGAGAATACCCATCCCAGTCAAGGCCCGGCGCCGTAGTATCACCCAAAGCTACGATGCGGTCCACGCCTTTCAGGCCCTTCTCAAACACCAGATTTTTAAGTTCGCTGGTTTCTATGCCAAACAACGCTACCGTCTGACAGGCTTTGTTGTTCAGCAACGGCATAAGATCATCCAGACTGTCACATGAGCACTCAAAGAAGTACCCACCGCCGTCTTTAAAGCGCATAAGCTCCGGCGTCGGATTTTTGACCCATACCCGGTAGATATAGCCATCACAGGATACGAGGTTTACCTCTTCCTCCGACTGCATAGCCAGTCTCGTAAAGGAAGTAAGCTTATTGACCGACAGGATATCAGCAACATCATATTCCTCCTCCACCTTCTTATGGAGCGCATCCCAAAATCTACTGCGGGCATGTTCTCTTTCGGTGCCTGTCCATGCAATGAGCCGTGGAGAGCTGCACGCATTCTGATCGACAAAATACGTGTCGGACCAGAACTTGTCCACCACATCACTGATATCGGCCTTCAGCAGTTCCTCGCTATTGATGACGGCGAGAGAATACCTGTCGGCGAACACGAGTTCTGTTGACCGGGGCGGTATCGGGAATGTGCGGATGCTCCTGACCGTGCGGTCTCCGCCCCAAATGATTCGGACATCACAAAATGAAGAAAGCCACGCCGTTATCTCGTCGTCATGGTCGTACCTTATGATACAGATATATCTGGCAAGGTCTGTATGTTTTCCTGTCAGCAGGGTCCTGAGTTTTTCACACAGTATATCCACCTGGGGAAATTCACGCATAGAAACCCTTATGACACACGCGTTGCCGGCAAGAAGCGCATGGACCATGCTCAATGCGAATTGGATTGGTATGTTAGACGGAGCGATATGGAATGTCACACCTCTTCCTATCTTTTGGTCTGCACGTGATATAGTATCCTTATAGGGCAGGATGGACGCTTTTCGGATCCAATACGCATATCCAGCTATATCTCTGTAGGATCTGACAATGTTCCTGTCGCGCAGAATACTGGCTGAGAGATCCGACAGGAACGAGACGACTTGTTCGGAAAACACTGGAAGCACAGGGATGCTCATTATATCGAGCAGCGTCTCCTCATTTCCGACCAGGTAACTTATACCCTTAAAACTTGGACGCATAAGTGTCACTGCACCCCCTCAACTCCGCCATCTTTAACCTTCCGTGTACCTTGATGTATTTTCCCTTTCTCCCACATGGGCAATCATCGATACCCACAATCTCTCCCTCGTCCTCGGTCAGAAGAGAATGGCCTGGATAGGACCTTGGCACCACGGAGACGACCTGAATGATCCCGCGCTCGCCTACTTTGCACAGACGAAAGTCAATGGGGTCTCTGATGATGACATCGGAATACAGGCTTGCATGATAATGTCCGCAAGGACACTCCAGATAAATGCTCCCGACTTGCTCCGACATGCCGTAATGGTCAAGGAATGTCTTTACTCCGCAGGTATGGGAGAGCGCGTCTTTGAAATCCTGCTGTGTGAGCCCATCTGAGGCCATCTTTTTCCATCCGCCGCCTGTCATAAGTATGGCGTTGGACATATCCACTGTTTCACCCGCCTCCTGGAGGACCTTGTACAGATGCCGCCAAACCATAAAGGTAAAACCAAATACGACGAAGCGGGAATCGCCGTATTCGGCCAGGAATCTATCCAGTACATCCCAGTCCAATTCCATATTGCCGTTCAGTAAAAAGCGGGTATCTCTGGCAAAAAACCTCATCCCCATGATGGCAGACGCTCTGGCGGAAAACTGGATCCTGTTCCTGACCGTTTCTTCGGAGTCAACTATGAGAAATGGCAGTCTTTTTTTGCCCCAAAAATCCGTCAACTGCCTGGCAGCGACTTTCTGCTGACAAGCAGCGGTCTCCCTATCGAGATACATCTTGGATACCATTTGCCCCGTTGTGCCAGAGGAGGTCACCGTTTTGATGACCTCTTCCCTCGGGACGCTGAGGAGCTCCATCTCCTTGAACATCCTCACAGGGAAAAAGGGAATATCCCCTATGCCGGCTACGTTGTTCTCGTCATATCCTATCGCATTCAGAAATCGCCTATATTCCAGGCATTTCTCTCCGTGGTGCGCAGTAAGCTCTACGAGTTCTCTCGTCATCAGCCGTTCCTTTTCTGCCTGAGGAAGATCATACGGCCCTTGCTCGAAAAAAGCCTCAATACTCATATCTTGCCTCCGTCAAATAAGTGATAATGCCACCGCAGCTTTTCTACTTATTACTAAATTTACTACGCATAACATATGAAACCGCCTAATGATACAAGCGAAATAGTGGCTAAACGCCTTTTTTTCTTAATGTAACGCCGCCATCCACTCTTATGACCTGTCCGGTGATATAGCTGGAAAGGTCAGAGATGAGAAATGCCGCCGCATTGGCGATGTCCTCAGGTTTTCCAGTCTTTTTCAGGGCAGCAGCTTCTTTTTCGATCTCATAGATATAGTCATGCATTTGAGATATCATCTCCGTCTGTGTCACACCTGGACATATCGCATTGGCTCTGATCCCGCTTCCGCCCAGTTCCTCAGCAATGCACTTCGTCAGTGTTATCAATGCCGCCTTGGATGCGCCATACGCCGATTTTCCCGCATTGCCATCGAGGCCAGCTGTCGACGCGATATTGACGATACTTCCGCCCTGACCCCGCATCATCAGTTTTGAAATATACTGTGTCAGCATATAAGGCGCCATGAAATTGACTTCCATCACCCTCCTCAGATCTTCTTCCTTCGTCATCTGAACAAGAGCATTATGGGTAATACCAGCATTATTCACCAAGCCGTCGATACAAAACTTATATGAGCGGATCTCTTTGACTGCCTCTTTCATGGCTTCGAAATCCGTTAGTTCGAAATAGACCGGTATGACTGATACGCCGTTTTTCTCGGAAAGCTCTCTGCAGCACTCCTCATGCTCTTGCGTGTGTTTCCTCGCCAGTGCAAACACATTTCCTCCCAGCGAGGAAAAGACTTCGACCATCTGTCGTCCCATACCACGGGCTGTGCCCGTGATCACTGTCGTTTTACCATTTAAGATTCTTTCCATCACCTTATTCCCCCGTCGATACGAATCGTTTGCCCTGAAATATGCGAGGACATATCAGACATCAAAAATATCAGCACGGATGATACTTCGCTTGCCTTGCCCAGTCGTTTGATATCCATTAACTCAGTTTTCTTCGCTTTCAATTCATCTGAAAGCTTGTCTGTCATCGGAGTTTTGATGACTCCCGGTGCCACAGCATTGACACGGATCCCGTTTACCCCCAATTCCTTTGCCATAGAATGCATCGCGCCAAGCAGCGCAGCTTTAGACGCTGCATAGGCGACCTGACCTTCATTCCCATCGAACGCAGTTGTGCTGGATATAAATGCGATGCTCCCACCAGCTTTCTTCCGCAGCATGAGTTTAACGATATACTGCGAAAATGTGATCTGGGAGAAAAAGTTTACCTGGAAAGTATCCTGCATATCCCGTTTTGAGATCATACCAAAATACGCGTCCCGGTTTATCCCAGCGATATTGATCAGGCCATCGATATCCACCTTTGCGCCCTGTATCTCACGAGCCGCCCGTTTTATTGCATCGTCGTCCATCATGTCAAAATAGACGGGAATGACCTGCCGTCCATTCTCACTGGCTAGTTTTTGACAGTATGCCTCAAATTCATCTGTCTTTTCATAGGCACAGGCGAACACATTCGCACCGTTCCTCACACAGTCGGTCAGCGTCTGCCTACCAATTCCGGTCAGGCAGCCTGTTATTACCAAGTTCTTTCCTTTCAGCATAGCTTTTGCTCCCCCAATCATATAAACATAGCCAAATTATCTGATGATCAATTATTTCTACATGCGCACTGTTTGATCCTGTCTACTATTCCTTCTGCCGTGAGACCGGCCTGTTCAAGCATGAACTTTCGGCTTCCGAAAACGCAGCTTTTCTCTTCAACCCCTACGAATAACTGCCGCACTCCGGCCCCATGGGCCGACAGGCACTCTGACACAGCTCCTCCAAGCCCTCCTACAACAGAGTGCTCCTCTGCTGTTACTATGAGTGAGTGATCTTTACACAGTGACAAGACGAACTCCTCATCTAATGGCTTTATCGTGTGGATATCCGCCACAGTAGGTTCGATTCCGATATTATCCCGCAACATATCCGCCGCGCGAAGGGCTTCCCAAACGACATTCGTACCTGTCGCCAATATCGCCACTTTGGAACCCTCTTTCAGTACATTGGCCTTTCCGATCTTGTATTCAAAATCCTCTGCATATACGTTAGGCAAGTTGTTTAGGCCACAGAACCTCATATAAACAGGCCCATCCGTCTCGCCGATAGCAACAGCCATCTTCATGGCCTCCGCACAATCGGCCGGCGATAAGACCGTCATATTCGGTATAGCACGCGCAAATGCAATATCATTTATCGCCATAAGCGAATAGCCTGACGTGGCCGCCGAAAAACCTGCCGCCGTCCCAATCGCTTTGATGTTGAGATTGCAGCTTCCTGCCAAATGTCTCAACTGGTCTGCGCAACGAAATGCAAGAAACGGCGCATATGTGGTGACATACACCTGCTTGCCTTCCAAAGCCATGCCGGCGGCGACGCCGATTAGATCCTGCTCTGCAATACCAACGTTGAAGATCCGATCAGAAAGCTCTTCATCTATCTTTTGAAATCCACAATATCTTCCAGTATCTGCGGTGATAAGGCATGTATTTTTGTTCTTCTTCATCACATCTGCAACACCGTGTATAAATATAGACGGTGCAATGCCTAGCAGTGACCATGACCGAATACTTTTCTTGTCAAATTGAGGCATTTTATCCACGCCTTCCTTTCGTCATCGCCACAGTATAATCACTCTTCAAAAGTGATGTTTGATGGGACTCTGGTTTGTTTTCAAGCCGTTCGATTCCTTTTGCTTTGATCGTGTGAGCAATAACAGCCAAAGGCTTACCCACATGCCGCACAGCAAGCACGTCACGCAGGGCATTAACGTCGTGGCCATCGACTTCTACAACGGCAAATCCAAATGCCTCCATCTTTTTACCCAGCGGATCCAGCGTCATGACTTTGTCGTTTGCATCATCAAACTGCATATTGTTGTAGTCGATGATGACCGTCAAATTATCAAGCCTATACTGGTTTGCTGTCATAAAAGACTCCCAAACAGAGCCTTCATTACATTCTCCGTCGCCTAGCAGAACATATACTTTATGTTTCTTCCCGTCATGCTTTGCCGCGAGAGCCATTCCAACGCCAACTGATATTCCCATTCCCAAGCTGCCGCCTGAAAATTCGAGTCCTATCTCCGGGGCATATGGATGTCCGCACAAAAGGCCTCCGTCCTGATGAAAGCTTGAAAGTTCTGTTTCCGGAAAATACCCTACCAAACTGAGCGTTGCAAAATGGGAAAGTATGCAGTGGGCCTTGCTGGCGATGAATCTATCTCTTTCGTCCCATAGAGGATCGTTTACGCTATAATGCAGCACATCTGCATATAGGACCGCGAAAATCTCGATGCAGGAAAAACTGCCTCCGATGTGAGAACCCTGTTGCCCAGCCCCAAGAGCCATATCAAGCGATTTTTGATAGATAGCATCTGCCAGGCTTTCACTGCTCCAGTGTTTCATCATCTTCTCCATTCACTATTTCTGTATACAAACTGCCACAGATACTTGCCAGTCAAATCAGATACTCTTTCTGCCCCGGAACTTGATTCCGCGTTATCCTCTCTGACCCAAGTCAGCTGTTTTGTACAGCCTTCCTCATATTCACATATTGCTCTTTCATATGCTACGCTACCACCTAACCCCGATTTCTTGAACACCGTTTCTGTGATATAGTCATATGCCAAATTTCCCGATTTAAAGAAGGTGCTCGACGCCACGATCCTCCCCTGTGGGTCACATATGACCGGGCACCGACCGTACTTCTCCATTTCATCCAGTTGAGCGTCAGTCAACGCGAGCACATTATAACTATCTTCACCCAGCATTATCAGCCATTGCTTCCTCAGTTCAGGATAGTCCGCCTTTGTCGCCTTGCGATAGGTGAATCCACGCTTCTCCCAAAACGCACGCATGACTTTAGCTCTGCTTCGAATCATTTCTATGAAATCTTCGAGAAATGAACCATACTCCAAATACTTGCCGCCCTTTTCAAACCCCGCCGCGACAAGCTCCCGGTCCATCTGCACGTTGTAACGGGACTCGTTGCCCATGAGCTCCACTTCCACATCCTTATCCTGTTTCTCCATCTGGATGGGCCTGTCCGCCGGGGCATAGAGGTGGGCGGAATAGAAGTAGTCCTCGTCAGAAAAGAACCACAGTGTGTCACCGATCTGTTCATAGTACAGCTTGCCTGCCTCGATCAGCGCCGTCAGCTCGTCCCGCATCATCATTTTGTTGGTGGCGCACCGGGCCCGACCCTGCTTGAACGCCGCCAGCACCTGGGAGTATTGTTCATATGACTGGAGTTTTTCCATATGTATCTCCGCCCTCCTTTTTCGTTTTGTCAGCTGATATAGTCCTGCTTCAGCTTCACCCGGTCGATCTTGCCGTTGGCGTTCAGCGGCAGACTGTCCAGGCACACGACCTTGCTGGGCAGCATGTACCGGGGCAGCAGCTCCGCCAGCTTTTCGTTGATCTCGGCTCTGGTGAACTGCCCCTCCACAAACAGAACGATCAGGCTCTTTCTATGGTTGTACAGGCAGCAGCACGCACCTATGCCGTCCAGAGACGACACCGCCGTCTCTATCTCGCCCAGCTCGATCCGGTGGCCCAGATGCTTCACCTGGAAGTCCTTTCTCGACATGTAAATGAGCTCATGCCGGTCATTGTACTTCACCAAGTCGCCGGTGCGGTATATCTTCTCTTCATAGGCCGTCTGCAGCGGATTCTGCACGAATGCCTCATCTGTCTTCTCCGGGTTGTTGTAATACCCCGCCGCCAGAGACGAACCCCGCACGCACAGCTCGCCCACTTGGTCCGGCTCCGTCACTAGCCGATTCTGCTCGTCCAGCACCAAGACTTCTGTATTGCGCATGGGTCCGCCGATGGGCAGAGGCTCTTCGTCCGAAAATTCCCGGTCTACGATATAGTAGGTGCAATCGACTGTGATCTCCGTAGGCCCGTAAAGGTTAGCATAAGTAGCGTTGGGAATATGACTACGCCATGTATTCAACAGTTTTGTAGGCATCACTTCACCAGCAAACAGTACCCGCTTCAGAGTCCTCGTCAGGTCGACCGTCTCGAACGCCTTTGACCGGGCCGTTTGGGACAGAGCCGAAGGGACCCAGAAAATGGTGCTGATTCTATTGTCAACTAAATACTGCAGCAGCTGAGGGGCTTGATGATACATCTGCTCCGGAATGATATGCAATTCAGCGCCGGTCTTGAGTGAAGAATAAATATCCAGCACAGAATTATCAAAATGGAACGGGGCCTGATTGCCGAAAGAGTCGTTCTCCGTGACGGAAAACTCCTCTACCACCCAGTCAATATAATCGATCACGCTCCGATGGTTGATAGCCACGCCCTTGGGCGTACCGGTGGAGCCGGAGGTGAACAGCACATACAAAAGATCTGTGTCCAGGGTGCTGTCCGCATAGCGTTTGGCATTTGGATCGCTCACGTCATCACCTGTTATGTCCTCAAAACACAGCACTTCCCCGGAAAAGACAATGTCCTTTCCCGAGCCGACTTTACCGCATAGTTCTCTTGTACTGATAAATATTGATGGCTGAAGAACGTCCAAGATCTTCTCAACCCTAGAGGGCGGCATATCCGGCGCCACAGCGGTGTATATATTTCCGCTGTAGGCAATACCCAGAAATGTAATTACCATGTCAGCGGATTTTTCCATGTACACCGCAACCGGCTTCTTCCGCCCCGGTACAACTTTCTCTATATTACTGGCAATGGACAGCGCCTTTTGCCGCACCTGGGCCCAGGTATAGGACCCCTTTTCATCCACAAAGGCGATTTTATCCTGAAACCGTGCCGCTGTCTTCTCCAGCCATTGAACTATACTGTTTTGCATAACCTCGTCTCCAATCTTCTTTTCTGTTATATGACCCAGCCCTTCGCTCTGTACTAATCAGAACCGCTCATAGATGAAACTGGCCGCATCGAATCCCGGCCCATACATGCCAAAGATGACCAGCGCGAATATCGCAGCCAGATACACGCACCAGCGCACCGCTATATTCTGCCTGGCAATGGCCTGACGGATATGTACGCCCTTCTCTTTGATAAAGTCCGATACCATGAGTATCACGATAAATATGATCATCACCCAGAAGTTCTTTTGGTCCACTCCCAGTGTATAGAGAGAGCCGTTCACAAATATCCAAGGGTTGAACCGGCTGAATGTGGCCATGATGAGGCCGATCATATCCGGCTCTTTGGTCAGGATCAGGTAATTGCCGAGTGTCACGATGATGAATGTACGCAGAACCTGGAAAACATGCCATCCCTTAGAGTCATCTTCTATTTTGAACTTTGTCCTGCAACTGGCATAAAAGTCTTCTAAGAGCGTACTCGAAGCAACTAGGATAGCGTTAAAAATGCCAAACGGCACATACGCCCAGCCTGCGCCATGCCACATGCCGACCAGAAAGAACGTGATGAACGACGCCAAACTTGGCGCAATCTGTTTACCATAGCTATCCCCCAGCTTCTGCCGGCACTTTCGGCCCAGCTTGCTGAAGCTCTGGGACAGGGACAGCGGATAGAACACATATGTCCGCATCCACGCGCCCAGCGTGATGTGCCAGCGCTGCCAGTACTCAGATATGCTTGTAGAAAAGAATGGCTGCTCAAAGTTCTCCGTCAGTTTAATACCAAATATCTCGCTGAGACCGATGACGATGTCCATGCCGCCGGAAAAGTCAGCATAGATCCGGAAGGAGGCAAGGAACATCATGAATAATATGGTGAACCCCTCATAGCCTGCTGTAGTAAAATTATACTGGACTGTGTTGATGATGATCGTGGCCCGCTCGGCAATGATGAGCTTTTTCATATAGCCCCACAGCATCCGCTGGGCGCCGAAGCACAGCCGGTCGTAGTCGAACTTGTGCTCCGCGAACAGCTGCTCCGCCACGTCCTCATACCGGTCGATGGGCCCCTGGACCAGCGCCGGGAAGTACCCTATGTACAGCGCCAGCTTGAAGATGTTCTTTTGGGCCGGGATACGCCCCCGGTATACGTCGATGACATAGCCGATGGACTTGAACGTGTAGTAGCTCAGGCCGATAGGCAGCAGAAGGTCGAGGGTGGCAAGCGTCGTGCCAAACCTCTGATTTATGCTGCCAATGGCCAGATCAGCGTATTTCAAGGCAATGAGGATGCCCAGATTGATCAGTACCGAGAGAACTACATACCATTTCTTATGCTTGGCGAATTGCTTCTTGATCTCTTTTTTCTGTTTCCCCTCCGCCTTGTCCATCCGCGCCTTCATCTCGGTGTTCCTGCGCTCCAGCGCAAGCGCCAGGAAAAACTGGGATATGATGGTCACCAGGATATACCAGCAGCTTTTCCATCCAAAGCTCAGATAAAACGCGGCGCTGGCCAGCAGCAGGATGACCCACTGGCACTTTTTGGGCAGCAGGAAAAACAGTGCCACCAGCACGATGGCAAAGCATATGAATTTTAATGAAACGATCGACATAATTAGACCCGCTCCCCCTGCCGCCGTCTGTTGCCAGGCGGCGGCAGGAGCTTTCTTTTGCGTTTGTGTCCCTTCTTACTGTAGCGACTTTATCAGCGCCACGATGGCATCCACAGTGTTGAAGTTCTCCGGCTCCAGCTCGTCTGCGGAGATATCTACGTCGAACTCGTCGTTGAGATCGGACACCACGGAGATGATGTCGAAGGAGTCGAGGATACCGTCGTCGATGAGCGCCGTCGCATGTTCATAGTCCACGCCCTTCTTCACGCCGTTCAGGATGGCCAATACCTTTTCTTTCATTGCTTCGTTCTCCTTTATTGTTATAGTTTTTTGTTTTCTCGTTTTCAGCCCGCGCCGTAGACGGCTGTCTGTCCGGCGTCCTCACGGAACTGGCCGTAATAGGTGCACCCGCCTTGGGTACACATTGGCTGGAGCGTGTACGTGTACGTGCCCTCCGCCGGAGGCTTGTCCTGATAGGTATTGCCGGTCTGGAATGCCTTGATCAGTATCCATTCGCTCTCGCCCTCCGCCTGGCGGTAGATGTGATAGGATGTAGCGTTTGCGGACGGCCCCCAGACGAGCTGCACAACGTTTCCGACTTGCTCTGCCATCAGTATCTCCGGCGGCTCCAGTTGTATCGGTTCTGCCTCCGCCGTGGCCGTCACCACTTCCGACGGATAAGTCTTTGTTTTTGTCCCGTTAGAATACACGAAATTCGCGCTCACCTGATATTTGTATTCTGTTCCAGCCTGGGCCGTAATGTCCCGGAACTGTGTGTTATCTTCACCCGTCAGATCTGCCACCACAGTCCATTCGCCGCCAGGTTCCCTGCGGGCGACGGTATAGCCTGCCATTGTTTCTATTTTTCCCCATATCAAAACAGGCGCGCCGTTTTCCAGTTCCACAGTGACGCTCGGTCCGGAGAATTCCGGAATATACAATATCCGGCCAGACCAGCTGCCATATACATACTCTCCCGCCTCATTGATCCAATAGGCCCTCACGCGATACTGATAGGGCAAGCCCTCCAGCATGGCAGTATCAACATAGGACGTATCCGGCCCCGGCTCTCCCTGGTTCTGCCAACTTCTCGCATACACCCGTCTATTCAACCAATATCCATCCGCACCTGGAACCGGATCCCATGTCAGTGTCACACCATCAGCCGTGTCAGACACTGTTAGGTTTTGGGGAGCTGCGATCAGCGCCGTTTCGCTCAGACCGGCAAAGTTATATTTGCCCCAATAGCGGACGCCATCCGTTTCCCGGTAGGGGGCGACCACGTATGTGTAAGCAGTGCCGATTGCAAGACCCTCGTCCGCATAGAAGAGCGTTTTGCCGTCCACGTCCGCCACCTGTGCGAACATTTTTGCTTCGGCATCGTCCTTTCGGTAAATACAGTACCCATCCGCACCCTTGGATGCCTTCCAGGACAGCGTGAGTGTTTGCCCGTTCACCTCCAGGCCGCTCAACTCCGGCGCAGCGAGGGTATTATCCCTCGGCGAGCCGTCCCACTCAAAGTCACAGCCCCACTCAGAAATGATCTCATTATATTTCTCAAATGCCTGGTCCCAGTCGGCATAGGCCGGATCGCCGCGCTTATCCTCAAAACCGTAGTGCTCCATAAGATACCGGCTCAGATAATCTGTCACTTTTGCCGCACCGTGGCAGTTCGTATGACCAGTGCTATAGTAATCTGCTGCCAGATCCAGCCCTATTTCTTCGTACAGTTCGTTCATATTCAGCGCTGGATATCCGCGCGCCTCTAAATAATCACATATCGAATTAATCTGCGCCAAAGCGCTCTCATCAGTCGTAATCTGCGGCGAATTCACGAACAGGACATCAACATCCTCTTCGTCGCAGTAATCCAATAGACTATCCAGATACCCAAAATTATCCTCTGGCAATGGTTCCCGACGGTCTGTCTGACGATATTTCGCCGACACATCCACACTCTTGCGGAGGAAAGAACTGTATGTGCTCCCTCCCTTCAGACCGTCCAATTCATAATTGAAGTCCGCCTCCGTCAACTCTTCCCAGCGAGAGTGATAACGGTATAGGGGGAAATAAAACTCCAGCCGGTCTTTTCCTTCGTATCCCGAAAGGTCCAGAAGCGCATTTGTCATCTTGAGTTTATTTATTGAGTTTGGAAAATAGTCGAGCAGATAATGTAGCTGCGGCTCACTGTATTCAGTGCCCTGAAGACCGATCTTCACGATATAAAGCGCGTTTGGCTGTGTTTTTCTCGCCTCCCTGATGATGCCCTCAGCTGCGGCGAGCGGCTGGCTATTGCTCGCAAGCGGATAAACTGTAATGCCATAGTTTTCCCATGCCAATGGCGCCATCCAAAACGCATAAGTAGCGCTTGAGCCTAAATACACAGCATCCAGAGAATCCTCTCTCTCTTCAAAAAAGCCATGGACCCATTGGTAATTCCGGTAGTCCTCTGTGCTTGTCATGACTTTTGAAAGCGGGATCATAAGTGCGGCCAGAAGCGCGAAAAACACTATGGCTCTTAAAGCTTTTTTCATCCCTGTTCTCTTCATCATATATATTCTTCCCATTCACTCTACTTCTCGTCAAATGTCGCCTACTGCACACTTTTTCTTTTCCGAAAGTCGTTCAGCATATCCTTCACCCCTGCGGCCAGATCATACTGTGGTACCCAGTCCAGCCCTTCCAGTTTGGAGGCATCCAGGACCGCTCTGGAAATACGGGAGTACCCCCTGGCTTCTTCCTCCGTGGGGAAGTCGTTTTGGATGCCGACGCCGCCAGCCTCTGCCAGCGTTTGGGCAAACTCACGGACTGTAGCAATGGAATGCCGGTTCGCCACGTTATACGCCTCGCCCGACACGCCCCACACCAGAATGTACAGCAGCGCCGTCGCCGCATCCTTCACATAGCAGAACGAACGCACCTGCGTACCCGGGCTTTTCATCACGATGTCCTCATGGGCCAGCACCCTGCGCAGAAACTGCGCGTCCGCCCGGGTGTTCCTCTCCGTGATTGCCGGGCCGTACACATGGCACAGCCTCGCCACAACGGCGTCTACGCCGTACTGCGCGTGATAGCTGGCGCACAGCGTCTCCGCCGCCCGCTTGCTCTCCGGGTAGCAGGAACGCGGGTTCGTAATATCGATGTAGCCGTAATCGTCCTCCCGGAACGCGCTGTTCGGGTCACCGCTGGTGCCGTATATCTCCCCGCTGGACAAAAACAGCAACCGGGCTCCGCACCGCCTCGCCAGCTCCAGCATGTTGAGCGTTCCCAGTAAATTCGCCTTCATCACGTCTACCGGTGTCTGCGAATAGGCAAGAGGATGAGCCGGACTGGCCGCGTGGACGATATAGTCGACCTGCAGGTCCGACAGATCCACACGGCTTATGTCGCCCTCCAGCACGTGAAAGCATGAGGCATGAATATATGCTTGGAAGCGGTCCTCCAGCCTTCGGCCGTCGCGCCCCAAGGCATATACTTCTATCTTTGGCTCCGCACCGTTCCCCAACATGAGGCAGTCGATCAGGGTAGAACTGATCAGCCCACTGGCACCGGAGACCAATAACCGCTTGCCCGCCAGCATGTCAAACGGCATTTGAACCCGAGGGGATATATCTCCTAAAACGGTCTTCCCTGCCATTGCGTCCGTCACTCCCGTCAACTCCCCTGCGACCCATGCAGAAATGCCCGGAGGATATCCATATCCTCCAAGGTGGTCAGCTTAAAGTTCTTCTCCGAGCCCTTTGAGAGATAGACCGTCTCTCCCAGCTCCTGCATCAATGTACAGCTTGCCGCCGTGTTTTTTATCCCGCGCTTTTTTGCTTCATCATGCGCCCACAGCAGCTTTTCCAGTGTATATGTATGCGGCGTCTGAGTCCGGAAAAGCTGTTCCCGCGGGATAGAAATGTCGGATGTACGGCCATCTGCGCTCTTGAACACCGCTTCCACGCAAGGGATAGCAGCCACCGCAGAGCCATATTTTTTGAATACCGACAAGCTATCGGCGATGATGTCATATGATACCAGCGGCCGGTTCCCATCGTGGACCATGACGATGCTGTCCGGTCCGCACTCCTCCGCCAGTGCCCGCAGGCCGTTTTCAATGGATTCCTGCCCCGTGGCGCCGCCGGATACGACCCAGCGCAGCTTCGTTATCTCATACTGCCGGGAATAGGTCCAGACAAAGTCCTTCCAGGTGTCCAGCGTCACCACCATGATCGCGTCGATTTGCGGGTTCTTCTCGAAAGCCTCCATGGTATAGAGAATGATCGGCCTGTCGTTGATATGTAAAAACTGTTTGGGGATATCCTGATGCATCCGGCTCCCGTTGCCCGCCGCCGTCAGAAGTGCAACGACCATTTACACGTCCTCTACTTCACATTAATTCTTTCAGTTTCTCTACAACTCTTTCCGCTGCGTGCCCGTCCTCAAAGCATCCTTTTTCTTCCAAAAACTTGTCGCAGTTTTCTCTATATCTATCCTCGTCGAAATTTTCGATATTATTAATAAGCTCGAAATTATTCTGCGCTAATGGTATCGGCGTCGTTTCCAACGGATAATAGAATCCTCGTTCGCTGTAAAAACTACGCAAATCTGTTACGAAGAAAAATGCCGGCCTTCTTGTTAACATATAATCACATATCCAACTCGAGTAATCCGTGATCCCAACATCAGTTATCAGCAAAAGATCTTGAATGTCAGGATATGTCGAAACATCTAAAACAAATTCAGGGAATTGCGTCGCTTTCTTTGCTTTCTTTACTTGTTTTTGAAGCTGAAAATGAAACCTTACCAATATGATCCATTCACCGCCAAAGCGGTTTATGAGGGCTTTTTGCAGTTTTTTATAGTCAATATCATAATATGAAAAACTAATTTCGTCTCTGTATGTTGGTGCATAAAGCGCAACATGTACGTCCTTTCCGATACTCAAATCAGAACGAAGACGTTTTTTTATTGTCTTCTCTTTGTCAGTATTCGGTAACACCAGTATGTCATTTCTGGGATATCCAAAAGAAAGCATCTCACTAGACGGCCAAAACGTCTTTTTAAACAGTTTGTTCTCAAACTCACTGTTAGTAATGCAATAATCTGTCCGCGCACCGGCCTGTTTTGCTTTTCTTATCCAAATCTTGTCACTACTCGTTTCAAACCTTTTGAGTCCAAAAGAACCATGCCATGCTTCAATCAGTATCTGGTCTTTCTTTTTGGGCATGTATAGGTACTGAAGATTAATAGAATTATCCAGCCACACTTTTGCCGATGCCATTTCGCAGAAAAGCTCATAAGAATCACGGAGGACGATCCTCAATTTTGAGGGAAACTGATCCGACCTTTTCAGTTCCTCACGTCGTACTACCCAAACCAACTCCCATGGTAGTTCTTGCCGGATTATCTCATCCGCGATCGCACGAAGATTGCAGTTGTAGCTTCCCCTTGTGGTCATAAAGAGTATCTTATTGTGTGCGACCTTTGTTTCTCTGGCTAGCTTTCTTCTGAAAAACGATGAAAATACGGCATCAATTCTCTTAAAAACCCGCCTTCTGTTTTTCCCGCTAAGCGTATCTGTAATAAACAGTTTCTTCAGCTTCCTATATGACTTCTCCAGTAGCATTCCTTCTGTAATCGCTTTTTTGACCTTATTCACACACTTGCGCCTTTCATCAGTTCTTGATCTGCATTCTTTCACGTCTGTTCAATATCATTTTTCCATGCTGATATGTTTTAACCGCTCAGGTTGATCCGGTATCCTTAGATACATCGTTCCATACATCAGTTCCAGAATTTCCTCAGCCAACTCAGGTATCGCAAACCATCTTCCTTCAAATCTTTCTAGCCTAATTTGATGTCCAAGCCGAAGAACAGGATAAATTTCTTTTTTATACCCATACGCCCCTGCATAGCACGCCATATATTCCCCGTCGCTCAGCCATTTGCTCAGCCGCAAAAGCTTTCGCCTCAGCTTTACCAAGCCACGGGGGGAAAACAGCCGCAATACGACATAGCCTATCCTTCCGCTCAGCTCCTCATAGGGCCGGTACGCCTCCCCGCTGTCCACCTGCCCCCGGTAGTTCATCACCGCCAGCACGTTGAACAGCAGGTGACATATGAGCCCCGGCTTCGGGCAGCCGTCCAGCGGAAAGATATCTATAAACACGCCCTGGTGGAACTTCGCGTCCTTGAACCGCTCCTCGTAGACCTCCGTCCCGTTTTTGCGGAGCTTGTTATAGGACAGGAAATAATAGGGGTCCGTTTCTGGGCACTGGTAGAAAAACTTGAGGTCCAGCTCCGTCCTGCAGACTTCTCCGAACCGGTCGTAGTCCGCCCGGGGCATGGCCACGTCTATGTCGTCGTCCCAGGGGATGAACCCATGGTGCCGCACCGCGCCCAGCAGCGTCCCGCCTACCAGGTAATACCTCAGTCCGTGCTTCTCACACAGCCGTACGAACTCGTCCAGTATCTCCAGCTCACACAGCTGCAGCTGCCGCAGTTTGTCATACATCCCTTCCTACGATCCCCTTCACCGCCGCTCTCCGTTTCGTCCCCGGTGGCAGCAGCGCGTTCAGGGCTCTCCTTTTCACATACTCCTCGCCGGTGTAAAAGTGTACCCGGGGCAACTCCAGCGTCTTCAACTCCCGCCGCCGGTATTCGGCATACACCCCCAGCAGCCGCTCCCCTATGTACCCGTCTACACGAGGCTCCGGGTCAGGCGCCTCAGCGTCGAACGCTTCCAGCAGCGGGAACAGCCAAGAGCAGTAGTCGTGGAACACATCCCGGCTCATGACGAAGATATTGCCGAAATACTGCGCCGTGCCATTTAAATATGTATCCAGATCAACCGAAATCTCCGGATACATCGCTCGTACCAGTTCTTTCGCCAAGTCAAGGTCAGTGGCACGGTGATACCGAGCGTAATGCTCCCGCACAGGCACACCCATATCCTCACCCTGAGGGAGGATCATGTCATAGCGTTCAATGAGCGGCCCAAAGCGGTCATAACCCAGCGCGGCCAAGTCCGGCTCACGCCGTATGATGTACGGTCGCTTGGCATCAACATCTGGATACAGATACCGCCGGTAATGGAAAAAGCCGTACCAGCCCGCCGTGACATTCTTCCAGGCCCAGTACTGGCCCGTGAGCTCACAGTAGGCCCGATTCTTGGCGGAGATGTTCTCCCCTTCGTCGTCATGGGCAAAGCCCGGGAACCGTTTCCCCGCCAAGGCCGCGCCCACCTGCAGCGGGCACAGCAGCGGATGCGACGGCACCGCAACCGGCTCATGAAAGCACACATACAGCTTTATCTCAGCTCTCCCACCCATACTCCGCCTGCTCCTTGTCCAGCTGCTCCTGCATGAGCTGCTGGACGGTCTCGGTCATCAACTCAACCCAGGTGGTCTCATACAGCTTCTGCAGTGTCCGGGCAGAAACAAGGCCATCATCAAATCCTGCGACCCTGCTCACAGTCTTTATCTGCTCCCGGACCATCGACAAGGCCGGGAGCGTGCCTATCTTGTCCATAAATATCGCCCCACTGGAGATGCCGTTTCGCCGGGCGCAGGCCAAAAGCTCCTCCCGCAGACTGTCCGGCAGGTGGATGACACGCTCCGCCGTCGTGATCTCGCCAGTCTTGACTTCCTCCACTGTCACCGCCAGAAGCTCCTGCGGCTGGACGCCCGCAGAGAAAATCGCCAGCATGGCAAGATAGGCCTGCACCTTGTGCATTTTCCGCGCTGTCTTCAACATCTCCAGGTACTGATCCCGGGTGAGTTCCTTCGGTGCCGGTTCCGGGATAAACGCAGGCTCCCTGGGGACCTGCGTGACCGGGCGCCGCCGTATTCGGTTTTGACTACGCGGCAGCTCCTGCATCCTTATACATCCCAGCCTGCTATGAGCTGTTCTTGCTCCGCCTGCTTATCCATCGTCTGCTCCACCAGCAGTGCAAAGTTCGCCTCCACCGCTGCCCGAGTACTCTTGTACAGCCGCCGCAGGCACTGGGGATTACACTTCTCGCTTGCTATCCCAGCTGTTTCACTCAGTTTCGAAATAGAAGCCGTCAAACCAGAGCGACACATGGCTTTGCCCCTGATTGACTTAAAGATGGGCCCAATGCCTATCCCCTGCCGTTCCGCGTATGCCAAAAGCTCCCAGCACAGGCAGCGAGGAAGATGCACCATACTTCTCGTGCCGCTGGATTCGACCATCAGGCAACCGGTCTTTGCCGCCTCCACTGTCACCTTTTTCAATTGCTGCACCGGCAAGTCGCAGGAGGCAAACAGCTTCACCAACAAATACTCCCTCTCCCGTTCCAAGGTCTTCGCCGCCTGTAGAAGCTGCAGGTATTCGCCCCGTGTAAGCTCCGGCTGGGGGCTCTTCTCCTGCTTTGGCAGCTCGGAAAGCTGATACTCCCGATGTCCTACATAGTCCAAAAACCTATTTGCCACTATCGCGAAATTGTTTATTGTATTGGCAGCATATCCCTTATCTCGCAGGAGCTCTATCCATTGTGCAAGAGTACCCTTGCGGACGAATTTATCCTCCGGCAGGTCCTGATACAGCTGCTCCAGGATGCTACCGTAGCGGCGAGCAGCCGCAATAGAGCCTTTGGTGGACAGACTCAACAAATATCCGTCCATATCCTCACGGGTTATCAGGACACCAGGGTCATTGGATACCGGCCATATGGTGTCAGCCTTATCCTGCCTATCTTTAGTATTGGTTGTCCCCAACGCCTGACCCGTCGGCTCGCGCCACTCCCCGGAAAAATGCCGTATCTCAGCGCCCGCGTGCCGCATTACCCCGAACTCCTTCCATTCGCTGAAAAAGTCAATATAAAAACAAACGTTTCTCATGAATATAAGTGGCCCGAAACGCCGTCAAACATCACTCTGTCCGTTATGCCGAGGTGCCGCGCTTTTCCTCCAGCATGGGCCGGTACTTGTCTTCACCCACCAGAAGCAACACACTCTCGGGCTACACTTTCACCGCCTCAGCCAGCATGTTCGGCAGAAAACTTTGGCATTCTGATATCAAAGCCACTCCCACATGACCTATCGCGCTCTTACGGTCCGGCCCCTTCTCATGACACACTTCATTCCGCGCCGCCGACTCGATCGAAACCCATTAACATCTATCCCGTTAGGGATGAACTGAAACCCCCACCCCGACATCTCGTCCACAGCAAACGGAAAAGTTGCCGCATCCCTGGAGCAGGCACACATGACCGTGAATACGCTACTGCCCTGCTGTGCTACCACAGCGCCCACTTCCAGCCAGGTCATATCCAGCCGCGTCAGCATATTGCAGAGAAACGGCTCTATCCCTCCGGAATCCTGGCTTACGCACATGTAGCACATCAGCCTGATTGAACTATTCTTCCTGTGTTCTTCCTACTCCCCATATGGTTCTGCAGCACGAATTGCTGCACAGTCTCTGCCATCTGTTTCGCCCAAGTCGTCTCATACAGTTACAGTCCTTGAAGCGTGTATGTGCACTGTCTTTTGGGTAAACAGCATTGCTCATAGCTTCACGATCTGTCGTCTTCCGCGATCTCCTTCAGATACTGGCCGTAGGCCGTCTGCTCCAGCGGCTCCGCCAGGCTCAGGAGCTGCTCCCTGTCGATGAAGCCCTTCCGGTAGGCGATCTCCTCGATGCAGGACACATACAGCCCCTGCCGCTTCTGGATGATGTTCACGAACTGGGCCGCCTCTTGCAAGCCATCGTATGTACCGGTGTCCAGCCAGGCCATGCCCCGGAAAAACTTAACCGCGTGGAGCTGCCCCCGGCGCAGGTATTCCTGGTTCACCGCCGTGATCTCCAATTCACCCCGGGCGGAGGGCTTTATCGTCTTTGCGATGTCCACCACCTGGCTGTCGTAGAAATAGAGCCCCGGCACGGCGTATTTTGATTTGGGCCGTCTGGGCTTTTCCTCCAGGGACAGCACCGTACCGTCCTTATCGAATTCCACCACGCCGAAGTCGGATGGGTCGTGGACCGGATAGCCGAATACCACCGCCCCCTCCTTCACGTCCGTGGCCTTGCGCAGGAAGGAGGAAAAGCCGCTGCCGTAGAAGATATTGTCCCCCAGTATCAGCGCCACCCTGTCCCCGGCGATGAACTGCTCGCCGATGAGAAACGCCTCGGCCAGGCCGTTGGGCTTATCCTGTTCGGCATAGGAAAACTTCATGCCCAGCTGGGTCCCGTCCCCCAGTATCTCCTGAAAAGCGGGCAGGTCCCGGGGCGTAGAGATGATGAGCACTTCCCGTATCCCCGCCAGCATCAGCGTGGACAGGGGGTAGTAGATCATGGGCTTGTCATAGACTGGTAGCAACTGCTTGCTAGTCATCTGCGTCAGCGGGTATAGCCGCGTACCACTACCGCCCGCCAGTATGATCCCCTTCATACTCTCTTCGTCTCTTTCCGCTAGTTCTCCCAGCCATGCTTCACCTGCTCCTGCTCTAACTGCCCCAACATAATTTTTTCCGTTACTTGGGCCATCAGCTCTAATCTAGTTGCCTTGTACAGTTTCACCAGCGTCCGGGCACTGACCTCAATGCCCTCCATGCCCGCAACTCTGCACACAACCCTTATCTGCTCCCGGACCGTCGGCCAGGTCGTGATTGGGGCCTCCTTGCCCACAAAGATAGCTCCGCTGCTGACCCCCTTTCGCCGGGCATAGCCCAAAAGCTCCTCCCGCAGACTGTCCGGAAGATGGACGGTCCTCTCCGCCGTCCGGATCTCTCCGGTCCTGACCTCCTCCACCGTCAGCGCCAGAAGTTCCTGTGGCCAGATGCCCGTAGAGACTATCGCCCGCATGGCGAGATAGGCTAGCATCTTGCCTCTTTTCCTTGCAGCCTTCAGAAGTTCAAGGTACTGGTCCCGCGTGAGTTCGTTTTGCTGCGGCTTCTGCGCGTCAACCAGTTTCTGAGTTCTTTCCTTGGGGAGGTGCCTTAACGTTTGCTCTTGTACCTGAAATATCTCCTGCATTCTTAAACCTCCCAGCTCGCTATGAGCTGTTCCTGCTCCACCTGCCGGTCCATCGCCTGCTCCACCAGTAGCGCGAAGCTGGCTTCAACCGCCGCTCTGGTGGTCTTATACAGCCGCCGCAGGCACTGGGGATTGCACTTCTCACTGGGAAGCCCCGCCTCCTCACCCAGCCTCGTGATGGACTGCACAATGCTGGCGTGGCTCATCGTTCTCACCCGGTACGACAAAAAGATAGGCCCATCGCCGATGTACTGCCGATCCGCATAGGCCAAAAGCTCCCGGCACAGGCACCCGGGCAAATGAAGCATAGTGCGCGTGCCCCTGGAATCGACCGTCAGGCACCCAGTCTTTGCCGCCTCCACCGTTACCTTTCTCAGCTGCTGCACCGGCAGGTCACAAGAGGCGAACAGCTTCACCAGCAGATATTCCCGCTCCCTGTCCAGCCGCTTCGCCGCCTGCAGCAGCTGCAGGTATTCGTTTCGGGTCAGCTCCGGCTGGGGGTTGTCCTTCTGTTTGGGAAGATCGGAAAGCTGATACGCCCGGTGCCCAATATAGTCCAAAAAACCATTCGCCATGATGGCATAGCCGTTGATCGTGTTGGGGGCATAGCCCTTTTCCCGCAACAGTTCTACCCAACAGGCCAAGGTCCCCTTGCGGATACGCTTATCTGCTGGCAGGTCATTGTACAGCTGCTTCAAAATGACTCTGTACTGTTGGGCAGCCGCTGTGCGCCCTTTGGCATGCAATAACGACATATACCCCTCGATGTCCTCCTTGGTCATTAAAACGCCAAGGCCATCGGAGGGGGGCCATAAAACGCAACTCTTTTCCGCCATTGCTTTCGTTCCGGCAGTCTTTCTCGCCGGAAACGGTTTCTCTCGCCGTTTTGGAAAAGTAGGGCGGCTCTCCGCATCCGCCTGCCGATCCATGAACTGTTCCGCCATATCGACAGCCCGGGCCTCCGCATCCGCCTGCCGATTCATAAGCTGTTCCACCTTGTCGGCGGCCTGGGCCTTCGCATCCGCCTGCCGGTCCATGAACTGTTCCACCACGTCGGCGGCCTGTGCCTCCGCATCTGCCTGCCGCTCCATGAGCTGTTCCACCATACTAGGGGCCCGGGCCTCCGCATCCGCCTTCGTATCCCGATACAGCTTCCTCAGTGCGCTTGGGCGGCACTTCTCTTCCTCAAGTTCTGCCGAACGGCATAGGTTATGCAGGAACCTGGATACCTGCGTTGAGTTGTAAGGCCGCCCGTTTCGCGTGATGAACACCGGCCCGGATCGGACGCTCTTCCCCGCCGCATAGGCCGTGAGTTCCTCCTGCAGGCCCGCCGCCAGCGGCACGACGTCATGTTCCACTTTCAGCTTACCAGCCCGGACGGCTTCCACGGTCAGCTCCGGCAGTCCCAGTGTCGACACGCCGGTGGTGGCCATCACCTTCACCAACAGATACGAGCGCTCATCATTTGATTCCCTTGCCGTGTCCAGAAGATGCAGATACTCTTCCCGGGTGATATCAGCGCCCAAAGTCCACATCTTCTTGGGTCTCCTTTCTCCAGCCAGCGGAAGGACAGGTCAAAATTGAACTATCGTTTCTAGTGACAAAGGTTTGACCCCTCCATAATGAAAAGACCATCCTGCATGTGGACCATACAGGACGGCAAAATGAGATGCCATGGGCATAGGAAAGCAGGCCGTTGAAAGATGTCGTTTCAACGGCCTTAATGCGTATGCAAAGCTACTTGATTTGGATGCTTTTTACGCCGCATACAGAGAATACTGCTTGATTTATATGTAGGGATATGGTATTATTCTTTAGACGATTTGGTCGAATTACCGTAATTTGAACTGTTTGCCGGTCGCTTAAGTTCAATTCTGTTGATGTTCCGCTAGCTGACCAACCCCAACCGCTCCAGCGTCCGAGCATGTTCTGCCCCGGTGGTGATGAGGTATATCCGTGTCGTGTTGATGCTGGAGTGCCCCAGTACATCCGCCAGCTTCACGATATCGTGACAGGCCCGGTAAAATGTAGTGGCGAACAGATGCCGCAGGTTATGGGGGAAAACCTTGGATGGCTCCACGCCCGCCAGTTTGCACACTGCCTTCATCTCCGCCCATATCTGCCGCCGGCTCAAGCTTTTTCCGCTTCTGGTGAGAAATATCTCGCCGGAGGCAATCTTATTTTTCCGGGCGTACTTTAGGAGCTTTCTGCATAGCTTTCCCGGTAACATGATGGTCCGTATCTTCCCCTTCAAGGTAATCTCTGCCTGGCCCGCTATAGCCGCCTCAACGGTCACGTACCGCACCTCGGACACCCGGATGCCCGTGCCGCAGATGGTCTCCATGAGTAAGGCAAGTCGGCTTCGACCACTGTCTATCGCCGCTGTTACCAGCCGCTCATACTCGGTCTTCGTCAGTTCCCGGCCCGGCTCGCGGTAGGCCCTGCGCTGGAGTCGCAGGGCTTTGACGCAGCAGTCCTGCCAGCCGCAAAACTTTAAGAAAGCGTTCACCGCCGCCAGTTTCACGTTCACCGTGGTCGGAGCATAATGCTGGACCAGTTCATTCTTCCAAGCAACCACCGCTTCCTTTGTGACATGACCATCCCCCAGCCATTCCGCAAACGCATGGACATTTGCCATATATGCACTTACTGTGCCCTCGCTTCGTTCTTCCCTCCGCAAATTAGACGCAAATGATTCGATTTCGTAGCCTTTCAACTTCCTTCTCATGTTGGGATACCTCCTCATTTTAATATCTTCCATTTTAACATTCTGAGGAGGGTCTTAGACACAAACACATATAACTGGAGCTGTTTAACAGAATGAGTACAGAAAAAGTCTTTCCTGATGATAAGACCATCCGGGATGCCATCTCAGGCGATCAGCAGGCAGTTGAAAAACTGCTGTCACATTACGCAGATGTAATTGATTCCTATGCGACTGTCGAAGTCCATAACCAGGACGGAACCACACGACAGTATGTTGATCCCGACCTCCGACAACATTTGGTGATGAAACTCCTGGAGGAACTACAGAGCTTCCCAGTAGATGAAGCAAAATAAAACGCTGCCTGGAGCATCAACAGTCCAGGCAGCGAAGTCTATCAAATATCGTCACATTTAAGCATTGCGAATACTTTAGTTTAACAAGTTATGTTGGTTAGAAATTAAAACATTGTGTTCTTGAAAACCACAAAGTTGACAAAGCTTTTGTCTTAATGAATGAGTACAAATTCGATGGTTGAGATAATAACCAACGATAGAATCGAGTACTCGAGCCGCATAGATTTCATTTTCACCCTCAAAGCAATCTCTCAATTGTTTAACATCATAATAGTTAAAACTATTTAAACAATTAATTTTAAGGTCGAGCAATACGAGTTTGGAAGATATGGATGAATCAGCCTCAAATGAAGTTGTTGCTGCTCGTAATAAGTGCTTGCTGTTTAATGAGGTGGCAACTTGATGAACCATGTTGCTTGCCATTCCTGAAACCAAAATTTTGACAAAGGTACGAGTCGCTTGGAGCGCAGCCTCCCTTGTAATATTCTTATTATTCGCTACAGCGCGCTGATATGCAAATTCAACTAAATCACCCTCGATGAAAACTATCATATCATTTATAGCGCGCACTGCACGCATACCGAGTTTATGGATCTCGCTAATAATATTAATTTTATCTTCGCCCTTAATATCAGTTGGATAATTTTGCAGAATTTGTCCCAGCACTTCAATTGTCTTTAGTGCTGACACAACTGCCGCCATGTCTTTATCTTTATCTGAGAGACTGTCATCTATTATCTCTTCACCTTCATGCACCGAACCATCTACAATTCCTATTTCATCTTTTAGTGTAAGTTCTCTTCTCTGATTCTCTGAAACTTCATCATCCGTAGACGCGACGGAAGAAGGGACAAGTGCTTCTACGACTTCCTGAATATCCTCAAATATGGGATCATCTTTGTTGAAGTCGAACTCTTGATAATCATCCAACGTACAGTACGCATTCAACAGAACATTGTCAATCACCTCAGAACTATTTGCGAAGTGACACACAAAAATAACAATGTTTCCATACGTCTCATTGTACAGTCTTGAACTCATATACTCAAGTAATTGTAGGACATCTTTATCTGCAATATTGGCAGCAATATATCTCCCGCAAAAGTAGTAAAATATATATGGGTATTTAAATCTAAATACCTCGCCCGCGCTTTGATCCTTATAAAACAGTTTCGCTTTGAGCATATTGTTCAAGAACTCATTTACTGAAAGTCGAAGCATATATGTAGAGCTAATCACTTCAACCACCGCTTCTAATTCTTCTACTGTAAAGCTTGTTTTCTTTTCAGAAAGCATTAAATATGCCAACCTTGACAAGATGCTTAAATCAGTATTAATATTTCCTGACTGGTAATAATCCTCCGACAGGACCTGAAGACTCCCAAGAATCAGCGACTCATACAAAAAACTATATTTGCTGCCTTTAAATATCGGCCTAACCGCATCAACATTTTGCAAAACGCTTAATACAGTTATTGGCATTGCTGGAATAAACGCAGCACCATTTCCTAAAACCGTATCAACTTTATTTCTCGCCTGTTCTATACGTTCAGATATTTCAGGCTCAGTCATTGATCTGTTCTGCAAATGATACCACTTAGATATTAACTCGTTCCTTTTTGCGTTTCCGAGCGGTAAAATCTCATAGTATATGAGATTATCCCATGTTCTAACCGTTTTTGATGTCAGTATAGTTGCCAACTCTAATGGGGAGGTCAGCAGCAAGCTAACGTTTCCAAAATATCCACACAGAAAATCGACCACTTGGTTTCTTCTGTTGTTAGAATCTTTAATATAATCAAAATCATCGACAATAATCTTTCTCTTTTCTCTCTTTAGTTGTCTAAAATCCTCCAATGCACTTTCTGAGTATTGAGAAACAAATGCCTCCTCAACAACTTTCATAATACTAGACTCTGATGACGCAGTAAAGGACCTTCCATTTACAATCAAACAGCAACAATCAGAATCTTTTTCGCTAAAAAAGATTCTGTTGGCCAGAGCAGTCTTTCCAGCACATGAGTCTCCTGTCAAGATGTTTAATGAGTTCTTATTGAGCTCAGCTAGCACGTTCGTGCGTATGACTCTACTCCTCATCTTTTCGTTCTTGAAATTGCACTTGTTCAATTCCGGCCATACGTATATATCCGATAGCAATACTTCCTCGGCGGCAAAATGGTTAATTGTAACCCCAATATCATTTGCTCTATTAATACTTTCCTCGTTAGGACAGTAGGGATTCATTGTAGCAGCAATATTCTTGTGATACTGCTGTTTATGTGCATTCCCCATTCGTTCGTATTTTTTGCCTGTCCAGCAATAGTCGATAATTTCGTATGTCTGAAGTGCGCCATCAAAGTTAATTACAGAGAATGCGCTCTCGTCATCGTCACTGTTCTGTAACTCTTTTCCTTTGTCAATATACAGCGAAAAATTATCCCAACCCTTATTATAGTTATCTCTGTTATGTTCATGTCCCATGAGCACAATATCAGCTTTACTTCGTATGTAGTTAATGAAGTCGGTTTTATGATCGGGGTTCATCCAATTTATTGGATGATGGAAAAGAAATACCACAACCCTGTAATTCTCTGGAGATATATCTTCAAAGTGCTCGGTCGGCATAACTATTTTGCCGGGCACTTCGCAAATTTTAGACATCCATGATGTGTTCGCCATCACAAATAAGCATTTGCTTCCATCGACTTCTATCTCTGATCTCGGCAAATACATGTCAGTATTAATCCCATGTGCTTTAGCAAATTCAAAATAGCCCTGCTGCACCACGGTCACATTCCTATAGAAATCATCATCAAGTTTACTTTGGTGGACACTATTTATCAAAACTTCCCTCGTTGTTGTTTCTCTGTCAAAGTCGCAGTCATGGTTTCCTGGTACACATATAAAATGCACTTTAGAATTCTTCTCTTTTTCTATAAACTCTGCTATATCATTAATCAGTTCATTAGCCAAATCATATTGTTGCTTTTTTCCAGAATACGCAATATCACCCGTTATCGCAAGTACAACATCCCCGTTGCTAGGCAATGCGCTAGCACAGGCAGAAGCCAACTTGTCCTTCTTCATCAGGATAGTATCATCATGTCCACTTATATGTATATCAGACAAGTGAATAATTGACAGGCTCATATCTTTCTTCCCCCAAATCAGTATGAATGTCAATATTATACCTTGTTTAGGGTGTTATTTCAAGAGTCATGGTTTGTTTGTTCGATGACTAACCATTTATCACCGTCAAAAAACAGGACAAATTGCCGCTCATCTGATATGCACTCGAACTTGTGTCTTTCAGCTTTTCCTATTGCAATTCGTTTAACCTTCCGAAATAAATGTGTCTCACCCCAGCTATCTGTGATGCCTAATGGCAATATTTCCCCATCAGGATAATAATCTGCTCTGACAATATACTTATTTGCCATAATACTATTTTCCCTTTCAATCGTCTACACATGTTTGTAGCTAGTTATTCTATTGACATATTTCTAACATATTATGCCACGCCAGCATCTATAATGTGTCAATTCTTCTATTACAATAAAAGTTGGACGAGGAAGCCGGGCAGCCAGTCCGGCTTTCATCCATCTCTTGCCTAAGCTACAATGGGAGGAGCAACTGGCTGACCTAATTCTCCTTGGGCTTTTATGTCCGCTGGAAAGACTGTCAGCCATCCTCTCATTGCAGCGTTCGGTTTAAGCAGGTTGAGCCCACCGCTCGTCGGAGTGTTCGCGTCACCCAATAGATTGAATCGGCAACGAGAAAAAGATGGGGTCCGGTTGCAGATCACTGTATTGGAGGAATGACATGAACGCAGTTGGTATCGACGTTTCCAAAGGCAAGAGCATGGTGGCCGCCATGCGCCCCTTTGGAGAAGTGGTGTTCTCTCCCTTTGAGGTACATCACACAGACAGCGAACTGTGCAGCTTGGCAGAGAAGCTCATAAGCCTGCCAGGTGAAACCCGCGTGGTAATGGAGTATACGGGAAACTACCACGCTCCGGCAGCACAGGCGCTTTGTGCAGCCGGGATCTATGTCTCCGTAGTCAATCCCATCCTGGTACATGACTACGGGAACAACAGTTTAAGACGGGCCAAGACCGACAAAAAGGACGCCATAAAGCTGGCAAATTACGCTCTGGATCACTGGCTTTCTCTGCCGCAGTATTTCCCCGAAGAGGATACGCGGCATTTACTCAAAGTCTGCTATCGCCAGTACCAGCAGCTCAGTAGGATGCAGACCATGCAGAAGAACAATCTCATTTCTCTGCTCGATTCCACATTCCCTGGCGCAAACCGCCTGTTCTCAAGCCCTCCTCGTGCGGATGGAAGCGAAAAATGGGTGGACTTCGTGGCCCATTTCTGGCATTGCGAGTGTGTTTGCGGTACGTCTGTTGCGGAGTTCACTCGCCGGTATGAAAGATGGTGCCGGAGGCACGGCTATAACTTCAGTGCGGAGAAAGCCTCTGAGATATACACGGATTCTTGCGGTTATCCCAGCGTCTTGCCGAAGAGCGACACTACAAAGGTACTCATTCAGCAGGCCGTAGCTCAGCTCCAAGCCTCTTCATCTTCCCTGGCAGTTCTCCGCCAGCGCATGACCACGCTTGCACAAATGCTGCCGGAATACCCCATCGTCATGAAGATGTATGGCGTCGGGCAAACCCTCGGCCCTCAACTCATGGCCGAGATCGGCGACGTTCGCCGGTTCCATTCCAAAAAAGCCCTTGTAGCCTTTGCCGGTATTGACGCGCCTCCCTACCAATCTGGCACGGTAGACGTCCGCAGCCGCAGTATCTCCAAGCGGGGCTCAGCATCCTTACGCCGGACGCTCTTTCTTGTCATGGGCGCTATCCTGCGCACCTCGCCAGCGGATGAGCCCATCTTCCAGTTCATGAACAGAAAACGCGCCGAGGGTAAACCCTACAAGGTCTACATGATGGCCTCCGCCAACAAATTCCTTCGCACCTACTATGCCACAGTAAAAGCGTATCTGAACGCCCTGGAAGACTGCTGATTCTTCCTTACATTCAATAGGCCGCCGTTTCAAAAAAGAGGCGTCATGCGGTCAGGATTGGTGTACCTGTTTTGGCCGTTTCATAATCTGCTTTTTCCTACTTGACTTTTCTTAGCAGGTCTTTCCACTTCTCGCTAGGTAGACCAGAATTATAAGTAATGCCTTTTATTGACCTTCCTTCTGTCAAAAGCATATTACCCAGTGCTCTTCTCAAAGGTGACCAGTTTTGGTCCGTTCTGGCACAATCTGACTGCTTCCACCTCCTCTTCTGTTATAAATGGCTCGTCCCAATGGCGCGAGTCGTAGGAGTCTGCCGCGTTATCGCCCAGGACATAGAAGCAGCCATTCGAAACGGTGATCATCTCGCCGTTCCGTTCTATTTTCTCTCCCCCGCTCGCCGCGATCCTCTTCACCAGAAACTCTCCATTATGCCTAAATATGATAATATCCCCGGTCTTCAGCTCCCCACGGAGCCGAAGGCCGAGGATAAAACTGTTTTTGTGCAGTGTCGGTTCCATGAAGGAGCTGGGCGCATAGCACACTAGCAGCACCATCTTGAAAAACAGAAGCGTCACCGCCGCACATAGGACTGGGACCACCCAGCCTCGTTGTTTTCGCATATCCGAAGATCTCTTTCCTTCACGCACTCATCTCCTTTCTGTTCCTGATACCGGTTCCCCTCGCCTCCAAAAACGCTTTACTCCTGGAGATGTGTGCCTGGGACATTGGGGCTGAGATCGTGGCCGCCAGCCAGCGGTATGCCTCCTTCTTGCTCATATATCCTGACTGGTGCAGCTGATCAAAGTAGCGATGGTCCGTCCGCCGGAGCGCACGCATGTGGCCGTTCGCCATCTCTCCCACCGGGATCGTTGTCCCCAGGTGCGTGCGGACATAGGCGTCACATGCCGGACATTTGGCGCAGACATACAGCATGGTGTTCCTACTGCTAGTATGCCGCAAGGTCCTTGCACAGCTTCTTTGGCAGCAGGATCATGCGTATCTTTCCCTTGTATGGATCACCGCCTGGCGTTTCCGCAAACACTCCACCGTTACAGCATACACCTCGCTTACGCGAATACCATTGGCAGCAATAGTCTGCATCAGCAGCTCTAACCGCTTATCTTCCTCATTCCTCGCAGCCCTGAGCAGTTTTTCATAGCCCTGCTGAGTCAGCTCTCTTTCTTATACGGAAAGGATCGTCCACTACACCATTACGCGACGCAGCTTCCACCGAGGAAATCCGGCAAAACCAAGGAAGCGATTCACAGCCGCCAACACGAAATTGATGCTGGCGGCCGCATTGCCCTTTGCCTAATTCTTGAAAGCGACCAGCGTTCCCTTGTTCATGATCTGCCCACCGCAGAACGATGCCAATACCCCAACATCGTGCATGTACTTCGCTACCATGGCCCCGCTGCCCCCTCGTTCCTGCAGATAAGCCTGGAATCTTTCCATTTCTTTTCTTTGTATCAAAAGCACTTTCCGCGTCCTCCTTTCGCTCATTTTAGCACGAAAGGATGGCATTTCGGATAAGGTGCCTTTTTGGAGGGATTATTCCTCTGATTTGTTAAGGCATTGCGGCCAGTATAACCTGGCTGCCTTCATCCTATTATTCTAAAACCGCTGTCCCTATATTTCTCAAGGAAATATCGAATTGCTCTTTAGCTTATTTAAACTCTTTCCCACGAAAAATATAATCATCCCTTAGGGAGGGATGATCATATGAACAAAAGCGAATTACAAGAGACCATTGGCAACAACCTATATCAAGCGCGGCTCAACGCTCACATGACCCAGGAACAGCTTGCTGAGAAGGCGGGCATCAGCACTTCCTTCTACACAAACGTAGAACTCGGTCACAAGGGTATGGGCGTATACAACCTATACAGGATCATCAATGTACTCCGCGTCAGCGCCGATGGCATCCTCTATGGCAGTGATTGCGACGCACACATTCTCAACATTCTTGCCATTCTGAAATATCAGCCGGACAGCTTCCTCACCTCAGTTGAGAACATGATCCGTTTCATGCTTGCCGAGAAGGAGCGTCAGGAAAAGGAGCACAGAGAGGAAGTGCTCCAATGATAGAAACAGAGGAACAGCGGCAGGGCATCCACACGCTTTATCTGCAAGAGTACCCAAAGCTCCTGGCTTACGCCCGGTCACTTCTCCATGACGAGAGCCTTGCCAAGGAAGCGGTGCAGGACACTTTTCTTATCGCTTGCACGAAACCAGCGGTCTTGCTCAGTCACCCGAATCCGCCCGGCTGGCTGATGCTGACCTTGAAATACACCATTAATAATATGATCCGAGGCAGGGCTAAGCTGAGCGCCCTGCTTCTTTATTATCAGGAGGTTCCGCTTGCCGATGGCTCTCTGCGCTTGGGTGAGTTGGAACTTGACGTCATCTGTGAAGACCTTTTGGGCAAAGAGGACTGGCGCATGCTCAAAAGCTTTCTGCTTCATCATATGTCTGTCCAGGATGTCGCCGATTCCATGGGGATCTCTCGAGAGGCCGCCAAAAAGCGTCTCCAGCGCTCTCACAAGCGGCTGAAAGAAAAACTCAAAAAAGACTGATCCGCTGTCCCCAAAACGTCGCTTTTCGACATATACGCTATAGGAGGGTTAAGATGCAAGGTTCAAAAAAGCAACGCCGTCAGGACCTCTCTCAGTTTGACTCTATGACCACAGATGAACTGCGGGAGCTCCTAAGAAACGACGCTCTTAAAAAGGAGGCGGATGCCAGCCTAGATATCGATGCGACCCTATACATAGCCGGAGTGATAGCATCTCGGGAGAATGCCCCTGACACTGATGCCGCCTGGGAAGAGTTTGAACGGTCCTATCTGCCCGACGCCGGCGAAAAGACATTATATGAGGAGATCCTGTCCGATCCCGTTGAGCCGGTCAAGGCCTCTTCTGTCAGGGCCAAAACAAAGCGCCGCCTGCTTCGGTTTTCCCTCATCGCTGCGGCTGCGGCCCTTCTGATTTCCACAACGGCTTTCACAGCGGCTAAGCTCGGCTGGTTCCACACCTGGAATACAGAGGAGCTATGGTCACGACTGTCCCGCGAAGCGGCACCAGCGCAGGCGACCACCCTGCCAAAGCCCGCATACTACGATGAGATGGCCGAGGCTCTGGATTCCATCGGTGCGTCAGCGCACATGATCCCACTGTGGATGCCGGAAGGATATGAGATGACATCATATGAATCTCATATTAATAATCCAATAAAACAATACATCTTCGGCTTCAGTAATCCAAATCATCATAGTATAATTCTGCAATGTTCGTCAAATACCACTAGCAACATCTCTATATACTCCAAAGATGCCGGTTCTCCTGATATCTACACCGCTGGTGGTATAGACCATAGTATTCTCACCAATATGAGCAACTATGGTGCTATTTGGTGGAGAGAGAGCTACGAGTGTTTCCTTTACGGCTATGAATACAGAGACGACCTGATCAAAACTATTGATTCACTCTATATGGAGGTGCAAAATGAGTAAGCGTTTTATCCATGTTACCGCCCTAGTTCTGGTATTGATGACCGTGTTTTCCATCCCTGCCGCTGCGGCGGCAGCTTCCGCACCCTCCCCAGCCCAGCCCCAGTCGGATGCCTACATTGCTTCATATCTTGCTGCTATTGATAGCTATAGCACTGGCACCGTAACAGTAGGGTTCAGTACAACCGGAACTGACATAATGGACACCGTCGGCGCCACCTCAATCATTGTTTATAAGTGGAACAGTACACAGCCAGTAGGCTCCCTATCCTCTAGTTATACTTCATCCATGCTTGGCCACTACTGTTTTGGTCATAGCAACTCCTATACGTTTACCGTCACACCCGGCGAGAAATACTACGCAGTCGTATCCTGCTATGCAGCAAAAGACGGCGGCAGCAGCACACGGAAATATACCACCGCCTACGCCACTGCCAAGAAATGATCTTCCCCTATCCCCGCAAGAATAATTCAGCAAGAGAGGATGGTCCCCATACACACGATCCAACGCACTGTAACTGAACTGAGCGGCCGGCGAAACAAATCCTGCTACTATGTTCTCTGCCGAGCCGTTGAGGCCGCTCTAAGCTGCCTTCCGGCGGAACCAAAGATGAACACGATCTGCGCCATGGTCCAAACCAGCACCGGTATGTCTGTCAACGCCATATCCAAGGCTCTCTCCCGGGTCACCGCCGACATCTGGGTCTACGGCAACAGGGACAAGCTACAGCAGATATACGGCCGGCCCATCCTGGAACAGCCAACGCCTAAGGAACTGGTCTCTGTCCTGGCCATGTACTGTCAGGCCCTGGAAAACAGTTCTCATGCCAAGTCCATCCTCTCCCTGAGCCCTGTATCCTGAATCTTCCTTGCCGCCTGCCAAAATTGGCTGGCGGCAATTTTATGTGAGGTCTCCCTGCAGAAAAGCATTCTCAAAATCCTCCAGAGATGCTTTCTCCCTCTCCAGCCCTGTGATGAGACGATCGACCCTATCTTTATCATCGGTAAATGGGGCCGCCATAGCACATACTCGGCTCTCGGTGTCCTGCGCCAGGATGCCATATTTTCCTGTGAAACCACATATTACTAGTCGATATACCACCCCCCTCACTGGCCTCACTCTTTCCAGAGATGCTGCGCCAGCACATTGATCAGCTCTTTCGGCGACGGACGCTCCAACAGCGGACGGCCATATATCTGACAGAGTTTTTCACGGTTTCCATTGTCCCATATGTCATCCACCGCCCTCGATAACGCTTTCGCCGCCGCCCCAGGCGTCATGCCAGCGTTCTTTTTGATCACGGCACACACCTCTTTCATCTGCATCCCGTCAGGCTGGTGATCCCTCACCACCTCTATTGCCCAGCACAGCACATAGTAGCATTCCTTGTTCCTTCTACCACTGATCTCAGTCACCAGCTGCATGATCTCCTGCAAACGAACCATCCCTTCCTACATTTTGCCAGCCGGAATTATAAAACTTTCTCTTGGAATTATCTCCCGTTTTGACCGCATTTGACGGTCGCTGACAAAAACTGACGCCGCACATATTGTTATATGATGCCAGTTTCATAAAGGGCTTGACGCGCAGACATAAACCATATAAAATGTAATCTATAGCATATTATATATTAAACAGCGCTTTAAAAGGAAATGTATTGCCTTTTATATGCTCACTGACTTGAAGGAGCGCATAGCATGAAGCTAACAGCACGATCATCCAATGAAGAGGTTCTACAGGTTCTCGGCAAACGGATCCGGGAGGCGAGGATCAATATGAACATGACCCAGGGCGAAACGGCAAAAAAAGCAGGGGTAACGGCAAAAACGATCAGCCGGATCGAAAACGGTGAAGACCTTGCCGTCTCTACGATGTTGAATGTGCTTCGCGCCCTGGGCCTGGTACAGAATATGGATGCTCTCATACCGGAGCCCACGGCCCGGCCCAGCATGCTCATGGCAAATGATAAGGAGAAGCAGCGCGTCCGTAAAAAGGCGAGCCGGGATGGGGCAGAAAAAAAGTGGAAATGGGGTGATGAAAAGTGACCTTTGCCACGGTTTATCTCTGGGGAACAAAGGTCAGCGTCGTCGCGTTCGATGACCAGACCGGTGTCGGCTCATTCGAGTATGAGCGGAGCTTCTTATCTTCCGGGATAGAGATTTCCCCCATTGTAATGCCGCTTTCAACCAGAGTGTACAGCTTCCCCGAACTGCCCCGCAGGAGTTTCCATGGACTCCCCGGGCTGCTTGCAGACAGCCTCCCGGACAAGTTCGGTAACGCCGTCATCGACGCTTGGCTGCAGTCAGAAGGGCGCTCTCCGGAATCCTTCGACCCCGTAGAGCGGCTTTGCTATACCGGGGAGCGAGGCATGGGGGCACTGGAATTCGTACCCGCTACAGGACCAGCCCCCTCGGGGACCGAAAAAATCAGTCTCGCCAGTTTGGCACGCCTGGCGTCGGATATCCTCCGCTCCAGACAGGGTTTCCATGTCCCCGCAGGAAAAGGGGCCATGAATGAGATCATTCGGGTCGGCACATCTGCCGGCGGCGCCCGGGCGAAGGCCGTCGTGGCCTGGAATGAGCGTACAGGTGACTTCCGCTCTGGTCAAGTCTCCGCCGGTGATGGTTATGACCATTGGCTGGTCAAGTTCGACGGGGTATCTGAAAACAGAGACAAAGAGGGCTATGACCCGCCGCAGTATACGCGGATCGAATATGCCTACTATCTGATGGCTTCCGCCGCTGGGATCGATATGGAGGAGTGCCGGTTGTATGAAGAGGGCGGGCTGTATCACTTTATGACCCGCCGGTTCGACCGCGTCCGCAGCACAGGAGGCAAACTGCACATGCAGACGCTTGCCGGCATCGCCCATTATGACTTCAACCTTCCCGGTGTATACAGCTATGAACAGGCCGCCGGCGTCATGCGGCAGATGGGCATTTCACAGGACGAGATCAAGCAGTTCTATCGCCGGATGGTATTCAACGTTTTGGCCAGGAACCAGGATGACCATACGAAGAACATCTCGTTCCTGATGGACAGAACTGGCAGATGGAGCCTGTCCCCGGCATATGATGTCACCTACGCATATAATCCGGATGGCATGTGGACCGGACACCATCAAATGACCATAAACGGGAAGGTGGATGGCATCACCAAAGAGGACTTGCTGGCCTCTGCAAAGCACATGGGACTGCGAAAAACAGCCGCAGAGCAAGCCATCGCCGCAGTTATGGACAGCATCTCAAAATGGCCGGAATATGCTGAAAAAGCAAAGTTAAGCGACCAAACACAGTCAAGGCTCAAGCAGAGTTTTGTCTTGATTTAAGCCCTCTTTAACCATGCATAAGACATAGTCATTCATAAAAGACCCCATCAATGAACCAACGGTTTGAACAGCACCCCATTTGTTAGACAGTATGGTATACTGATAACGAATGGGGTGTTGCTTATGCCAAAAGGGAAACCGAAATACAGCGGAGAATTCAAGCAGAGAGTCGTAGAGACAATGATGCGGGAGAAACTGAGCTACTGTGAGACAGCACGGGAATATGGAATAGCGGATCACAAGTCAGTTGCCAGATGGGAGCGCATCTATCTCGAGGAAGGGCCGGAAGGGCTGTATATTGAGCGGCGAGGGCGAGGAAGTAGAGGGTGTCCGTCAAAGGGACTGCGCCCGGAGGTAGAGGAAGATTTGCTGGCCGAGGTGCAGCGGTTACGGGCGGAGAATGCATATCTAAAAAAATTGAATGCCTTGGTTGCCGAGAGGGTACGGCAAGAGAGAAAGCAAAAGTGATATGGGAACTAAGGCATGAACACAAGGTGACGCTGTTGCTGGACATTGCCGGTCTCCCTCGCAGCACATATTACTACTACACCAGAAAGCAGAAAGAGCCGGACAAATATGCTGGGTTGAAAGAGGAGATCTGCTCCATAGTGACAGAAAACAAAGGGCGATACGGCTACCGAAGAGTAACGCTTGAACTGCAAAACCGGGGATTCCACTATAACCACAAGCTTGTTATGAAGCTCATGAAGCAGCTTGGCGTGAGCAGCAAAGTAAGAATGAAGAAGTACTGTTCTTACAAGGGAGAGGTCGGAAAGGCGGCCCCGAACCTATTGGAAAGAAACTTCTTTGCCGAGAAGCCGAACCAGAAATGGGTCACCGATGTAACGGAATTCTCTTTGTTTGGTGAGAAGCTATATCTGTCGCCTGTTCTTGATCTGTGCAGTGAGGATCTGGTCAGCTATACGATCTCCGAACGGCCAGGACTCGACATGGTCCTTTCCATGGTGGAAAAAGCGTTTACAACGATCCCGGATGATACGGGACTGATCCTGCACTCTGACCAGGGATGGCAGTACCGGCACAAGCACTACCAGGAAATGTTGAAAGCAAAAGGTGTTAAGCAGAGTATGAGCCGGAAAGGAAACTGCTTGGACAACGCTGTAATGGAAAACTTCTTTGGGTTGCTCAAGTCAGAGCTGCTCTATCTGCAGCAGTTCGATTCCTTGGAACATTTCAAGGCTGAACTTATTGACTATCTCGACTACTACAATAATCGCAGGATCAAGGCAAAATTAAAGGGCCTGACACCTGCTCAGCACAGATACCAGACCCTTCGGGTCGCTTAACTCATTATTTCGTCTAACTTTTGGTGTTCACTTCAGAGCGCTCTCGCCGGGGCGCGGGACATCATCGCCGAGACGGTGAGCGATGACGCGGCTCTTCGGAAGGACCTGCGGGCAATGCTGCTGCGGGACGGCGTCATAACCACCGCCGCCAAGGACGAGGACAGCGTCTACCGGATGTACTATGACTACCAGGAGCCGGTGCTCCGCATGGCCCCTCACCGGGTGTTGGCCGTCAACCGGGGCGAGCGGGAGGGATTCCTGAAGGTGACCCTCTCCGTGCCGAGCGAACGCATACTGGACCGGATCCGGCGGCGCCTCGTCCGGGGCAATGGAGAGGCCGTCCTATACTGCGAGTGTTCTTTCAGCATTTTCTGAAAAGTCCCTATTTCAATGGATTGCGGGTAGGCCCAGCGATATTTACATCAAAAAGCGGATTTTAACTCCGCATAATCGGCAGATCGACCATGGGCAGGATAATAAGCCTGCACGCTGACATAATGTATAACAGCGTCTGCTCCAAGGCCGCGTGCGTGTCCAGTTCCATCTCCCCCTGTATGCCCAGCCCACGGGACCTTCGCTGCGTCCATTGACCCTGACAACCGCGAGTACCTGTCCCAGGGCACGAAAGAGGCCAATAGCTGCCGCAACCAAGTGACCAGGCGGGAGACTATGAAACGTCTTGCTCTTCCTCCGTCCCCTTGGCGCGACATTTGAAGGGATGTGATAATAACTTTGCGATAGGCAGGATTAAGCAGGATATTTAATTTTGCAGATTTTGGTTGCAATCCCTCTTTGGGCGTGCTATAATGAGCATTACCCATTATCGGGCGTGTCTTCAGGTCGCCTGTGACTAGAGCAGGGAGACCATTTGGCAGGGAGGTGCTGTAGCTATGACAAACACCGCAAGGACCTGTGTTATTCCGTACTGTCATGGGCACATACCCCAAGAGGTTGTTCAGCGGATGAAAAGCTTTCATCAATGTGAACGCAAAGGCTGGCTCTGTAAATGGGATGGGCTAATGTGTTTTGAGTCACGTCCATCTCTTGCTTTTACGGGCTCCGATCGCTTAGTCAGCAATCAGAGGGGCGGGTTTATTTGTCCTTGATGCGTTGCACCCGCAGTCAAAGAATGCATATAATGGCTGTAGGCGTTGGGGATAAGCGGATTGGATTGAGTTCATAATAGAAATCGATTAAACTACTTTTTGGGGTAAAATCAGTGAATGATATGAAAAAAAAACGTGCCTCTTCGGATACGGTCATCGTACCGGTGCCGGAGAAGTTTTCTTATTTCTATAAATTCGACGATGTCAAGTGCAGTGTTGCCAACAGCGGGAAAAAGTGTCCGGTTTCCGCCATCCGATTTGACAAGGATGATGAAATACTGGAGTGGCTCATCAGTTCCAGTGTTTAAAGGAGCGCCATAAGATAAGGGGTCACAATCGTATTGAGCGGAACGGCAGCTTGATTCATATTTGTTTGTTGCTTGCCGGTGCAGCTTGTCATAGGCAAAGCACCTACCGGAAAAGAGCGGAGACCCGCAATGTGGTTTCTGCTCTTTTTCGTTAAGTCTGCCGCATATCAATAAGCCCGAGAGAACAGAGAGGCATTTTCGACGATGACAGTTTTTGCCCTAATAGCAGTAGCCATCCTAATAGCAGTAGCCATCCTAATGTTTATATCTCTTCTCGTTCTAGAAATTGAATACCACGGATACATAGGTCAGTCTGCAGGTACTCACGAGGAACAGATTGCTTTTCCTGCTGAAAAATATTTCCGGCATGAGATCTGCTCGCGGGTGTTACATGTGCTGACATTTTTATTGGCGGCTATTGTTGCCTATCTAACGCTAAGGGAATGGCTTTTGCCGTTATACGCTCTTGTGATGGTGCTGCCCTTGTCAGTCTGTATATATCGAATCCTGTTTCGGTGTAATTTCCACACGCTCTCCGATCTCTTTGTCATGATGGCAGTAGTACTGCTGTATGTCGGTGTGCTGACACTTGGTGATAGCACTGCCGGCCTATTTCAAACTGGTTTGAGTGAAGAAAGATTGGCGGCCATGTTCAGCTCGGTGAGTCCTCTTATCAGCGGCGGCGTTGTACTCACTATTGTACTCAAACTTATAGAGGAGAGCGGCAAAAGCTGGCTGGCCAATTCAGCAAGGACGAACGCAAATGTGACCAGTGGTACGCAGAAGCGTTTCTCACAGGTTCGGCAGATCATCCTCAGCAATCGGCGCCACGGCTTCTTCGTCTCTTTGTTTCTTGTTGTGGCGATGTCTGTGGCAGAGATTATTTATTCTCTCATCTCCAGCCAGTCAGATCGTGTGACTTCTACGGGCACCGCATCACTTGCAAAGATCATTTGTTCTCTTCTCTCCGGCCAGTCGGATCGCATGGCTTCTTCAGGCGCTGCATCGGTACATTTGCCTCTTCTTGCCGACATCGGGCTGCTTTCCATACTATTTTGCGTGATTGGCTTTGTATTGTCTGCATATATGTCGGAAGAGGCGCTTTTAAAAGCTGAGCGAGCTTATTTGGGATACACAGCAGCAAAGCTAGTCCGGCGGTTTGATAAAGAAAAAACACATCGTGACGGGGGTCGATGCCCCTGCATAATACGCCTGTCCTATTGGTGGAATGATAAAGGAACACAGAAAACTACGTATTTATGGGATGATTTCCGGCAGGTCTTCTTTCATTTTTGCTACAGCGCAAAGGATATCGTCAGCAATAAGGAATATGAATCCTGCGTAACGCGCATTGTGGCCGACGTCCTGGAACGGCGCGGGACAAAATGGCAGCTTAATAATGGCCAGAGCATGCCAGATCCGAGCTAAAAGAAGCGCCGACGCAGATGGAGCAAATGTGCCCCACATGGGATGCTGCGGAACTCTTCGCGTTGCATCGCAAGACATACGAAAATTTTTTTGTCCAAGTCAATGAACGCGGCGTCTTGGAAAGGAGCCAAAAACGGCATGCTGAGGTATCTTCCATGCTGTGCGATATCCTGAAAAATAAAGCGGTCGCTACGTTGACACAGAGGCAATCGGCAGGGTCTGTCTGTACAGGGCCTGATATCAGCGCACCGTTTCAGCTGTTCATGTTCTTACATGATATCTTTTTAAACTCTATCAAATGGGAAACAAAGACCGCGCTGTTCCAGCACCGCAATATTTCGCCGCTCGATGTTTATGAGATCGCCTTTGAGATGTTCGTAATACAATGGCGGAATGATAAGGAACAATGCCCTTTTGCCTGGATATGCTGGCAGAACGATTGCAGACTGGCCGATTTCAAGGGTTCGCTGCCCGCGCTGGGCCGGGTCGTACTGTTTTTCCCGTATAGCATCAACGAGACGATGAAGCACTTTGCCAGCCAAGAAGATGTGAAAGTTTTTGAAAGCCAAGAATATGAACAATATTTTATCCGGCTTTCAGAGGGTAACCGACTACCTGCCATCAGCAACGGCTTCACCAAGAATAATATACGAGAACTTAACATAAATTTCCATGTTTTGGAAAGTAATCAGGCCCTGTGTTTGGCAATTGGCAGATGCGCTGAAACTCTTCCGTTCCGAGATATCCCCACAGATCAGGGCGCCGCCGCAGAGGATGTTATTACGATGTATGATCTCATTGACAGGCAGCAGGAAGTTACCGGCTTGGGATCTGAGGCCGGATTCAAGGACGATTCAAACGTGATCGCTTTCTGGAAGCTATTATATAAGCTTGTTGTAAATATCAACACGTCAGGGGCAGATGTATGAACGAAACAGAAAAATTGTGCCGGGATGTCCGCACGTTACTCCTTTATAAGATCCACAGCAGGCATCATGCGGAATACGAAAAGATTTGTGAGCCCGACAAGGATCATGGTGACAAGCAGAATTACTTCACTGTAGGGAGCTTTGACGCATTATCTACCTATCGATTGTTTTCTCTTGATGACTCAATCAACGCCGACTGGATAGAAACACTTTCAGAAGATAAAAAAACAATCTTTAAGTCCATTACGGCAAATGTAAGCTATCATCCGGTCCATATCGTGGCCAATATTGATGGCACAGACCGACCCAAGGCAACGCTCGATCGGTTCTGGAGTCCGGAGACGGCGGTACAGTTTCCTTTTTTGATCGTGACTTTCGTTTACGGAGCCGCACACAGCAGTGACAAGTCATACGAGGATCAGCTATGGGGCGACCTATCCAAGGTTGCCAATAATCAAAAATGCTGTTTTGTGGTGTATAACTCAGTCAACCTCTGCGACCTCGTGGTCCTTTGGCGCACGAACGATATCGCAGATACGCTGAGACTGTCTATGGCAATCACGGACAACAACGCGGCACGTAAGACCTATTCCTTTGTCAACATTCCTCTAGCCCAAGGCAACATGACGCCCGAAGCCGAAACGTTGCTACAAAAGCAGGGGGAGTTCCCAATTTGCATCCATGGCTCCATATGCGACAGTGAAAAGTTTTATCAGGACGTGAAGAAGCCGCTGATAGATGATAAGCGCGGGGCTATCCATGGGGCAAACTGCCAGATCAGCTTTGGCGAAAATGATTTTTTGATTAACGCGAAAATAGGAGGGCCGCAGTTCTATAGCCTTCTGAAATATTTCCTGGAAAAGTCTGAACAGGTCGACGCAGCCTGCTGGAATATCTACACCGAGTTTCAGCAACCGTACTTGGATCCGAGCAAAATCTTGAAATTCCCTTCCTTGAAAAGCGATCAGACGAGTGATAAAAAGCTGCTTCCACAGGATATACTTTCAAATGAATATAAGCAGTATCTTAAAACCTATAAAGATATGCATGACCAGCAGTACCCTTGGGCAGACGCCTTTCTGGAACTTACCAATATTCATGCGCACATCGATAAATTGCCTATCTTACACGGCCCGTCTTATTTAGTTTGGGGTTGCCTTAATGTTGCAAATCAGTATTTTTGCGGCGATATTAAAGATTATCCCAGAGGTGAGAAATTAGATATAATGCTCAAGAAAAGCCAACTCAGCATTGAGCATTTTGTGCGCGCGTGGAACCAATTAACAGACCAGATCACAAAGGTCGATGACGTGATTTTTCATCGGCTCGGTACTACCACCGCGATTTATAATACGCTTTCAGAGTCTCTCCTGGAGTTGTATCACCTCTTTCTTAGTGAGACCTCCGGTGCGCTCATCGATTCAGACGGGCGCAGTCCGGAAGAAAAAGCCCACAGCTTTTTGCTTTCGCCAACACTCAGTCAGGAAATGCGAATCTCTGAAATGTTTTCCATTATGCCCACGAGACAGAGCGAGAAACAGGTATACATTATCGAATTTCCGCTGGACTATCTTTATAAGCCTGGAAAATTTGTCGTGCAGTTGGCGCACGAGTGCCTGCATATATTTGGGCAGGAGATCCGCCTTCGGGATATACGCCTGAAATTGATGGTAGGGTTCATAGTTTCTGAAATAATCAGCACATTTGAAGATTTGGCTGACCCAACGCATTTGACATTTGTTTTGAACAAGAAATTTATGGATGCGATGCAGAGTTTTCAGGACGATTCCAATCGCTTCTATATGGCGAATGCCATCAATAATATCAAACGAATTCTAAAAGAACAGATTCTGACAGGCAATACATATCGTGCCTTGTGTCAATCAGCGTCTGCCTTGGATTATTCAATTCATGATTTCACGGCTATTGAGCGCTGGTCTCAACTCGCAAGAAATTTAGAAAGAAAAGGCAGCCACGAGGATGAGATCTTTTTCGATGAGAAAGTGGATGCCTGTGCATATTTCTTTAAAGAATGCTACGCGGACGTTATGTCCATCAAACTGATCCGCTTTTCTCTGGACGCCTATCTCCAGTCATTTTCGGTGGATCCTGTGGTAAAGGAGTCCCCCAATGAACCTATGGCGGTGCAGTTTATCCAGCGGCTCGCTATTGTTATTACAGCAGGGATGAAAAAAGGTATTCTGAGAAAAGAAGAGGACACAGAGGTTACTATAGCCGATATTCAGCGCAGTTTGGATAAAGCACCCTTCGGGCGAGAGTTGGGCGGATGCATTTTTAAGTGTTTTTGCATCCTTTTCTTTGAAAGAAATGCGTCAGATGACTGGCCTCCGCAAGATTCTAAGGCCTTTTTTTCGATTTACTCGTTGCGCAGGGTAATCAAATATCTGGAATTGACTTTGGATGAAGCAGAAACCAAGGATAAAGCAGAAACCGAAGGTAGCAAGTTCGAGGGTGTAAGAGATCTCTATAGAACGATTATTTATAGAGGTGATTTCTTCGGCGATGAATATTATAAACGAATCATGGCATATCACAGAGAAATTGCTGAGCGCGTGAAGAATCCCGAAGCCCTGAGATGAGTTATCTGGATATGATACGACCCCCATAGAGATGAAAGCAGAAGCATCGCTATGGGGGGCATATATTAGGGAAAGAGAATGTTGCATGAAGAATAGGTGTAACAGATAGGAATCATGGAACCGTTGCAACTGAGGGTAATGTCAAGGAATATGCGCAAAAATAGTTCACTGTCGGCAGGTAAGCTCAGCAGGCAATAGCGGCGGATTCCTCCATGGTCTCCAAGTGCTTCATGTTCATGTATTTCTTATTGCCCCACTGGGTGCCGGCAACGTGACGTAGGTGGGCACAGACAAGCATGAGAGCGGAGTTCCCGTCCGGGAAGCAGCCAACCACTCTCGTCCTCCGACGGATCTCACGGTTGAGCCGCTCCAAGACGTTGTTCGTTCGAATGCGTGTCCAGTGCTCGGAGGGGAAGTCAGTGTAGGTCAATGTTTCCTCCACGCCATCCTCTATACTCTTGGCAACCTCAGGCAGCCGCATGGCCCGGAGCATATCCGCCACCTCTTTTGCCTTCTTCCGGCAGGCGGCCTTGCTTTCCTGGGCATGGATCGCTTTGAGCATCCTGGCTACTGTCTTCATCTTGGATCTGGGAATGACAGGGAAAACGTTCCGGTAAAAGTGGATGGTGCAGCGCTGGTACTTGGCATCTGGGTATACTTCGCCTACGGCCTCCAGCATCCCCAAGCACTTGTCCACAATAATTATTGTCACACCGTCCAGCCCACGACTGCGGAGCCACTGGAAGAAACTCACCCGGCTGGAACTGTCCTCTTTCATCCCCTCAGCAGCACCCAGAACCTCACGGTAAACATCTTCGTTGACTGCAATGGCGACCAGAATGGCTGCGTTTTCATATTCTCCGCCCCGGTTCCGGGGCAGATAAATCCCATCCACATACATATGGATACTTCCCACCCTGCAGCGGACGATTCCGCCAGTCCTCGATATGCACATATGCTTTCTTGTTCAACTCGCTGATGGTGGACGGCGAGGCCTTCGTTCCCCAGAGGGCTTCCGTTATATCCTTCACCCGGCGTACAGAGACACCTGCCAGATACATCTCTATGAGCGCTTCCTCCACGCTGCTCTCCCGCCGACGGTACCGCTCTATAATGGCTGTCTCAAAGGAAACGCCCTTGAGGCGCGGCACATGCAAAGTGACATTGCCGGAGGTCGTAGTAAGATTTCTGTCATAATGGCCGCTGCGGTAGCCTTGGCGGGCCTCGCTGCGCTCATACCGGGCCGCCTGGGTCAGCTTCTCGGCTTCTGCCTCCAGCAGTTCGTTGAGCGTTTCTTCCACACTCCTGCGGACCAATTCTTTAATCTGCCCTTGATTACTTCCTCGTTCATCTGTACAATCTTCTCGGACATGGTTTGCTTTCTCCTTTCAAGAATGTTTGGTATGGGAACCTCATTCAACCAGAGACTGCAAACTGTGTCTCTATTTGGGCCTATTCCTTTTTGCGCATCTTATTCTACACTACCCAACTGAGCAGGGAGATCGTTGGGTTACTAACATGTTAATTCGAGTGTGTCTTTTACTCCAATCTTATTACGTCCAGTTCAGCGTCCACACCCTCTGTGAGTCGCAGGAGGCTCACAGGGCTTTTCACAACCACATTCTGTGAAATAAGTAGACAATACATGGTACCTCATGCACGCCCGGAAATCGGTGAAAATGTCCGGGAAAGATACGAAGAAAGCCGGCAGGTCTTTGATCCAGATAAGATCTGCACCATCCTTGTCCAGCAAGACAAGAAGGCAAGCAAGCGATTCTTGACATCCATCATGCAAGACATGTACCTGGTCGATTGTTGTTTCATTTTCCAAGGGAAGCTCAGTAACTACCTTACCGTCCAGCGGAACAGAAAAATTGAAGCTGATGCTCTTGATTCGGCAGCAGTCTTCGCGCTTTTCGGGATATAGCGCAATCTTTTCGATGAAAGCCCATCATAAACTCTTTTCACTCCGCTTCGGCAGCCGCTTTATAAACTTCGTTAAAGGCTAACAATAGCTACATACATTTTTCCACAACATCCTAAACTGTTGATGCGTAAATGATATTACTCTGAATAAGTATGAACTGCATCAACAAAAGCTCGTATTTTCCCTGTATCCTTAATATGCTTTTCACGCTCAACACCACTTTGAACATCAACAGCAAATGGATGAGTTTTTGATATCGTCAATTGTACATTATCAGGATTTAATCCTCCTGCAATAAAATAATCGAGATGCGAACAATATTTAACAATTTGCGCAATAGCATCATCCGAAATAGGGCATCCAGTTCCACCTTCTATAAAAGAATCAAATAAAAGATAATCTGCAATCTCACCCATCTGTCGGGCTAACAAGAAGTCACACTCATCAGCTTGAAACACCGCTATGATACCGACATCTCTATTACCTTCTCTGCGCACATGCTGTTTTAGCTCTTTTACAAAATCTACAGTTGCGTTAAAATGTAGTTGCACATAATCAAATTGTACGGCGCAAATAATACGGGTGAGTTCTTCAATATCGTCTATTTTCGTGACAAATACGACGGGCATAGTGCCAGATGCACTTTTAATTGACTTAAATAATCTGATTTTTTCTTCTGTAATTGGGGAAAAAATTTGGTGTACGCCAATAAAATCAACAGAATTCTCTAAACAAAATGTTGCTATTTCAGGACTTCTTACATCACATATTTTTACTTTTGGATACTTCATTTATCCTTAACCTCCAATTTAAAACATGTTATATTCCCCACACCAATAGAATATACGGATGTATATTGAAAACCCTTTACATGACATATCTCAATATTAACCAGTTGTGGTGCTATATTTTTAAGACGTAGAAGTTCAAAATAGGCAACAGGGACAAAGATTTTTGACCCGAAGGGAGCCACTAAGTAAGTTTGTTTCATTGCACTTCCAGGAGTAGTTTCCTCCTGCTTCTTGATGCTATCTAAATTAAAACATTCATTCTTAAAATAGTCATCCAATTCTTTAATTGCATCTTGTAATGAGCAATAAAAGTAATTATTATAAGCTTCTCGATCTAACAAGCTTTGATTTGCACGCATAATTTCTAGTGAACTATTATATTCTGTAGCATGAATTGGAAAATATATATTATAACTAGGACTTCTATTTAAATTATCTAAACTATCACAAAGTAATTTACCTTCATGGCCAGTTCTACTGGGAAAAATAACTGCATGAATAGATTGGTCATTATCAAATCGAAGTGGCTTTCCACTGAACATGCCCTTTAGAATTCCAACATCCTGAGCATAATGGACTTTTGAATATGCCTTTGATTGAGCATAAGCAAAAAAGATTTTTCCGACCTTTTGAGCAATTGATGTCTGAATATGTTCGCATAGGTGAAAAACTATTGACCTAGGCATCGTGCTAATATCAAACAGCACATCTGCAGGTTTTTCCTTGAAAAAAGACTCACTTAGTGTATACTCCAGTAGAGTTCTCAAAGCATTTGATGAAAAATCATTTGGATAATCGAGCCATTCAATATTTTCATCAGCAATATTAAGAGTCGACGATACCTTTTTTATATTTGACTCCTTCAAATCCTCAAGAATTAAATCGTTATTCTTTTTGTTTTTAAGGCAAATCATTAAATAATGAATTGGTCTAGTGATATTCTTAGCGAAACAATTGATACTTTGTGCTATGGCTTGTGAACGATCTTCATAGTTTGGACAAAGCACAATAACCAATGGAGTATCCGTATTTTCTAATGTTATCCTTTCAATAGAGGAATAATTAATAACCGAACTATCATTTTGTGTTATATTCATTTTGAATATCCCCCAATTCTTGATAGTACACGTGGGAAAGGTGGCATATAAAAACCATCTTTTTGGTACCATAGCAATGGCAATGAGTCAGATGGACAGTTTTCAGATGAAACAAATGTAATACCACAATCCTTAAAGCCAAACGTCATTGTTTTATCTCCACCACTATGTTCTTTATGGTCCGCAAGCAGTGGGTCATTTTTGTATTCATCCCGATTTGCAAGCCACTTACACGCTTCTACAACACCTGCATACGTTTCCTCATTATTAAATAGGACGCACTCATTCCATCGCTTAATGTTTTTGGTAATTACGAAACGACTATCCAAAAGAAGTCCGTAATCAATCTCCAATATACCATCTGCAATCGCTTGAGCGAATTTTTCACGTATTACGTTCAAGGCTATATCTGTAAGTGTTCTGATTAACAAAACTACCTTTTTGGGTTTAGAGCCTGTATCATTTGACAATTCGAGCAGCCTTTCTAAATCTGAACATAAGGATGTCCCACTCAACGAATTATCGACTAAAACTATCCAATAATCACGGTTCAAGAATGCTGTTACATCTTCAATTTGATCAACATTACTGTGCTTTAAGTTAATATAGGCAGTCTTTACAAAGGATGATACTTGCTGTGTCCTTTGAAAGGTCTGTTTATCTAAACGGCCATGGACATGATTCGCTCGGAGAAATTCGTTTACTATTCCAGTCGGATCTTGCTCAAGGATAAGACACTGCTGTCCTAAATTTTTCCAATCAATCTCATATCTAAATAAGAGACTATTAAGAAGATGTTGTAACACTGATTTAGAAAATGCGTTCGGAAAATATATAGTATTAGCAAAAAGTGCTAAAGCATATTGTCTGTATACAGGTGGTACATATTGAAGTGAAATCTGTATCCTCTCTTGTAATGTGCTAGCATTTGAATATGGATCCATTCGCTCGATCTGAAACAGCAAATTTAATTTTGAAATGATATTTTCGTTGTCAATGAACTTTGAATCAAATCCGAAATAGCTTATCACCTGCGTCACTCCTTTACATCCTAATAATATCTTTAATTTCAGCAAACTCAGTTATTGTATATTGCGGAACTATACGGCGCCCTCTTACCCTTTGAGATCGCGTCCAAGGAGTAATTGAACTCAAAAGGTGTCTACTCTTCTGAGAATAACTCATTCCATATTGAGCCCAAATTCCATTAACACCTGCGATATTTGCTGTCCGAATATCTTTGTTTTTACTATCACCAACAACATAAACATCCTCTTTACTTATATGATAATCTTTCATTATTTCGTCAAGTATAAACGTATTCGGCTTAATTTGGTCTGCTGATAAAGTTATCATTTGTTTGCACAGCACACTTCTCCCTTTATCAGCTGGTTCATCCTCCATAACATAAATTCTTTCAAATGAGTCAATAATATCCAAATGTTTTAATCGAAAGTTAATCCAAAATGCACGCCCGTCAGAAAATGCAAATAACAAAATATTTCTTTCTTTTGCCCATTCAAGGGTTTCCAGCACAGTTGGAAACAATGTTAAATTATCAGCGAAGACTTTAAGGAATAAAGCTGTTGATTTTTCGTTAATATCCATGATTTCGGTATCCGTAAGATTAGTCTCTGCCCAAATATCTAACTCATTTGCTGCATTTACTATTTCAACTGAACCATGTTTTTGAAATACGCTCTTAAAGCTTTCACGAATACATTTCTTCGTCATTCCAGTCCTTTTTGCAATATATGTTATTTGTGCGTCAAATCCTGGCGCATATGAATCCATCCAACAATACAAAGTATTATCTAAATCTAAAACTAAAGCAATAGATTTCATTGTCAATTACTCCTTATTCTTTGAGCCATACTGCAAATGGGGGAACAAGGGTCGCAGATAATACTTTTATCTCTTCAGTGGGTCCACTCTGTTCTGGTGGTTCTGTTCTTAACTTTGCAAATGATTTATTTACCCGGAAACGAAGATGCTCATTTAATGGCAAACCATCGTTTTTTCCGCCCACAACTAAATAATCAGAAAGCCTAAATGTGTTAACCTCGTGTAGATCCTTTGCTATAAATGAAAACTGTGCACCTTGAAGCTGAACAGGTGCTTTAAAATAATGATATTCAGATCCATTAGATGAATATTGTTGAATAAATCCAATGTTCGACTTATATGCACTTTTTGTTTCTATTAGCACAATCTGAGGATATTCTCTGTAAAGTAATTCAGCCCATTGGCAGAATTGCTGCGTGGGCTTTGGTCGGCAAAACACACCAGAATATCCCCAATAGTGACAACCGTGTATTTTTTCCTCTTCTTGCTTAGATGTGATAATATCTGAAAGAGACATGCCACTATGTGGTCCGACTTTCATCACAATTATTGCCTTAGACTTGTCAATCATATTATTGCTCCTTTCCGCTATAATACCTATTTTTTCCTTGATTGACTATTTAATTCTATTCTTTCACTATTGGGGAATATATATGCCTGTTCATAGGAACCCCATAAAGCATCCTCAACCACAACCATATCTTCAAAGTAAAATGTTCCTCTTTTTACTTCTTATTAAAATTCTGTAGTCTGACAATACGTCTAAAAAGTTCTGCAAGACTAGTATTTTGTTTCTTGCATAGTTTTCCTATTCTTGTCCTCAATCGTAGTAAAACCGGTCTCTGCCGATGGTGGCCCCTTCCAGGTAGTTCTCAGCGGAACTGTCCTCCCAGCCCAGTACCCTGACCTCATTCTTGGTGATATAGTTGGGGGCAGTTCCTCTTTGCTGTAAAGATACAGCACCACTTGTTTTCGCGGGCCTTTTGCTCGCGTTCGGCCATTGTCTGTGTCCGAATATTCTCCCGCTCGATCTTCGCTACAACAGATAGAACAGAAATCATCAGCTTTCCGGAGTCTTTAGAACTGTCAATCCCATCTTCTGCGCAGATAAGATTTACGCCGAGATCCTGCATGTTCTGCAAAGGACTGAGTACGTCGGCAGCATTTCTGCCGAAGCGGGATAGCTTAAACACAAGCACAAAAGATATGCCGTCTTTGCAATCCTCAATATAAGCGAGCATCCGCTGAAACTCATGCCGTCCTTGGATGTTCTTACCGGAAAAGTCCTCGCCAGAATGCTCACCTACGATCGCCTTGCCCTTATATCCTCCGTATTTCCATGGTTTTTCCCTCTGTGCCTCCAGACTGTAGCCATCGAACTGTATGGAAGCAGACACGCGCGTAAAGATATAGCACTACTTTTCTTCATTCCCGTTGCCTCCGGCAGACTCGCTCTTTGCAAATGCCTCATTCCTGATGTAATACTCAAGAAGCCTAAAAACATATTCTGGCGCATGCCGGTTTCCGAGCTCCCATTCTGTCACAGTCCGATAAGGTATCTGGAAGACCTTGCAGAACTCTTTTCGGGTCAAGCCTGTGCTTTCCCGCAGATCTCTGATTCTTTCTTTACAATCCATTCTGTTATCCTCACAAGAATACACGTTGCGTGTTCAGTATAACATGTTTTGTCTGGACACGCAACGTGTAAAATCAAAATAATATGCGACAGTATTTGTTTGTGTCGGGTGACTCGGCTGATCGTTTGGTGATTCGGGGTCAGGCGTCGTTATATCCGGCGTTGCTTTCTGATCATCAAGGATGGCGGGGCCGTATTTCTGTATCACTTTACATCAATGTAGCGGCCAAAGGCGGCATTGTATTTCGGTTCGTTAAAGCTCCTCCCAAATCAGATTCTTTCCCGCATGAGACTTCTTAGCGTACAGGTCCAGAATCTGCGGCGGAACATGCTCTACCGTCTGGCGCAAATCCTCCATCTCGTTCAGTTTGTCCGCTAACTCAGGCCATCTCTTGACGCTCTCTTTGTTGGCGTCGCGTTCCTTTTCGAGCTGTGCAAATTCGGATTTGAGCTGCTTATATACGCTGTCATATTTCTTGATGCGTGACTTAAAACTCTCTGCGAGGGGAATGAATTTTTCGAGAAGCTCCTCCAATTTTGCCGTTTTAACCTTTTTGTAAGTGGGTTGGTATCCACCATGAACTGCATGATCTGTTCACGCATCCCGTTCAGATGGACTGCCTTTTTATAGACCTGGTGGGGATATGGTCCCGGCCGGTCTAACTGGCACTCCCGCTCCGCTCCAGGTCCGGGTATCGTTTGACCACGTGTTTCCAGAACTCGTCCTGCCACCATGTCAACTTCTTTTTGTTCCCGATGATATCCTTGGCGCATAATCGGCCGTCCTTGGTCAGCGGGACAAAGCAAAGGTGCGTATGGGGCGTTTTCTCGTCCATATGCACCACAGCGGATATGATTATCTTTTTGGAATGATGCTCTTCGATAAACTGGAGAGCAAATTCAAAATATTCCCTTATCTCCGCTTTCTTTTTACCTTTGAAAAACTCCGGACTTGCTTTAATGAGTGCCTCCACCATACGAACGCTGTTTGTGCGGGTACAGCAGCCGGACTCGCGGATCTGCTGCTCGACCGATCTGCGGTCTTTGCCCTTCGGCTCGATGATGTGGAAATTGTACTTGCTACAGCTCAGGCCTATATCGGGATTGCAGGCGTATTCCTCTTTGGTTCGCTCACTGTGGGCTTCGATCTGGCCGATGGCAGGACCCTTGTATTTAAGAAAACGCAAAATGGCGTGTTGTGCCTGTTCCATTACTGAGGCCTCCGACCCTGCGGCTTCTAGCGCTTGGACCAGTAACGGTCGCAGACGACGATGCCCATGCGGAAACTCTGCTTGCAGTCCTGGGTACAGCCTCTACAGATAGGGTTATATGTAATACGATTACGGCGGTTGAGGAAGAAAGACCATTCCTCCCGCCGTTTCTTGCTCATATGCGGCATTGTTACTCCTTTGCAGTTGATAGTTGAGATTTGGTGTGCCGGGGCCAAAACTGTGTATATCCCCGGTGTCATTTTGGCGATTTTTCGGCGCTGTGAGCGCGTTTTCAACTGCCCGCCGTGCCGGGACAGCGGGGCGGCGAAAAGCGGCATTTTGTATCTTGTCGGGAGCATTGTGATCCCTCCTTCAGATTGGATTTGAGGGTCAAAAGCGCCTGCCGGGCGGCAGGCGCTTCATCATCCTCTGCAATAGTTATGTTGGATCTCGCAAAAAACAGGCAAATGGCAGGACAAGCTCATTTCAAAAAACAGGACAGCGCCTGTGAATGGACAGACACGCCATCCTCCCTCTGTGATAGTTATGTTGGATCTCGCAAAAAACAGGCTAATGGCAGGACAAGCTCATTTCAAAAAACAGGACAAGTGTGCTATAATGGAGAAAAACGGAAAACAGGACGGACAGTAATGGAACACAATATGCTGACGCTGGACTTCTGGCAGGATGCCGTGACATACGAGGGGCACACTATGCCCACCGGCACTCTGGGATGCAACGCGCTGGATATATCAGATGAAGTGTTGGACACGCTGGATGGGCTGTGTGCCCCACTGAACAGATTCATGGGGACGCTCCAGTCAGGGCCGCCTGACGCAAGGCTTCTCCCAGCAGCACGGGAATGTGCTATTCAGATATTGGATGCTCTTGTTGCCATCCCGCCGTTTTCATATCTGGATCGGGATTTCTACGCAAAGGGCATAGAGGACGCTTTCACGCCGGATGGCGTTAAGGACTTCCAAGCCTATACGCTGGCGCTTATGACCGGAGGGCTGAACGCAGAAACGACGGCGCAGCACCGTCGCGGTATTCTGCTGGGGCGGCTGACCCCGGTACTGGCGCAGCTCGGTTTCTCTCTGCGGGAATATAAAAATGAAATGACCGTCTTTGCGGAAAAGCTGAACGGGCCGGAGGTGGAGCGTACCCCGGACGGCTTCGCAACGTGCTTTGGGGAACACTTCAAACCGGAACAAAGCGGCTCATGGATGGACACCACGAACATCTCCGTGCAGTATGTGTCTGCTGTTCTGCCGGAAGACGAGACGCCTCGGCTGATAAAGCGGATGCACTTTGTCTCTTTCGTGGGGATGCTCCGGGCCGATCTCTTTGAGGGGCTGGGCGTGGGTCATGCCCCACGGAAGTGCCCCATTTGCGGGCGATGGTTTCTCACGACCAATGCGCGGCACACGAAATACTGCGGCGGCCTTGCGCCAGGGGACAAGCTGGGCCGGACCTGCCGCCAGATAGGGAACCTGCGCGGCCGGGAACAGCGTGAACTGGCAGATGACCATCCGTTGAAGCTGATCTATGAGCGACGGCTGAATACCATAAACCGCAGCGTGAGCAGGGGGACACTGGACCGGGAGACCGCCGCAACCATGCGATAAAATGCAAAACAAACTATCAAATCATCTTGAAATGCGTTAACGTCTCAACGATTGCTGCTTCTTTCTCCGGTGGACATTGTGGTTGCCGTGACTTCTCCGACTTGGGCTTATTGTAATTCTCCCGCCTGGGTAATACCGTATTTTTGCTTCACCTGCGCGATATACAGGGAAGACACCGTAAGGCCGGTTGCTCCTTCACATAAGCCTTGATCTCCCCATAGGCCGCACCTTTCTGAAAGCCAGACATATCCATATCCTCCAAAGAGAAGTCAACGCGAATCTTCCTCGACTGGATTTCTCCCTTGGAAAGTTGAACAACCGTCTCAGCATGAGTCCTTCTGCGAAGAAGGACCACAATCGGCTGGCGGTATCCAATTTCACGCAGAACACCACTTCTCAAGAAACCTTGCATTTTCAAGGCTTACAGCGTAAAAAAGAAGGTAATCCATCTGACAAAATCCAATTTATTTGTTCAGAAAGATTACCTTCTATCGCCCAGAACGACAGCAGCCACATCTTTCTCCTTCACAAACAGCTCCTCCCAATACCGCGAGTCGTAGGAGTCCGCCGCGTTATCTCCCAAGACATAGAAGCAGCCATACGGAACGGTGATGGTCTCACCGTCCCGTTCTATTTGTTCTCCCCCGCTCGCCGCGATCCTCTTCACCAGAAGCTCTCCATCATGCCTGAATATGATAATATCCCCGGTCTTCAGCTCCCCATGGAGTCGAAGGCCGAGGATAATACTGTTTTTGTGGAGCGTCGGTTCCATGGAGGAACTGGGTACATAGCCCACCAGCAGCACCGTCTTGAGAATCAGCAGTGTCACCGCCGCGCATAGGACTGGGATCACCCAGCTTCGCTGTTTTCGCCTACCCGAAGATCTCTTTTCTTCCTTCACGCACTCATCTCCTCCCTGTTTCTGATACCGACTCTCCTCGCTTCCAGGAACGCCTTGCTCCTGGAGATGACCTGCCGGCAGTAATACTCACCCAGGCAGCCGATGTGTGCCTGGGACATCGGAGCTGAGATCGTGGCTGCCAGCCAGCGGTATGCCTCCTTCTTGCTCATATATCCGGACTGGTGCAGCTGGTCAAAGTAGCGATGGGCTGTCCGGCGGAGTGCGCGCAGGTGACCGTTCGCCATCTCTCCCACCGGGGTCGTCGTCCCTGGGTGCGTGCGGACATAGGCGTCACATGCAGGGTACCTGGCGCACACATACAGCATGGTATTGCTACTGTTGTCCCTGTAGATGCCATCCGCGCTTCTTAAGACGACTGGTGCACCGCAGTACGGGCAGCGCATCTCATTGCGCTTCCTGGCGTTATCAATTCTAGTCTTCCTTCTCATAATTCCCTCCCAAATAAAAAAGCGGCCGGAAAACTGGCAAAAACAAACAGAGCCAAACACTGGAATCACGATGTCTCATCCAGCAATTGACTCTGTACGTTATTGGTCAGCCTTCCGGCCTATGAGATTGAAGATGGCTTGCGTCGTTAGAGATCAGCTCAGTGCGCATAATCCGTAACGGTTCCCTATCCCCCTTGGGACGGTCTGACTCCGGGCATGCTTCCGAAGTACCGAAAGCCTGGGCGCAAGCCCTTGCTTCGGCTACAGTATAGCAAGCCATCACAGCTATGTCAAGGATTTTTGCAATTTTTCTGTCTCATTTTGATGATTTTTCGAAAAAATGCTTGAATCCTTGCATAAATGTCAGTTTGGGAGAAAATCACTCCTCTTCATCTTCATCGTCATCATACTCTTCCTCGGCCTTGCGCTTTGCGAACAGATGCACAGCCAGGAGTATCCCGCCTGCGATCACCAGGCCTGCCAGGAAGATGATGATCGGCACCAGGGGCACGCCGCCGGACTGCTCCTCGGCCGGCTGGGTCTCCGCGGGCGCCGTTGTCTGCTCCCCGGCCTCGCTCTCGGACTCCTCAGGCAGAGGAGCCGGCACCTGCTCCGTTCCGGTCATCCCGACCGTACCGGACTGAGTCCCTGTCGCGCCAGATACCAGGCGGAGCACATAGGTGTGGCTCCCCCCTATCTCCATGCGCATGGATCCGTCATTGGCGACGGGAATGGTGCCCGGATATCCGCCCACGTCGGTCTCCAGGGTGAACTGTGCGCCTGCCCACTCCGGGCCAAAGTACAGCTCCAGCTGAGCCGGTTCCATCAGCTGCATCTCCGTCCCATCCGTGTCATCCGGATAGAACTCGTCCGTGGCCAGGGCGGCGTAGGCCGGCACGGCCGCGATCAACAGGACCATGGCCATCAGCACCCCGATGACCAGCCAGCGCCCTGTGGAAGCGCTGAAATTAAAGATATGTGCTTTCATGATATATCCTCCTTCAAAGTAATTCAGATGTTTGTCAATTCTTTCGACAGCATGCGGTATCCCCGGATCGCCTCATCCACGCATCGGTCCAGTATCTCATAGAACCGATCCGGGCTCATTTTCACGTCCAGCCACTGCGTCGCTCTGTACGAGTAGCAGCAGAGCTCATCGTTGACGGCATGAGAGCCCAATGCGCTGTTCAGATTCAGCTGATTGACCATCAGATACCGCTCTGCGGTCAGTTTGATCGTCTTGACCAGGCAGATCATCATCAGCGGATGTACTTCCGAGAACGATATCTGCAGGAAGAAGCCCCGGTATTCCGTTGCGAGCGAGGTCATGTCCTCAACTGTCACGGTCAGCTGCTCCTTGACCATCTCCCGCATCTTTCCGGCGATCTTCTTTCGCAGCTGCTTCTCCTCTTTGCTCAGGTTGTTATACTTCATATGGTTCATGTCTTCGTCTATTACGGTCCCTCCTTCCTTTCACAATAGACTACATATCGGTACAGGCCGCCGGACGCATAGGGGTGGCATGTGAGCAGCGTCAGCAGGTCCCTCCCCGGCTGGATCAGGATCTGGCCAACGTCGTCCGGATTGATGACGCGGATCTCAGCGACTTTGTAGGTCAGCGTCTCCCACAGGTTGGTGACGTAGACCTCGTCCCCCTCCTCCAAAACGTCGATATACCTGAAGTAGGGCGCTCCATACCAGCCCCGATGGGCTGCGATCACGCAGTTGGTGTCCGGGCCTCCGATTGGAAGACTGGTCTGGGACAGATGAACGGCCCCTTTTGCCATGTTCTCGCTGGAGGCTCCGAGGTAGATCGGCAACTCCACGTCCATTTTCGGTATGGTGATGACACCGATCGCTTCGTCCTCGATCCCGTATGCCTGAAGATCAAAGGATGCCACCTGATATGACCATGCGTCGCAGAGCCCGGCCTGCCCGGAATCATAGATGCGCCGGTTGTAATCCAGCATCGCGTTATAAAGGTCCGCATACGGCCTCGGCGATGGTGTTGGAGCCGACACGTTGATATACTCGATCTTGACGTCGTCCTGATGCGCCTGTGACACCGTCCTGACCACGTCATAGAACTCACTCACGGCCGCATGAGCTCGGCTGGCCAGGTGGGCCCCGACCAGCTTTGGCCACAGGAGGACTGCGCTTCCCATCAGAAACACCATACAGGCGAAAGCCGTAAGGGCGCGCCGTTTCGCCCTTCTGCATCCCGCACTCCGGCTATTTCCTCTTCTCATGCTTGTACCTCCTGCGCGGATGAGTCGCACGATATACGATCAGAGCAATGGCTGCGAATACGACGCCGGTCACCAGGATGCCCAGACCCATCAGGATCCCCTTCAGATACTGCTCACGCCATGTGGACGCCGTCTGCTTGGTCTGGACCGGTTCTTCCTGAATATCGGTTTCCTCGAAGGGGACGCGCTTTCCTCTCAGCAGGAGTCTGTGGGTATTGACTCCGAACGGTGTACAGGTGACCAGCGTCACATAGTCCTGCCCGGGAACGATCCCCAGGGCCGATGCGTCGTCCGGCTCGACGATGAGTTTCTGATCCACCTCATAGGCCAGCGTCCGATCCAGAATTGAGAGAAAGAACATATCGCCTATCTCCATCTGCTCCAGGTCGCTGAACATACGCTGTGTCGGGAGTCCGGAGTGTGCGGCAATGACAGCATGCGTTCCGCTGCCGCCTACCGGCAGGGACGTACCCGGGAGATGTCCCGCTCCCCGCTCCAGGTCATCACCTGCCACACCATGGTAGATGGGCAGCGTGATGTCGATCGAGGGGATACGGACATATCCCATGATACCGTCATCATTGATATTCAGTTGGTCCTCATAGCCCAGCGGTTCAGCATTCATCCGGGAAAGAGCCTCGGGATCATCCGTGGAGATGACCTCGAGACTCCGGTTATACCCGTGGGCCGCCGCAAACATCTGCTCCAACCTGACGTTATCCATGCTGGAGACAGTGTCTGCATAGGCTGCCATCGCCGTCGACTGATGTTTCTCGACATATGCGTTGCTCAGCCAGGGATAGAGAGTTAGCCCCAGCGCCGTGACGAATATCACGACGCACAGGGCTATCTTCATTTTCCTCATCTACGCCCGGGCCGGCGGCGTGTCACAATAAAGAAGATGGCAGCCGCGCCGGCCATGAGTACGATCCCGATGGTCGTGTAGATCCATGTGCCGTTGCCGCCGGTCTGAGGAAGGTCGAAGCCCTTCGAGTTGGTGACCGTCAGCGTGATCAGCGCGTGGGCGGAGCTGCCGTCGGTCGCCATCTCTCCGGCTTCGCCATTGACAGTGCCGGATGCCGTGAGGGTCGCTTTGTTGCATGTGTCACACACGGAGCCCTCCGACGTAGAGATCACTACCTTGATGCTGTCACCAAGGAGACTGTACCCTTCGTCGGTCGCCGTCTCTTTGATCGCGTAGGCGTCATCCTCCAGGCCTTTGATGACGATCTTCTTCTCCACGGGCGTGAATACGGTGGCTTCCTCCTCGTTTGCCGTGCGGCCGGTCACATAGTAGACGCCCTCCGTCTGGGACGCCTGCACATAGTAATCGTCCGTGTCGTTATGTACGGTCATCTTCACGTTTTCGTAGTTGCCGGCGCCATCGGAGAATTCCTTCGTGAGGTCGAGCCCGTACACATACACATGGCAGTCGTCCTGGAGCGTATCGTAATAATCGGCGTTGGTCCTACGCCAGGTGAGCGTCACGTCGTTGGGGTTGCCGCTGTCGCCATAGACCACACTGGAATCACCGTTGATGGTAGCCGTATAAGTGATCCGCATGGTACAGCCGGAGTAGCCCCTCTGGGTCCCACTGGTACCGTGGACGGTGCTGCTGGTATTGATCTCAGTCAGACCGGGCTCCGTGACCGAGATGGTCATGGAACTGCCGCCGTCCGAGGACCCATAGTTGACCGCGAACTTCCCGTCCGCCTGGTTCCATGTGGCCACTTTCTCCGCGCATTTCGCATCCCGGAAGAACTCGACCACCACATCGTTCTGGGTATAGGTGAGTCCCTTGCTCAGATTATCCGCAAAGGAATAGGCTGTGAGCTGGGAGGCCGCGCTGGTGATGGTGGGCAGCGTGGAGATGATCTGATACTGCATCACATCACCGTTCGAGCCGGTAGCAGTGTGGGCGTAGCCGTCCGTAATGCTCTCGGTGGATCCGGTATTCTTCCCTGTCGACTCACTGGCCTCCCGAACGGTCTTCTCCAGGGTCGGGCCGCCGGTATTGTTCTTCGGATAGAGCGTGATATCGTAAAGCCACCCGCTCCCGTCCGCCGCCGTCATGGGCACGGACACGAGGAAGGGATCCGTGGTACTCGTCACGTTCTGCGGCACCGCCGTCTCGACGACCAGATAAAGGCCAAGCTGCAGGTCTGTAGCAGATGTATGGCCGTACTGGTCCGTTTCCGGAAGAGCCGTCCCGCCCTGGGTATAGATGTAATTCTCCAGGGCGTTCTTGGTGTCGGTCGAGTTGGAGGAAAGGCTGCTCGCCAGCGCGTCGATCAGCTTGTCCGAAGTGAAGTAGTAGTTGTTCTCCACCTGGTGATGGGCGTCGCTGTAGGAGATGCCCAGCGCCGACAGCAGCTGCTCTGAGGCAGTGCCGGACGGCATGCTGTACAGCACCATGGACGAGCCCACACCGCCGACGAAGCTGTTGAACGCGGTGATGTCCGCCACCTTGATGTAGGAGTATTTGACGCCCTTGATGGCGTAGCTTCCCAGTGCCGAAGAGACCGAGGAATCCTCGGCGCCAGTGGTCACATGAGAGCCGGCATCCCAGGCGCCGGCCGCGGCAGCGCTGGTGATATCATACTTGTAGAGGTTGAGACTGCCGGTTTTGGACGTGTCGATGGCCCCGCCGGCGGCCAGTGTCGGGACAGAGATGGCCAGCATCAGGGAAAGCATCATAAGGATGCAGAGGAATTTATTGAGCCGTTTCATATATTAGTGGTTCTCCTTTCGCATTTTCTTCGTGATAAAGTAAGCGCCCGCACACATCGTGAGTCCAAGAAGGACTGTACCGACAGCTGCGGGCCAGAGCATACCGTTGCCTCCGGTCTGCGGCAAAGTGGTAACACGGTTGTTGGTCACTGTGAAGGCGATGTCATACTCTGCTTCAGACTCACCCTGGGCCGGAAGCGTCCCGACATAGAGCGGGTCCTTCAGCAAACTGAGCCCCGCCGGCGCCTGTGTTTCGGTCAGCCTGTACTGAATCCGTCCATCGGCAAGCAATCCGTCAAAAAATGCGACGCCATCATCGCCGGTGATGAGCTGGCCGTTCTGAAGGCCCAGGCTGGTGCATCCACCTGCCACCGCCATGTTGTCCTGGCGGAAGGACACCGGCATCCAGCCGGAGCCATCCACAGAGTATTCCAGCAGGTACCCGGCGCCGGACAGGTTCGTTCCCTGACTGTCCATCTTATGGACGGTGATGGACCCAATCGCGGGATAGTCGTCCCGGGTGATCCTGATCTCCTGGCCGTCCAACTCGACCGCGAAGTCGAACGTGGTGTCGTCCAGCATATAGCCGCTGGGCGGCGTGATCTCCTGGGCGGTATAGACGCCGAAGGGCAGTTCTTCCACCGTGAATGTTCCGTCAGCACCAGTGGTGCCTTCGGTCACAGTTGCGCCGTCTTCATCAAAGACGCGGAACAGAGCACCTTCCAGAGGCGTCTTCGTGTTGGCGTCTTGCTTGGTTATGATCAGCTTGCCCTTGATGACCTCCTCCGGTACTGTCAGCTCCGTCTCGTTGATGGCAAGCTGAGCGCTGCCCGGTGCAAGTCCGATGGGATAGGATGCGGAGTCCACCGTATAGCCCGGAGGCGCGGTGATCTCCTGGAGCGTCCAGCCCGTGCCGCAAGGGTAGTAATCGGTGGTGAACTGGCCGTGGGCGTCGGTGGTATAGGTATCGCGCAGCGTACCATCTTTGTAAACGCCATACTGGGCGCCTTCCAGGGTGATACGGGTACTGCGCCTGACGCCGGGCTCAGCGTCCACCTTTGTGACGGCAACACGCCACTGCTTGGGGGTGTTTTTAAAGAAGACCGACACGGAGTCGTTTGCCCGGACTGTCACCGTCTGGGTAGCGTTGTCGGCCACATAGCCCTCCGGGACGATCTCCGTCACGGTATACTCGCCAACCACGAGGCCAGGAACATTGATGGTACCGTCCGAGCCAGTGGTCACGTTCTGGTCAACGCCTTCACCCTGCACCCTGAACTGGATCCCACTGACGTTCCCATCATCCGACTCCTTTACGATCTTGATACCGCCCACACTGCGGGAGTTATGGAAGTTGACGGTCGTGAGAGCGCCTCCCTGGATAGTGACGGTCTGTGACGGGTTATCCGCGGTATAGCCAGCAGGGACTTGCTCCGTCACGGTATAAGTGCCCGGGGTCAAGCCTCCCACGTTGAGGACGCCTTTCGCGTCGGTGGGATAGGATTTGTTATAGCCCTCCCCCGTGATAGTCATCATGATACCGCTCACATAGCCGTCGTCCGAGGTCTTGATGATTTTGATATTACCTTTCGCGGGCGCGTTATGGAAGTTGACGGTCGTGGTTTCGTCGCCCTTGACGGTGACGGTCTGGGAGGTCTGGTCTGCGGTATAGCCGCTGGGGACGGTTTCGGTCACGGTGTACTGGCCGGGCGTGAGGCCAGTGACGGTGATAGTGCCGTCCGTACCACTGGTGACGGTTTGATTTACACTCCCGCCCTTGATAGTAAACTGGATACCGCTGATGTGCCCATCGTCCGAGGTCTTGACGATTTTCACGTTCCCGGTTTTTAAAGTGTTCTTAAACGTAACGGTAGCGGTCTGCCCATTCTTGACCGTGACGGTCTGCGAGGTTTTGTCTGCGGTGTAGCCGCTGGGGACGGTTTCGGTCACGGTATAACTGCCCGGAGTGAGGTCAGGGACTGATACGGTGCCACCCGAGCCAGTGGTGACGGTCTTGTTGACACCATTACCCGTGACCGTGAAAGTGATCCCAGACACCTTCCCGTCGCTGGAAGTTTTGATTATCTTTAAACCGCCTTTCTGGGGGGAGTTATGAAAATCGACTTCATACAACTCGCCCGGCATGAGCGTGAACCGCTGCGTGGTCTGATCTGCGGTGTACCCTGCCGGGACCTGCTCTGTCACTGTATAGGAACCAGGAGAGAGATTGGGAACGCTGATCGTACCGTCAGAGCCAGTGGTCACGGTCTTCGAACCGTCCGGGCCGCTGATCGTGAATTTGATTCCTCTCACGACATTGTCGCTTGAGGTCTTGATGATCTCTACAGTGCCCTTTTCGAGGGAGTTGTGAAAAGTGACCACTTCCGAATCACCAGCCTCAAGCGTGACCTGCTGGGATTTAGGCGTGGCAACATATCCGTGGGGTGTCTGCTCCGTTATCATATAGGTGCCCGGCTTCACCTCGGTGACCACCTTGCCAGCGTTGTCAGTGTACACGGAGTAGAAGGCATTGCTCGCCTCTCCTCCGATACCGACGAGGGTAAATTCGATGTTGGCAATGTTACCGCCATCCGCGGTTTTCCTAATTTCTATGGTAGTCGTGGATGTCGTCGGTGGAGGCGTTGCCTCCGGCTCAGCGCTGACAGTGAACCACCCGGAAGTATTGCTCGCGGCCTCGATGCCGATGATCGTCTCCTGCAGATCGGTTCCGCCGTAGGCCGTGATGGTGGAACTGGCAGATACCGCATTCTTGCGGGACACATTCACCGTGGCGTTGTCTATGGCCGAAGCGGATGAGATAATCAATCGGTTCCCCACCACGTTGAAGCGAAGAGCACTGTTGGAACTGGAAATGACGAAGTTGGACAGAACATTATTGGAGTCCGTCAAGGTAAGGATATACACGCCGCTCTGGGTACTCATCTGGTGGGATACAGGCGGGGAATTCAAGGAACTGGCAAAGCTGGGCAGCGTTCCATAGTTTTGCATGGTGCTGACGATCTGGTCGTAGACCGTCTTGACCTCGCTGTTCCAGCCGCCGCCGCATACAGAGTCAATGACCTTGGTGTTGGTACAGGTATAGGGCGGATAGGTATTGCGGCAGCCTACAATGAACTCCCACATGACCATCTGCGTGGCGGTGTACTTGGAACCATAGGACCCGCTCAGACTGTTGCTGTTGCCCTCCACACCGCACAGCAGGCTCATCTTGATGGCATCCCGCTTCTCGGTGGAATAGCTGTTCCAGAGAGAAGCCGCGCTGGTGGAAACGACAGAGCCGCCCACCAGGTACTTGCCGGGCTCCAGGCAGTAGGCAGGGGACCCGTTTGCATAGAGGATATGCCGGGCGCTGCCGTTGCCGCCCACATAGCGGCCATCATAATAAAAAGAGCTGTAATACTTGATGACGCTGCCGGACGAATCGTAGCAGCCCTGCACGGAGATCGTGGCGCTGCCGCTGGCGGCGGAGTACACCTCGTCGATAGAGGGGTTGTTATCGCCCACGAACACGCCGTCGCCCCAGGGCTCTTCTATACCGGGGCCGTCCATACCGGGAGGTCCGATCTCCGGGGCCTCGGTAGGTGTGGGTGTCTCCACCGGCGCCGCTGTTGCTTCAGGCACAGGCGGGTTCGTGACCTCAGGCACAGGCGGGTTCGTGACCTCAGGCACAGGCGGGTTCGTTACGTCTACAGGCGGCAGCGTCTCGCCACCGCCGCCTTCAGCCGACTGCTCTGTCTCCTGCTGGACCTGCGTGGATGCGTTCATGTCTGTGCCGGTCTCGGCTGCAAGCACGATGCTGCCGCCGATGCCGAACATGAGGACCAGCACCAAAAACAAAGAAAAGATGCGTTTTGCTTTCACTGGAATACCTCCTATTGTTGAGTAGATCACTTTTCAAACTGCCCGGGCTTGTCCATATGCGCGGACAGTTGAAGACACTTTGGGACAGATGCTATCCCACGGAATAAAACGACAGGTCGTATGACCTGCAGAAATACGTATCGTTGTTCAGATCGTAGTCATGGTATGTGAGTGCGATCTCACTGCCCTGCGGGAAAAGCGCCTGAAAGACGACGCTGGAGTCATTCATGACCCGCTCGCCCCTCAGCAGCCGCAGCGCCACCCGGACATATCGTTCGGGTGGGATGTATTCCTCCCAGCCGGTCAGCCATATGGGCTCATACTGTATGGGGTCAGTCTGATACAGCACCTCGCGGATCGTGTCGGGAAACTCAGGGGACGCCACTCTGTTTAGGACGACCTCGCCGATGGCGATGAGCCCCCAGTCCTCCCAGTGAGGCCCGCTTTCCCAGGCGATGATCTTGGCCAGAAGGAAAAGGTCCTCATATCGAATATCGCCGCCCAGAGCGTTCTGGGCGGCGATGCCGGTATTCTCATCTCCTTCGGTAGCTGCCTGGACCATGACTTCCATCCAGTCGGTCTGTACGGGGGTCGTCTGCGGCATCTCTGCCGGAGGCACTTCCTGCGCTGTGCTCACTCCGGTATGGAACGACGCGGAACATAAGATCGCCAGGACTATGCCCAATACGACTGGTATCTTCAGTAGCTTTTTGATCTTCCTTCCCCCTCTCGATGCGAATGTGCTCTCCGAACGCGGAGATGCCCATATTTCAATCATCCATCTTCTCCTACCCCCTTTGACCGGATAGGTCATCAACGCGCTGCCGCGATATGGGTGATAGCGCCCCAGATCCGGTTGGAGTCGAAGTTGATTCCCAGAATGCGAACCGTCACCCTAGCGCCCCGGGGCGGCCGGCCACGCTTGGGATAGCTGCACAGGCAGTCGATGCCGCCGTCCAGCGCCACGAAGACGCCGGTGGTGTCCACCATACTGACCGTACCAACATAGCAGTCGCCGATCGAGTACCGGCGAAGCGCTTTCTCGTAGGGGTTCTCCCCCGCCTGCTTGACCGAAGCGGTGACGCGGATGTTGTCCCTGTCGCTGCGGTCAATATCCAGGATCTTCACCAGGATCCGCTGGCCAGGCCTATACTGGCTGGCGGCGTCCAGCATCCTCTGGTAGCTCAGCTCCCTGAGGGGGATGTATGTCTCCAGACCACACAGGTCGATGAAGATGCCTGCCCGGATGACGGACACGACCCGGGCCTCAGCGCACACACCGGAGTACAGCAGGTTGTTCCCGTCCCGGTCCGTGCCGAAATAATACTGACGCCGCTTGCTCCGCATCGCCTCCAGCCGGCTGGCCACAGCGATGCCGGCCTGCACGTCGATGCCCTTGACGATATAGTCCACCTCAGCGCCCAGTCGTTTGGTGATGAGGTAGTGCATGATCTCAGACAGGCTCCGGCCGCGAAGGTCATCCGGCGGCAGCACTGCTTCCTCCGCAGGGATGATCACCTTGAAATTGCCGTGATAGATGACTGCGAGAGAATTGGGCGGATTGTCCGTCGTGTTCTCCACGCCCTGGATGGTACCGGTCAGGATGCGGCCGGATTTCTGGGACTCCAACAGGTCGATGAGGTCATTCCTGGCCTTGTCTTCCTCGGTCTCCACAGACCGGCTCTCGTCGATGGACACGATGTTCAGGTTGGACCTGGTCCTCCGCCGCCGGGGCTCTGAAGGCGCCAGTTCAGCTGCCTCACCCTCAGACTGAGTCTCAGCTGCGGCTACTCTGCTGCGCCGGCGCCGGGGTCTGGGCGCTTCCTCCGTATTTTCCGTGTCAGTTTGGGGAATCGTGCCAGGTACCTCTGCATTCTGAAGCGCTTCAGAAGCATTTTCGGCCGTTTCAGAGTCGGTTTGGTGAGTATCCTGCAGGATATCCTGCGTGCCAGGCTCTTCAGGGCCATTTTCAGAGTCAGTATGGGGAACGGCGGTATCCGGCTGGTCTTGGATTGGGAATTCCCGGTCTTCTTCAGATTCGGGCTGTTTTTCCAAGTCAGTCTGGACGACCGTCTGTTCTTCAGTGGTTGTCTTTTTCCTTGCGGGCATAATCTTTCCTCCTATTCATATCAAAAATCATCTGGCGGCAGATCAGACTGTAAAAGCACCTTTGGTTGTTTCCTGGATGGCGCTTTCTCCGTTTGAGAACCGTCCTTAGGCTGGACCTGCTTTTGAGGCACATCTTGTTCCTTCACGGCCACCTGCTGTTCCTCTTTTGGTGCGGCTTGCTCCTGCGGCTTTTCCGCCGGTGGTTTCTCATCGGCATTGACGATGACGACCAGTTCCTCCGGCTCCTCCCGGTGGCCGTAGTCCAAGAGAGACGATCTCACGATCTTCTTCGCCATGGGATGCTCGGTGTAGTCCAGTTTCTTGAGCCGCAGCATGTTATAGCCGCGGATCATGCACAGGAGCTCGTCGTTGGGAAGCCTCAGGACCTCATCCGGCGTGAGCAGGCGCCGCCTTCCCTGCCCCTCCGATTGCCGGTACTGCGGTATCACCTGGGCCACCGCAATGGTGCGGCGCACGGTCATCGTGGAATCGACCCGAACGCTCATATCACCGCTTCGCTCTGAACAGTACTTGGCCGTCACGTCGTCAGTACAGCCGAGCATAAGTTGGATATCGCAGTTGCCGATCAGTTCGCTCCATAGATTGTTCGGGTACCGGTTCTGAAGCTGGCCAAGACTCTGGACTGCGAACATCACCCGGATATCCCGGGACCGGCATGTGCTCAGCGTCCGGGCGAAGTCCGAGCCGTCCTCTGCCCCGCCGATGCGGCCGATGTTGTTCATCTCATCCAGGAACAGATTGACAGGTATGTCACATCGGCCCCCAGGGCGCGTGTCTGCATAGCGCGTAAGGCGGATGAAGAGAAACGAAAAAAAGAGCGATGATAGAAACGCCATGGTGGCGTCCTGATCACTCAAGACCAAGAAGTATGCGCATTTCCTCTTTGCCGGTGCGGTGAGATCGATGTCGGAGCCCGATGTGATCCGCTGTACCGCTTTGTTCTGAAGCACCTGCAGCCGTGTGCCCAGACCCAGTATGATGCCGGACTTCACCGTATCGCTGGACTGGGAAAACAGATTGAACGGTGCTCTTGCCGGATGGTCAAAACCCAACTTACCGAACGCCGTCGTCAGCGTGTGTTCACTGTTCTGTGTGAGCAGCTGGTATACCGCCGGCAGGTGCTTATCCTCAGGCCCCTTGTTTTGCTGTTGGTCTACATACAAGATCAGTGCCTTCAGAAGGTTGCCCTCGCCGTTGTCCCAGAAGTGATCGCCCTTCCCTGAGCTGGTGTTGCCTATGATGACATTGGTGAGCACCTGGGCCATCAGCGTATCCCCGTGAAGGTCCGCCATGCAGTTCCATGAGTCGCTATGCTCCGGATCCACCAGGTTATAAACGCGCACTTCATACCCATTCCGCCGGAACAACTCCGCCGTGTCTGTGTAGAGTTCGCCCTTGCTGTCGGTGATGACTGCGGACTCTCCCCGCTTAATGGTCTGGAAGAGCGCGTTGCGAACGATCGCCCGGGATTTCATGGTGCCGGAAGCACCAAAGATCGCGACGTGCCGGTTCAGTCTGGTGTCCTTTGGCATGCAGGCGGCCTTTCCGGCATACTCACCCAGGATGGTGCCCTCGGCTCGTTTTACATCCGATATCTCCAGCACCTCATGGACCTCTCTGTCGGTCATCCAGGTCGCCGTGCCGTATATCCCAGTCTTGCTCCGGGCGAAGCCGCGGGGGTCGGCATCCTTTCCGCCAAAGCGGTCGTATGCCTTTATGTAGGCGAGCACAGCGGCAACGGCTCCGAGGAAAATCGCCATGCCCTTCAGCCCGTCCGCAGTAAAGGCTGAACGAAAACAGATGAGCGGATCAAAACTTACGCCCTGGATGACCGCCTGGCCTCCAAGACCTCCTGCCGACTGCCAGGCCGCATAGTTGCTGAGCAGCTGACCCAGAACGCCGCCGAGATATACCAGCGCCGCCAGCACCAGTATGACTGTGGCGGCTATACTGATCATTCTTCCATTCTCTTTCAAATAACACCTCCCTGATCTTGTATCCCCAATGCCTCTTCCAGCACGCCCATATCGAGGATCCGTATCGTGACCCACTTCGGCAAATACTCTCGTAGAAACTGGAGTTGTTCCTTGAAGCACAGCACGGCTGTATGGGGGCCCTCAGAAAACTCCTTTGTCGCTTCCCTGAACCGGATGAGTCGGGCAAGATCGCCATCAAAAAGGGGCAGGTAATATACCCCGTCCACACAGGCGTCATACTCAAAGCTCCCGCGATCATAAGACCGGGAATCATCCTCGAAGGTGGCGTTTAATAACTGTTCTCTCCAGTTTGGGAGGAGAAGCGTCTGCAGCTGCCGGATCCCCAGTTCGGTTTGAGGGATGAAATGCACATGCCGATATACTGAATCAAAACGCCACTGTTTTTTGATGGTGGCATTCCACTCCAGCAACCGCATGGCGATGTCATAATCGCGGCCGAACATGACCGCATTGTTGACATCTTCTACCCTGGCATTCATCTGGGCAATTTCTGTCATGGTCAGCCGTGTTTTTTCTTCCGCTTTTCCGTTCCATTTCATGAGCGAATTTCGCACATTATAAACGACCTTGGCCTCACCAGGTGAGAATATCAAACCTGTCAGCCGAGTAAAGGCTGTTTTTTTCAGTTCATACTCCGCAAGTTGTTTGATGTCTTTACTCCCAAAATAAGAAGGCGTATTTGTCACGACCTTTCGCATCTCCGTCTTCTGTAGCTTAGGAAGCATATATGGCCGAAACTCTATGCCTGCCCGGGCGCACATCGCAACCGCTTCCGCCTTTCTGTGATTTCGGTCTTTCGTGGTCTCATTGCCAGGAAATCGGTGGTTGTAGTTTGCCGCCAGATAAACAGTAAGCGCATTGGGATGGATCCAGTTCAGTACAGGAAGGCCAGACCTATGGAACCGAATGGTCTTTCCAGCAGCTTTTCCGGATATGGTGAGGAGGCGGCAGTTGATCTCCTCACCAGTGATGTCATTCCGGATCAGCTGAATTGAGTTGAGCGCGTGAACATAGGCTTTCACCACACGCTCGTTGCCGATCAGTTGAAGAGCTGATGTGGGAAACTCACCTGTCACCCCAAGAATCGTGATGAGCCGATGCACATGACTGCCCGGGCGAATCACGATCATTCATCATCACCACTCTTTTTCCTCTTTGCGAACAACTGTTTCTTCTCTTTTTCGCAATTGCCTACCTGCCGGCGTGCCCAAAACGCCGGACTGGTGCGTTTTTTCACCGTCGGCGGGCTCATGTAGTTTTCATGACCCGATTTTTGAGGTTTTTTACATGACCTCTTTTTGCTGGGAAAGGCACTTTTCAAAGATGTTCACCCCCTCATCCGGCATATTCTTTTCAGCCTCCAGCCAAGCGTGAAAATCTTCCTTCGGGATGACATATACTTCGGTCCTATCGTCACACCCAGCCGCGCTGCAGTAGAAATGAGAACAGACCTTCGGACAGTCATCCGGCATGGCATACAGAGCCACGATATCGGTGACCATGTTGATCTCGATATTGTCGTGATCCCTCCACTGCCTCTCCGGCCGGTCCCGGCTGTACACATGACGATAGATCAGAACGCAGTCAGCGTACTTGACCGGCTGCTTCCCGCGGAAGAAGCGGCGCATGGCAGGAAATAAAAACGACCGTATGTAGTCCGCCGAGCCATGCTCTTTTCTGGGAAGCAGCGCCGGGATGCGAACACAAAACCATCCTTCTCCGGTGAAGCCGATCTGCACCGGGATATTCTCCTCCATGATCTTCTCCACTTCATCCCTGGCGCGGGGGTGGCCGGTATAGGCAGGCAGCACACGGGTCAGAAGGGTCATTTTTTCCGAGTTCTCTTCCAGCGTCAGAGCCTGCTTATAAGCCTCCTCCCGATCGCCCGCTTCATAAGCCCAGCGGACTGCCGCCGACTGGACATTGGCACGCTGCAGATGGGTGTCTATCCGCTCCAGTGCACGGATAAAAGAATTGCTCTCTTTCATGACTATATTTCCTCCTGGGAATAGAATGTGACTTCCGGCTCCTCCCCGCCCTGGTAGTCAACCGTGGCGAACAGACACGGCGCTTTCGGGAGCCTCAGTTTTGCCGCCATGGAGATGTGTGGTAAAACGATGATATATTTCAAGTCTTCATCCGGCTTGAGAAGCCGAAGATTGCTCTCCTCCCCCTCATACAGGACCACGATCTCATAGCCGATATTTTCTTTCAAAAAGAAAAGCTGCGAGGGGTACGTCGCCGGGTAATGTGCCAAGGGGTCCACATGTTCCGCAAACTGCAAAAGGACCCACACGGCGAGGATCGTTCTCTGGTCCGGCCGGGCCATATTGTCCAGGCCCACATAATAGCCACCGGACACGTAATCGACCCTCAAATCCTTTTTCATTCGCTTGAGGATACGCTCCGCCATGTTCCGGGGTTTTCTTAGCATTTTTATCAGCTGCTCCTTTTGCAGAGCGCCGTACTGGGAGAGCCACTTGATGACGTAGCGCTCCTCCTGTAATAGCATAAATATCACCTCAAAATGTTGAATTAAGCCGGAGGTGTCTCCGGCTCTGAATGTGTTTTTTCCTGCTGCCGTTCCCGGAGGATGGCCTCCAGTTCGGCACGGTCTGTCGTGATCATCTGCTGCTCCTCCTTGGACGCCTTGATGATCACCGGCACCTTATTGTTGTTGGACTGGACCAGGGCCTCGCCGCGCTCAAAGCGGGTGATGGCCCGCATCTCTGTATTCGTCAGCTTCAACACGCCCTGGACGTATTTGGCCTCGTCTGGCTCCAGGTTCAAAATGATCTTGTTTTTGCAGACGTTGATGATGGCCCGGCCGTAGCGGCCGTCCTCCAGACTGAAGAAGTCGGACAAGTCCTGGGTGGCCGATATGGCCGCGCCGCCGAAGCCGCGGATCGTCTTGAACAGCGTCAGACAGAACTCCGCCGCCTGGCGGTTGGAAGTGGCGCCTACCAGCTGCCATATCTCGTCGATCATGATGGCTTTCTTCTTCGTCCGGTCTGCCTTCACCTGGTCCCAGACGTAATCCAGCGCGATCATCATGCCAACCGGCAGCAGCTTTCCTTTCAGCTCTGACAGGTCCAGGACGATATACTTGTTGCTCAGATCCACGTTGGTCTGCTGGTTGAAGGACTGAGCGGAACCGGTAACGAACCGGCTCACGATGGCGGCGATTCGCTGGGTCATGGAGTTTTCTTTCAGGTTCTTGTGAAGGTCGCCCAATATGGGCATGGTCTTCATGACAGGCGGATTGGCATGGGCGTCTACATAGAGGGACTCGTTGTCGTGGGTGATCCCGAACTCGGAGTAGGTCTTCACCAGGGCCTCATCCAGCATCTGCTCCTCCTCATTGGTCATATCCGGGATGAGCAGGCCAAAGAAGATCATCAGCTGCTGGATCTTCTGGGCCAGCATGGAGCCCTCCGAGCTGTAGTCCACCTCGTCGATCAGTTCCATCTCCGGCGACACCGTGTGGCGGATCTCCATGATGTTGATGCAGTGGGGCGAGCCGGGGGCGATCTTGATGTACTGGCCGCCGATCCGGTTGCACGCCCGCCGGAACTCGTGGCCCTTGATGGGGGCGATGATGAAGCACTGGATACCGCGCATCCGCATCCGCAGCGCCAGCAGCTGGAGCGTGAACGTCTTGCCGGCGCCGCTGGTCCCAATTAAGTTCAGATTTGCGTTTTTGTTCTTCGCCGTGTCGAACAGGTCCACGATGCACAGAGAGTTGTTGTGCCGGTTCACGCCAAGGAGTACGCCGGAGTCATCCGACAGCTCGTAGGAGGTGAACATGTAGGATGACGCCGCCCCGCTGGTGAGCACGTTCCGCTGGGCCTTCTTTTTCAGCTTCGGGTCCAGGTTCAGAAAGGGCATGACAGAGCGAAGCGCCAGCTCCTGCTGGAACCGGCACTCGCTCACATACATATCCATGGATTTGAGCATGTCCATCATCTGCTGTTTCCGCCAGGCCAACTCGTCATAGCTCCGGGCGGAGATAGTGATGAAAACGGACATATAGAAAAGGTCCTCGTTATAGTTCGCCATGCCGTTCTTGATGAAGTAGCCGGCGCGGATGGAGTTGGTCAGCTCCTCATAGTCCGTGCTGGTGTCCTGCATCCCCTTCAGCTTGGTCCGATTGAGCCGTATGCGCTGAGCCACCTTGTCGATGCTCTTGCTCCGGTTCTCCCGCTGGAGATACACGTCGATGTCGATGCCATCGCCGGCATTCACCAGTGCGGACATCCAGCCGCCCCGGACTGCTCCGGGATAGCCGCTCGCCTTGATATACAGAAAGCAGTAGTAGAGCCCATCCATGACGATGTAGCTGGGATGGGTGAGGTCGATGCCCCGGGGGCCGATGAAATTGTTCATCTTGATCCGGGGTATAGGATCGACGCCGATGGTCCGCTTCTTCCCGGCCATGGTGTCCACCACGACCCGGTTGACCCGGCTCTGGAAAGGCTCGGCAACACAGGAGCGGCGATTGAAAAACGTATAGAGGATCTCAGCGGCGGCCTGGTCGGGGTCTTTGGGCTGGACGATGGAGTTGCCGCACTGCATGAAATAGGTCCGGGCGTTCTGCTCCACCGTCTGCATCACACTGTAGACCTGGCCGTAGTCCTCGCTGTCCCCTCTGCGCTGCTCCTCATACTGGTATATCAGGAAGAAGCGCCGGGAAAGCGCCTCCCTGCTGCCCATGTCCTTGACCATCTTGATATAGTCCTCGGCCAGGATACGGCACTGCTCGCTCTCCTCGTCCTCCAGCTCCTTACGGATCATGGCCACATGCTTGTCCGAGTCTGCCCGGCGGGTGATGCTCTTGAACTGCAGCTGCGCTGGGGAGATCTTCAGCCAATTGGCAAAAGAGGAGATGATGGAGAACTGCTCCTCGTCTGAGCGGAGCATGAAGTTGATGGGCTCGATCTCCAGTATCTTGATGTACCGGCCATCCGTGAGCTCCACGATGCCGTGGCTGATATTCTTGACAGGAAGAAAGTCCTGTATGAACTCAAGCTCTTCTTGGGGCCGGCTTGCGCTGTTTTTGCGCTTCTTTTTTGTGTTTCTTTGGGCCATATTTGTATCCTACCCTTCTGAGATGAAGTTTTCTGCGATTGCAAAGGAAACGGACGATATGCCCGAAGTACTGCAAAAGAGAATCGTTGTCGATGCCGATGATGGATATGACCGCCAGCGGCAGCACCGTGAGCGTCACGATCACGATGCGGATCATTCCCGACACCGGCAGCCAAAAGAGTTCCGGGTATCCGATGATGATCACCAGGAGCGCCGTTTCGACCGCATTGCGCGGCTCCAGCATACCGCCAAGCAGCTTGCCGGAATCCGTGTAGTTCGCCGGGATCGCGTAAACATTGCTATACTCTCGTTCTTCCAAATCATTCGCCTCCACCGTAAAGCGTCCAGGTCGACGGGACCGGGGCGTCATAGTCTATGAGTCGGCACCGACGGAAGGACAGCGTGCTCTCATAGGACGGGGTATTCAAAACCACGCCATTGCAGCCGCCGCCGTTGGTGCTGTGGACCCACATCCTCTGTCCGTTCTCGCCGTAGCCCGCGAAAATGAGGATATGCCCCCAGTCGTTGCCCTGGCGGTAAAAGCCCATATCCCCGGGCAGCAGCTCCGATGCCGACACCGCGTAAGTGTATGTGTACTGATTGTTGCATCCGGCACCCACGTTGATGCCGAAGCACGTTTCAAAGACCCAGGTGACAAAGCCGCTGCAGTCCAGCCCATAAGGGCGGATCGTCCCAGAACTGGGAGAGCCCGCCGCCGTCACCAGCATGGGCGTGTTCCATCGTTCATCCCACCCGGGCGGGCTCTTGCCGCCCCAGAAGTACGGCACCCTCCCTACCAGGGAAAGAGCCGTGGCAAGGATGTACTTTCTCGTGTCGTTGCAGTTTTGGGCGTTCACAAACGCGATCAGCTCGGCGTCTGTCAGCGGCACCATGGCGCCGTTGCCGAGGGACCCGTACAGTGTCCTCTTCAGGGCGTTGGCCATTTTCTGGATCGCCTCGCCATAGGTGATGTCGAATTGGCCGTACTTGGCGTCCACGTCGATATTGAACGCCTCCGTGATCACCGTGTTGTCAAAGGGATGCACCGTGCAGACGGCGTATTTGATGATCTCAGTGGTCGGCGACACCCTCTGCGTTCCGTTCCTCTCATAGTAGACAGCGCTTCGGGTCCCAACGACCCTGCCTCCGTTATAGACGGGAAGCAGCACGGTCACTTTTTGATATGCCGCCACGGTGATCGGGGTATCTGTTGTGCGCGTCCCGCTCTGTGTATACAGCCGGCGTGTCGTTGTGGTATATGTGCCGTTCGACTCACCGGATACCACCCTCACTGTCACCGGCGAATAGGTATAATAGGCAGTCGGGACGAGACGTGACTGCTGTTTCACCTCATACGTCACCGGGAACATGCTTTCCGTGACGCTGTTCAGCTTTCGCAGCATATCCGCCTTGCTGGTCCCACGCTGCTCAAGAGATGCGGAATAGGCGGCCAGAACATAGCAGATATCATATCCTGCGGAGGACTGGGCATAATCAATGAGAGCCTCCATGGACAGGTCATAGTCATAGCCTCCATTCGCAATGATCTGCTCCACCCTTGCCAGGGCTGCCTCATGACCGGCCTCTATGGCCTCCGAGACCACGCCTGACATTTCATTGTAGGTAGCCATCAGCGTCGTCCCATCTGCTCCGGGGTTCCCGTCCAGCCCGAATATGCTGTTCATCACGATGCTGGGCAGGGAGATGATCGCGATGACGAATATGAGCAGCACAAGGCAGATACAGACCAGGACCTTGAACAATCCGTTTCGCATCGCCCAGGCCGCTGAGAGGACTGCTCCCCAGGGACCGGCGGCGGCTGTGCCTGCCGCTATGCCGGACACGGCCTTGCCACTCTCCACACCTGCCTTCAGGACCGCTGCGGACGAATCTGCTACGCCCTTGACCGCATTTGATATCTGTTGGGCCGCAAGGACGTAATCGTCACGGCCATCACCCAGCTGCTCTCTGTTCTCCTCTGGCATCCTGTTCACCTCTTTTCCATCAGATTGAAGCAGCCGGCCGGCTCGGAATAAACCGAGGCGGCCGGCGGCATGTTAATTTCTCTTCCTCTTCGGCGGCTTGACCGAAGGCTGCCTCGCCTTGGGCTCATAGAACTTGGGAGGCGTCCCCTTGTAGCGCACCGTCTCCACGACCGTTGTTTTGACGTTCCTGCCATCATACACGGGCTTGCCGTTCTCATACACCGGCTTACGCTCTGTGGCAGCCTCGCCGCGGACACCGTACCACTTTCCTCCCCGGGCGTCCTCATATACCTTGTGATCGCCGCGGGGTGTGGCATACCGGGTCGTATCGTAAAACATCGTTCCGGAGCCGTCTTCATGACGCACCTCAAACCGGCCTTCCTTGGACATCGAGCCATCCACCGTAGTGACCTGGCTCTCATATCCGGGCATGAACGCGGTGAACTGTGCGCGGTTATAGGACGCGGCGCCTTCCCCGGACTCAAAGACCGGCGCTTCGGCATTGGGCTGCATGGCATACCAGTCAGTCCCCCCAGCTGACTGCATGACCGTATGGGGAGCCTCAGGCTCATCATAGAAAGCGCTGCTGTACCAAAGAGCATTCCCGCCATCCGGCAAGGCAGCTTCCAGTCTACCGTCCCCGGCGTCCCGAAGGACCGTACCTTCTTCCGCATCGGGGAATGCCGCCGCCACCTGCTGGGCGTCGCCAAGGCCGCCGCTGAAAGCGGGCATGTCATAGAACGCCTGTGCCTCGGGGCCGTCGGCCATCTGATACCAGGCCGAGCCATCCGCCGCGTTGACGACGGAGTGCGGCGCGTCAGGCTTCTCAAACTGGGATGTACTGAACATCTCCACGTCTGTCATCCTGCCGTCTGCATCGACCGCCATGGTGCTGATGTGCCCACCGGTGATTTGCGTGTCGCTCAGCTGATAGCCGCTGAGCTGGGGCATATAGTTCTTCAAGCTCCTGTCCGCGATGTCGCCGGCAATAGTGCCGGATACGCTGGGCGAACGGGCCGCCACCGACTCGATCGACTCTGCGGAGAGAGTAGCGCCGTTTCTCGCGGCGATGCCGCCAAAGGTGCGCCCCACAAAGCCTACCGCCCCGCCGGCGCCCATATTGGTGCTGCTCCCGGTCACAACAGCGTCTCGCACATAGCTGTTGCCCTTGAAGCGGCTAGCAAAACCGGAGTATGCTCCGCTGGCGGAAGCGCCAACGCTTCCCACCGGGCCGGAGCTCGCCGTGGATCCACTTCCCTTGAAGACGCTCCCGGCCGTCCGGCTGCCGCCTCCGACGCCGCCAAGCGTTCTGGCGGCCATCAGAAGTTCCATGCCCATGCTGGAACCGGTCTGGGCCACGTTAAGGCCCAAAGATGCCAGGTAACTGTCAAAGCGCTGCGCCGTCTTCAGGAAGGCCAGCGCACAGAACAGCCACAGGAACACGCTGCCGTGACCATTGGAGAGCGTACCGCCGGTGCCGATGAAGTAGCCTACAGAACTGTCGAACGCCCGCAGGAACCACACGTTCATCACCAGCAGCAGAAGCTGGGAGCCGATCATGCGGCACCAGGAGCGGAATACATTCACTGTGGCCTTTGAAGCGCCCAGCGAGTAAGAAAGCGGCGAAGTGTAGCATAGCACGCCGACCACCACATACCGCTCGACCGTCTCCAGCAGGAGCTTGAAATAGTTCCATCCCAAGGAGACCATGAGGATGACCATGAGCAGCATACCCACAACGGTCCCGGCGGTCACTACGGTCGTCAGGCCATTCTTCAAAGCCTCCTCGATGCCCGCGAAGGTGAAGTCCTCCGACGTCATACTGATCTCCATGAGAGCCGTGTAGGGCGCTCTGGCAATGTTGAGAGCAATCGTGAAGATAGGCTTGGCGTATCCGATAAGGAGCGCAAATATGGCGCTGCGGATCAGCAACACCATGGGGTTTTCCGCCTCTGTGATTGGGCCGCCAAACACTCTGAACAGCTGCCATACTGTCACCAGGAACAGCACAGCCCAGGCCGTGTACTGCATGACGGAGAACGCCTTTGACACGAACGGGAAATACTGCTCCATGGCCGTCATATCCGTGCCAAGCGCATTGAGGAACAGCCCTGACACCGCGTCCATCACCTTTGTCACCATACTGCTGATCCAGGTGACGATGCCTTCGAAGATCCAGTCAAGCAAATGGCATCACCTCCTTTACGCTTGACCTGGATCTGTCAGCCGCCGTACTGGCCGCCGGCGACCAACGGCTGCAGGTACGCGACGATGAAGCCCAGCGAGTTCAGGACGATCCACGTCACCACGATCCGCTTGAGCCAGCTCGTCGCCTCATCCACCGCCCGCTGATTGCGGGACACCATGCGGACGATCAGGGCCGTCGCTGCCACAGTGACCGCCACGATCGTGCTGATCGCGACCAGCTTGCCGTATATGTCCTTCATGATCGTGGAAAAACGATCCCAGATCGTGTCGGCCATGACGGGCTGCAGTGCGACCATAGCAGATGAGAAGACTGCCACCAGTGACCAGTACGCCGTTACCAGGCGTTTCTTCTTTTCCTGCATTCTGACCATACATCTACCTCCTTGTCTTCGAGATTTGGGCAACAAAAAACCGCCTCTGGAACTTTGCAGTTCCAAAGACGGTCTTCTGGCCTGTCAACTCCCAATTTGGGATGGTACAAGCATAGCACGGTTGCATTTACCTTTCAAGGGCAAAGTTGTGCCACTTTTGTGCCATATTTGTGTCATCTCGTTTTCGCCAGGCATGAATTATCTTGGTTTTTGTACCCTGGCGTCGAACTGGCACGAAAAAGCGCAAAATGGCACGAACGGTTTTTAGTTTTGCCAGGCACACGGAAGATGACACCAACAAAAAGAAGATAACGGAACTTGCCCTACTTGATAAGTGCCGCGACATCAATGTCTTGAGCACCTACCACAAAATAGCCCCTGCCACAGGACTTTTGCTCAAATGTATAAAATAGGTAAATATACATTTTTTATGATTAGATGGTCGATGAACAACAAAAAATGACAAGCATGTCAAAACACCGCTTAAAAATTTACAAATTGTTCACACTTTGTTGTTTCATTTTTGCTTTCATGAAACTATAATCTAACATATTTAGAAATTTATATATTTTTAGGCTGTACAGAGAGGCTTCTTTTAGACATATTGCTGTGCACAACGAGTCGCATTGATAGAGCATAAGACCTATGACTTGTTTGAACTTTACAAGTGGTGAATTGTTTTACATAAAACAATTTGACAAAACATATTGAGAGGTACTAGATAGAGATGACCCGCCGTGTGAAAGTTGTTATGGCGTTTATCAACATTGGGTGTTTGATCGTAGCTCTCCTGTTACCGACTTCAACAACCCTCTTTTCCCTTATTCCTGTTATAGTATCAGCAGCATCATGGGTGTTTTCCGGTGAATTGCAACGTAAAGTTTATAACATGTGTTTAATTCTCGCATCTGCTTCGGGAACAGTGTGTTTTGTTCTTGGGCTCTTAACCTCAGTTGAAGAGCAGGGAATTAATTCCGGTCATTATATATTTAGATTTAATGATCATGTTGCATATTTGGCGGGGAAAATAGCAGATTATAGAATAATAGCAGTTTTTTTTGTTCATCTCAGTTACATTATCACTTTTTTCTGGAACGTTTGTGACGACAAGAGTGGAAAGCGACGCATCACAGCATAAAGAGCTCTCAATGTATGATATTATAAACGACGCGATTAACCATTGAAGGTTTTTGGTGAAAAGAACTTATTAGGAGACAGATTATGAAACAGGCCAAAATTGTTTATCTAGTTTATTTAACGGTAATAGTGTTAGCTGCTTTTTCGGTGTGGGTTGTTTTTTTGGTGGTTCGTCAAAAGAAAGATTTGACCAAGAGTCGAGCGGATAATGATGACCAGTCTGTAATTTCTGGCGTTGAGACGAAGGGTTTTGATAGGCAGAAATATGTTTCTGCCAACATGATTGTTTACGGAAGCAACAATAAGGGCATATCTATGGATGATCGTCAAATCGTATGTTATGATTATGATTCATTGGGATATAAGGGTGCATAGTTGTGAAGCTTGATAAGTTTGAAGAGTTTTGGACGAAATGGTCTAGCGAGTGGTATGAAAATGCAAAATATCACAACGATGCCGGTATAGAATGTCCTGTGAGAGAAATATGCGAAATTAAAGAAGGGTATCATAAAGAACTATTTGATCGGTATGAGAAGATTAAAGCTGTTACTAAAAAAGCCTATTTTAGTGATGACACGAAGAGGCTGAACCGTTACAAACGTGCAGCAGTACTTGCATATGCGATTAATGGTGCGTCTCCCTTACTATATAAATGCCTCGCAAACAGGGAATATATAATTGACCACTTCTTTTTGAAACAGCGTCTTGCGATACATGTTGCGCTTGGGTCAATTATGCAAGAGTATCCGTATGAGTTGGTTAGAGAGCATTTATCAAGAGGTGAGATAATCTTTAGCTTTCCGCAGTTAACTACTGCTGAGGAAAGTGTAGGTGCGGATACGTTTGAATTAGGGATGTATAAAGATTTGTTTTTTGCTGACCTTTATCATAATTACAATGTTCTTACTTTGGCAAATGTGTTTTGGTTGTTAACAGAAAAGGCATCCTTTTTGGGTAAAATAGACCCTTTACCATGATTGTCTTGTAAAAAATTACACTGTGTTCTAGCCGCTCATGTATTGAGCGGCTTTTTTATTGGATTAACCGCTGGCTCTGCCGGTGGAGGAGTCTCTCAAAAGCTTTAGCTGCAAATATCAAGTAAAACGAACTACAAGCAAAAGACACAATCAACGAGAGCACTAACGGGAAGGTAACCTATATCAACAGCTATATCTGCAGTCGGTTCATTTTCTGCAAATGCCCTGTCAATCAAGATGGCACTTCTGGTCACGATCTTGTCCGCCTCTTCCACTGAATAGTGCCAGCCACTCAGGGTCAGATACCTTCGTATGTCGGCCTTATACTCTTCGACGCTTGTATAATCCTTGAACACATCGCAGCCCATCATGAACTTGATCTCTTCGTCATTCATCAAAAGATTGTCCCTCCTGCAACCGGTGAGCGTCTGTGTTCTCTATTTCTTTTGAAGTTTGCTGATAGAACCAGCCAGCTCAGCTATATTCGCAAAATCGATCAACGCTTGGATCGCGTCAAAGCAGGCATTCAGATCCTCCTCTGATGTTCCCACAAAAGCCTCTTTCACTCTCAACTTCGGCACCACGATCCGTATTGATCCTGCCATGCTGGTCTTAACGGCCAAAGCGCCGGGAACCCCATGCTCTCGGAGCCATCCGGCAATCCCCTCTAAGGTAGCTAGCTCGCCTGCCGCATTGGAGAAAGTAAGATCCACATATCCCTCCTGCATTTTGTGGAACAAATACACAGTCCCTAACCGTGTGGGATAGTGGGGCCACCAGCCATTCGACGTATCCTTTGTGGTGCAGTTCAGAGTTGGATAGTATCTCTTTTGGTACTCCTTGTACTGCACAAAGAAGGAGTTCATATTCTGATCCAACTCTGTTGCCGCTGGCCTTTTTGCTTTCCTTATGGCCTGGGCAAGCTGTTGGCACCGCAAAATGCTGATGGGGTCATCCTTTTTGTTGAAATACTGCAGAAAGGTCTCATATGAGATAAAGTGATCATACTTCTGTGCTTCTTCATTTAACTCGTGGTATTTCTCCGGGCTGAAAAGAAACACCACAAAATCGGAGAACCTTCCGTGTTTTACACCCCATTCCCCACGCTTTATGTATCGCTTATACTGATCCGGCATCGCCTGTGCGTCCACTTTGTCCTCAATGAGGATACCATAGCGAAGCCCCTCTATTTCCACGATGAAATAAATATCGGTCTCGCCCAAATCACCTATGGATTGCGACAGCTCTGCTTTCACGATGGAAGGAGTGCCTTTATCAAGCCCTGCCTCGCGTAGCACCAGCTCCACAAAGCCAGGGTCTGTCATAAATGCCTGCATGAACAGCAGGTCCATATCACGTTCGCGTACTCGGTTGAGGTCACACTGGATCATCGTTATCCCCCCATGGCTTGTTTTTTCAGTCAGGTTATCCGTTCATATCACGAGAGTTTGCTTCTTCGATTACCTCTCCAGAAGCCTCATTCACAAACTTCACGCAAATGTTGTCCACGCTGTTCCCGGCGAAAGCATTATACATCCCACCGGCAAAGTAAAGGGCCACTGTGGAGAACGACTCCGTGAGATTCAGTTCCGTGCTGGTCGTCACCACGGTGAACTCTGTGAAGTCATCATTGTGATCGATGGACACAAAGTTTGTTCCCACATCGCCAATCAGTCCATCGAAGGTTTCCTGGAACGAGTCAGCGAGGCCAGACATCATTTCATCGTGCTGCTTTTTGGACATCTCCATGGTCACGGAGCCGTCCTCATTCAGCTTTGCAGATTTACATTCTCCGGCAGCCACATCTGCATCCAGCTCATCCTGCGTCATATCCTCCGCAAACTCTGCCGGTATGGTGAGGGTTACATTGAAGAGTCCTTCGTCAACCTCAACGTCACTGCTCGAAGAATCCTCGCTCTCGCCGGTGTCGGCCCCTGTTTGGGCTTCAGTCGCGTCCGCGCCTGTAGGCTGGGGACTTACCGCGCTCTCGACCTTCTTGCCGCCATAGGCGCAAAGGGTGGCCAACAGCGCAAACGCCAGAACCAGAGCAAATATCCGCTTCATTTCTTTTCTCCTCTCATCTTTTTGAACCTAATGCTCATGGTATAGTCCGGGACCACGTCGATAGTGATCTCGACCTGCATATTCAGACCTTGGGCCAATGCCAGGAGAGTCTCGGGTGAGGCATCTTTCCGGCCCTTCTCAATGAGTCTCAGTTCTTCCTCGGAGATGCGCAGAGTCTCTGCCATCTGAGTTCTCGACAAGCCCTGCATCTCCCGTGCGGCTGCGATAGCGGGACCAACACCGCTGCCTTTTCCGCGAACCTCACCATCTCCCACAGACAGCGAGGAGGCACCCTTCCCGTTCATATGCACTTCGATTCCGCTCACAGCTATCATCCTTTCGTCTTTTTGCTTCGGTGCAGATTGAAATCCACCGAGCGCAAGTCTAGCATAAAGAATGGGCTGTCCCAAAAAACGGTCAGCAGCAAGTTGGCGCATACCTAAGCATTATTCCTCTCGCTTCATGTTAATCTGCGCTTTATGCTTTCGCCCGACCCCCTTGCCAGATTGAAGCGCGGCAGCTCTCACGATGGTGTCAGTTCCATACTTCCCCCGGATCGCATCCAGAGCCTTGTCGAGCTTTCTGGAGCGGTCTCTTTTTTCATCCTCGAACAATGAAAACTGCATCGTATCCTCGTGGGTCACATTGGTGAGTGAAACACCTAGCAAGCGAAGCGGAGCGTGGCCGTCCCACAGCTCTGCCAGGAGTTTTTTGCAGACATCATATATCTCGGTAGTCACATCCGTTGGCTCTGCCAGTTTCCGCTGATGGGAACGGTCCTTAAAGTTCCTGTCTCGGATGGTCACCACAACGCAGTAGGCTTTTGCGCCATCGGCCCTCATCCGCGAGGCAGTGCTGTCAGCAAGGGCCAAGATAATCCTATGAGCTTCATCTGTGGTGGTGACATCCTCTTCCAGAGTGGTAGAGTTTCCATATCCCTTCATTTCCTCTGGCTGGCTCACAACGGGGGAATCATCTATCCCGTTGGCATAGTCATGCAGGAGCTTTCCCAGCTTCTTTCCGATGAGCGCCTGCACGCTCTCCAGGTCCGCCCGGGCCAGGTCGCCGATGGTCTTGATATAGGCCCGTTCCAGTTTCTCCCGCGTGGCATAGCCCACCAGGAACAGCTCTCCCACCGGCAGAGGCCAGAACTTCTCCGGCAGCTCCTCCCGGAACAGGGTATGGACCTTGTTCGGTTTCTCGAAGTCGCTGGCCATCTTGGCCAGAATCTTGTTTTCCGCCACGCCCACGTTCACCGTGAAGCCCAGGGTGTCCCAGATCTCGTCCTTTAGCTTGTGGGCGGTAGCCACCGGGTCCGGGTATATGTGCCCCGTGCCGGTCATGTCAAGGAAGCACTCGTCAATGGAGAACTTCTCCACCGCCGGGGCGTAGGTCCGGCAGATGTCCATGAACGCCTTGGAGCTGCGCTCATAGAGCCGGAAGTCCGGCGGGGCCAGGACCAGGTCCGGGCACTTTCGCAGCGCCTGGGCCACCGGCTCGCCAGTCTTGACGCCGAACGCCTTGGCAGGGATGGATTTGGCCAGGATGACGCCGGTGCGCTTTTCACGATCGCCGCCGATGGCGGAGGGGATGAGCCGCAGGTCAGCCTCGCCCTGGGCCACCCGCTGGGCCGCCTCCCAGGACAGAAAAGCGCTGTTCACATCCACATGCATGATAAGTCGCTTCATATGGGTCTCTCCTTTTGTTCCAGTATATCACACATTTCTTGCCCCCCCAATGTCGTAGCTGACACCTCGGTGACAGAAACAGCGCGGCAGGGATCTTCCCCACCGCGCCATTTCCACTATACACGTTGTTTTACCGGGATCAGCTGTTGCTCATACCTTCGATGAGCGTCAACACTTCAAGCCAGCATTCCGTCTCCCGTGCCGGCGCCGACCACAGCCTTATGGACAGCACCGAAACCGCCTTTTCCCGCAGACGATAGTACTGCCGGGAGGATACATCCAACCGATAAAGGATTTCAGGATGCGTCAGTTTTTCCGGCGAGACGTAGGTGAGATAGATCAGGTCATACAGCTTTTCACCATCGTCAGGCTTTTTCTTAAGGACCGTCATCGCCTCGTTCACACGATCCAGCATCAACCGGGTCTGCTGGACCGTCTTGAGCCTATTTTCAAGCTTCTTGTTCCCTAAGCACTGTTCAACATCAACGTGGTCAAGAAGTTGGTCTGCCATTTCAAACGGCAAGTCCAATTCCTCTTCGACAGTATCAGGGAAGCACTCCACCACCCAGGCTATTCTCCGATAGTTCTGGAGGAGTACCAGCGTGTTGTGGTAGGAACTCCGCTTCTTATCCCGTTCCATCTCCCTGATACGGGTATCTGTGATGCTGCCATCCTCCAGGATTCCCCGTTTGGTCAAAAGCTTGATAAAGGCGTCCGCCTTGGCATTGAGTTGTTCTTTCTGCTGTTCATAGTCCTTTACTTCGTTATCCATACGAAAACAGCTCCTTTGCTTCTGTGAGATCCACAGGGCGGGTGGGACCCCGGATCTCAGTGTCATCAATGACCGTAGCCATATCAACACCCCTGCAGTCATACATGTAACTCCTGCAATTCTTACAGTTCCTACAGAGAGAAATATACGCGCGATATATAGGGCCAAAAACTGCAACGCGATTTTCAGCAGGTTCCTCCATCTCTTCCAGACCCATTTGGGTTACGACAGCATGGCTGTAAAGACGGATAATCCTGTTAAGACCGCTGCGGGTGCAACTCGTCCCCGTCGCATAAGCCCGGAATCGCTGAAACATCTGCACGATCTCCTCTTCCTTCAGAACAGGACCTGCAGCGCCTATCGGGTACTGCTTATTAAAAATGAGACAGCCATAGGAGCCAGGAAGACGGTACAGAGCAAAAGCATCCCCATGCTTCTGAAAGAATCTCCATACCTTCGTCTTCTCCCAACCCCAACGCTGCCCCAGGGTCTCCAATGACATCACTGCGCCGGTGAACCGATACTGCACCGCCGGCGCGATATAAGAAAACGCATTGCGAGAATCGTTCCACACCGTGTGGCACCACAGATCCAGCCATGCGTCTGCTTCTTCAAATATATAAGAGGCTCTGACCAGCCTCTCCGTTATGCTACGCGGAATACACAGGAACCCATAGCCATTGGTTGCATACACTGCTCCGTCCATGCATTCCGCGCCGGAGCACTGCAACACCCAGTCGTTGATCTCATAGGTCAGCTTCTTTGTGTGGCGGTCCAGGTCATAGCAGAGATACCCCAGATTTGAGAGCTCTGCAAGCGTTCTGAGCGCTTTCTCCCTGCTGCGGAGTCCCAGGATACTCTTCAGGCCAACAATGCCACCGGCCCACGTTCCTGGCGTCACAGCGTTGACATGGCCACAGTATGCAGCCTCGCCTTTGCGGTACGCCGCCCGGGCTGCCAGGCGGGCCCAGGCGCCCATAATGCCCTTCCCAGTTGGTACAAGCGCCCGGGGCAGCTTGACCCACCTATATTTCATTAGGCACTTCATGTGTTTTCTCCTATTCCTCCTAGAAAGTAAAACGCGGCTTCATTTCGAAGCCGCTTACAATGCTTTATCATAATATGTGCAGAGCGGCGGCTGTTTTAGCCACCGCTCTATCTGTTTTCTGGGTTTTCACACCCCCTCCGACTGGTATTTGGATCAAACCGTCATACTCACTTCAATGAAGAGCTCGCATTTGGGTTTGTCCTATTATATCACCAGCGTCGGTCTTGAACTCCAGCGCCGGGCTCACTACGGAGTTGGCAAAGCCCGTAATGGGAACCAGGGTCCCCGCCCCGGCGAACCGGGCCATCTGGTCGTAGACGTTGAGGCCCGTCAGCACCGCCGCCAGGAAGATGAGCGTCATGCTCACCGCCGTGGCGGCATCCTCTTCTGCCAGCCCTGCGAACTGGCGGTAGGCCACGCTCAGGCCCTGCCCCAGGCAGCAGATGAGCCCGCCCACGATGAACGCTTTTATGAGGTCCTTGGCCACCGGGGAGCCGGGGGCCATGCCTTGGATATATTTATCGTACTCGCTGTTGGTCATATTCATATCGATCACCGGTCTTATTTTGCATGGACCGGGCCGTGTTTATGCAGATGTAAGCAACAGTTTACCAAGGTCTGTATTTTGGTATATAATTCTAATATTGCTATCAAAGGAGGCCATCTGCTATGAAAAAGACCCTGGGGCGCACTATAGGTTCTTGGACGGCCATCGTGCTGGGCAACGGCCTTCTGGCCTTCACGGTGGAGGCCTTCATCATCCCCCACGGCATCCTCATGGGCGGCACCACCGGCATCGCCATCGTCCTGGACCGGGTCCTGCCCCTGGATACCGCCGCCATCGTGTTCATCCTGAACGCCCTGCTGCTGGTGCTGGGCGGGCTTGTGCTGGGAAAAAGACTCGTGGCCACCACCCTGGCAAGCTCCCTTCTCTACCCCCTCCTGCTGGAGACGGTGCACCGCATCCCCGGCGTGACGGCGCTCACCGACAACGCCCTCTTGGCCTCCCTGTTCGGCGGGGTGCTCATGGGCGCGGCATTGGGCATGGTCATGCGGGTGGGCTCCTCCACCGGGGGCATGGACATCGCCGCGCTGGTGCTGCACAAGTGGACCCACGTGCCCGTGTCCTGGTGCGTGTACGCCCTGGACACGGTGGTCATCGGCGGCCAGACCCTCTTCGCCCCCGCGGAGAGCGTGCTCTGCGGCCTGGTGGTGCTGGTGCTGGAGTCCATCCTGCTGGATAAGGTCATGATCCTGGGCCAGGCTCAGATACAGATCTTCGTCATCTCCCAGCGCTACGAGGCCGTCCGCCGGGCCCTGCTCACGGCATTGGAGGCGGGCGTCACCATGATGCAGGTGGAGACGGGCCACCTGGGCCAGCGGCAGATGGGGGTGCTGTGCGTCATCCCCCACCGGAAGCTGTACGCCGCCACAGAGCTCATCCAGACCATCGACCCCGCCGCTTTTATCACCATTACCCAGGTGAAGGAGGTCCGGGGCCGGGGCTTCACCTTGGAGCGGGCCGTAAAGCCCCCAACAGACAACCCATAAAAAGCCGCCCGGCGGGAGTTTGAACTGCGACCCGTCAAGAGGACAATGAAAAAGGATAAGGATTTATCCCAGCCAGCA
>CANQMW010000008.1 GCA_947625045.1 uncultured Oscillospiraceae bacterium
GTGGACGACTTCTCCGTCATCGTGGCGGCCTCGGAGTTCGAGGCGCTGATGCTGGAAAACAGCCTCATCAAGCGCCATAAGCCCCACTACAACATCCTCCTCCGGGACGACAAGACCTACCCCTATATCCGTCTGGACGAGCGGGAGGAGTACCCGAGCTTCTCCATCGTTGGCCGCACGGCCCCGGACGGGGCGCGGTATTTCGGCCCCTACGGCGGCCGGGGCGTGAGCCACAGCATATTGAATACCCTGGCGAAGGCGCTGAAAATGCCCACCTGCGGGAAGAAGTTCCCCCGGGACATCGGCAGGGCCCGGCCCTGCCTCAACTGGCATATGGGTGTGTGCGAGGGCTGGTGCCGGGGCGAGCCCGACGGGGCGGAGTACCGGGCCCGTATCGGCCAGGCGGAACAGATATTATCCGGCGGGGCGAAGGAACTGATGGGCCAGCTGGAGCGGGAGATGCTTCAAGCCTCCGAGGACCTGCGCTTTGAAAAGGCCGCCCAATTGCGGGACCGGCTCGCCGCCGTGAAGGAGCTCAATAACCGTCAGACGGTTCTGAAGGCCGCGAGGGCGGATGTGGACGCGGTGGGCTTTCACCGCAGCGCGAAGACATCCTTTGTGGTGCTCCACTACGCCGAGGGGGACCTGGCGGGGAAGGACCTGGAACAGATGCCGGAGCCTTTGGAAGACGACGCCGCGGCGGTGTCCGCCCTGGTCCGGCAGTACTATACCATCCGGGGCGCCTGGCCCAGGCAGATACTGCTGCCGGTGGAGATCGAGGACGCCGAGCCGCTATCGCAGATGCTCAGTGAGATGGCGGGCCGGAAGGTGGAGCTGATCGCGCCCCAGCGGGGGATCAAGAGGGAGCTCATGGAGGCCGCCGTGCGCAACGCCCGGGAGGAGAGCCTCCGGGCGGAGAGCGAGGCCGAGCGGCGGGTGAAGACCCTGGAGTGGCTGCAAAAGATGCTGGGCCTTCCCGAGCCCATCCACCGGATGGAGTCCTTCGACATCTCCAATACCGGCGACTTTGGCATCGTGGCATCCATGGTCGTGTTCGTGGACGGAAAGCCCGCCCGCAGCCAGTACCGAAAGTTCAAAATGAAGACCGTGGAGCACCAGGACGACTTCGCCAGCATGCACGAGGCCGTGAGCCGAAGACTGGCCCATTATAAGGACGGGGACGAGAAGTTCTCGCCCCTGCCCGATGTGCTGCTCATCGACGGCGGCGTGGGCCAGGTGGCCATGGCGGTCCAGGCCATGGAAGAACAGGGGTACCCCCAAATCCCCGTGTTCGGCATGGTGAAGGACGACCGGCACAGGACCCGGGCCCTGACGACGCCGGACGGGCGGGAGATCGGCATCTCCGCCAGCCCCGCGGTGTTCGCCCTTATCGGCAGCATCCAGGAGGAGACGCACCGCTTCGCCATCACCTACCACAAGACCCTGCGCAAAAAGGCCATCGGCTCCAGCCTGGAAGACATAGAGGGCGTTGGGCCCAAGCGCCGGGCGGCGCTTTTGAAGAAGTTCAAGAGCGTGAAGGCCGTGGCGGCGGCCAGTTTGGAGGAACTTCAGGAGGCCGTACCCAAAAATACCGCTCAGGCGGTATACGACCACTTCCATTCCAAGGAGAACGAGTAAATGCGCGTGATCACAGGCACGGCCCGGGGCCGGAAGCTCATGGAGCCCAGGGATATGTCCGTGCGGCCAACCACCGACATGGTGAAGGAGGCCATATTCAGCATCGTCCAGTTCGACGTGCCGGGAAGGCGGGTGCTGGACCTGTTCGCCGGGACGGGGCAGCTGGGCATCGAGGCCCTGAGCCGGGGGGCGAGAGAGTGCGTCTTTGTGGACCAGAGTCCCGCGTCATTGGCCCTGGTGCGGAAGAATCTGGAGATATGCAAAATGCAGGCCCCCGTGGTCCGCGCCGACGCCCTCTCTTATCTTGAAAACTGCGGAAAATTCGACCTTGTGCTCCTGGACCCGCCCTACCATGAGGGCCTATACGACAAGCTTCTGCAAAAAGTATTTGGATTTGACATATTGAACGATGGTGGTATAATACTGGTCGAGAGCATGCGGGACGAGCCCATGCCTCCGGCGCCCGTGCCCTATGAAAAGGGCCGGACCTACAACTACGGGAAGATCTCCCTGACCACCTACAGGAGAAACGCCTCATGACCACTGCCATCATCCCCGGCAGCTTTGACCCCATCACCCTGGGCCACCTGAACATCATCCGCCGGGCGGCGAAGATATTCGACCGGGTCATCGTGTGCGTGATGAAAAACCGGGCCAAGACGCCCATGTTCACCATCGACGAGCGCATGGACATGGTCCGCCGCAGCACGGAGCGGTTCGGGAACGTGCAGGTCTCCACCACGGACATGCTCCTGGCGGAGTACGCCAAGCAGTTCGAGGGTGCCGTGATTGTGAAGGGCCTGCGGGCGGTGTCGGACTTTGACTATGAGTTCCAGATCGCCCTGGTCAATAAGAAAATGAACCCGGATCTGGACACGCTGTTTCTGACGTCCAGCGAGAAATATACCTTCCTCAGCTCCACCGTGGTGAAGGAGATGGCCGCCTACGGGGCGGACCTCTCCGAGCTGGTGCCGAAGGAGATCATATCCGATATCACAGAGAAAACAAAAATCAGGAGGCAGACAGAGAAATGAACGAACAACAGGGCATCCTTGAGCTGATAGAAATGCTGTATACCATGATCTCCGACGCCTGGGGCGTGCCCCTGGGGCAGGACAAGTGCCTGGTGGACCGGGAGAAGGCCCTGGACCTCATTGAGGAGATCAAGGCCCAGCTGCCCGCCGAGATGGCGGAGGCGAAGCGCCTGGTGTCCGCCCGTGATGAGTTCATCCGCAACGCCAAGAAGGAGGCCGAGTCCGTCCGCAAGATGGCGGAGGAGCGGGCCCGGAAGATGGTGGAGGAGCAGGAGGTGGTCCGCGCCGCCAAGGCCCGGGCCGAGGAGATGATCGCCACCGCCGACAACAAGTCCCGGGAACTGCGCAAGGCCGCCAACGAGTATCTGGTGGAGTCCATGCAAAACGCCGAGGAGTCCATGGCCCAGGCCCTGGACATCGTGCGCAAGACCCGCGCCAAGTTCCGTTCCGCCGCCTCCGGCACCTCCGGCGCCAAGCTGGATACCCAGCGGGAGCAATAATGTCTGCCTGATCTTGAATAGACCACGGGAGGACCTGAAAAAGGCCCTCCCGTTTTTTCTGTCACGGCGGGGATGAAACGCTCGTTATTCGTGGTGAGCGCGCGCCGGAAAGGAGGCAGGTAAATTGGATGAGGAAAAAGCTCTGGCCCGTCTGCGGCGGGACGACGAGAGAGCGTTGGAATGGTTCGTGAAACGATACACGCCATACGTGGGCGCCATCGTGTGGAGCATCGTGGGCGGCCGTCTCACCGTGCAGGACGCCGAGGAGATCGCGGCGGATGTGTTCCTGACGCTGTGGCGCAGCCGGGAAAAGCCCCGGTCGGGGTCCGTAAAAAGCTACCTGGGCGCCATCGCCCGCAGCCGGGCCATCGACGCCCTGCGCCGGAGCCAGTGTATGCCGGAGCTGGAGTATGACGAGCTGGACGGGGCCATAGAGGGCCCGGAGGGGGATATGCTGGCACGGGAGGATAGACAGATGCTTCTCGCGGCGGTGGACGCCCTGGGGGAGCCGGACCGGGAGATATTCCTGCGCCGGTATTGGCTGGGCCAGGCGGCCCCGGACATCGGTCAAAGGCTGGGCATGAAGGCGGAAGCCGTGCGCCAGCGGCTGAAGCGGGGCCGGGACGCCATCAGAATGACATTGACGAAAGGAGAATAAGAATGGACTGGTATGAACTGTTTAACGGGACATGTCCCGATGATTTGCCGCTGGATAAAAATCCTGTGGATGCGGAGCGGGTGCTGGCTATGGTCCGCGAGGACCTGGGCCGGACGAAGCGGCCCCATAAGCTGGGCCGGACGGTCCGGGTGGGCCTCATCGCGGCGGCGCTCATCGCTGCCCTGGGCGTGACGGCCTATGCGGCCTACGAGCTGTTCATCGACAAATACGTCATCGGCCAGCCGGCCGAGTATGACACGCAAGAACAGGCACAGGACCGGACCATGGCCCGGATCTCCCTGACCGGCTATCAGGGCACGCCGGAGTACAAGGCCTATACCGAGTGGGAGGCGTATGAGAACGACTGGTGGGAAAAGGCCATGGAGCATAACCCATGGCAGGAGCGGGGCGTGGACGACTCCTGGCACGAGACGCCGGACAACTACGCGAGGCTGTACAGCGCATGCTTCCAGGACCAGGCAGACGCCCTGGACGCCATTGTGGAGAAATACGGCCTGACCCTGCACCAGGACATAGCGGTCTATTACTGTTCCAAGGACCTGTACGAGGCACTGGGCACGGAACCATTTTTCGATGATTCTATCGACCTCATCACCGAGGACCGCGACGTGAGCGGGTATGTCTACGACGACGGCAGCTTCAAGGCGGAGTTTCGGGAGCTTCTGTCCGGGGATCGCCGGGTGGACATGAGCATGTTTGTGAACGCCAAGGGCTCCTTTGCCATCATCTCCGGTTCGGCGGAACTGACCGAGGACGGCGAGGCGTGGCAGTATACCACCAAAAGCGGCAAGAGCGCGGACCTGTATCTCGCGCCCAACGGCGCGGAGCTCATGACGGAGAGCGAGGGGGCCTATATCTCTGTGAGCGCCTACGCGGGCAGCGCTCCCAGCTACGACCCGGCCGCGGACCCCCATCTGAGCGAAGAAGAAAAGCGGCTCTATCTGGAGGACTGTTTGCGGAATGACCCGGATATGACCGAGGAGGAACAGGAGGCCGCGTGGCAGGAATTCTATAACGGCTGGGTCGAGATGCAGCAGTCGATGCTGCCGCCCACTATCACGAAGGAGGACCTGGAACTCATCGCGGACAGCATTGACTTTGCCGTTCTGGCGGCGCGCTTCGACGGTACGCCCCACCCGGAGACAGCCGATATGCTGCCGATGTTGAAGGAACGGGAGAACGCCCGCTATGAGGCCAGTACCGCGGCGGCAGCGGAGAAGAAGGCGCAGAGCGCCGACATTCTCGACCAGCTCGGCAAGTACGCTCCCAGTGCGCTGCCTGAGACCTTTGCCGATGGGCTCTGGGGCACGCAGGAACCTTTGGATCCGGATTGGATCGGCCTGGAGGGCGAGGCTCTGTCCTGCAGCGCCGGTTATTCCCCCACCGAGGTCGAGGCAGATACGCTCAGCTACTACCGCATCACGGACTCGCCAACAGAGCCGGCGGCGTATATTTCGACCATCCGCCAGTTCCTGGCGGAGAGATACCCGGACGGGGAGGTCACCGACGAGACCGTGCAGGGACATCCTGCGGCGATGGTGATATGCTCGGACAACGGCGCCGTGTACTGGTATGACGAGGACGCGGACCTGCTGTTTGTCATGAGCATCGTCGATATGCGCTATAGCCCTGCCGTGGAGCGGGACGCGGTCCTGGCCCTGGCGGAGAGCGTGGAAAAAGTGGGATAAAAGCAAAAAGGAGGGCTCCCCAACCGGGGAGCCCTCTTACCGTATGCTTTTATTTCACGCTCTCCACGAAGCGCAGGAAGGCCGCCTGGCCCTCCGGGGTGCGCTTGTAGACCCCGGCGTGCTCCAGGACCTGGGCGAAGACCTTGCCCACCTCGTCCTGGAGGATACCAACGGCGTTGTCTGCAGTGAAGGTGTACTTTTTAAGTAACCCCTCCGCCCAGTCGGCGTGCTTGGAAAGCACCTCGTCGCCCCGGATGTCGCGGCCAGCAACCAGCGCGTCCGCGAGGGCGGCAAGTTCCGTCTTGAGCCGGGCGGGGAGGACGGCCAGACCCATCACCTCAATGAGGCCGATGTTCTCCTTCTTGATGTGGTGCAGCTCCTGGTGGGGGTGGAAGATGCCGAGAGGATATTCCTCCGTAGTGCGGTTGTTCCGAAGGACCAGGTCCAGCTCGAACTGCCCCTCCCGCATCCGGGCGATGGGGGTGATGGTGTTGTGGGGTTCGCCGTTGGTCTCGGCCAGCACCTTCGCCGCCGGATCGCTGTAGCCCCGCCAAGCGTGCAGTATCTTGTCCGCCAGGTCGATGAGCCGGTCCGGGTCGGCCGCACGAACACGTATCACGCTCATAGGCCACTTCACCAGCCCCGCCTCCACATCCTCATACCCGGGGAAGGAGACGGGGGTCTCCACCGGGGCCTTCGCCATGGCAAAGGTGTACCGCCCGCCCTGGAAGTGGTCGTGGCTCAGAATGGACCCGCCCACGATGGGCAGGTCCGCGTTGCTGCCCAGGAAGTAGTGGGGGAACAGCCGCAGAAAGTCCATCTGTTTGCGGAAGGTGGAGCGGTCTATCTTCATGGGGATGTGCCGGGCGTTCAGGACGATGCAGTGCTCGTTGTAGTAGACATAGGGGGAGTACTGGAAAAACCAGTCCTGCCCGTCCAGCGTAAGCGGTATCATCCGGTGGTTCTGCCGGGCGGGATGGTCCAAGCGGCCCGCATAGCCCTCGTTGGAGGCGCAGAGCTGGCAGGCGGGATAGGCGTTCTGGGGCGCGTTCTTCGCCGCGGCGATGGCCCGGGGGTCCTTCTCCGGCTTGGAGAGGTTTATGGTGATGTCGATGTCGCCGTACTGGGTGGGCGCGACCCACTTCACGTCCTTGGCGATGCGGTAGCGGCGGATGTAGTCCGTGTTCTGGGAGAAGTCGTAGTACCAGTCCGTGGCGGCTTCGGGGCTGCGGGCATACCGGGCCTGGAAGGCAGCGTTCACCTCGCTGGGGCGGGGGGTGAGCCGGCCCATGAGCTCGGTGTCAAAGAGGTCCCGGGTGGCGGTGCCGTCCTGGATGCGGCCATTTGCCACCGCCCAGTCCAGGATGTCCTTCAATATGTCCTCCAGGGGCCGGTGCTCGCCTGGCTCCGGGGCGGACCAACGGTCCAGGCCCAGGGCGTCCAGCAGCCGGTTGGCCGCCCAGGTCATGTCCGGCGGCGCGATGAGGGCCTTTTCCATGGCGTAGCGCACCAGCTCCGCGATATAGACGTCTATCATCTTTCTCTCTCCTTATGCGATTTTGGCTCCGCCCACGGGGCGCACGTTCAGGATGTGGCAGGCGCCCTGGCCCAGCACCGCCTCCACCCGGGCTTTGAACCCGTCTACCATGTCCAGGGGCACGAAGGCCTGGGCCGTGCCGCCGAAGCCGCCGCCGTGGACCCGGACCGCGCCCCGGCCGTTCAGGATGTGGGAAGCGAGAGCGATGGTGAGCATCAGGGCCTGGTCCGCGGTCTGGCCGGTGGGCACCACGTTTTGCAGGTACAGCGCCGAGGACCGGCCGGAGGCGGAGACAAGAGACAGAAATGCGTCAAAATCCCCCGCCTTCAGGGCGTCCGCCTGGGCCTTGGCCCGGTCGTTTTCGTCGAAGTAGTGCATGGCCCGCAGCACGGCCCGGTCCCCGGCCTCCCTGCGCAGGGCAGGGATGGCGGCGGAGAAGTCCGCCTCGGCCACGTCCCGCAGCACCTCCCGGCCGAAGTGGCGGCTCACGGCCTTTAATTCGTCGGTGATGGCAGCGTACTCCGCCGTCAGGTCCCCGTGGCCGGCGCCGGAGTCCAGGATGCACAGAGCATAGCCCGCGCCGTGCAGGTCCAGGTTTATCTGCTCTACGACAGGGTGGGCGGGGTCTTTAAAGTCGATGGCCACCACGCCGCCCACGGAGGAGGCGGTCTGGTCCATGAGGCCGCAGGGCTTGCCGAAGAAGAAGTTCTCCGCGTACTGGCCGATCTGGGCCAGCTCCACAGGGGTGCACTTGTTCTCAAAATAGAGGTCGTTGAAGATGTTGCCTGCCAGTACCTCGAAGGCGGCGGAGGAACTGAGGCCGCTGCCGCCGGGCACATCCGAGACCATGTAGGCCTCGAAGCCCTTTCCGGCCAGATCGCAGCCCATCTGGGCGAACCGGGCGGCCACGCCCCGGATAAGGGCCGCGGTGGTGTTGCGCTCATTGGCCTTGGGCTCCAGCTGGGAGAGGTCTGTCTCCACCATGGGATAGCCCTCGGAAAGGACCCGGACCTTGCCGCTTTCATTGGGCGACACGGCGGCCAGGATGTCCATATCCACCCCGGCGGCCAGGACACGGCCGTGCTGGTGGTCGGTGTGGTTGCCGCCCAGCTCCGTGCGGCCGGGGGCGGTGAAGAAGGCCTCCGCATCGTGGCCGAAGGTGTTGGCGAATTTGTCCAGCACATAGGCGTAGCGGTCCTTCTCCCGGGGGAGCCGGGCGGGGCCATATAGCTTTACGAGCTGGTCATCCAGCGCGCCGTTTGCAAGCCGCTGGGACAGGGGGGACTTTTCCATAGGGCGTTGTCTCCTTTTTATATCATGATGTCCTCGCGGGGGACTTTGTTCCAGTCGAACAGGGGGATGAGCTCCCGGGGGGTGACGTCCTCCGGGGCGGGGATGAGCCCGGCGAGATACGCCAGCCTCCCAACCAGCGCCTGGGGAGTGTATGTTTCCCGCAGGCCCTGAGTGCTGAGGCTGCCAACCCGTTTGGAGAGCTTGCCGCCGGCGTCGATGAGCAGGGGGCAGTGGCAGTAGTTGGGCGGCGTGCCGCCCAATGTGCGGATGAGCCATGCCTGCCGGGGGGCGGAGGAGAGAAGGTCCCGGCCCCGGACCACATGGGTAACGCCCATGCGCATATCGTCCACGCTCACGGCAAGCTGATAGGCGTATATCCCGTCCGCCCGGCGGAGGATGAAGTCCCCGCCCTCCCGGGCCAGGTTCTCGGTGCAGGTCCCGTAGTGGCCGTCCTGTACGGTCACGACCTCGTCCGGCGTGCGCACCTTCCAGGCGGGGGGACGGCCGGACAGGAACCGGGCGGCCCGCTCCGTATCTGTGAGCCGGGCGCATTGGCAGCGGGGGTCGTGGACCGCCTCGCCGGGATGGGGGGCGTTGGCGGCGGCCAGCCGCTGGGCCCGGCTGCACCAGCAGGGATAGACGAGACCTTGTTCTTCCAGCGTATGGAATGCCTCTTCATAGAGGGCTGTTCTGCTGCTCTGCTGGTAACTGGGCTCCGGCCAGCCCTCGTCCCAGTCCAGGCCCAGCCAGGCAAGGTCGTCGGCGATGGCCCGGGCGTAGTCGGGGCTCGTCCGCACCGGGTCCAGGTCCTCCATGCGCAGCAGGATGCGCCCTCCATGGGCGCGCACGTCCAGCCACGCCAGAAGCATGGCCAGCAGGTTCCCCATGTGCATATACCCGGAGGGGCTGGGCGCGAAGCGGCCCACATACGGCTCGTTCATACCATTATTATACTATTTTTCGCCCCGTTGTAAAGGCAGAAATAGCCGCCGGGGTTGACAATCCGGGCTGCATTTACTACAATGTGGCCCGGAATGACACGATGAACGAAGGAGCGGCGCATCTCATGAATCTGCCCAACAAGCTGACCCTGGCCCGCATCGCCATGACCGTGCTGATGGTGGTGTTCCTGTTGCTGCCCGGCCCGGTATGGGCGTGGCTCGCGGCGGTGATGTTCGTGGCGGCGTCCCTCACCGACCTGGCCGACGGGCGCATCGCCAGAAGCCGCCACCTCATCACCAACTTCGGCAAGTTCATGGACCCCCTGGCTGACAAAATACTCAATTACTCCGTCATGGTCATGCTCATCCCCGAGGGGCTCATCCCCACGGTGGTGCTGGTGATCATCCTGTTCCGGGAGTTTCTCGTCTCCGGCATACGCCTGTCCGCCGCGGAGCAGGGGCGGGTGGTGGCCGCCAACATCTGGGGCAAGCTGAAGACCGTGGTGCAGGACCTGTCCCTGGTGGCGATCCTCGTCCTGCGGGCGCTGGACGCACCGGTGCTGAATACGGCGGCCGGCGTCATGATGTGGCTGTGCGCGGCGCTGACGGTGGTGTCCGGGGCCGTGTACCTGGTGCAGAACATAGACGTCTTGAAAGACGCCGACTGAAAAATAGATACCGCCGGGGGCTCATGCCTCCGGCGGTTTTTTGCTGTCATGACTGGGCGGCGAGGCGCGCAAGCTCCTCCAAAAAGGGGGCGCATATCTCCTCCACGGCCCCGGGCGCTGTAAAGGGCGTGAGAGCGCACTGCTCCAATATCTCCACGTACCCGCCGTTATACTTGTCGGCGGCCATGATGTCCGCCAGCAGCTCTACGCCCGCGGTGAGGTCATCTTGGGCGGCATCCCATATCTGGATGACCGCCAGGGCGGAGGCGGCGTAGCTGATATAGTAGAGCGGGTCCGAGAAGTTGTGGGGGATATATATCCAGAAATAGTCCACCCCAGTCGGCTCGTATACGCCGTACTGGGCGCTGATGTCCGCGAAAAGAGCGCTGATCTCGTCCAGCGTCATATCCGGCCGGGCGTAGATCTCCCGCTGGAACTCGTCGTAGATGCACCCGTCCACCACGGCCCCGAAGAGGTCGCACAGCACCGCCGTCCGGGCGCTGGGCCCGCCGTCGCCGTAAACGTCGTCGTAGCAGAAGGTGCCCAGGGCCTCCAGCGCCGTGGAGGGTATCTCCATCAGGTCCGTGTTCCCCGTGCTGAACAGGTCGGGGGGCGGGAAGGAGAGCATATCGGCGAAGTGGCCAAACTCATGGGTGAGGCTGGCCAGGTCGTAGAAGTCCCCCCGCAGGGAGAAGAAGACGAAGGGCATGCCATATTCCGAAAGATAGGTGGTATAGTTGCTGTCCAGCCGGTCGGCCCCCATGCCGATATCCGCCAGACCGTGCTCCGTCATATAGGCGAAGGGCGCCTCCAGCGCCGGGTCCAGGGTCCGTACGCACCGGCCCAGGGCGTCCAGCAGGCTTTCGCCGTCGGGGAAGGAGGCCTCTCCGCCGTCGGGGAGGGAGTAGTAATAGAGACTGTCGTAATACTCTCTGGCCAGGGGCTTCACCGCGTCGCAAAGCGCCTGAGCCTGGTCAGGACTGTAGTCCCGGAAATAGATGGTCTCATAGGCCATGTCTGTGAAGCTTTCATATCCCGCCAGCGCCGCCTGCTCCGCCCGCAGGTCCACCAGTTCCAGGAAGATAGGCCCCACCTGATCGCAGAGGGCCTTCTGCAGGCCGAAGTATACCTCCAGATAGGCGTCATAGTCCCGGTGCGCCAGATCCGCGCCCTGAAAGCCGTCGATCATGTCCTCCGTCCAGTCCTGGCCCTGATAAGAGTAGGTCACATCGCCGGCCCCGGCCATGAGCTCATAATACCGGTCGATGAGCTCCGCCTCCCGGGCGGCCAGCTCCGCCTCCCGGTCTGTCATGGGCGCGTAGCTGGCAAAATACGCCGCCAGCTCCGGCCCCACATGCTCCCGGAGGACATCGGCGCAGGGACCTGCCATGACCCCGTGGCAGGCGGTGAGAAAGGCGTCGCACATCCGGCCATACACCGTCTCGCTGTATACGGACTCGTCCGACCAGTAGCTGTCGGTGACGTTGCCGCTGCAGCGGATATAGGCGATCTCCGCCTGGGCGGCGGCGTGGGCCAGCCGGGCGTAAAGTTCGTCATAGCTTGCCAGAACGGCTTGCGCGTCCTGCTCCTCCGCCAGGGCGGCGGTGCCCTCATAGAAGGGGTCGGGGTCCACATGCTCGTAGACCATGTCGTCCCAGTCTACCGCCTGGCCGGGGACGGCCCCGGCCATGACCGGGGCGGCGTCCCGGGGCGCGAGGGCGTCTCCCGCCGCCTCCAGCCGGTCCTGCCGCCGGTCGATGACGTCCCGCAGGTCCGCAAGTCCCCCTGAGGCGTTGAAGGCCAGGATCAGGGCCAGAAGGAGAGAGAGGATGGTGTGCATGGTCTGCCTCGCTTTACGTAGTGATAGAGGATAGTGTGCGCCGCCGGAGCGGGAACATACATTAAAGACAATACCATTCTACCACAGACCGGGTAAATTGACAACGGCTCTGCCCTCGGATATAATAGCCCTCTGTCTGAAAAGGAGGATGTCCCATGCCCGGAACAGTTCACAAGTTCATAGGGGACCGGCGGTTCTACCGCCGGGCGCTGACGGTGGCGCTGCCCATCATGCTCCAGAACACGGTGACGAATTTCGTGTCCCTGCTGGACAACATCATGGTTGGCCAGACCGGCACCGCCTCCATGAGCGGCGTGGCGGTGGTTGGGCAGCTTTTCTTTATTTTCTATCTTGTCATATTCGGCACCGTCTCCGGTCCCGGCATCTTCTGCGCACAGTACTGGGGCGCGGGGCGGGAGAAGAGCTTCAAGGCCGCCTTCCGCTATAAGATGGCCACGTCCCTTGTCATGTGCTTTGTGTGCTTGGCGGTGCTGGGCCTTGCCGGCCGGCCCCTCATCGGCCTTTACATCACAGGCGGTCCCGAGGAGAGCGCCGAAGTGGCCGCCTATGCCCAGGGATATCTTAAGGTCATGCTGTGGGGGATGGTGCCATACACCGTCGCCATGGTCTACGCCACCACTCTGCGGGAGGCGGGCCACGCCGTGGTGCCTATGGTGGCCTCCTGGTCGGCGGTGGGGGTGAACCTGCTGCTCAACTGGGTGCTGATATTCGGCCATCTGGGCGCCCCGGTCATGGGCGTGGAGGGCGCGGCGCTGGCGACCGTGATCTCCCGGTTCGTGGAGCTGGGGGTGTGCGTGCTCTGGAGCCACCGGCATAGTGACCAGGTGCTGTTCACCCGCCATATGATGGAGGGGGCGCCCATGCCCCGGGCCCTTTTGAAGGACATGTTCCGCCGCAGCACGCCCCTGATGGCCAACGAGGCCCTCTGGTGCCTGGGCACGGCCACATTGACGCAGATCTACTCCACCCGGGGCATCACCGTCATGGCGGCCATGAACATCGCGTTGGTCCTCTTCGACGTGTTCACCGCCGTGGCCTTCAGCGTGGGAACCACCATCGGCATCATCGTGGGCCAGGAGCTTGGTGCGGGCCTGACGGAGCAGGCGGTGGATACGGACAGGAAGCTCCTGACCCTGGGCATCATGGTGTCCACATCCATCGCCCTTCTCATGGCGGCGGTGTCCGGACTGTTCCCGCGGTTTTACAACACCACGGAGGAGGTGCGCTCTCTGGCGGCGTCCCTCATCCGCATCATGGCGGTGATGCTGCCCTTCGACTGCTTCGCCAACGGCAGCTACTTCACCATGCGCTCCGGCGGCAAGACCCTGGTCACGTTCCTCTTCGACAGCTGCTTTGCCTGGGTGGTGAACGTGCCAGTGGCGTGGTTCCTGGCCCACTGCACGAGCCTGGGCATCCTGGCGGTGTACGCCCTGAGCGTGTCCACCGTACTCATCAAATGCGTCATCGGCGGGGTGCTGGTGCACAAGAGATACTGGGTCAACACCCTGTCGGGACTGGATACGTGACGGCAAACGTGACAAATAGGTAAAAAATTCTATAATTTTAGAAAATAATCAGAAACTCTCGTTGACAACGGGCAGAATTGATGATAAAATTGTAACCGAATCCAGATGGAAATAACAATTAATAACAAAAAGATTACACGACCCGTAATGCTTGGATTCTGGAGGTACTGCCTTATGAGAAAAACTTGGACAACGCTCGTAGTGCTGGGCATCCTGCTGTGCATGTTCGTGAGTATCGGAGCGAACGCACAGGCGGCGGAAGATGCCCTCACCATCCTGGCTGTGGACGGCGACGTGCTCACCGACGAGCAGATCACCGCTCTGAAGAACGAGTATTCCAACGGCTATATCCTGGATGTGTCCGGCGAGGGCACCAATAGTAACCTGGATATCGTCTTCACCGAGTCTCACCCCGTGGAAATGGGCGCCATTCTCCCCGAGTCCGGCGAGCATGAGACGAAGAGCTTGTATCTGGGCGACCCCATGACTCTGGAGGCCAATGGGGAGAAGATCACCCTCATCGGCGTCAACAATGAGCTGGACGCCGGCACCATCGGCATGCTGCTGGAGGGCGCTGAGGGCAAGATCGTCGCCGTGGGCAAGGCCGAGGCCGGCCAGGCCGTGAAGGACGCAGGCATCGACTTGTTCCTGACCACCGACTCCGGCGACGGCGTGCAGACCATGGTCACCGCCAACGTGGGCGTGACCCAGGTTGTGAACGTGGGCGTCGACAGCGCCTGGCCCATCACCAAGGTCACCCTGGACTGGGAGGGCAATCTCCAGGCCGAGCCCATAGCGGTCCCTGAGGGCCTCGCCATGGTGGAGCCCGGCCCTGTGGTGGAGGAGCCTGCCCAGGACCAGCCCGCGGCGGAGCAGCCCGCAGCCGACAATGTCTTCAACGTGTGGTATGACCGCAACGGCGCCGAGGAGGGCGTGGTCTACGACACCCAGGTGTCCGAGAGCAATCCTCTTGTCCTGCCCGAGAACGGCTACACCCATTACGGCTATACCTTCGCCGGCTGGAACTACTACGGCACCATCTATCAGCCCGGCGACAGCATCTATCTCAGCGGCGACGCCACCATCTACGCCGCCTGGGACCCTGTCATTGAGGCCGAGGTGTACGACGTGACCTTCAACGCCAACGGCGCCGAGAGCGGCTCCATGGAGGATACCCAGGTCACCGCCGGCAACGCCTTTGAACTGCCCGAGAACGCCTACGCCCGGGAGGGCTATGAGTTCACCGGCTGGGATGTGAACGGCTCCATCTATCAGCCCTATGAGGCTGCCAGCATCAGCGCCGACACCACGGTGTACGCCCAGTGGGCGGCTGTGAGCACGGCTCCTGTCGTATACAACGTCTGGTTCGACGCCAACGGCGCCGACGGCGGCTCCATGGAGGCCACCCAGGTCACCGAGGGCAACGCCTTCGAGCTGCCCGAGAACGGCTACACCTATACCGGCTATAACTTCACCGGCTGGAACGTCAACGGTTCGGTCTATCAGCCCCACGAGACCGTGACCATCACTGCCGACACCACTGTCTACGCCGCCTGGGAGCAGGCTCCCGCCGAGACCGTCTCCTACACCCTGACCTATGAGCCGGGGGAGGGCACCGGCGAAGCCTATACCGCCACCGGCACCCAGCTGACCCTGGACGAGAGCCCCTTCACCGCTCCTGAGGGAAAGCACTTTGTCTCCTGGAGCATCAACGGCGCTCCCTATGACGCCGGCGCAGTCTTTGAGCTGACCGCCGACGCCGCAGCTGTCGCAGTCTATGAAAACGACGGGGACAGCGCCGCCGCCACCGCTCAGGACCCCGGTCTGCAGAACGGCAGCGACATGCGCACCTGGAAGCACGGCGGCACCGACACGCTGGCCATCTCCTTTGCCAACGCCAAGGTGGATACCGTGGCCATGGGCCCGGTGGACGCCATGACCCAGACCCTGGATCCCTCCAGCTATACCGTGACCGACTATAACACCACCGGCAGCACCGTGACCCTGACAAAGGAGTACCTTGACAGCCTGACCGTGGGCAACACCTACTTCATGGAGTTCCGGTTCAAGGCTTCTGCCGACGGCGTGACCTATGAGCCCGTCCTGCTGATGCTGCACGTCAACGAGGCGGACGCCCAGGACGCCGGTATCCAGAACGGCACCGATATGCGCACCTGGAAGCAGGGCGGCACCGACAGCCTGGCCATTTCCTTCGCCAACGCCAAGGTGGCCACCATCAACGTGGCGCCTGAGGGCGGCTCCGGCGCGACCCTGACGGCCGGCTCCCAGTTCACCGTGTCCAACTTCGGCGACAACGGCCAGACCGTGACCTTCGTCAAGACCTACCTGGACAGCCTGGCTGCCAACACCACCTATAACGTGAACTTCACCTTCGCCGACGCCAATGGCTTCAGCTACGCGCCCATCAGCGTGAAGCTGCACGTCACCCCCGCCGACCCCGTGGCCACGCCCGAGCAGAACCGTAAGGAGACCTGGAACCGGGCCTATGAGCTGCCCCTGACTTTCGACGGGCGCACGCCCTCCGGCCTGCAGATCCGCTTCGGCGCGGACAACTGGGTCAACGGCACCAACAACACCGACTATCGCCTGAACGGCAGCACCATCACCCTGCTGCCCGCCATGGTCAACGGCGGCAGCCGCTGGCAGTCCTGGGGCAACGGCGGCTATACCTTCCGGGTGAGCTTCACCAGCGGCGACCCCGTGGAGGTGAGCGTGACCCTGGAGGCCACCGCCCCCACCACACAGGCTCAGCCCACCGCCACGCCTGTGCCCGGCTCCACCGCGGCCCCTCAGAACCTGGGGCCCACCGCCCCTGTGACCGGCGACGAGACGCCCATCGTACTCTACGTCGTGATCCTGGTGCTCCTGGTGGCGGCGCTGGCCATCGTGATCATCCTTCTCACCAAGAAAAACCGCGGCCGCAGATAATAAGCGCCGCAAGCGTAATAACGAGCAAGAGGGCCGTGGGCTTTTCCACGGCCCTTTTGCAGACGAACTTTGGAAAGGCGGTGCCCCGTGACCGTGTGCACGAAAAATAAATGGCGGCGTTTGGCCGCTGTCATACTGGCCCTGGGGCTCCTGCTCGCGGGAGGCTGCGGAGAGAAGGAGGCTGGCCCCGCGGAGTTCAACGGGGGCGCCGAGTTCCGCCTGGGCATCACAGAGCAGCCGGACAGCCTCAATCCCTTTGCGGCCCGGGGCCGCATGGCGGAGGAATTCTTCCTGCTGGTCTACGACCCACTGTGGCGGCTGAACGCGGCGGGGGAACCGGTGAACTGCCTGGTGGAGGACTGGAGCATGTCCAGCGACCAGCTGACCTGGACGCTGCGGCTGCGCAAGGACGTGACCTTCTCCGACGGCACGCCCCTGACCAGCGAGGACGTGCGCTATACCTACGAGGCGCTGATGCAGGGCGACACCGCCTATACCCACTGCTTCGACGGCATCACCTCGGTCCGCTGCCCCGACAGCAGCACGGTGGTGGTGACCACCTCCTATGTGAAGGGGGACATGCAGTACCTGGGCGTGCCCATCCTGCCCAAACACATATGGAGCGCGGTGAGCGGCTCTTTGGCGGATTTTGACAACGAGCAGATGATAGGCTCCGGCCCCTTCGTCCGGCAGCTGGAGGACACCGGCCCCCAGGAGATCAGCTGGATATTCAAGGCCCGGTCCAACTACTTCGGCGGCTCGCCCAAGATCGGGCAGCTGCGCTTCATCTATTACGCCACCGCCACCGGTGTGGGGCGGGCCGTATCCGCCGCCGAGCCGGAGGTGGACGCCGCCATCGGCCTTACCGACGTGCAGATCACCACGCTGCAGGGCGTGCCCGGCGTGCGGCAGATGCAGGCCTATCTCCCCGGGTCCCAGATATGGGCCATTGCCTTCAATACACGGGAGGGCGTCTTTACGGAGGCCGGTATGCGCCAGATGGTTGAGTACTGCACGGACCGTGCCCGCATCGTGTCCATGTCCGCGGGCGACGCGGCCATGGCGGGCAGCTCCTGGGCCGGGCCCGGCGTGGATTACCACTATGAGGTGGCCGGGCTGCGGGGCTATAACCCCGACGCGGCCGCCGCCATCCTCAACTCCATGGGCTACGCGGACCTGAACATGGACGGCCATGTGGAGCACATCGGCACCCGCAACGACCTGGTCCTCACCCTGGTGACCAGCTCCCAGGACGACTGGTCCTCCTCAGCGGCCACTATTCTCACCGAGGCCCTGACGGCCCAGGGCGTGCAGGTCTCCCGGCCAGTGACCGACGGGCCGGTACAGGATAAGTGCGGGCCCCAGGACGACTGGGACATGTGCATGATCTCCTGGCGGGGCAGCCCCAACGCCGTGATGGCCGCCCAGCAGTTTTACGGCTCCGATTCCAGCCTCACCGGCTGGAGCAGCGATAATTACATGAGCACCTTCGGCCGCCTGCAGGTGGCCCTGGACCGGAACGACGTCCGGGACCTGGCCGGACAGCTGCAGCAGATCGTCTACGACGAGTGCCCCTATCTGATATTGGGCTACCACAGCGACATCCAGGCCATCCGGGAGGACGCCTGGACCGGCTATGACGATGTGCTGAGTGCCGCCGGCGGGCTTTTCTGCAACGGCAGCGCCGACGCCTATATGACCCTGACCCCCGCCGGGGCGGGAGACTGAGAGCATTCACAGAGGAGAGAAAAATGGAACTGACCATCAACACCGCCGCCCAAAAGGAGCAGCTTTCCGGCATTCGGGAATTCACCTATCTCGTCCGGGCCACCCCCGGCGCCATCGGCTTCACATTGGGTGAGCCGGACCTGAACACCCCGGAGGAGATGAAGGAGGCGGTGAAGGCCGCCCTGGACGATAACGACACCCACTATCCTCCCGGCAACGGCTATCCCGAGACCTTGAAGGCCATCTCCGACTATGAAAAGCGGGCCCATGGCCTTTCCTACAGCCCCGACGAGGTCATCCTCACCGACGGGGCCACGGAGGCCCTGTTCGTGAGCCTGTCCACGGTGCTGAACCCCGGGGACGAGGTCATCATCCCCACGCCCGCCTTCGGCCTCTATGAGTCCATCACCCGGCTCTGCCGGGGCGTGCCTGTGGCCCTGCCCACGGAAACGCACGATTTCCAGATCGACCCTGCCGAGCTGGCCGCGGCCATCAATGACAGGACCAAGGCCATCATCCTCACCTCGCCCAACAACCCCACCGGGTGCATCTATACAAAAAAGACCCTGGACGCGGTCCATGAGGTCCTGAAGGATAGACCCATATTCGTGATATGCGATGACGTGTACCGGGAGCTTGTCTACTCCTGGGAGTACCACAGTTTCTCCGAGTACCAGGACATGCGGGACCGGATCATCGTGGTGCAGAGCTTCTCCAAGCCCTACGCCATGACCGGCTGGCGGCTGGGGTACCTGCTGGCGGACGCCCCCGTCCGGGAGCGGCTGCAGGTGTTCCACCAGTACTGCGTCACCTCCGCGCCCAGCTTTCTGCAGCGGGCCTGCGCCGTGGCGCTTTCAAGCGACGTGGAGCCGGTGCGGGCGCTTTTCAAGCGCCGCCGGGACTATGTGTACGGCCGGCTCAGAGCCATGGGCTGGGAGCTGGGGGAGCCGGAGGGAGCGTTCTATCTGTTCCTGCCCATCAGCCAGTATGGCATGGACTCCATCAGCTTCTGCAAAAAGCTTCTCAAGGAGGCGGGCGTGGGCTTTATCCCCGGCGTCTTTTTCGGCACGGAGGGCTACATGCGTATGAGCTACTGCTACTCCGACGCCGAGCTCAAAGAGGGCATGGACCGGCTGGAGAAATTCGTAAAAGAGAATCAATAAGTAAAGCGGCGCTGCCATCCGGCAGCGCCGCTCTTGAATATGGTTTTATTTCTGAAGATAGGCGGACACGAGCTCCTGCAGCAGGTCGTCCCGGTCCAGCCGGCAGATGAGTGTGCGGGCGTTGTTGTAGTTGGTGATGTAGGTGGGGTCCTCGGAGAGGATGTAGCCAACGATCTGGTTGATGGGGTTGTAGCCCTTCACCAGCAGAGAACTGTACACGCTGGACATGATCTCCCGAATCTCGGCGCTGTGGTCGACGACCTTGAACTTGCGGGTGGATTCCTCCATGCTCATATCCCTCCTTATAATGACCGAATATCGCGGTGTTTTCCGCTGACGGTATTATAGCATATCCCACGGGTAAAAAATGTTACAGAAGTATTAAAAATAAATTACATCGACTTGAAGCGGTTTAAATTGACGGATGAAAAATGGGATATTATAATAGCCAATAAGAGATTTTGAGGAGGTGACGGCATGGAACTGTCCGACGCAAGGCACATGAAGGCCGCCGATGAGGAGGCCATCCATGGCCGGGGCATCCCCTCTTTGAAGCTGATGGAGACGGCGGCAGGCTATGTGGCCCGGGCCGCGGCGGAGCTTGCGGGAAAGCAGAAGACTGCCGTGATATTCTGCGGCCCCGGCAACAACGGCGGCGACGGCGTCGCGGCCGCCCGCATATTGATAGATATGGGCTTTTCTGTGCGGTGCCTTCTGGTGGGCAGCCGGGAGAAGATGACGGAGGACGCCCGGAGCATGGAGCGGGAGCTCCAGTCCGCCGGGGGCACATTGGAGGACTTCGACCCGGGAGACGAGGAACTGGCGCAGGAACTGAAAAATGCCGGGGTGATCGTAGACGCTCTGTTCGGCATCGGCCTCAAGCGGCCCCTGGAGGGGGCGGCGCTGGCGTCGGTGCGGGCCATGAACGGCGCGGGCCGGCCCATCGTATCGGCGGACATCCCCAGCGGCGTGTCGGCGGACACCGGCGCGGTGCTGGGCGAGGCGGTGAAGGCCGCCTGTACCGTGACCTTCTCTATGGCCAAGCCCGGCCACTTCGCGGAGCCGGGGTGCGTCTGTCGCGGCGAACTGCGTGTATGCGATATCGGCATCCCCGCCGATATATTGGACAAGGCGGGCTGCGGGATCTACGCCATCCACGGGGAGGACCTGGCCCTGCCCAGGCGGTCCCCTCTGAGCCACAAGGGCGACTACGGAAAGCTCTTCGTCGCCGCGGGCAGCGTGGGCTATACGGGGGCGGCGTGCCTCTGCGCCCGGGCCGCGGTCCGGGGCGGGGCGGGACTGGTCTATCTGGCCATCCCGGCGGATATATATGAGATAGAGGCGGGCAAGCTGGACGAGGCCATGGTCCTGCCCCTGGCGGGCAATGAGGCGGGCAGGTTCTCCCGCCAGGCCATCCCCGCTTTGGAAGAAAGGCTCTCCGCCTGCGACGTGTGCGTGATCGGCCCCGGCCTGGGCCGGGACGGGGACACGGCCGCGGTGACGGCGGCGGCGCTGAAAGCCGCGGGCGGCCCCGTTGTGGCTGACGCGGACGCCCTCTGGGCCATCGCGAATGAGCCTGAGCTCTTGAGCCAGGCGGCGGGGCCGGTGGTGCTGACGCCCCATGAGGGGGAGTTTGCCCGGTTATTGGGCCGCCCGGTGGAGGACCGGCTCACCGACGCCCTTACATACGCGGCGGAACACCGGTGCGCGGTGGTATTGAAGGGCCACCGGACCATATGCGCCTTCCCCGACGGCAAGGCCTATATCATCGACGCTGGCAACCCCGGCATGGCCACCGGCGGCACGGGGGACGTGCTGGCGGGGCTCATCGGGGCGCTGCTGGGGCAGATGCCCGCCCGGCGGGCGGTGGTGACGGCCTGCTGGCTCCACGCCCGGGCCGGGGACCTTGCCGCGGAGAAGCTGGGCCAGTACGCCCTGCGGGCGGGGGATATCATCGACTTCCTGCCAAAGGCTGAAATGGAGATCACACGATAAGGAGCATTGCATGCGGAAACGGTTTCTTTCCGCACTGATGATGACCCTCCTGCTGCTGCCGGGCTGCGGCGGCGGGGAGGCACGGATGGAAAAGGCCTTCGAGAGCCTGCGAAGCGCCGTAACGGCGGCTCAAAGCATCACATTCAAGGCGTCCATGACGGCGGACCGGGGCGACACGGCGGAGCAGTACGTGCTGGGCGCGGCCTATGACGGACAGAAGACGGAGGTGGAGATCCTCTCTCCGGCGCTGCTGGCCGGGGTGAAGGCGTCGGCAAAGCGGGGGGAGACGGACCTGGCCTACGAGGGCGTCATACTGGGCGCCGGGCCTCTCGACAAGGAGGGGACCACGCCGGTCAGCGCCATCCCGGTGATGCTGGACGCGCTGGCCAGCGCCTATGTGGAGCTTCTCTGGCGGGACGGGGACTTTCTGGCCGCCCGGCTCTACGTGGGGGAGAGCTCCGTGCTGACGGTGTGGCTGGATAAGGATACCATGACCCCCCAGGCGGCGGAGATCGCCGCGGACGGGCGGACGGTGGTGACCATGCTCATCACGGACTGGCAATTGAGCTAGTCATTTGCATACAAAGGAGAAAGAGACATGACAGACGAGACAAAGAGGACATGGGCGGAGATAGACCTGGGGGCTATTGAGCACAACTACCGGGCCATGCGGGCGAAGCTCGCCCCCGGCACCAGGTACATGGGCATCGTGAAGGCCAACGCCTACGGCCACGGGGCCGTGCAGGTGTCCCGGCTGCTGGCGGGGCTGGGGTGCGAGTATCTGGCTGTGGCCTGCCTGGACGAGGCCATAGAGCTGCGCCGGGCGGGGATAAAGCTGCCCATCCTCATTTTGGGCTACACGCCGCCTCAGTACGCCCCGGTGCTGGCGGAGAACGGTATCACCCAGGCGGTGGGGAGTTTGGATGTGGCCCAGGCTCTTAATGACGCCCTGGCCGGCACGGGTATGATCTTGAAGGTCCACTTCAAACTGGAGACGGGCATGGGCCGTACAGGCTTCCGGGCCTACGGCGAGGCGGCGCTGGACCAGGCCGCGGCGGCCATGGCCCTGCCCAATTTGGAACCCGAGGGGGTGTTCACCCACTTCTGCGTCTCCGACGGGGACGAGAAGGTGAGGGACTTCACCTGGACCCAGCTGGAACGGTTCAAAGCGGGTTTCCAGGCCGTGGAGGCACAGGCGGGGAAGAAGTTTGAGATACACCACTGCACCAACTCCGGGGCCATGATCGCCTTCCCGGAGACCTATATGGACATGGTCCGGCCCGGCGTGGCGCTGTACGGCGTCTATCCCGGCCCGGACAGGGGGGATCTTGACCTCATCCCTGCCATGAGCCTCAAGAGCCGGGTGGCCTATGTGGAGAAGCACGAGCCGGGGGACACCATCAGCTACGGCCGCACCTTCACCGTGGAAAAGCCCAGCTCTATCGCTGTGCTGCCCATCGGCTATGCCGATGGCCTGCACCGGGCCCTTTCCAACAAGCTCACCGTGGACCTGGGCGGCAAAAAGGTCCGGCAGGTGGGCCGCATCTGCATGGACATGTGCATGCTGGACGTGACGGGCGAGGATGTGAAAAGCGGCGACGTGGCGGAGATATTCGGCAAGGTCATGCCCGCGGGCAATGTGGCGGACCTGGCCGGGACGATCCACTATGAGCTCTTCTGCGCCGTGAGCCCCCGGGTGCCCCGCATCTACGTGCAGTAAGTATAAAAATCGCGTCTTCGTGGGAGAATAGAAGCATGTCCGTACATAGAATGTACCGGGCGACTCTTTCACGGAAGGTGCTCACATGACAAATCCGGTCCGACGCGGAGACATCTACTATGCCGATCTAAGCCCCGTCGTGGGCTCGGAGCAGGGCGGCCTGCGCCCGGTGCTCATCATACAGAACGACACCGGCAACCGCCACAGCCCCACGGTGATCGCCGCGGCCATCACCTCCCAGGTGGGGAAGGCGAGACTGCCCACCCACATCGAGATACAGGCCCCGGACAGCGGTCTCACCCGGGACAGCGTGATACTCCTGGAGCAGATACGCACCCTGGACAAATCCCGCCTGCGGGAGCGGATGGGAAAGCTGTCCGGCCCCACCATGACCAAGGTGGACGACGCCATCGCCGTCAGCTTCGGTTTGAACCAGTCTCTGTCGTAAAATACCGCCCTCCGTCATAGAGTTTCCTATGACGGAGGGTTTTGTTATGGACATACCGATCTACATCGACGGAAAAAAGCAGGGTACTCTCACCATAGAGTGGGAGGGGCCCATAACGGTCATGACCGCGGACATGGCCGACGTGGGCCGGGTCGTAAGGCTCACGGTCTACGGGGAGAGGGCAGGGTACCTGGGCGTGCCGGAGCCATCAGAGGGCCGCCTGCGGCTCACGAGGCGCCTGAGCCCCGCCCAGATGCGGTCATTCCCCCAGGCACCGGAATACGCCGCTGAGAGGCCCCTGGAGGGGCAGAAGACCCCGCCCCAGGCCCCGCCTGCGCCAAAAGAGGCCGCGCCCGGGGAGCATGTGCTCTGGATGGGGGGAAAACCCCATTATTTCTGATAGCCAAAATGGAAAATGTGTGCTATAATGGGGCCAAATACTGGAAAACAATTGCGCAATATGCACAAATGACAGGAGGCGGCCCCTATGCGGATGAGCGACCTTATCATGAAAAAGCGGGACGGCGGCGCGCTGGACCGGGACGAGATACGCTGGATGATCGAGGGCTACACCAAGGGCGATATCCCTGATTACCAGATGAGCGCCATGTGTATGGCCATCTACTTCAAGGGCATGACGGCGGACGAGACCTTTGAGCTCACCATGGCCATGCTGGACTCCGGAGACAAGATAGACCTCTCCGGCATCAGCGGCGTGAAGGCGGACAAACACTCCACCGGCGGCGTGGGGGATAAGACCAGTTTGCTCTTGTGCCCCATGGTGGCGGCCTGCGGCGTGAAGATGGCGAAGCTGTCCGGCCGGGGCCTGGGCCACACCGGCGGCACCATCGACAAGCTGGAGAGCTTTCCCGGCTTCTCCGTGGAGATGAGCGAGGAGGCCTTCATCAAACAGATCAACGAGGTGGGCTTTGCCATCGCGGGCCAGACCGCGGACCTGTGCCCGGCGGACAAGAAGCTCTATGCCCTCCGGGACGTGACGGCCACGGTGGCCTCCATGCCCCTCATCGTCAGCAGCATCCTGTGCAAGAAGCTGGCGGTGGGCGCGGACGTGATCGTGCTGGACGTGAAGTGCGGCTCCGGCGCGTTCATGCAGACCGAGGAGGACGCCTTCGCCCTGGCCAAGGCCCTCACCGGCGTGGGCCGCCGGGCCGGGAAGAAGGTGGTGGCCGTGGTGACGGACATGGATGAGCCCCTGGGCGTCACCGTGGGCAACGCCATCGAAGTCCACGAGGCCCTGGCTACCCTGCGGGGTGAGTATAGGGGCGAGCTCATGGAGCTGTGTCTGGTGCTGGGCACCCAGATACTGCGGGAGAGCGGCGTTGCCGCCGATGACGACGCGGCCCGGGCCATGCTGGAGCATGCGGTGGATAGCGGCGCGGCGCTGGAGAAATTCGCCGCCTTCGTGAAGGCCCAGGGGGGCGACCCGGCGGCGGTATACGACCCCAAGAAGCTGACCCTGGCCCCGGTATGCCTGGACGTGAAAGCGGACAAAGCCGGGCATGTCCGGCGCATCCAGGCGGAGGACGTGGGCCTCGTGAGCATGCACCTGGGCGGCGGCCGGGCAGCCAAGGGCGACAGCATCGACCCGGGAGTGGGCCTGGCGCTTAATAAGAAGGTGGGCGACCAGGTGGCCGTGGGCGACGTGCTGGCCACCATCTTCGCCCGTACGGAGGAGGCCGGCCAAAAGGCCGTCGAGATGCTCCGGGACTGCTATGAGATCAGCGCCGAGAAGGTGGAGCGGGGCCCCTTCGTCAAGGGCGTAGTGAAGTAAGTGACCCTGTGAGAAAAAGTTTTGCACCGCGCTCTTCTTTAAGAAGGGCGCGGTGTTTTCATGCCTTTGTAACGAAAACGCGGCTCGATTGTCTAACGGGCGTACATGTACGAAAGGGGGCGGGGCCATGGGCCGGAAGAGACGGTTGCCGGACATATCGGAAAAGGCGCTGTGCGCCGAATATGAGGCGGTATACCGCTACGCCCTGACCCTATGCCGGGATGAGGCCGACGCCCAGGACGTGACCCAGGAGACGTTCCTCAAGGCCATGAAGGCCCGGGGCTCCTTTGCCGGGGAGAGCAGCCTCTACACATGGCTCTGCGCCATCGCGAAGAACCTCTGGCTCAACCGCTGCAAAAAGCGGGGCCGGGAGGCACCCCTCACCTGGGACGCCGCGCCGGAGGCGGGCGGGGTGGAGCAGGCGGTGGAGGACCGGGACATGTCCATGGCGGTCCACCGGGCGCTGCATAAGCTGGACGAGCCCTACAAAGAGGTATTCTCCCTGCGGGCCTTCGGGGAGCTGGCTTTCGCCGAGATAGGGGAGCTGTTCGGAAAGACTGAGGGCTGGGCCCGGGTCACCTACCACCGGGCCAAGAAGACGATATTGGAGACGCTGCGAAAGGATGGCATGATATGAACGAGTATAAAAATACACTGCCCTGCGCCGTGGTGCGGGACATATTGCCGCTTTACCACGACGAGGTGGTGAGCGCCGAGACCAGGTCGGCGGTGGGGGAACATCTGATGGGGTGCCAGGCCTGCCGGGCGGAGTACGAGGCCATGGAAAAGGCGCTGGCAAAGCCCGCCAAGGACGGGCAGAGTACCCTGGCCCGGTTCAGGGGCATGATAAAAAAGCAGAAGCGGAAGAAGATCATCGCCATCATCCTGGCGGCGGTGCTGGCGGCGGCCGCCGCCGTGGGAGGCGTCGCGGGGCTGAGCGAGTGGTGCATCGTGCCGGTGAAGGACTCCCAGTGGGAGGTGAAGGATATCTGCCGCGTCGACACGGACCAGGGGCCGCAGATATTCATCCACTACGCCGACACCTACGGCGGCAGGGCGTGGACGCGCATGGAGACGGTGGAGAAGGACGGAAAGACCACGCTTGCCTTTGAGATGCGCCATCCGGTGCTGTCCTGGCGGCAGCCGGACGGTCACCTGGAGCGGCCTGCCCTGTTCTTCGTCCCCGACGAGACAGCGGGCGGCGTGGACGAGGTCACCTTCAACGGTGCGACCGTGTGGACGGCGGAGGAGAACGACGTGCCCGGCTATGTGGACGTCCTCTGGGACTGGGAGCAGGCGATGTGGGAAGACGGCGGCGGCCATACCGGCGGCTACGGCTTCGAGGACGACTATGTATATATCCTCTGGCCGGACGGACATAAGGAGTATTATACCTACGACGGCGAGCTCCTGGAGGAGGCGCCGGTTGCGGAATAAGGAAATGCCTCCCCTTGCACAGGGGAGGCTTCGAGTGGGTTCAATACTTTTCCTTGCTCTTGAAGATCGTGGCCACCAAAATGCCGAAGAAGATGGCGGCGCAGATGCCGCCCGCCGCGGCGGTGAAGCCGCCGGTGAAGGCACCCAGGACGCCCCGCTGGGCCACCGCCTCCCGCACGCCCCGGGCCAGGAGATTGCCGAACCCGGTCAGGGGCACCGTGGCGCCTGCCCCGGCCCACTTAGCCAGGGGCTCATAGAGCCCCACGGCTCCCAATATCACCCCGGCCACCACGTAGCCGGTGAGGATCCGGGCGGGGGTGAGCTTCGTAAGGTCGATGAGCAGCTGGCCAATGAGGCAGAACGCCCCGCCTACCAGAAACGCCCGCAAAAACTGCATCCAATCCATACTAGCACCTCTCATTTTCCAGCGCCACCGCGTGGCAGATGGCGGGGATGCTCTCGCCCTGCTGGTTGGTGGTGGGACTCATCATGGCCCCGGTGGCGGCGAAGAGAAGCTTGTTCCAGTTGCCCTCCAGCATCCCGTGCAGGAGATGGCCGCACAGCACCGCTGCGGAGCACCCGCACCCGGAGCCGCCGGCGTGGGTGTCCTGGCCGTTGGCGGAGTAGATGAGCCGGCCGCAGTCCATATACCGCACGCCCAGGTCCACCCCGTCCCGGAGGAATAGGTCCGCCAGGATGTGGGAGCCCACGATGCCCAGATCCCCCGTGACGATGGCGTCGTAGTAGTCCGGCCCCCGGCCCGTGTCGGTGAAGTGGGCCTTCAGCGTCTCATAGGCCGCCGGGGCCATGGCCGCGCCCATGTTGTTCATGTCCGTCACCCCCGCGTCGGTGATGACGCCGGTGGTGATGTGGGTCACATAGGGGGCGGGGCCGTCGGCCTTCAATATCAGCGCGCCCGCGCCGGTGACGGTCCGCTGGGCGGTGGGGGGCCGCTGATTGCCGTACTGCAGGGGATAGCGGTACTGCCGCTCGGCGGAGCAGAAGTGGGAGCTGGTGGCCGCGGCGGCGGTGGAGCAGAAGCCCCCGTCGATCATCATGGCGGCGAGGCTGAGCCCCTCGGCCATGGTGGAGCAGGCGCCGTAGAGGCCGAAGTAGGGCACGCCGCACTCCCGCATGGCATAGGCGGAGCCCGCACACTGGTTCAAAAGGTCCCCGGAGAAGACGTATTCCACGTCGCTGGGGCTGGTCTTGGCCTTGTCGCAGGCGATGGACCAGCACATTTTCAGCATGGCGCTCTCCGCCTTCTCCCAGCTCTTGGCGCCGAAGCGGGAGTCGTCGCTGAGATAGTCAAAATACTTGCGGAGCGGACCCTCGCTCTCTTTCTTGCCGCCCACGCACGCCGCCGCGGCCACGCCGGGCTGCAGGGTCAGGTGGACGGTCTGTTTTCCCATTCGTTTCGTTTCCATGGTGCTATTGTGTGCGGCGCGGGCAAAAAAATACGCTGTGAAGAGCTCTTCACAGCGATTTTTTATAAGTATATCTCCGTCTCCAAAAACGTCCTGTCCTTTCTCGACTGGCCGCCCAGGGACACCACCGCGCCCTTGCCCCGGCCCCGGAGGGAGATCACGTCCCCCTCGTGGATGGGCGCGTCCACATGCAGGCACGGGGCATAGTTCAGCGTGGCGGCCCCGGCCCGGATGAGCTCTGCCGCGGCGGTGCGGGAGATGCCGAACATGCCGCCCGCCACCGCGTCCAGGCGTAGGCTCTTCACCGTGAAGGTCATCTTCTTCACCTTCCGCTCCGGCACGGGCACGTCGGTAAGGGGGATAGGGGAGGTCTTGAGGCTCACCCGCCCGGCCTGGGTCAGCTCGTCCGTCAGGAGCCTTTCCACCGTGGGCAGGCAGAAGATATAGGCCGCGTCCTCCACCACCCGGAAGTCGCCTATCCACTCCCGGCGGATGCCGAGAGCCAAGGCCGCGCCCATATAGTCCCGATGGGTGGGGGTGCCGAAAAAAGCCGTCGCTTTCACCGTGTGGATGTGCTCGGATACGTCGAAATCCGCTTCCTCCATCCAGTAGGGGAGGAAGAAGGCGCACTTGCGCTCGCAGGCCCCGTCGCCGCCGTCCATGTGCAGCGTCACGTCGGAAAGACGCTTGGTCCAGGCGGAGACCTCCATCTGCTCGGCCATGGTGAGAAAACCGGTGGCCGTGACCACGCTCTGCCGCTCGCACCGGGCGGATAACTCTTCTATTCGCTTTTCTAAATCTTTATCCATTGATACCATTTAAGCCTCCCCTGTGCAAGGGGAGGGGGACCGCACGAAGTGCGGTGGAGGGGTTGTAAATAAACGACAATCCCTCAGTCAGCGCTTCGCGCTGCCAGCCCCCTTTGCACAAGGGGGCCTTAAAACTGTGACCTTCTCACCGCGTCGGCGATCTGGTCCAGGACCCATTCCACCTCGGTCTTGAACTCCCCTGACGAGCAGCGCAGGACCCCGGAGCGGAGGGCGCCCACCTGCACCATCCGGTCGGAGGTGACTACCCGGACGGTCTCGTTCTTGCCGATCTCGTCCACCAGCCGCTCAATATACATGTCCGCTGTCTCGCCCTCCTTAGTATAGGCTACGCGGAGATTGCCGTGACTCTCCCGGCTTCCCTGGCCGCCGGGGACCTTATAGGCGTCGAAGACCACGATGAGCTCGCTCTTGGTATAGCCCTGGTAGTTGGCCAGCATGTCCAGCAGCTTCGACCGGGCGATGTCCAGGCTCTCCGCGGCCAGGGCTTTCAGCTCGTCCCAGGCGAAGATGACGTTGTAGCCGTCCACGATGATATGCTCGTGGTCGCGCCGCGCCTGCATCTGGATGCCCACGGCGCTGTTGACCTGGGGGGCGGAGTACTGCTTCCGGCGGATGGGGCCGAACTCCCGGACCATGATGGCCTCCAGTTCCTTGTCGTCGATATTGAGGTTCTGCCGCCGCACGGTGGGCGCCGCCGCCTCCGGGGCGGCGGGGTCTTTGAGGCCGCTGTCCAGGTGCATGTACTCGGGCACCTTGTCCCACTTCACGTTGAATCCCGCCCCGTGGGCACAGAACACGCTGTCGGGAGTGTTCTCCACATCCGCCTCCGGGTCGTAGCCCATGGCCTCGATGACCGCAACCGCGTCGTGGCAGGGCCGGTACCCGGCCACGTGGCAGGTGAAGCGGCCCCGGCCGCCGGTGTAGGCGGCAACCTGCGCGGCGTAGTCGCCCATGGCGGACACGGGAGCCTCCCCGGTGAGCACCATCTGTTCCCCCTCGGGGACGGGGCTGTCATGGGTGCCGCCCATGGCCCGGATATCGGTGATAGCCCGACCGATCTGCTCCGCGGGCACGGCCAGGCGAAAGGCGTACCAGGGCTCCAAAAGCACGCTCTCGGCCTGCATGAGCCCCTGGCGCACGGCGCGATAGGTGGCCTGGCGGAAGTCCCCGCCCTCGGTGTGCTTCAGGTGCGCCCGCCCGGCCAGCAGCGTTATCTTCACGTCGGTCAGCGGCGAGCCGGTGAGCACGCCCAGGTGCTGCTTTTCCTCCAAATGGGTCAATATGAGCCGCTGCCAGTTCCGGTCCAAGAGGTCCTCGGGGCAGACGGTGGCAAGCTCTATGCCGCTGCCGGGCGCGCCCGGCTCTAAGAGAAGATGGACCTCGGCGTAGTGGCGCAGGGGCTCGAAGTGGCCCACACCCTCCACGGTGCTCGCGATGGTCTCCCGGTAGAGGACCTGGCCCGCGTCGATGTCCACGTCCACGTCGAAGCGCTCTTTGATGAGGCTTTTCAGTATCTCGATCTGCACCGCGCCCATGAGCTGGACGTGTATCTCGCCCAGGCGCTCCTGCCACAGGATATGCAGCTGGGGCTCTTCTTCCTCCAGGAGCTTCAGTTTGGGTAGCATGGTCCTGGCGTCGCAGCCCTTGGGCAGGCGGATGCGGTAGCCCATGGCGGGGGTGAGCCAGGGCTCGTCCCCGTCCGGCTCCGCCCCCAGGCCCTGGCCGGGCCAGGTGCCGGAAAGGCCCGTGACGGCGCAGACCTGCCCGGCGGAAACGGCGTCGGCGGTGTCGTACTTGGCGCCGGAGTAGAGGCGTATCTGGCTCACCTTTTCCTCCACGGGCTCCGCCGCCCGCAGGGGCAGGTACCGGATGGGGGCACGGACCGACAGACTGCCGCCGGTGACTTTCAAATAGGTCAGGCGGTTTCCCTGGCTGTCCCGGCCTATCTTATAGACCCGGGCCCCGAAGGGGGCGGGCCAGGCCGGCTCCGCCGTATACCGGTCCAGGGCGGCCAGGAATTCCTCCACGCCGTCCAGTTTGAGCCCTGAGCCGAAGAAGCAGGGGAACAGTTTCCGCTCTTTTATGAGCCGCACGATCTCCCCGTCGGGGAGGACGCCCGCCTCCATATAGCGGTCCAGGGCCGTCTCGTCCAGCATGGCCACCGCCTCGTCCCGGCCGGCGTTGTCGGGGGAGAAGTCCACGCAGGCCTCGCCCAGGCGGGCCTGGATATCTTTCATGAGGGCGGCCCTGTCCGTGCCGTTCACGTCCATCTTGGTGACGAAGAGGAATGCGGGGACCCGGTAGCGCTGCAAGAGCGCCCACAGGGTCTCCGTGTGGGCCTGGACGCCGTCAGTGCCGCTGATGACCATGACGGCGCAGTCCAGCACCTGCAAAACCCGCTCCGCCTCCGGGGAGAAGTCCACGTAGCCGGGGGTGTCCAGCAAGGTGATATCCGTATTTCCCGCGGTGAACAGGGCCTGCTTGGAGAAGATGGTGATGCCCCGGGCCCGCTCCAGGTCGTGGGTGTCGAGATATGTGTCCCGGTGGTCCACCCGGCCCAGCTTCTTGATCTTGCCGGCCAGATACAGCATGGCCTCGGACAGGGTGGTCTTGCCCGCGTCCACATGGGCCAGGATGCCGACGGTCAGTTTCTTCATAGGTGTATGGCCTTTCCAAAGCATAAAGAGGCCGCCGGGACAGGACGCGGCGGCCTAGGTTATCAGTCCAGGGCGAAGCCCCACCAGAGCCCGGCGGGGATCTGGTCCTTGGCGGCGGGACCCAGAGAGGCCATCATGAAGGGCCGCTCGTGCTCTGGCCCCGGGAAGAACACCGGCGAGCGCACCAGGTATTCCTTCGCGGGAAACCGCTCCGCCACGGCCAGCAGCACCTCCAGCCAGTCCCCCTCGGGAGCCAGCAGCTCGACGACCCGGCAGGTGTCCCCGTCCATCTCCACGGCGGCGATGTCCCCGTCCACGGACAGATACCCGCCGCCGAAGCGCTTCATGTGATAGGACTCCATGGCCAGGAAGCGGGTGGTGACCACGGCGTAGGGCAGGCCCCGGAGGATGGACTTGCGCCGCAGGTAGTATTCCCCGGCGGAGATGTCGTCCCCGCGGGGGGCGGCGCCGGTCAGCTCCTCTTTGGGAATGAGCGCCTCCCGGGCCCAGCTCACCGGCACGCTGCCGTTGGCCTTCTCATAGAAGGAATAGAGCTTATCCTCCGAGGGCAGAACGCAGGCCGCGTCCACCAGCTGCAGCGCCTTTTCCACGCAGGCCCGGTATACCGCCGAGCCGATGCCCCGGCCCCGGTAGGCGGGGTCGGTGGCCAGGGAATAGGCGTAGGCCGTGGACAGGGAGGTGCCGTCCGGGGGGAAGAGGATGGGACCGTCCAGGATGTACATGGCCGACACGGCCATGCCGTCTGCCTCCGCCACCAGGCAACTGTCGGGGTTCATAAAGTTTGCGCGGAACTTACTGATGTAGTCCGCGTCGTCGCCGAAGGCGTCCATCCACAGCTTCTCCAGCCGGGGCAGGTCCTCCGCACGCCAGGGTCGGATGATAAAATCAGCCATCTTTCAACTCCACCTTATATTTTTCCACCATCCGGACCGGATGGTAACTTTGCTTTGACCGGCGCAGGCTCTCCCGGCCCATGTCGTCCTCCCGGTTGATCCATTGGACCCCGGGATGGAGAGCGCGGATATGGCGGACGAATTCCCGGTTGATCATGGGATAGGCCCCGTCCACAGCGGCGTCCGCTTTTTCAAAATGCACGTCAAAAGTGTCAGGGCTGGTCATCTCCCCCAGGGAGAAGGCGGCGAGCGTACGCCCCACCCAGAGGGCGCCGCCCTCCAGGCCCAGGGCGTCCCAATACTGAAAGGCCCGCTCAATGGCCCGGTGCTCATCCTCCACGCCGTCATGCTCATCCTCCCCGCAGGAGGCCAGCCATTTATCCAGCAAGCCCCGGCATGCGGGGAAGTCTGCTGCCGTCAGGGGGGCGAAGCGCCAGTGGTTCTCCTCCTCAAAGCGGTGGATGTGGTTGCGCTTGGAATGCAGATGTTTGCCGGAGAGGGTGTCCAGCTTTTCAGCGGAATAGAGGTAATCCCACAGCTCCCGCTCCTCCGTTACCTGGGCGGCGGGGCCGAAGATATCCTCCGCCAGGGGCAGGTGGTCTGCCGTCACGCCCCGGAGGACGAAGGGAAAGCCCTGGGCGGCGGCGTAGGCGCCCATCTCGTCCAGCACGGGCCGCACGTCGCCTGAGCCGATGGGCCAGACGAAAAAGGGGGCGGGACCGTAGGTGAGCAGGGTCACCATCCGGCCGTCCACGCGGCCGATCTGCTGGTGGAAGGTCTCATCCCAGAGAAATATGTTGCCGAAATTATAGTCCGCGCTGGGGGAATTTTCCGCCAGCACGATGGGGTCCACCCAGGCCTTGTCGGCCAGGGTGACGGGGTGCAAGTCAATCATGAAGGGCGTTTATCTCCCGCTGCAAAGTCTTCAGGTCCACGAAGGTCTCCGGCCGCTTTCCCGGGTCCCGCAGGAGGGCGGAGGGGTGGTAGATGGCCATGGCCTTGCGGCCATTCACGTCGAACCACTGGCCGTGCTCCCTGGTGATGCGAAAATCCGGCTTGATGAACGCCATGGCGGCGATGCGGCCCAGGAACACGATGATCTTCGGGTCCACCAGGGCGATCTGCCGGTGCAGCCACCCGATGCAGGCGGCCTGCTCGTCGGGCAGGGGGTCCCGGTTCCGGGGCGGGCGGCACTTCACGATGTTGGCGATGTAGACCTTCGTCCTGTCCAGGCCGATGATCTCCATCATGATGTCCAGCAGCTTTCCCGCCGGGCCCACGAAGGGCTCGCCCTGCAGGTCCTCCTGCTCGCCGGGGCCCTCGCCGATGAACATCACGTCGGCGCGCTCATTGCCCACGCCAAAGACGAGATTTGTCCGGGTCTTGCCCAGCTCGCAGCTCATGCAGCCCGCGCAGTCGGCCCTCAGCCGCTCCCAGCTGTCCGGGGAGCGCTCCGGCTCGTTATCCATGTCTTCTATTATGCCGTTTTCCAGTATCCAATCCATAGCTCAATCCAGCTCGCTCTGGCCGGTGTAGAGCATGTAGTACCGGCCCTTCTGGTCCAGCAGCTGCTCATGGCTGCCCCGCTCCACGATCTGGCCGTGCTCGATGACCACGATGGCCTGGGCGTTGCGGACGGTGGACAGACGGTGGGCGATGACGAACACGGTCCGGCCCTCCATCAGTGCGTCCATGCCCTTATCGATGAGTTTTTCCGTGCGGGTGTCGATGGAGCTGGTGGCCTCGTCCAGGATCATGACGGGATGGCGGGCCACGGCGGTGCGGGCGATGGCGAGAAGCTGCCGCTGGCCCTGGGACAGGTTCTGGCCGTTGCCGGTGATCATGGTGTTATACCCGTCCGGCAGACGGGAGATGAACCCGTGGGCGTTGGCGGCCTTGGCCGCGGCGACGCACTCCTCGTCGGTGGCGTCCAGCTTGCCATAGCGGATATTGTCCATGACCGTGCCGGTGAAGAGGTTGGTGTCCTGCAGCACGATGCCCATGCTCCGGCGAAGGCCGGCTTTTTTGATGTCCTTCACGTCCAGCCCGTCAAAGAGGATGCGGCCGCCGTCGATCTTGTAAAAGCGGTTTATCAGGTTCGTCACAGTGGTCTTGCCCGCGCCGGTGGAGCCCACGAAGGCGATCTTTTGCCCCGGGTCGGCCCAGACGGTGAAGTCCTTAAGGACCGGCTTGCCCGGCACGTAGGAGAAGCTCACATCCTCCAGCCGGACGCTGCCCTTTACCTCCCGGAACTCGAAGGAGCCGTCCTCTTTCGGTATCTTCCAGGCCCAGAAGCCGGTGCGCTCGCCCTTGGCGGTCTCCGTGAAGGTCCCGTCGGGGGCCCTGTTCACCGTCACCAGGGCGATATTGCCCTCGTCCGGCTCCGGCTCGTGGTCGATGACCGCGAAGATGCGCTCGGCGCCGGCGATGGCGGAGAAGAGGTTGATGGCCTGGTTCGACATCATGTTGATGGGCATGGTCACCTGGCGGATGTAGTTGAGGTAAACACCGAGCGAGCCGATGGTGAAACTGCCCGCCACGGTCATGAAGCCGCCCAGCACGGCGGTGACCGCGTAGCAGATGTTCATGACGGCGTTCATGCTGGGGAAGATGATGGAGCCCAGGAAGTTTGCGAAGATAGCATTTTCCCGGTACTCGTCGTTTCTCTCGTCGAAGCCCTTTTTGGCCCGGGTCTCATAGTTGAAGGCCTTGACCACTTTGAGGCCGTCCAGCATCTCCTCGATGTAGCCGTTCAGTTCGCCCAGGGAGGACTGCTGCTTTTTGAAGAGGATACGGGAGTACTTGCCGATGCCCCGCACGAGACCGAAGGAGAGGCCGATGGTGAGCAGGGTGATCAAAAAGAGCTTCCAGCTCAGACTGATCATCAGCGCCACGGTTCCCACAAAGGTGATGATGCCGGAGAGGAACTGGACGATGCCCTGCTCCAGGCACATCTGCACGTTGTCCGCGTCGTTGGTAAAGCGGCTCATGAGCTCGCCGTGGGTGTGCTCGTCGAAAAAGCTGATGGGCAGGTCCTGCAGCGCGGCGAACAGGTCCCGCCGCAGGGCGTTGGTGGCCCACTGGGCCAGGGTCATGCAGGTGCGGGAGGTGAAGTAGGTCGCCACGGCGCTGGCAAGATATATGCTCGCCAGGATGCCCAGCTGCCGCGCCAGGGCGGAGAAGTCCTTCTCCGGGCTTGTGATGAGGGGGACGATGTAGTCGTCTATGAGGGGCCGCAGGTAGTAGCTGGCCGCGAGGGAGCAGCCGGTGGAGATGAGCATCATCACCAGAACCAGCACGAACAGGCCCTTGTTTTTCCCCGCGTAGCCCAGGATACGGCCCAGGGTGCCCTTGGCGTCCCGGGGCTTTCTAAAGTCCCGGCCGCCGCCGGGGCCGCCATGGACGTTTTTATAGATATTTTCGTCGTTGACGTCTACGCTGTCTACGGCGAGGCGCTCACGGAGCTGTGCCCAAATGCTCTTCTTCTCAGCCATTGGAAAGCGCCTCCTCCACCTGTGAAGTGTAGATGTCCCGGTAGATGGGGCTCGACTTCATGAGCTCGTCGTGGGTGCCCACGCTCTCCACGCCGCCCTCGTCCAGGACCACGATCTTGTCCGCGCCTACCACGGAGGAGATGCGCTGGGCGATGATGAACACGGTTGTGTTTTTAAGCTCCCGGGAAAAGCTCTCCCGGATGCGGCCCTCGGTGTCCGAGTCCACCGCGCTGGTGGAGTCGTCCAGAATGAGGATGGCCGGCTTTTTCAGCATGGCACGGGCGATGCAGAGCCGCTGCTTCTGCCCGCCGGATACATTCGTGCCGCCCTGGAGGATCTGGGTATCCAGCCCCTCGGGCATCTGGGAGACGAAGTCCCAGGCCTGGGCATTTTGGAGCGCGGTGATTATTTCTTCGTCTGTGGCATCTTCCTTGCCCCAGCGCATGTTGTCCCGGATGGTGCCGGAGAACAGGACGTTATTTTGCAGCACCATGCCCACGCCGTCCCGCAGGTCCTGGATGCGGTAGTCCCGCACGTCCACGCCGTCCACCAGCACGGCCCCCTCGGATACGTCGTAAAACCGGGGGATGAGGTTTACAAGGCTGGATTTGCCCGAGCCGGTGCCGCCCACGATGGCCACGGTCTCGCCGGGCCTCACGGAGAAGCTCACGTTTTTCAGCACATCCTCGCCGTTGCCGGTGCGGGAGTAGCGGAAGGAGACATTCTGGAATTCCACGCTGCCGTGGTCCGGGGCGATGGTCCGTGCGGGGGCGTCGGGCTTATCCTTGATATCCGGCTCGGCGTTCAGCACCTCCGCGATGCGCTTGCCGCAGGCCCGGGAGCGGGTGTATTGCATCAGCACCATGGAGAACATCATAACGCTCATCATGATCTGGTTCAGGTAGCTGATGACCGCGAGAAGCTGGCCGGACTGGATAGTGCCGTTGGCCACCATGCGCCCGCCGAACCAGTAGATGCAAAGGGTCACCGCGTTCAGCACGATGGTGGCCAGGGGGCTCATGGCGATGATGACGCCCACGGCCCGCAGGTTGGAGCGGGTAAGCTCGTCGTTGGCCTTTTTGAACTTCTGCTTTTCGTACCGCTGGCGGACGAAGGCCTTCACCACCCGGATGGCGATGAGGTTCTCCTGGATGTCCGCGTTCATGGCGTCCAGCTTTTGCTGGACCAGCAGGAAGAGCTTATCCACCAGGGTCATCACCGTGATGACGCCGATGAACAGCACCGGCACCGCCACCATGTAGATGAGGGCCAGACGCCAGGAGTAGGTGATGACGATGGTCATGGCCACCAGGAGCTGGAAGGGGGCCTGGATGAAGGTGCGCAGCATCATCTGCACCGCCGTCTGCAGCTGGCGCACGTCGCTGGTTGTGCGGGTGATAAGGCTGGCGGTAGAGAATTTATCGATATCGGCGAAGGAGAACTCCTGGATGTGCCGGTACATGGCCTGGCGCAGGTTGGAGCCGAAGCCGTTGGAGGCCCGGGAGGCGTTCCATGTGCTGATGAACCCCGCCGTGACGCTCACAAGGGCCAGGGCCGTCATAAGAAGGCCGCAGACGATGATATAGCTTTTATCGCCCGTAGCCACGCCCTGGTCCACGATATTGCTCATCAGCGTGGGCAGGGCCAGTGTCACCACTGTCTCCAACAGCACGAAAATGGGCGTCAGGATCAGCGAGTTTTTGTACTTTCCCCAATAGCCTGTCAGGATCTGCCGCATCAGCCAAAAGGTCTCCTTTCCTTGTCCATACATACTAAATAAGCCAAATAATGTTATCAGACCTGGCAGGTAAAGTCAACATATCGGTGTGAACAGAGTGTTAAAACTTCCGTGGCATATCGGCCGGGACAGGCTCATAGACATGTCCTGAAAGGGGGCGGGTGCATGGAAGGGTACTTGGCGGCGGCGGCGCTGCTGCCCGCAGGCCTCCGGCGGGCGGCCATGGCTCTGCCTGAGGAGGACATGGGCCGGTGTGAGGAATTGAGGCTCCGCCGGGGCCGGGAGATGACCGCCCTCATAGCGGGCCGGGAGTACGGCCTGGGCGGCGTGACAGGGGAGGACGATCTGCGCGCGGTCACGGAAGCCGCCACGTCCTCCAGCCTCCACGCCGCGGGAGAGCAGCTTCGCCGGGGCTTTCTCGCCGGGCCCCATGGGGTCCGGGTGGGGGTCTGCGGCACGGCGGTGACGGATGAGCGGGGCGTGACGGCCATCCGGGAGATATCCTCTCTTGCCGTCCGGGTGCCCCGGGCTATGCCCGGCTGTGCCGACGGCATCTGGGAGGAGCTCACCGCCGGGGGATTTCGCTCCGCGCTCATATCCTCCCCGCCGGGGGTGGGCAAGACCACGCTCCTGCGGGAGCTCATACGCCGTCTATCCCTGGAGGGATACCGCGTGGCGGTGGCCGACGAGCGGGGAGAGCTGGCAGGGGCATGGAGCGGGGAGCCCGCCTTTGACGTGGGGCCCCGGACGGATGTGCTCACCGGCGCGCCCAAGGCCCTGGCGGCGGGCATGCTTCTCCGGGCTATGAACCCCCAAATACTGGCCATGGATGAGGCGGCGGATGAGGCCGAGGCCGGGGCGCTCCTGGCCGCGGCGGGCGCAGGGGTGCAGGTATTGGCCACGGTCCACGGGGGCCGGGGGATGAAAGAGAGCGCCCTGTGCCGGGAGCTTCTGGCGGCGGGGGTATTCCACCGGCGCATATGGGTGGAGCTGCGGGGCGGCCGGCGGGTCTACACTGTGGAGCGTATCCCATGCGCCTGACGGGAGCGACGCTGGTGACGGCGGCAGGGCTCTTCATAGGGCTTCTCCAGGCCCGGCGGCTGCGGGAGCGTGCGGAGCGGCGGGCAGAGCTGTGCCGGATGCTGGACGGGATGGAATTTGAACTTTCCCGCTTCCGCACGCCCATGCCCGCGCTGTTCGCCCTGTTGGCGGAGCGGCTCAACGGGGACGCCGCCGTCCTCTGCCGGGGGATAGCCGGGGGCTTTGCCGCCGGGGACGGGCGGGATATGGCGGCCCTCTGGGCAAGTGCGCTCGAAATGCTGCCCGGACCGGAGCGGCGTATCCTGGCCCCTCTGGGTACCGTGCTGGGCCGGTACGGGGCGGAGGAGCAGTCAAGGGCCCTGGAAAGCTGCGCCCGGGATATGGAGCGGGCCCGGGACGAGGCCCGGGAGGAGCTGCGGGAGAGGGGACGGCTGTGGGTAGGGCTGTCCGCCGCGGGAGGGGCGGCGCTGGCGGTGCTGCTCCTATGACCAAGGATGAGGGATATGGACGTAGATCTGATCTTCAAGATAGCGGCGGTGGGGATTTTGGTGGCAGTGCTGAACATCCTCCTGTCCCGCTCCGGCCGGGATGAGCAGGCCCTGATGACCACCATCGCGGGGCTGGTGGTGGTGCTGGTGATCCTGATCCAGCGCATCGCCGACCTCTTCGACCTCATCCGGGAGCTGTTTGAACTGGGATGACGCTGTTGATGAAGGCGGCGGCCCTGGGGGTCACCGGGGCGGTGGCGGCGCTCATCATAAAGCGCAGCGCCCCGGAGCTGGGGCTGGCCATGAGCATCGCGGCGACCCTGGCCGCGGCGGCGGTGGCAGTGGAGCTCTTCGGCCAGCTCCGGGACGTAGTGGTCATGGCCCGGGAGCAGACGGGCCTAAGCCCCGCGGTGGTGTCGCCGGTGCTCAAGTGCGTGGGCATCGGCGTGGTGACCCGGCTGGCGTCGGACCTTTGCAAGGACGGGGGACAGGGGGCCGCGGCCTCGGCGGTGGAGCTGTGCGGCGCGGCCTGTGCCATGGGGGCGGCTCTGCCATTGGTTCGGTCCCTGCTGCAGATGATAAGCGAGCTTACATGAGAGTGTTGACCATTATTTTGATATTCGTCCTGCTCCTGCCTGTCCCGGCCCTCGCCGCGGACACGGGGGCGGTGGAGGAGGCCCTGCCGCCCTCGGCCCGGGAGATATTGGGGGACGCGAAGGTGGAGGGCGCGGCGGGAGGCGGCCTGTGGCATAAGCTGGGCGCCTGGGTGCTGGGGGCCTTGGAGGGGGAGGCGAAGACGGCGGCCCGCAGCGCGGCGGTGGCCCTCGCGGTGACGCTTCTCTGTTCCGTGGGGGCGGCGCTGTCCCCCGATGGGAAGGCGCCGGGGTATATCCTCCTGGGCGGGGCCATGGCCATCATGGCGGTGTGCGCCGGGGACATGCGCTCCTTCCTGGCCCAGGCACGCACCGCGCTGTTGGAGCTGTCCGACTTCTCCAAGGCGCTGCTGCCCGCCATCGCGGCGGGGGCCGCCGCCGGGGGCAGGGCCGCCTCCGCCGCGGCGAAATACGCCGCCTCGGCGCTCTTTATGGACATTCTCATCTCCGTGGGCATACGGCTGGTACTGCCTATGATCTACGCCTACGCCGCCGCGGGGGCTGCCCACGCGGCCCTGCCCTCCGGGGCGCTGGGCGGGCCGGTGAAGCTGATGGGCTGGGCCTGCTCCACGCTGTTGACGGGCCTCACCACCGTGTTCACCCTGGCCCTCACGGTGACGGGGGTGGTGTCGGGCTCCGCGGACAAGGTGGCGGGGAGCCTCGCGAAAAGCGCCATCTCCGCGGCCCTGCCGGTGGTGGGCTCCATATTGGCGGACGCGGCGGACACCTACCTCGCCGGGGCGGCGCTGGTGCGGGGGGCGGTGGGGCTGTTTGGCCTCGCCGCCGTGGCGGGGGTGTGCGCGGGGCCGGCGCTGAGCCTGGGGCTTCACTACCTGCTCTATAAGCTGGCGGCCTGCGTGGCGGAGCCCTTCGCGGAGGGACGGCTGGCGGGGCTTCTCGGCGTCATCGGCAAGGCCTACGGCATGGCCCTGGGGCTGGTGGGCTCGGCGGGGGCCATGCTCTTCATCTCCGTCGTGGTCGGGGCGGAGGTGATGAGCCCGTGAAGCAGTGGATATCCGGCATCGCCGCGGCGTCGGTGCTCTCGGCCATGGCCATGGCCCTGACGCCCAAGGGCTCGGTGCGGCAGGTGACCCGCCTTTGCTGCGGGCTTTTGTGCGCGCTGGCGGTGGCGGCGCCCATTTTGCGGCTGGACTATCAGGCCCTGGGGGCGTCCATCGCTCTTTACAAACAGCAGGCGGACGCCATAACGTCCCAGGCAGAGGAGGAGGGGAAAATGTTGGAACGGACATACATACAGGACAAATGCCGGACATATATTCTGAGCAAAGCGGCCCAGCTGGGCGCACCTGTGGAGGAGGTCACCGTCACCGCCCGGTGGGACGACGGGGACGGGGTGTGGTACCCCTGGACCGTCTCGGTGGAGGGGGCGTACCACGCCGGCCTGGCCGCGGCCATCGAGGGCGAGCTGGGCGTGCCCGGGGAAAGGCAGACGTGGCATGTCCGGTGATGAGCGCAGGCGGGCCCTGGCCGACGCCTTCGGGCGGTACAAATACGTGCTGCTGGTGGCGGCGGTGGGCCTGGCGCTGCTGCTGTGGCCGTCGGGCAGCGGAAGCACGGGCACGGAGCGGACCTACGCCGCCCGGACCGGAGAGACGGACCAGGAGCGCCTGGCGGCGCTGCTGTCCCATATGGAAGGAGTGGGGCGGTCGGAGGTACTGCTTTCGGATAAGGGCGCGGCGGTGGTGTGCCAGGGGGCAGACAGCGCCTCCGTCCGGCTGGACGTCACTAACGCGGTGCGGTGCTATACCGGGCTGGGCGCCGATGAGATCGTAATTTTCAAATCAAGTGAAAGCTGGAGGGATGATCCATGAAGAGGAATTTGAAGCGCAATATCGTGATAATGGCGGTGCTGGTGTTCGTGGGGGCGGCGGTATACCTGAACTGGTCCTACAACAGCCGCTGGGGCACGGCAGACCCGGCCATGGTGGCGGCGGAGGATGAGGCCATGGCCCAGGCCCAGGAGGAGTATCTGTCCGCCTCGGCGGACGCGGGCAGCGGCGCCGTGGCCATGACCGCCTACTTCGACGAGGCAAGGCTCACCCGCCAGTCCTCCCGGGACGAGGCACTGAAACTCCTGGAGCAGGCCTGCTCCGCCGAGGACGCCGCCCAGGACGTGATCGACGAGTCCATGCGCCAGATCAACGCCATGGCCGCCTGGAACCTGCAGGAGAGCCTTTTGGAGAATGAGCTCATGGCCAAGAATTTCACCGACTGCGTGGTGATGGCCTCCGACGAGGGCGTGACCGTGGCGGTGCCCGCGCCGGTGGAGGGGCTCACCAGCACCCAGGTGGCCCAGATCACCGAGGCGGTGGTGTCCAACACCGACTATACCGCCCAGGCCCTGAACATCATCGAGGTAACCCAGTGAGTTTTTGCCAATAAACTGGCCCTTTTCTTTTTGAAACGATTGTGTTATAATGACTTCAACCATGTTATCGGAGGAAAAGGCGATGGCTGAGAATTACATCACCAAGCAGGACGGCAAGGGCTCCGTCAATATCTCGGAGGACGTGATCGCCGCCATGGCGGCCGCCGCCGTGACCGAGGCGGAGGGGGTGGCCGGGTTCGGCAGTCCCACGACGCCGGAGCTGGTAGACCTGTTCGGGAGAAAGAACCCGGGGAAGGGCCTGAAGATACGCTTCCTGGACGAGAAGATCACCGTGGACGTGCTGATCGTGGTGCGCATCCCCGGCAGCATCACCGACACGGCCGTACACGTGCAGGACACCGTTTGCAGCGAGGTGGAGTCCATCACCGGCATGAATACCGTGGTGAACGTACACGTCACCGGCGTTTCCTTCGACAAGTGATTTATAACGATACTTTACTGGAGCCCCGTTCCGGGGCTCCGCGCTGTATTTGGAGGCAGTTATGACAAGATCTGCTGCAAGAGAGATCGCCATCCAGCTGGGTTTCTCCGTGGCCGGTGCGGGCCTGGACCCGGAGACGGCTGTAGAGGCCTTTTTCGAGCCGGAGCACTACGCTTCCCTGGCCGCGGAGGGGGAGCTCTACGCTGAGAGGCCGTCCAAGCGGGATATGGAGTTCATCCGCCGGAGCGTGTGCGGCGTGGCGGAGCATAAGGACGAGCTGAACGGGCTCATCGGCAAGTATGCCAAAGGCTGGCGCCCCGAGCGCATCAGCCGCAGCGCCGCAGCCATCCTGCGCCAGGCCATCTATGAGATGCTCTATATGCCTGAAGTGCCCCCCGCTGCCGCCATGGACGAGGCGGTGGAGCTGGCCAAGGGCTACGAGGACGCCGACGTGGTGGCGTTCATCAACGGCGTGCTGGGCGGTTTCTACCGGGGCGAAAAGCAGCAGGACGAGCCTGTGGATGAGACCGATGGATGAGCATGTCTTTTCCGTCACAGATCTGAACGAGTACATCAAGGGGCTCATCGACACGGACCCCTTTCTGGGCCGGGTGGCGGTGAGGGGCGAGCTTTCCAACTACAAAGTCTATCCCTCCGGCCATCACTACTTCACCCTGAAGGACGGCCAGTCCAGCCTGAAGTGCGTCATGTTCCGCTCCAGCGCGGACAAGCTCCGCTTCCGGCCTGAAAACGGCATGGCCGTTATCGCCGCGGGCCGGGTCACGGTCTATCCCCGGGACGGGGCCTACCAGCTCTATGTGGGCTCTCTGACCCCCGAGGGCGCCGGGGACCTGCAGGTGGCCTTTGAGCAGCTCAAGGCGAAGCTGGACGCCGAGGGGCTATTTGACGCCTCTCACAAAAAGCCGCTGCCCGCCTTCCCGCGCCGGGTGGCGGTCGTCACAAGCTCCGCGGGCGCGGCGGTGCACGACATCATCCGGGTGCTGGGAAAGCGGTGGCCCATGGCGAAGATCCTGCTGCTGCCGGTGCGGGTCCAGGGCGTGGAGGCGCCCCCGGAGATCGCGGGGGCCATCCGCTACGCCAACCGCTGGAAGGTGGCGGACCTCATCATCACCGGCCGGGGCGGCGGGTCCATGGAGGACCTGTGGTGCTTCAACGACGAGCGGGTGGCGAGAGCCATCTATGACTCGGAGATACCCGTCATATCCGCCGTGGGCCATGAGCCGGACGTGACCATCGCGGACTACGTGGCGGACCGGCGGGCGGCCACGCCCTCCAACGGCGCGGAGATCGCCGGCCCTGACGGGGCGGATGTGGCGGCATACGTGGCCCAGAGCGGTATTCGCCTGGACCAGGCCATGAAAAAGAAGCTGGACATGCTCTCCCGGCGGATGGAGGAGCTCTCCAAACGCCCGGCGCTGACGGACCCGGAGGTATACCTGGGCGCCAAGCGGATGATGCTGGACCGGGTCCAGGCGGACCTGGCCGGGGCCGGGGAGAAGCTGGTGGGCGAAAAACGGCGGGCCTACGTGGCCCTGGCGGCCAAGCTGGACGCCATGAGCCCTTTGAAGGTGCTGAGCCGGGGCTATGCCGTGGCGGAAAAGAATGGAAAGGCCCTGCGCTCCGTTTTCGACGCGGCAGCGGGGGACAGGATAAGTGTGCGGCTGAACGGCGGAAGGCTGGACTGCGCCGTGGAGGAGGTACATCATGGGGAAGAATGAGCCGACGTTCGAGGAAAAACTGGAACGGCTGGACCAGATCGTGAAGCTCCTGGAAAAGGGGGACGCGCCCCTGGCGGAGAGTCTGGGCCTGTTCGAGGAGGGGACCGGCCTCATCCGGGACTGCTCCAAACAGCTTGACGAGGCCGAGCAGAAGGTAGTGAAGCTGCGCAAGGGACCGGACGGCGCGCCGGTGGAGGAGCCCTTCGAGTAAAGGAAGGGGAAAGGAGAGAAACATGGACCCGTTGGAGAGATATGAGAACTATAAGGCTATGATCGACCTGTGGCTGGCGGGCCGGTTCGTCCCCGCGGGGGACGGCGCCGACGGCCTCAGGGAGGCCATGGTCTACACCCTGATGGCGGGGGGCAAGCGGGTGCGGCCGGTGCTGTGCCTGGAGTTCGCCCGCATATGCGGCCTGGAGCCGGAGGACGCGGTGCCTGTGGCGTGCGCCGTGGAGCTTCTGCACACCTACAGCCTCATCCACGACGACCTGCCCTGCATGGATGACGACGGTGAGCGCCGGGGGAAGCCCGCCAACCACGTAAAATTCGGCGAGAGCACCGCCGTGCTGGCGGGGGACTGCCTGCAGGCGGAGGCCTTTGCCGCCGTGTGTGACGCGCCGGTGGACCAGGCGGACCGGTACCGCTGCTGCCAGCTGCTGGCCGCGGCGGCGGGGGTGCGGGGCATATGCGCCGGTCAGTTCATGGACCTTGCATCCGGCGAGATCACGGCGGAGAGCCTGACCGCCGCAGACGTTTGCAAGACCGCCGCCCTCATGGCGGCCGCCTGCGCCATGGGCGCGGCCGCGGCCGGGGCGGACGGAGAGACGGTGGCGGCCGCCCGGGATTACGGCGCGGCCCTGGGCATGGCGTTCCAGTGCCGGGACGACATGCTGGACGGCGACGGCTTCGCGGCCCTGCTGGGGCCGGAGAAGTGCCGGACCATGGCCGAGGGCTATACCCAGGACGCCTACCGGCTTTTGAACAGGTTCGAGGACATAGAGTTCCTGCAGGAGATGACGGAAAAGCTCTGCGGCAGGACGGCATGAGATACATCAGGAGGATAATGCTGTGAAAAAGAGAGTATTCAGTTTACTGCTGGCCGCGTGCATGTTCCTTTCCCTGTGTGCGCCCGCCATGGCCGCCGGGGAGGAGATATTTGAGCCGGATGCCCCGGCGTTCCTGGCCCCGGAAGAGGAGGCGCCCGAGGCGCCTGTGGAAACAGGGGAAGCGGGGACCGCTCCGGCGGATGTGCCGGAGGAGGCTGTAGTGGATTCGTCGGTGACGGCGCCTGACAAGACGGACGGGCCCATGGCCGCCGCCTCCGGCTCCTGCGGGGCGGATGTGACCTGGAACCTGGCAGGCGGCGTGCTGACCATCAGCGGCACCGGTCCCATGACCGATTACAGCGCCCAGATGAACTTTGAGAGCGATCATCATGCTCCGTGGTACGGGGAGTACGTCACCACCTTGGTGATCGAGGACGGCGTCACGACCATCGGCAATGTGGCCTTCACGGAGCTTACACAGCTGACCAGCGTGACGATCCCCGGCAGTGTGACGGAGATAGGCAATGGCGCTTTCGACGGCTGCACGAACCTGCCCTCCATCGCCTTGCCCAACGGCCTGAAGGGCATCGGCATGCGGGCGTTCGCTGACTGCCGCGCACTGAAGAGCATCAGCCTGCCCGACACCGTGACCTTGGTGAGCTCTGACGCCTTTGCCTTCTGCACGGGGCTCACCTCCGTGAGGCTCTCCAGCGGCATGAAAAGCGTCGCCACCCGTGTGTTTGCCGGGTGCTCCGTCCTGCAGACGGTCACCATTCCCAGCGGGATGAAGCTCACCGCCATCGGCGACAGCGCCTTCGACAGCTGCGCCGGCCTGCAGAGCATCACCATCCCCGGCACCGTCACATCCATCGGCAGCAGCGCCTTCCAGGGCTGCGCGTCTTTGAAGAGCGTGACCATCCCCGCCTCGGTGCAGACCATCGGGGACTATGCCTTCGCCGACTGCACCAGCCTCTCCAGCGTGACGCTCGTGAGTTCCTCCACCTCGGCGGCGACCACCGCTTTTGAAAATACCCCCTGGCGCAAGGCACAGGGCGATTTCGTCATTGACGGAGGCTATCTCGCGGCCTATCAGGGCCCCGGCGGCAGCGTTTCCATCCCCAGCGGCGTGACCACCGTCGGTGAGCGGGCCTTCACGGGCCGCTCTGACGTCACCGCCGTGACCATCCCCTCCACCGTCAGGACCATCGATGACTGGGCCTTCGCGGAGACGGGGCTGAAGAGCGTGACCATCCCCAGCGGCGTCACCTCCATCGGGGACGACGCTTTTGAGGGCAGCCTGAGCCTTGCCACCCTGTCCATCCCCGGCACTGTCACGGAAATAGGCTTTGAGGCCTTCAGCACCTGCGTGGCCCTGACCAGCGTGACCATTCCCGAGGGTGTCAGGACCATCGGCAGCAGCGCGTTCGCGGGGTGCACGGCGATGCACACCATGACCCTCCCGTCCACTATCACGGATATCGGCCTTGAGGCCTTCAGAGACTGCCTCAAGCTGCGCAAGCTCATCATCAACGGCGCGACCTTCACCTATAAGGCAAACGCGTCCGGTGACGGCCACGACGCGTATACCGAGTTCCTGTCCCCGGCGCTCATCGTCTACGGCAGCGGCAGGGGCAACGCCCAGGCCTATGCCGCGTCCATGGGCGTGAACTATGCCGACATAAGCCAGCAGCACCGTGCCGGCTGGGTCACTGAGGGCGGCTACACCTACTGCTACGAGGACGGCAAAAGGGTGGCCGACGAGTGGCGGAGCACCGGCGGCACGTGGAAACGGCTGGACGACTATGGCCGCATGATGGTTGGCCTGCAGGATATCCATGCCGGCGGCTATGACGACGGACTGTATTACTTCGACTCCCTGGGCGCCATGCAGGTGGGCTGGCAGAGCATCCGGGGCTCCTGGTACTACTTCAACCAGGACCATGACGGCCGCTACGGCGCGGCCCTGACCGGGTGGGTGAAGCTGAGCGGCAACACCTATTACATGGACCCGGATACCGCCGTCATGTACACCGGCTGGCACAACATCGACGGCAAGCGCTACTACTTCAGCGACGGCTCCGTGGAAGCCGCGGGCGTCATGGCCGTGGGCTGGAAGCAGATCGATGGGGTATGGTACCTCTTCAATGGGGACGGCTCCTATGTGCGCCAGGCCCAGCCCGGGGAAAACCCCGTGGAGATCAAGCCCCCTGCGGGGGGCACCGGCTGGCGGTATGTGCCGGAGACGGGGGACTATTACTACTTCAAGGATGGCGTCCGCAAGGGCGACTACTGGGTGGGCTTCGCCGACGGCGCGTCCGCCTGGGCCAACAACTGGTACTACGCCGACGCCTCGGGGAAGCTGCTGACAGGGCTTCAGTATCTGGACGACCTCAAGGGCGGCAAGGGCTGGTATATGCTCCAGACCACCGATGATCGTGGGGAGATCGGCAAGATGCTCACCGGCTGGCAGTGGACTTACTCTGACGTCGGAACGGGCTATTTCAGCCCCAAATATGGTTCTCAGGGCCTGTGTACCTACACCGAGGCCTGGGGCAGCTACAACGCAGCCACCGGCCTCTGGGGCGACGGCCTGGCGCATATAGGATAAAGCCCGACGGGCGGCGAGAACCGGCAGTGCCCCGCACGCGGTTGGTGAGCAACGCGAACTTTAGCGGGAGGGGCCCTGTCGGGCGAGGCCGCCCTGGCACCACGTTAGATCGACATGGCAGCCCCTCCGGGGGCTGCCATTATTTTCTGCTTGCGGACAGAAAAAGAATAGTGTACAATACGACATTATCATGTTTTTACGAAAGGAAAAGCTGAGAATGAAGAGATGGCTCTCCCTTGTATTGGTATCCATCCTGGCTCTGAGCCTCTGTGTCCCCGCTTTGGCGGCGGAAGAGCTCACAGAGCCGGTCGCTCCGCTGCCCGCGGAGGCGGAGGAGGCTGCGCCGGAAGTCCCGGAGGCTGCTGCGGCTGAACAGCCGGAGGAGCCCGTGCCGGAGGTCCCGAAGGAGGCCACCCTGGCCGGGGACGAGCCCATGGCCATATCCTCCGGCACCTGCGGGTCGGGCGTCACCTGGGACCTGACGGGCACGACGCTCACTATCAGCGGCACCGGCAGTATGAGCAATTACAGCGCGGCTACAGACAGATATGCCCCCTGGTACAAGCAGAACGTCACCACTGTGGTGATCGAAAGCGGCGTGACCAGCATCGGAAACGACGCTTTTATAAAGTGCGGCCAGCTCACCAGCGTCACTATCCCATCCACGGTGACGAGCATCGGCGACGACGCTTTTGGAGAGTGCGGCGCGCTCACGTCCGTCCGTCTGCCCGAAGGTCTGGAGACCATCGGGGCCAGCGCGTTTACCATGTGCACCGCGCTTACCAGTATCGCCATCCCGTCCACAGTGACGAGCATCGGCGACGGGGCCTTTGAGCAGTGCCGCGCGCTCCAGTCCGTCAGTCTGCCCAACGGCCTGGAGTATCTCGGCAACTATGCCTTTCTCGAGTGTACGTCCCTGCAGAGCATCGCGATCCCGGACACCGTGACGACGGTGGGCGCGTTTGTGTTCAACTACTGCTATGCTCTGACCACCGCTAAGCTGTCCTCCGGGATGTGGCATGTGGATAAGGGCCTTTTCGCCATGTGCCGGAACCTCAGGACGGTGACTGTTCCCGGCAATGCCAGGTTCGTAGACATCGTCGATAACGCTTTTGAGGGCTGCGAAAAGCTGGAGAGTATCACCATCCCGTCCACGGTGACAGAGATAGGCGCCAGCGCCTTCCATGGCTGCGCGTCTCTGCAGAGCGTGACCATCCCCGCCTCGGTGGAGACCATCGGGGGCTATGCCTTCGCCGACTGCACCAGTCTCTCCAGCGTGACGATCGCGAGCGCTTCCACCGTGGCGGAGACCACCGCCTTTGAAAATACCCCCTGGCGTGATGCTGAGGGCGATTTCGTCATCGAGGACGGCTATCTCGTGGCCTATCAGGGCCCCGGCGGCAGTGTGACCATCCCCTCCACGGTGACGGCCATCGGTTCCTATGCCTTCGCCGACCGCACGGACATCACGGCGGTGACCATCCCCTCCAGCGTGAGTGCCATTGATGCGCGGGCTTTTATGTGCGCCGGCCTTACGAGTGTGACCGTCCCCGCCGGCGTGACGACCATCGGCTATGAGGCGTTTTTGAGCTGTGCCAGTCTTGAGCGGGTGTCCATACCCTCTACCGTCACAGACATCGGGGAGCGGACCTTCTTTGGGTGCCGGGCGCTGACCGACGTGACCATCGCCCAGGGCGTCAAGACCATCTGGGCGGGCTGCTTCCGGGCGTGCACGAGCCTGACCAGGATCGTCATCCCCTCCAGCGTCACGTCCATCGGCGAGGACGCCTTTGCCGAGTGCACGGGACTGAAGGAACTGGTCATCAACGGCGTCACCTACACTTATGAAGATTATGAAAAGTTCAGCGATATCCAGCCGCCGGCGGGAGGGACCGGCTGGCGGTATGTGCCCCAGACAGGCGACTATTACTACTTCAAGGACGGCGTCCGCAAGGGCGACTACTGGGTGGGCTTCGCCGACGGCGCGTCCGCCTGGGCCAACAACTGGTACTACGCTGACGCCTCGGGGAAGCTGCTCACAGGGCTTCAATACCTGGACGACCTGAAAGGCGGCAAAGCCTGGTATATGCTCCAGACCACCGATGACCGTGGGGAGATCGGCAAGATGCTCACCGGCTGGCAGTGGACATACTCAGACGTCGGAACGGGCTATTTCAGCTCCAAATATGGTTCTCAGGGCATGTGCACCTGGACCGAAGCCTGGGGCAGCTACAACGCAGCCACCGGCCTCTGGGGCGACGGATCGGCGCACAGGGGAAGCTGATACCAGAGCGGAACAAATATAATACAAAGCGAAGACAGGAGAGCTTTCGGGTTCTCCTGTCTTTTTGGTTACGGATATTATTCATTTTGTAATGAAAATATGCAAGATCGGTCTTGAAAATTCAAAAACGGTTTGCTATGATATTTAAACGCGCGATAAACGCCGATGTTACTGTACCTGGAGCGTTATATGGGCCTGTTGGACAACATCCGTTCCCCCGAGGACGTGAAGGCTCTCCCGCCTGAGGCGCTGGATGAGCTCTGCCGGGAGATAAGAGAATATCTGGTGGCGTCCGTATCGGAGCACGGAGGGCATCTGGCCTCCAATCTGGGAGCGGTGGAGCTGACGGTGGCGCTGCATCGGGTCTACGACACCGGCCGGGACCGGCTGGTATTCGACGTGGGCCACCAGTGCTATACCCATAAGCTGCTCACCGGGCGGCGGGATTTCTCCGGCCTGCGGGAGAAGGGAGGCCTTTCCGGCTTTCCCAAGCCCTATGAGTCCGTCCACGACGCCTTCATCGCCGGCCACGCCTCCAACTCCATCTCCGTGGCCCTGGGCATGGCCCGGGCCCGGACGGCTTTGGGGGCGGACTATGACGTGGTGGCCCTCATCGGCGACGGGGCTCTGAACGGAGGCATGGCCTTCGAGGGCCTGTCCGACGCCGGCCACAGCGGCGAGCCGCTGGTGGTGGTGCTGAACGACAACGGCATGAGCATCAACGAGGGCGTGGGGGGCCTGGCAGACATGCTGGGCCGCATGCGCACCCGGGTGGAATATATCAAGTTCAAAAAGTGGTACCGGAGCTCCGTACTTCCCAAGATACCCGGCGTTACGCCCGCTCTGGGGGCCATGAAGAGCTGGCTCAAGGAGCGGATCATCCCGGAGAACATCTTCGACAATCTGGGCTTTGAGTACATCGGGCCCATCAACGGCCACGACATCCATAAGGTGGAGAACGCCATCCGCTGGGCCAAGGAATACGGCTCCCCGGTGCTGGTGCACGTCATCACCCAAAAGGGCAGGGGCTACGCCCCCGCGGAGCAGGCTCCGGAGGCCTTCCATGGGGTGGGGGCCTTCGACGTGAAGAGCGGCGTGCCCAAGTATACAGGGGAGGATTTTTCCTCCGTGTTTGGCCGGGCGCTGACGGAGATCGCAGGTCAGGACCCCACGGTGGTGGCCATCACCGCCGCCATGAAGGAGGGCACCGGTCTCATCGGCTTCCAGGAGACGTATCCCGACCGGTTCTTCGACGTGGGCATCGCCGAGGAGCACGCCTGCGCTATGGCGGCGGGCATGGCCGCCCAGGGGCTGAAGCCCGTGTTCGCGGTGTACTCCACGTTCCTGCAGAGAAGCTACGACATGCTCATCCACGACGTGGCCCTCATGGGCCTGCACGTGGTGTTTGCCGTGGACCGGGCCGGCATCGTGGGCCGGGACGGCGAGACCCATCAGGGCGTGTTCGATCTGTCCTTCCTATCCGCCGTGCCGGGCATGAGGATATACGCCCCTGCCAGCTTCGCAGAGCTTCGCAGCATGCTGCGCCGGGCGGTGCTGGAGGATACCGGCCCCGTGGCGGTGCGCTATCCCCGGGGCGGGGAGGGTCCGTTTACGGAGGACACTTCCGCCGATGCGGCCGCGGCTGTGCTGCAGGGGGACGACGTGACCATCGCCGCCTACGGCACGGAGGTCAACGAGGCCCTGCTGGCCGCCCGGATGCTCCGGGAGGAGGGCGTGTCCGCCGAGGTCATCAAGCTCAATGTGCTCGCGCCGCTGGACCCTGCGCCGGTGCTGGCGTCTCTCCGCCGGACCGGGGCGCTCCTGGTGGCCGAGGAGGCCTGCGCCGCCGGATGCGTGGGAGCACAGCTCCTGGCCGCGGCGGAGCAGGCGGGCATCGCGTTGAAGGCGGCCCGGCTCATAAACCTGGGCGAGGGCATACTGGAGCACGGCGACCCGGCGGTGCTGCGCCGGGAGAAAAAGCTGGACGGCGGGTCCCTGCGGGCGGCCGTTTTGGAGATGCTGCATGGGAAAGACGAGACTTGACCAGATCGTGTTTGACCAGGGCCATGCCCCCAGCCGGGAGCGGGCTAAGGCGCTGATCCTGGCGGGGGACGTATATGTGAACGGGGAACGGGTGACCCGGCCCGGTGTGACGGTGGACGATACCGCCGCCGTGGAGGTCCGGGGCGCCAAAATGCCCTATGTGAGCCGGGGCGGGCTGAAGCTGGAAAAGGCCCTGGATACCTTCGGCGTGGACCCCGCGGGGCTCATATGCTTGGACTGCGGCGCCTCCACGGGAGGCTTCACCGACTGCCTTTTGCAGCGGGGCGCGGCCCATGTGTACGCTGTGGACGTGGGCTACGGACAGCTGGCCTGGAGCCTGCGGAACGACGGGCGGGTGACGGTGATGGAGCGGACCAACGCCCGGAACCTGACGCCGGAGATGTTCCCCGGCCCCATGGACTTGGCCGTGATGGATATGTCCTTCATCTCCCTGGGCCTTGTCCTGCCGGCGGTGAAGAGCCTGCTCACGCCTGCGGGGCAGGTCATATGCCTTGTAAAGCCCCAGTTCGAGGCGGGTCGGGAGAAGGTGGGCAAAAAGGGCGTGGTCCGGGACCCGGCGGTGCATCGGGAGGTACTGGAGAACTTCGCCCGGAGCGCCGGTGAGATGGGATTTATCCTGCGGGGCCTGACCTTTTCCCCGGTGCGGGGCCCGGAGGGGAACATAGAATATCTCGCCTGGCTGGGACTTGACGGCCCCGCCATCGGGCCCGACTTTGCCGGTGTGGTGGAAGCGTCCCATCAGGCGCTGGACGGAAAGGGGAGCGGAACATGAAAAAGATCGTGCTTTGTCCCAACGTCCAGCGGGACGGGGACTTTTCCTGCACGGCGGCGGTCAAGGCCATGCTGGAGGCGGAGGGCTGCCGCGTGGCGGTGAGCCCCGTCTGCGGCGAGCCAGATACGGTCCCGCCCTTTGGGACGGAGGAACTGGACAGCGCTTTGAATGGGGCGGATCTGCTGGTGACGCTGGGCGGCGACGGGACCATATTGCGCATCGCGCCCCAGGTCATGGTCCACGACGCGCCCCTGGTGGGGGTGAACTTGGGCCACACGGGATTTCTCACGGAGCTGGACCGGGACAATACCGACCTTCTGAAAAAGGCGGCGGCGGGCGATTTTCGCATCGTGCCCCGGATGATGCTGGACGTGGAGATACGCCGGGGCGACCGGAGCGTATTTTTCGACACGGCCCTGAACGACGCGGTGATCTCCGGCATCGTGCAGAACATACGGCTGCTGGCCAAGGGGGACGGTGACCGGATCCTCTCCTTCTCCGGGGACGGTATCATCGTCTCCTCGCCCACGGGCTCCACCGCTTATTCCATGGCGGCGGGCGGGCCCCTGGTGGAGCCGGGGGCGGAGGCCATCGTCCTGACGCCGGTATGCGCCCATATGCTGGCGGCCCGCTCCTTTGTGCTGGGCCCGGAGCGGGTGGTGACCATCCTTCCCGAGGACGTGAGCGAGGGCAGGCGGTGCGTGCTGAGCGTGGACGGCCGGGGGCTCATCGACCTGGCCGACGGGGACCAGGTCGTGGTAAAGAGATCGAAATATAAGCTCCTCATGGCCGATCTTGGCACCAGGAGCTTTTATGAGACGGCATTCGATAAATTGGGGGAGAGAGCATGAAGACTTCAAGACAGAGCGTGATCCTGGACATCATCGCCCAGGAGGACATCGAGACCCAGGGCCAGATGCTGGAGGCTCTCCAGGCCCGGGGCGTGAAGAGCACCCAGGCCACCGTGTCCCGGGACATCAAGGAGCTGCGTCTGGTCAAGGAGATCGGCCCCCAGGGCCGATACCGCTACACCCAGGCGGAGCAGGACGAGTCCAGCGAGGCCTCCCGCCGGCTGGAGGAGATCTTCCGGGAGGGCTGCGTGGGCTTTGACCATGCCCTGCACACCGTGGTTGTGAAGACCCTGCCCGGCCTTGCCAGCGCCGTGTGCGCCTCCATCGACGCCATGGGCGACGACACCATCCTGGGCTCCGTGGCCGGCGACGACACGGCCATCATCGTGCTGCGCAACGCCGCCGCGGCGGAGCGGCTGTGCGCCCAGCTGCGCCGGGCCTACAAGCGGTAAGGAGAGACGTAGGATGCTCAGAAGCCTCCACATCGAGAATATCGCGGTGGTGGAGCGGGCCGACGTCCAGTTCCGGGAGGGACTGAACGTGCTGACCGGCGAGACGGGCGCGGGCAAATCCATCGTCATCGATGCCCTGTACGCCGTCACCGGCGGCCGCACCAGCCGGGAGCTGGTGCGCTCAGGGGCGGACAGGTGCCTGGCGGCGGCGGTGTTCGACGCGGACGCGGCTGTGGCCTGGTGCGAGGCCAACGGCGTGGAGCCGGAGGACGGGGTGCTGGTGGTCCAGCGTACCGTCACCGCCGACGGCCGGGGCGCGTGCCGCGTCAACGGCGTGCCCGTGGCGGCCAGCCAGCTGCGCACATTGGGGGCGCTGCTGGTGGATATCCACGGCCAGAATGACGGCCGGCAGCTCCTGGACGAGGGCCGGCATATCGACTACCTGGACGCCTTTGCCGCCGACGGGAAGGAGCTTGCCGCCTATAAGACCGCCTATGAGGCGTATCTCGCCAACGAGCGGGAGATAGAGCGCCTCACCATGGACGACGATTCCAGCCGCCGACTGGCGGAGAGCCTTACCTACCGGGTCCAGGAACTGGAGAAGGCGGCCCTGAAGGCCGGTGAGGAGGCGGAGCTGGAGGACCGGTCCGCGCTTCTTAGAAACGGCGAAAAGCTGCGGGAGGCGGCGGAGGGGGCGTTCACGGCCCTCTACGGCGACGAGCAGTCCGCCGTGGACCTGACCGGGTCCGCCCGGGGCTGGCTCAGCCGGGCCAAGGGCTGGAGCCAGGGCCTGGCGGAGGCGGATAAGCTGCTTTCTGAGGCGGAGGCCCTCTTGCAGGACGCCGCCGAGCACGTCCGGGACGTGCAGGACAGCCTGGACTTCTCCCCGGAGGAGTTCGACCGGGTGGAGGGGAGATTGGCTCTGCTGCGGCGGCTGGAAAAGAAATTTAACTGCGCCGATGAGGCGGAATTGATAGCCCTCTATGATGAATCCGCCAGGCGCCTCGCCGAGATAGAGTACGGCGACGAGGCCCTGGAACGGCTCTACGAAAAGCGGGCGGCGCTGGAGAAAGATTGCCGGACCGCGGCGGAGAAGCTGACCCGGGCCCGCCAAAAGGCGGCCCAGGAGCTGGCGAAAAGGGTGGTGCAGGAGCTCAAGGACCTCTCCATGCCGTCGGTGCGGTTCGTCACCGATATGCAGCCCCTTACCGCCAAGCCCGGCTTCGGGCCCAAGGGCGCCGACGAGGTGCGCTTTCTCATGAGCGCCAACGCGGGCGAGGAGCCGGGGCGCATCGCCAAGATCGCCTCCGGCGGCGAGCTGAGCCGCATCATGCTGGCTCTGAAGACCGTGTTCGGCCGGAACGACCCGGTGCCCACGGCGGTGTTCGACGAGATCGACACCGGCGTGTCCGGCGTGGCGGCCAGCCGGGTGGGGGAGAAACTGGCCCTCACGGGCATGCACCGGCAGGTGCTGTGCGTCAGCCACCTGCCCCAGATCGCGGCCATGGCCGACAGCCAGTACCTTATCGAGAAGTCCGAGCGGGACGGGCGGACCTATACCACCGTCACAGAGCTGGACCGGGCCGGACGGCGGCGGGAGATCGCCCGCCTCACCGGCGGCGACAATATAACCGAGACGACGACCGCCTCCGCCGAGGAGCAGCTCAACGCGGCGGACGCGTGGAAACAAAAACAGCATTGAGGAGAACGGGAACATGACACTGTACGACGAACTTGTGGAGCGGGGCCTGATCGCCCAGGTGACGGATGAGGACAAGATTAAGGACCTCATCAACGAGGGAAAGGCCACCTTCTATATTGGCTTCGACTGCACGGCGGACAGCCTGACCGCCGGCCACTTCGTGACGCTTACCTTCATGAAGCGGCTGCAGCAGGCCGGCAACAAGCCCATCGCCCTCATCGGCGGCGGCACCACCATGATCGGCGACCCCTCGGGCCGCAGCGACATGCGCAAGATGCTCACCCGGGAGGCCATCGACTACAACGCCCAGTGCTTCAAAAAGCAGATGGAGCGGTTCATCGACTTCGGCGAGGGCCCCGGCAAGGCCACCATGGTCAACAACGCCGACTGGCTGCTGAATCTCAACTACGTGGACCTGCTGCGGGAGGTGGGCGCCTGCTTTTCCGTGAACAACATGCTCCGGGCGGAGTGCTACAAACAGCGCATGGAGAAGGGCCTCTCCTTCCTGGAATTCAACTACATGATCATGCAGTCCTATGACTTCTACCACATGTTCCAGACCCTGGGCTGCAACATGCAGTTCGGCGGCAACGACCAGTGGAGCAACATGCTGGGCGGAACGGAGCTCATCCGTCGGAAGCTGGGCAAGGACGCCTACGCCATGACCGTGACGCTCCTGACCGACTCCAACGGCAACAAGATGGGCAAGACCGCCGGCAACGCCGTGTGGCTGGACCCCAACAAGACCAGCCCCTACGACTTCTACCAGTACTGGCGCAACGTGGGGGACGAGGACGTGATGAACTGCATCCGCATGCTCACGTTCCTGCCCATGGAGCAGATCAGGGAGATGGACACCTGGCGGGACCAGAAGCTCAACGAGGCCAAGGAGATATTGGCCTACGAGCTCACCAAGATGGTCCACGGCGAGGAGGAAGCCGCCAAGGCCCAAAATGCCGCGAAGGCCCTCTTCGGCGCCGGGGACCACGGGGAGATGCCCGTAACGGAGCTTAGTGAGGCCGATCTCACCGACGGCGCCATAGATATCAAGGTCCTGCTGGTGAAGGCGGGGCTCGTCAAGTCCAACTCCGAGGCCCGGCAGAACATCGCCCAGGGGGGCGTCACCCTGGACGGGGAGAAGGTCACGGATATGTTCCTGGCCGTCCCGGCGGAGAAACTCAAGGAGGGCGTGCTCCTGAAGCGGGGCAAGAAGAGCTTCCGCAAGGTGGTTTTGAAATAAGTTACAGGCAATTTAAAAGGTAAAATTGTTAAAGATTCATGATGTCGATGCGCGGTTTTTGGAGAAACTGTGCATTGACATCATTGTTTTAAAGTAATAAAATTTCAACGTACATAATGGACGGGCACGTATGCCCGCCGGAATATGAGTTGAAAGGAAACACCGCAATGAAGAAAACTCTTGCTATCGCTCTGGCCCTCGTCATGGTCCTGGCCCTGTCCGCCACGGCTTTTGCCGCCGAGGAGCCCTACAAAGTCGGCATCTGCCAACTGGTGCCCCACGTGGCGCTAGACGCCGCCACCGAAGGCTTCCAGGACGCCCTGAAGGAGATCCTGGGTGAGGACGCCGTGGAGTTCGATTATCAGAACGCCGCCAATGACCCCGCCACCTGCGCCACCATCGCCAACGCCTTTGTATCCGAGGGCGTGGACCTGATCATGGCCAACGCCACCCCGGCCCTGCAGGCCGCCGCTGCCGCCACCGCCGACATCCCCGTGCTGGGCACCTCCGTCACCGAGTACGGCGTGGCCCTGGGCATCGAGGACTTCGACGGCACCGTGGGCACCAACGTCTCCGGCACCTCCGACCTGGCCCCTCTGGACCAGCAGGCCGCGATGATCCAGGAGTGGTATCCCGATGCCGAGAAGGTTGGCTTGGTCTACTGCTCCAACGAGGCCAACAGCCAGTACCAGGTGGACACCGTCCAGGCCTTCCTGGAGGAACTGGGCTACACCGCTACGCAGTACGCCTTCTCTGACTCCAACGATATGGCTGCCGTCGTGCAGACCGCCGCGGACGAGTCCGACGTGCTCTACATCCCCACCGACAACACCGCTGCCTCCAACACCGGCATCGTGGACAACATCTGCCACGGCAAGATCCCTGTGTTCTGCGGCGAGGAGGGCATCTGCGCCGGCTGCGGCGTGGCCACCCTGTCCATCAGCTACTATGACCTGGGCTATGCCACCGGCGAGATGGCTGCCAAGATCCTGACCGGCGAGGAAGACATTACCGAGACCCCCATCGGCTATGCCGCCACCTTCACTCCCAAGTACAACGAGGCCATCTGCGCCGACCTGGGCGTGACCCCTCCCGAGGGCTATGAGGCCATCGAGGTGGAGCCCGCTGCCGAGTAAGGCAGAATAAGACAACGCATTTTTGCAGCATAACAGCGGAAAAGGACTTTCCTTTTCCGCTGTTTTCTGATATACTATCGACGCTTATACACTTCATTTGCGGGCACACCCCCCGCGGAACAAAAATAAGGGGGAATCATTCATGGGCGGCTTCATCAGCGCCTTGCCGGGCGCCATCTCCCAGGGCCTTATCTGGGGCATCATGGCCATCGGCGTTTACATCACCTTCAAGATCCTGGACATCGCCGATCTGACGGTGGACGGCTCCTTCTGCACCGGCGGTGCCACCTTCGTGGTGCTGTTCGGCTCCGGCGTGCCGGTCCCCGTGGCCCTGCTGGCCGCCTTTGGCGTGGGGCTGCTGGCGGGTCTCGCCACCGGCCTTCTGCACACTCTCTGCGGTATCCCCGCCATCCTGGCCGGTATCCTGACCCAGCTGGGTCTGTGGAGCGTGAACCTGGCCATCATGGGCATGAAGGCCAACGTGTCCATCAACGTGATCGACGTGAACAACCTCAACAAGCTGTGGGTTTCCCTGCGGTTCGTGCAGGACGTGGCCAAGGGCTCCCGGCCCTTTTATCAGCACCCCATCTTCGTGGTGGGCCTGTTCACCGTCGGCGTCATCCTGCTTCTCTATTGGTTCTTCGGCACGGAGATCGGCTGCTCCCTGCGCGCCACCGGCGCCAACGGCAATATGGCCCGGGCCCAGGGCATCAACACCGACGTGGCGAAGGTGCTGGGCCTGATGATCTCCAACGGCCTGGTGGCCCTCAGCGGCGCGCTTCTGAGCCAGTATCAGAGCTTCGCCGACTCCAGCATGGGCAAGGGCGCCATCGTCATCGGCCTGGCCGCCGTCATCATCGGCGAGGCGCTGTTCTCCAAGATATTCCGCAACTTCGCCCTCACGCTTTTGAGCGTGTCCCTGGGCGCGGTCATCTACTACGCCGTCATCCAGGCGGTCATCAGCCTCAGCAATATCAACACCAACTACCTGAAGCTCATTTCCGCCTGCATCGTGGCGATCTTCCTGTCGGTGCCCTATTGGAAGGGCAAGTATTTCGCCAAGCCCGTGAAGAGGGAGGAGGTGTCCACCGATGCTTGAACTGAAAGGCGTCTATAAGACCTTCAACCCCGGCACGGTCAACGAAAAGCGGGCCCTTCGGGGCCTGGAACTGAGCCTCAAAGAGGGCGACTTCGTCACCGTCATCGGCTCCAACGGTGCGGGCAAATCCACCGCCCTGAACGCAATCGCGGGCGTGTGGCCCATCGACGCCGGCTCCATCGTCATCGACGGCCAGGACGTGACGGGCCTGCCCGAGTACAAGCGGGCCAAGTTCCTGGGCCGCGTGTTCCAGGACCCCATGACCGGCACCGCCGCCACCATGCAGATCGAGGAGAACTTGGCCCTGGCCCTGCGGCGGGGTGATAGGCGCACCCTGCGCTCCGGCATCACCAAGAAGGAACGGGACATGTTCCGGGAGATGCTGAAGACCCTGGATCTGGGGCTGGAAGACCGCATGACCACGAAGGTGGGGCTCCTCTCCGGCGGCCAGCGCCAGGCGCTGACGTTGCTCATGGCGACGCTCAAAAAGCCCAAGCTGCTCCTTCTGGACGAGCACACCGCGGCATTGGACCCCAAGACGGCGGAAAAGGTTCTGAACACCACCGACCGGGTCATCAAGGAACACAACCTGACCGCGTTCATGGTCACCCACAACATGAAGGACGCCATCGCCCACGGCAACCGGCTCATCATGATGAACGAGGGAAAGATCATCCTGGACATCGGCGAGGAGGAGAAGAAGGGCCTGACCATGAAGGACCTGCTGGACAAATTCGCCGAGCTCTCCGGCAGCAGCATCCAAAGCGACAAAGTCCTCTTGGCATAAGACTGAACAAACTAAAAACCCGGAACAGCGTGCTGTTCCGGGTTTTCTTAATGCTCTAATATGGCCGCGCCCCAGGGGGGCAGGGGGAAGGGCTCGTCCGTGGCGATGGGTTTGCCATCGGGGAGGAATGTCCCGGCGGGGTGAGGGATATCCACAGCAAGGCTCTCGTCGGAGAGGTTGAGATAGAAGAGGATATGCTTTCCGTCGGGAGCGACGCCCCGCTTCACGATCAGAGGGAACCGGGCAGGGCCCACGTCCACGCCAAGCTGGGGCAGCAGGGCTTCCAGCACGGTGTCCAATACGGCGGGGGAGAAGCAGCAGGCGAGATAGGCCGCCCGGCCCTTGCCGTAGTCGTTCACCGTCACGGCGGGGACGCCGCCCCACTCCGGGTGGCGGTAAGTGCACAGGGCCCGGGCCGTGGTGAGTTCCGGCAGTTCCATCCAGTCCGTGACGGCGGTGTCATCGGGGAGAGGGATGACATCTGAGGTCAGAACTACGCCCTCCGGCTTGGTGAAACGGTCATAGGTAAGGCCCAGGCACTTTGTGAGCATGTGGGGCTGGGCGTCGTGGTATATCTTGAGGTGCCCGTCAGCAAAGCCGGTGCGGAAGGCGGCCAGGATATGGCCGCCTTCTTTTACATAGGCATCCACGGCCGCCAGCAGGTCCTCAGGTGCGGCATAGAGGCAGGGGAGGACAATGAGGTCATAGGCGGAGAAGTCCCGCTCCGCGTCGGAGATGACGTCATACTCCACGTTCAGCCGGTACAGGCTGTCGACGAGCCACCGGAGAAAGTCGCTGTAGTTTTTGTCCGCCGTCTCACCGGGGGCACAGGCGGGGAACCAGTTGAGGCCCGCGTGGGAGCGGGTGCTCACCATGACGGCCACCCGGTTTTCCTTGCGCATACCCAATAGATAGGGGGACAGGGCGGCCATCTCCCGGCCCAGGGCGGCCGCCTCCCGGTATGTCTCCCCGGGGGCCAGGTCGTGGCTCAGCACGCCCTTCCAGTAGCTCTCGATGGCGTTGTGGATGCTGTGCCAGTGCCAGTATTCCACGCCCTGGGCGCCGCCTGCCAGGTGGGCCATGGCCTGGAGCCGGAGCTGGCCGGGGTAGGGCAGCCACCCGAGATTGCCCTGGGCCTGGGTCTCCAGGACCAGATAGGGGGCCTTTTTGAGGCCGTAGGCCAAGGCGCCGCCAAAGGCGATCTCCGCGCCGGTGAGGCGGCTCTCGCTGGGATGATAGATGTCGCATCCGGCGATGTCCACCGACGCCGCAGCGTCGAACTGGTCCGCCTCCGGCTGCAGGCCGAAGGAATATCCCCGCCACTCAAAGTCGAAGTTGTGGGTCACGAACTGGTCCGGGCGCCTGTACTCGTCCACGATGGCGCGCTGCCAGGAGAGGAACTCCGTCACCAGATGGCGCTGGAAGGCCTGATACTCCGCGCCAAGGCTCGCGTTGATCGTCCCCCGCACGTCGGGCAGGTCGTTCCAGTCGCTGATGGAATTGGACCAGTAGGCAAGACCCATCTCCGCGTTTAAGTATTCCACCGTGCCGAAGCTGTCCTTGAGCCATTCCCTGAACAGTGCCTGGGCCCGGGGGGAGCAGGTGTCGTAGGGCTTCGTCTCGTTGTCCAGCTGGTATCCGATGACGGCGGGGTGGCCGCTCACCGCCTCCAGAAGTGCGCGGATGACGCGTTCCGCGTGGAAACGGTAGCCGGGATGGGTGATGTCGAAGTTCTGCCGGGGGCCATAGCGGCAGGGGCCGCTATGGGTGTCGGCGAGGATATCCGGGTACTTTTTCGCCAGCCACGGGGGGATGGCATAGGTGGGCGTGCCCACGATGACGGATATACCGCGGCGATGGGCGGCGTCTAGGACCCGTTTAAGGAGGGAAAAGTCGAATTCCCCGTCCCGGGGCTCCCAGGTGCTCCACGCGGACTCTGCCGCGCGGATGAGGTTGAAGCCCGCCGCGGCCATCAGCTCCATGTCCTTTTCTATGCGGTCTCCCGGCATGTACTCGGCATAATAGGCCGCGCCGAACAGCAGCTTATCCGGCATCTCGCCACCTCCCAAGATGGTCTTGAAACTGTCAACAGGATAGTACGGCGGGGAAGGGGAATTCAATAGGGCAAAGTGCAAAAAAATATTAAAGATTCTTGTTGCAATTCGTAGATTGACAACAAAAACTGAGACTGTTATACTTTAAACAAACATAGTCTGCGGCAAGGGGGCGCCCCCTTGTGCCCGTATCATGATACGGGCAATATCCCTTTATGAACGACGGGCAATTCCCCGTTCAAATAACCGAAAAGCAATTAGGAGGAACGATCATGAAAAAGCTTCTTTCCCTGCTCCTGGCGCTCGCGATGGTCCTCAGCCTCGGCGCTGTGGCATTCGCGGACGACCCCATCGCCATCACTGTGTGGGGCGCTGAGGAGGATCAGACCTATCTGGCCGAGCGCATCGAGGCCTTCAAGGCCGCCTATCCCGACCAGACCTTCGACATCACCCTGGGCGTGGAGTCCGAGTCCACGGCGAAGGACACCATCCTCACCGACGTGGAGGCCGCGGCCGACGTGTATGCCTTCGCCTCCGACCAGCTGCCCGACCTGGTGAACGCCGGCGCCATCCTGGACCTGAGCACCGTTGAGGCCGCGCTCCAGGCCCTGGCCGGCAAGACCCTGGACGACATCAAGGCCGCCAATGTGGAGGGCGCCGTCACCGCCGCCACCTACAACGGCGCGTTCTATGCCTTCCCCTTTGCCTCCGACGGCTTCTTCATGTTCTATGATCCCGACTACATCAGCGCCGAGCAGGCCCAGACCTGGGAGGGCCTGCTGGACGCCGCTGCCGCCGCGGGCAAGAAGGTGGGCATGACCCTGGCCTCCGGCTGGTACAACACCGCCTTCTTCAACGCTGCCGGCTTCTCCACCTCCCTGAACGCCGACGGCACCACCAACATGGACTGGAACGGCACCTCTCCTGACGGCTTCACCGGCGTGCAGGTGGTCCAGGCCATGCAGGCCATTGCCGGCCACGACGCCTTTATGGCCATCGCTGACGGCGACATCTCCAACCAGATCGCCGGCGGCGACCTGGCGGCCGTCATCTCCGGCACCTGGGACACCAAGCTGGTCTCCGACACCTTCGGCGAGGACTACATGGCCGGCGCGCTGCCCCTGCTGACCCTGGGCGACAAGCAGGTCCCCACCCGCGGCACCGTCAGCTTCAAGATGATCGGCGTCAACCCCCACTCCGCCCAGACCGGCTGGGCCGTGCTGCTGGCTGAGTTCCTCACTAACGAGGAGTCCCAGGTGGCCCGCTTCGAGGCCCGTGAGATCCCGCCCACCAACATCGCCGCTTCCGGCAGCGAGGCCGTCCAGGCCAACAAGGGCGTCGTGGGTCTGACCGAGGCCGCCGCTGTGGGCGTTGTCCAGAGCGTGGGCGGCAAGTACTGGGATCCCACCGCTTCCTTCGGCGAGCAGATCGCCCAAGGCACCATCGGCACCGATGAGGCGGCCATCCAGACCGCGCTCGACCAGCTGGTGGAGGGCGTCACCGCTCCTGTGGGCTGATAACACTTCCGACTGAGTTCATGACCTGATGGGATGGCCCCAGGCTCTTGCGGTCTGGGGCCGTCTTGAATGAGAAAGCAAGAAAGGAAGTGGAGCGGAAGCATGACAAAAGTCGGCTCTGCCGTGGGCGGATTCTTCCGTGCCATCGGCAATTTCTTCGGCGAATTCTTTACCGCGATAGCCAAGGGCGACTGGGCCGTTAAGCTGTCGCTCATCATCTGGGGCGCGGGCTACGCCAAGCGCAGGCAGTACGTCAAGGCCATCCTCATGACACTGCTGGAAGTGGGCGTCATCCTGTTCTCCGTTTACTTTGCCAGCCAGTATGTGCCCAAGTTCGGCACATTGGGCACCGTACAGTTCGCCCAGGAGTTCAACATCGAGACCATGCAGATGGAGAACAACGATTACGATCACTCCTTCCTCATCCTGCTGTTCTCCCTGTTCAGCTTTGTGGTTTGGGCCGTGGCCGCCGTGGTTTGGATCCGCAATGTGGTCCACGCCTATCAGCTGCAGCTGGACGCGGAGGCCGGCAGGCACATCAACACCTTCAAAGAGGACTGCATGGAGTATCTGGGCGATAAGTTCCATATCACCCTGCTCACGCCGCCCATCATCGGCATCGTCATCTTTACCGTCATCCCCATTCTGCTGCTGATCTTCGTGGCCTTCACCAACTATGACCAGCAGCATATGCCCCCCAACAGCCTGTTCACCTGGGTGGGCTTTGAGAACTTCAAGAGCCTGTTCTCCAACGGCGGCATGACCGTCACCTTTGGCTACGCCTTCGTGCGCGTCCTGGGGTGGACGCTGGTGTGGGCCTTCTTTGCCACCTTTACCACCTACTTCGGCGGCATCCTGATGAGCCTTCTGCTCAACAGCAAGAAGACCCGGGCGCCCAGGCTTTGGCGGACGCTGCTGGTCATCACCATCGCGGTGCCCCAGTTCGTGAGCCTGCTGCTGGTGCGAAACTTCTTCTCCAACGGCGGCATCGTGAACACCATCTGCGCCAACATCGGCCTGACTGGGTGGCTTCGGAGCATCGGGCTCATCTCCACCAGCTACATACCGTTCCTCACCGCGCCGGGCTGGGCCCACGTGATGATCATCCTCATCAACATCTGGATCGGCGTGCCCTATCAGATGCTGATCGCCACGGGCATATTGATGAACCTGCCTACGGATCAGCTGGAGAGCGCCCGCGTGGACGGCGCCAACAAGGTCCAGACCTTCCGCTACATCACCATGCCCTATATGCTGCAGGTCACGGCGCCCACGCTGGTGACGGATTTCGTGAAGAACATCAATAACTTCAACGTCATCTTCCTATTGACCGACGGCGTGTATACCACGACCAACCAGCTCATGGCCAACTCCCAGGCAAAGGAAGTGGACCTGCTGGTCACGTGGCTTTTCAACCTGACGCAGAACTACTACAACTATAAGATGGCGGCGGTCATTGGTATCGTGGTATTCCTGGTCTGCGCCATATTCACCCTGGTGGCCTTCAACTTCCTCATCAAGGGCGACAAGGAAGGGGTGTATCAGTAATGAAAGATAAGAAACTGGGAAGCATCATCAGCCATAATGTGCTGATCGCTGTGTTGTGCTTTATCTGGCTCATCCCCATCGTCTGGCTGGTGTGCATGTCCTTCTCGGCCAGGCCCAATATGAACACCAGCACCTTCTTCCCCCAGGAGTGGAGCACGCAGTACTATAAGCAGTTGTTCCAGCCTGACACGGTCAACCAGTTCCCGGCCTGGTTCATGAACACCTTTAAGATCGCCATCGCCACCTGCATCATCAGCACCTGCTTCACCCTGATGGTGGCCTACGCCACCTCCTTCGGGAAGTTCAAGGCCAGAAAGCCCCTGATGAACGTGGCGGTCATGCTGAACCTGTTCCCGGGCGTGCTGACCATGATCGCGGTGTACTTCACCCTGCGCACCTTCGGGCTCACCAACAGCCACATCGGCCTGACGCTGGTATACTCGGCCAGCTCCGGATTGGGGTATCTCATCTGCAAGGGCTTCTTCGACACGGTGCCGAGGGCCCTGTGCGAGGCGGCGCGGCTGGATGGCTGCAACGAGGCGCGCATCTTCGCCCAGATCGTCATCCCAACCAGCCGGCCCATCATCGTCTACACCATCATCAGCAGCTTTTTGACCCCCTGGATGGATTTCGTGTTCGCCAAGATGATCCTGAACGCGGGCATCTCCAGCCAGTATACCGTGGCCGTGGGCCTGTACCGTATGCTGGACAAGAGCCTTATCAACAGCTACTTCACTATCTTCTGCTGCGGCGGCATCCTGGTCTCCATCCCCATAGCGGTCCTGTTCTTCATCATGCAGAAATTCTATGTGGAGGGCATCACCGCCGGCGCGGTCAAGGGTTGACACGCTTTTCCAAACGCAGTACAATCATGCGGGCCGCCTGACGGCGGCCCGCGTCATTATGACCCACAGGAAGGACCGTTCATATGGACCAATTCATCGTCAACATCATCCACCGGCCGGAGATGGTGCCGGAGTATGCCGAGAAGGTCACCGGCCAGGGCAAGGCCGAGGACATCGGCCGCAAGGCCCTGCTCACCGAGAGCCTGGACATCTTCAAGACCCAGCAGCAGATCGCCCATGACAACGGCCTGAAGACAACCATCCAGATGACCTATGCCAGTCTCTTCAACGACGAGGCGGTGGCGCTGGCAAAGGAGCACCACGAAGAGTACGGCGACGAGATCGCCCTGAGCCTCCTGGGGCTGCCCTGCGAGCAGTTCAGGGAGAAGTATAAGACCAAAGACTTCTGCATCTGGATGTTCTCCATGGAGGACAAGAAGGCCATCGTCCGGGACGTATTCGGGAAGTTTTATGAGCGCTTCGGGTTCTATCCCGAGTCCACAGGGTCCTATTACATGGATGCGGATCTCATAAACTTCATAAAAGCCGAGTACCCATCCGTGAAGTGCGCCGTGGCCACCTGCTGGGAGGAGGGCCCAAAGGCCTACCACACCTGCAACAACTCCTGGTACACCCTCATGGACGGCGGCCCCTGGGCCCCCTGGATACCGTCCAAGCAGAACACCCACGCTCCCGCCGCCAACGAGGCGGAGGACAGCGGCATCGTGGCCATTCCCCATTTGAGCCGGGATCTGCTGGCCTGCTACGACGGCAACGGTTCCAACTTCGGCACCCACCCCCAGAACGTGCTCCGGGGCATGATCTATGACCCGGACACCTGGGAATATCCCTATCTATATAACCTCATCGACCAGTACCGGTACCTGGCCAAGTTCAACAACGGTTACGCCTACAACATGATGTTCGTGGGTCCCGGTTGGATGAACAAGATGGGCCGCTGGGAGGCACCCTATGAGCTTTTGAAGAAGTCCTATGAGGACGGCTGTGCCTATTACGGCAGGCTCAAGAAAGAGGGCAAGCTCCTGGATATGACCATGAGCGAGTTTGCCGATTTCTACCGGGAGAAGAAACACTACACCGAGCCGGAGTGCGCCCTGTGGCGGGACATCCTCTATGGCAGCGACAAGCAGCTTTTCTGGTACTGCGACCCCTATATGCGCGCCTGCGTCAACATGGACCAGGGCGGCGCCATCGTGGACCTGCGGCCCTACGCCGCCAAACTGGAGTGGCCCGTGGGCATCGGTACGAAGCATGTGCAGGACGCAAGCTATCCCTTCCTCATCCAGGAGAAGTACCGGGCCGGTTACTTCACCCACTACGCCGGAGAGGGCACCGTCCGCAGCGCCAAGATATGCCACAGCGGAGAAGAGGTGGACCTGTGCTTGTGCCGGACGAAGGCCCATTTCTCCGAGGAGGAGGGCGTGCGCACCCTGACCCTGGACCCGGTAGAGATCGAGTTTGAAGACCTCACCGTGACGCTCCAGACCGTCATCTCCTTCCCGGAGGGGACGGGGGATATAAAGATCGAGCGGAAAGTGCTCTCCATGAGCGACCCTGATGCGGAGGTCACCATCAACGAGTACATGGTTGCCTGCTACGGCACCACCGAGTACCCGGAGGATATGACGGGCCTCACCCTCACCGTGGAGGCGGGGGAGAGGAGCGAGAGCATCGACTACGCATACAAATGCCGGGAGGCGTCCGCGGCGGGGGCCGAGCGCGTTTCCTGCACGCTGCCGCCCATCAAAACGAAGGTGTCCATGACCTGTGAGGGCCGGGACAAGACAGGCTACGTCCGGGAGGGCTATGCCTTCAGCCCCATGTTCACCCTGGGTTATCAGGGCACACTGCAAGAGAAGGAGGTGTTCACCACATGGCTCAGGCTGGAAAGGGCAGACTGAATTACCGCTGCCCGTCCTGCTTCATGCGGGATCTGGACATCGACATGTTCTACGACAAGGATAAGGATGAGTACTTCTGCATCCGCTGCCAGTACCGGGGCAATGAGGCGGACGTGCTGGCGAAAAACCAGCTGGCCCGCTTCCGCTATGGCGCCATGATGCGCAGGTTCACGGATTTTGAGGATTTCTCCCGGGAGGGCGAAAAGACCTGATGGGCTTCATCAAGGGAATGGACCTGTCCACTCTCCGGGAGGTGGAGGCCTGCGGAGGCCGGTTCTCCGATGAGAACGGCCCCGGCGGCGCCATGGAGATCCTCCGCCGCCACGGGATGGACCTGGTGCGGCTGCGGCTGTGGAACGACCCTTATTCGGAGACGGGAGAGCCCTACGGGGCGGGCACCTGCGACTTGGAGACGGTCAGCATCCTGGCCCGGCGGGCCAAAGACCTGGGCTGCCAGTGGATGCTGGACTTTCACTACAGCGACTTCTGGGCCGACCCGGGCAAGCAGATCGTGCCCAAGGCCTGGCGGGGCCTGGACGCGGTCGGTCTGGAAAAGGCCATAGGGGCGTATACCCGGGAGGTGCTTCAAAAGCTCGCGGCCCAGGGCCTTGCGCCGGACATGGTGTCCGTGGGCAATGAGATCACCAACGGCCTTCTCTGGCCTCTGGGCCGGACAGACAATATGGGCCATGTGGCCCGGTTCGTCAGCGCGGGGCTCAAGGCCGTAAGGGAGATATGCCCCCACGCGGAGACGGTCATACACCTGGACAACGGCCCCGACAGGGGCCAGTACCGGGCATGGTTCGAGGGCTACTACGCCGCGGGAGGCGCGGATTTCGACGTCATCGGCATGAGCTATTACCCCTTCTGGAACGGCCCCATGGAGGGCCTGGCCCGGAGCATGGCCAACGCCGTGGAGCGGTTCGGCAAGGATGTGCTGGTGGTGGAGACCTCCATGGGCTTCACGCTGGAAGACTACGGCGCCTACGAAAAGCTGGCGCCCGACCAGCGCAAGGGCATGGCCGCCACGGCCAAATTGGCGGCGGGGATAGAGTATCCCATGACGCTCCGGGGCCAAAGCGACTTCATCCGGGACCTGGCGGCGGCCATCAAGGCTGTGCCCGATGGACGGGGCAGGGGCTTCATCTGGTGGGAGCCCGCATGGATACCGGTGCCCGGCAGCGGCTGGGCCGGGTCGGCGGCCCTTCGCTATACCGGCGAGAAGGGGCCCGGCGGTAACGAGTGGGCCAATCAGGCGCTATTCGACTATGAGGGGCGGGCGCTGCCCGCGCTGGAAACCATACGCATGCTGTGAGGGGAGGTGAGGGCATGGAAGGCAGCTACAGACTGAACGACCCCCGCCGGGGCCGGCGGCGTCCGCACCTGGACATGAACGGCACTACCATGAAAATATATGGCTGCGTGACCATGTTCCTCTATGCCCTCAGCCGCTCCGTCTTTCAGCAGGGCCTCATCGGCATGGACCGGTACGGCCCCGGGGAGCTGGCGGCGGCCATGGAGGCGGACCCGGACCTGATGGTACTGTCCGGGTGGGCGTCGGTGCTGCAGCTCATCGGTGGCCTCGCCGTGCCGGTGTTCGCGTTTTTGCTGGTGGAGGGGTTCCTCCACACCCGCAGCTTCAAGCGGTATCTTCTTACCATGTTTCTCTTTGCTGTTGTGAGCGAGGTGCCCTACGACCTGGCCATGTATGGGAAAGCCTGGGATATGGGAGGGCAAAACGCGCTGCTCACCTATGCGCTGTGCCTCGTGATGCTCTACGGTCTGGGCTTCCTGGACGGGAAGAAGGGGTTCGTGATACGCCTCTGCCAGGTGCTTCTGGTGGCCGCTACGGTGGTGTGGGCGATGCTGCTCCGATGTGCCTTCGGACTGGTCACGGTGCTGCTCGCAGCGATATACTACCTCTGGCGGGAGAAAAACGGCACCCGTGTGCTCTTGGGCTGCGCGGTCAGCATCCTCTACGTGACGGCGCCCCTGTCCGGCTACGCCATCTATAACTACGACGGCCAGCGGGGGAAGCTCGCGGCGAAGTACAAGTACATCTTTTACGCCCTCTATCCTGTGCACCTTTTGGTGCTGGGGCTCATCTCCAAGGCGATCGCGTAAAACGGCATAAAAAGAAGGACGCGCTTGAAAGCGCGTCCTTTTCGCATATTTTTCGTCAGCCGCCCAGGTAGGCCTTTTTGATGTCGTCGCTCTCGGCCAGCTCCTTGCCGGTGCCGGACAGGGCGATCTTGCCGGTCTCCAGCACGTAGCCTCTATCTGCCACGGACAGGGCCATGCGGGCGTTCTGCTCCACCAGAAGGATGGTGGTGCCGGCCTTGTGCAGGGAGGCGATGATCTCGAATATCTGCTCCACAAGGATGGGGGCAAGGCCCATGGAGGGCTCATCCAGCATCAACAGCTTGGGGTCCGACATGAGACCCCGGCCCATGGCCAGCATCTGCTGCTCGCCGCCGGAGAGGGTGCCAGCCACCTGGCGGTGGCGCTCCTTCAGGCGGGGGAATTGCTCATAGACCCGCTCCAGATGGTCGGCCACGCCGCTGTTGGGCCGGGTGTAAGCGCCCATCTCCAGATTTTCCTCCACCGTCATGGAGAGGAATACCCGCCGGCCTTCGGGCACGTGGGCGATGCCCCGCTCCACGATCTTGTGGGCGGGCACGCCGCTCAGAGGCTGCCCCAAAAACTCGATGGAGCCGGTCTTGGACTTCAGAAGGCCGGAGACCGTGTTCAGGATGGTGGATTTGCCCGCGCCGTTGGCGCCGATGAGAGTGACGATCTCCCCCTCGTTGACCTCGAAGGAGACCCCCTTGATGGCGTGGATGGCGCCGTAATAGACGTTTATGTCGTTGACTTTCAGCATCATATCCCGCGCCTCCTCACTGCTGCTTGCCCAGATAGGCCTCGATGACCGTGGGGTTGGACTGTATCTCCTCGGCGGTGCCCTTGGCGATGACCTGGCCGAAGTTCAGAACCACGATGCCCTCGCAGATACCCATGACCAGATTCATGTCGTGCTCGATGAGCAGCACCGCGATGTTGAAGGTGTCCCGTATCTTCACGATATTCTCCATGAGCTCCGCGGTCTCAGAGGGGTTCATGCCCGCGGCGGGCTCATCCAGCAGCAGCAGGCTGGGGTTGGTAGCCAGAGCCCGGAGGATCTCCAGGCGGCGCTGGGCGCCGTAGGGGAGGGAGCCGGCCACGGCGTCGGCGGTGTCCTCCATGTTGAAGATGCTCAGAAGCTCAATGGCCCGCTCCCGGGCGATGCGCTCGCTGCGGAAGAAGTTGGGCAGGCGCAGGATGCCGCTGAGGGCGTTGTAGCTCATCTCCTCATGCAGGCCGACGAGGATGTTCTCCATCACGGTCATGTTGGAGAAAAGCCGGATATTCTGGAAGGTACGGGCGATGCCCATGTGGTTGATCTGGGCCGTGGTCTTGCCGGCGGTGTCCACGCCGTCCAGCAGGATAGTGCCCCGGGTGGGCTGGTAGACCTTGGTCAGCAGGTTGAACACGGTGGTCTTGCCCGCGCCGTTGGGGCCGATGAGGCCCGCGATCTCGGTGCGGCCGATGGTCAGGTTGAAGTCATCCACCGCCCGCAGGCCGCCGAAGTCGATGCCCAGGTGGCTGCACTCCAGGATGGGGGCCTTGTCGATGTCCCGCTCGGGGATGATGGCCTTGCTGGGGACGGGGACCATTTTTGCCTTGCCCATGCGCTTTTTCTCATTCATTGCCGGCGGCCTCCTTCTTATGGGGGATGAGCTTACCAAGCAGAGCCTTGAGCTGGGCATTGTTGGTGACCAGCATGACCAGGATCAGGATGATGGCGTACACCAGCATCCGATAGTCGGAGAACTGGCGCAGGGCCTCCGGCAGCATATACAGCACCACCGTCGCGATGATGGAGCCCCAGATGTTGCCCAGGCCGCCCAGCACCACGTACACCAGCACCAGAATGGAGGTGTTGAAGTCAAAGCGGCTGGCCACGAGACTGCCGTAGTTCAGGCCGTAAAGGGCCCCGGCGGCGCCGGCCATGGCGGCGGAGATGACGAAGGCCATCAGCTTGTACTTGGTGATGTTCAGACCCACGCTCTCGGCCGCGATGCGGTTGTCACGGATGGCCATGATGGCCCGGCCGGTCCGGCTGCGGACCAGGTTCAGTATCACCACAAGGGTGATCATGACCAGAATGAAACCGGCGGGGAAGGAGGCAATCTTGGTGACGCCGACGGCACCCTGGGCGCCCTTGATGATGGCCTTGCCGGTCTCTTCCAGGTGCAGGTCGTTGATGGACTTCAGGCCGCTGATATTGAAGACGATGTGCAGCCCGTGGGAGTCATAGCCCACGAGCAGGCAGTTGATAAGGTCCTTGATGATCTGGCCGAATGCCAGGGTGACGATGGCCAGATAGTCGCCCCGGAGCCGCAGCACCGGCACGCCCACGACGAAGCCGACGACCGTGGCGCACAGCGCGCCCACAACCAGCGCCACGATGAGGCGCAGCGGCGCGGAGGGGATGGCCCCGGCCAGGCTCTGGGCGGCGATGATGCCGCCGAAAGCGCCCACGCTCATGAACCCCGCGTGGCCCAGGCTCAGCTCGCCGGAGATGCCAACCACCAGGTTCAGGCTCACGGCCATCACGATGAAGCAGCAGATGGGTACAAGCTGCCCGGAGATAGAGCTGGTCAGGTGGCCGCCGCGCTGCAGGGCGTACATGATGAGAAAGGCCGCTGTGACGCCGGCATAGGTGGCAAAGTCCGTCTTTGTGCTCTTTTTCATATTCTTCATCCCGGCCACCTCAGACTTTCTCGGGCGCGTACTTGCCCAGCAGTCCCGTGGGCTTGACCAGCAGGATGATGATCAGTACGGCGAACACGATGGAATTGGCGAGGGTGGTGGAGATATAGGCCTTGGCCAGCGACTCGATGATACCCAGCAGCAGACCGCCGATGAAAGCGCCGGGGATGGAGCCGATGCCGCCGAACACGGCGGCTGTGAAGGCCTTGATACCGGGCATGGAGCCGGTGGTGGGCTGCAGGACGGGGTAGCTGGAGCAAAGCAGCACACCGGCGATGGCTGCCAGTGCGGAGCCGATGGCGAACGTCATGGAGATGGTCCGGTTGACGTTGATGCCCATGAGCTGGGCGGCGCCCTTGTCCTCGGAGCAGGCGCGCATGGCCTTGCCCAGCTTGCTGCGGTTGACAAAGGTAGTCAGCGCGATCATGATGACGATGCAGGCCAGGACCGTGATCAGCGCCTCGCTGGAGAGGCCGACGCTCATCAGCCCCGCGGGCAGGGAGAAGTGGACCACGGAGGTGAAGTTCTTGGGCGTGGCGCCCCAGATGAGCTGGGCGGCGTTCTGCAGGAAGTAGCTCACGCCGATGGCGGTGATCAGCACGGCCAGAGAACCGGCCTGGCGCAGAGGCTTATAGGCCAGACCCTCGATGACCACGCCCAGCACCGTGCACACGATCATGGCCAGGATGACTGCCACGATGGCCGGCAGGCCCAGGCTGTTCAGGGCTATGTAGCAGATATAGCCGCCCACCATGATCACGTCGCCGTGGGCGAAGTTCAGCATCTTGGCGATGCCGTAGACCATGGTGTAGCCCAGAGCGATGATGGCATACACACTGCCCAGGCTGATGCCGCTGATGAGATAGGTGAAGAATACCATTAAGGTCACCTCAGTTCTTTGCGTTCGATAAAAAAGGCCAACCACCGGCCAAAAAGGGAAGAAAGAGCGCCGAAAAACACGATGGGAAAAAATGGCTTGGCTGTCGGGGAGATTTCCCCGACAGCCGTGCCGTTAAATAACGGATGCGATATTACTCCGCAGCCTCGGGCAGCACATACACGCCGTCCTTGATGACCACGGCCATGGGGGCCTTGGAGACCTCGCCGGTGGCGGACCAGGTCATGCCCTGGCCGGTCAGGCCGTCCACGCTGATGGTGGGCATCACGCCCACGAGAGCCTCGCAGATGTCCTGAGCGCTCATGTCGGGGGTGCAGCCGGCCTCCTGGAGGGCGGCGTAGAGGATGTACATGGCGTCGTAGCCGTCAGCGGCAAACTGGTTGGGGGTCTCGCCGTACAGGTCGTTGTAGGCGGCCACGAAGTTCTGGGTCCGCTCATCCTCCGCGTCGGCGGAGAAGGGGGTCAGAAGCATGACGCCCTCGGCCAGGGAGGCGTCGAAGCCCTCCACGGACAGGATGCCGTCCATGCCGTCCACGCCGAAGAAGGTGGGCTCATAGCCGATGGCGTTGGCCTGGGTCAGGATGACGGAAGCGGGGGTATAGTAGATGGGCAGGAACACCATGTCGGCGCCGGCGGCCTGAGCGGCAGCGACCTGCACGGAGAAGTCGGTCTGGGTGTCCTCGGTGAAGGTGCCCTCGTACACGACGGTCAGGCCCTTGGACTCAGCCTCGGAAGCGAAGGTGTCGCGGATGCCCTGAGAATAGGCGTCGTCGTTCTTATAGATGATGGCGATCTGGGCGTCGGGATAGTTCTCAGCCATGTAGTCGGCGGAGGCGATGCCCTGGTTGGGGTCGGTGAAGCAGACCTGATACATGTTGTCCTTGTCCGCGATGACGTCGGTGGAGGAGGCGGAGGGAGTCAGCATGAAGATGCGGTCGCTGTAAGCCTCAGCGGAGACGCTGATGCAGGGGGCGGTGGTGACGGTGCCGACGATGGCCTGCACGCCCCAGTCCTTCAGGGAGTTGTAGGCGTTGACGGAGGTCTCCGCCACACCGGTGTCGTCCTGCGCGTTGAACTCGAACTGGACGCCGCCCAGAGCGTTGATCTCGTCAACGGCGATCTGCGCGCCGTTCATGGCCGCGTTGCCGTAAATAGCAGCACCGCCGGTCAGGGGGCCAATGCCGCCGATCTTGAAGGTCTCGCCCTCAGCCGCAAAAGCGGAGACGGAGCACAGGGCCAGGATCATGGTCATGACCACGATAAAGGAAATGATCTTCTTGGTGTTCTTCATTTGTCTTACCTCTTTCCTAAGATTTATATTCTCCTCGGCGGTGAGCCTTAGGTGAATACAAAAGATTAATGATAAATATAGAGTGTAAAAAAGTAAAAGTCAATGCGCCAAAAACATGTTTGTCAAAACTGTGCGCATGGGCGGGGAGGGCGCTTTTTCTTTTTAGTAAATAAAACGAATAAAGAGAGGCCCATTTTTCCCGAACGCCCAGCATATGGGGCAGTTGGCTGTTACATCAGCACCTTGGCCAGAAACGCCTGGGCCCTGTCGGTCTTGGGGTCATCGAAAAACTCCGCCGGAGGCGCCTGCTCGGCGATGACGCCGCCGTCCATGAAGAGGATGCGGTCGCCCACCTCCTTGGCAAAGCCCATCTCATGGGTGACCACCACCATAGTCATGCCGTCGTTGGCCAGCTGCTTCATGACGTCCAGCACCTCGCCGACCATCTCCGGGTCCAGAGCGGAGGTGGGCTCGTCGAAGAGCATGACCTCCGGCTCCATGCACAGCGCCCGCACGATGGCCACGCGCTGCTTTTGCCCGCCGGAGAGCTGGCCGGGGTAGGACGCGGCCCTGTCGGCCAGGCCCACACGCTCCAAAAGCTCCATGGCCTTGGCCTCCGCCTCGGACTTGGACTTCTTCAAAAGCCGCATGGGGGCGAGGGTGAGATTCCGCATGATAGTCATGTGGGGGAATAGGTTGAAGTGCTGGAAGACCATGCCCATCTTCTGGCGGTGCTTATTGATGTCGCTCTTGGGGTCGGTGATGTCCACGCCCTTGAAGGTGATGGTGCCCCTGGTGGGTGTCTCCAGCATATTGAGACAGCGCAGGAAGGTGCTCTTGCCGCCGCCGGAGGGGCCGATGATGACCACCTTCTCGCCGGGGTAGATGTGCTCGTCGATGCCGTCCAGGACCACGTGGTCCCCAAACGCCTTTACAAGGCCTTTAACGTCTATCACTTTCGCGCAGCCTCCTTTCCAGGATGCTCTGGAGATAGCTGAAGCCCATCACCAGGATGAGGTACATGATGGCGGTGATGATGTAGGGGAACATGGCCTCATAGGTCCGGGAGACAATGGCCTGGGCGAAGTAGACGATCTCCTTGCCGCCGATGACGCTGATGAGGGAGGTGTCCTTCAAAAGGACGATGAACTCGTTGCCCAGGGAGGGGAGGATGGCCTTGAAGGCCTGGGGGATGACGATGAAGCGCATGGTGTCTATGTACCCCAGACCAAGGCTCCGGCCCGCCTCCGCCTGGCCCGGGTCCAGGCTCATGAGGCCGCCCCGGATGATCTCGGACACATAAGCGCCGGAGTTGATGCCCAGCGTCAGCGCGCCCACAAGGGTGAAGTTCCGGCTGGAGGAGAACACCACGAAGCCCATGATGAGCAGCTGCACCATCATGGGGGTGCCCCGGATGACGGTCACGTATATTTTAAAGATGAAATCGAAGAAGGAGAGGACGGGATTGTGGGTGCCCGGCCGCCGCTGGGCGTGGGCCGTACGCACCACGGCCACCAGCACGCCCAGGACCACGCCGATGGCCAGGGCCATGACCGTGACCTCCAGGGTGGCCAGCAGGCCGTCGAAGTACTGCTGCCAGCGGCTGTTCATAAACCAGGCCCGGTAGAACTTCACGAAGAAGTTCTGCCAGTAGCTCTGCTCCGCCACGGGGATGGCGGATATGGCCTCGTAGAGACCTGTCACATTCATGTAAAACACCTCATTTGGTCAGATAGGGAAAAAGGGGCGGCCAATGGGCCGCCCCTTTTAAAAGCGGAAGTATCACTCGGCCTCGTCGGCGCTGACATAGTGGGAGACGATCTCCTCCACCAGGCCCTCGTCGATCATGGTCTCCAGGACGGTGTTCAGGGCGTCCAGCAGGGCGGTGTTGTCCTGATCCACGGCCAGGCAGTAATCCTCGTTGGTGAACTCGGTGTCCAGGATCTTCAGGCCGGGGTTGGCGGCGACATACTCCTGAGCGGGGCCGTTGTCGATGACGACCGCGTCGATCTGGCCGTTCAGCAGGGCCTGCACGGCGGTGGCGCCGTTGTCGTAAGCGGTGACGTGGTCCTCGCCGAAGCCGCCGTTCTCGGGGGTGTCGGAGCAGTAGATGTAGCCGGTGGTGCCGCTCTGGGTGCCGATCATCTCGGCGTTGGCCAGGTCGTCAACGGTGGCGATGTCGGAGTCCTCGGGGACGATGACCACCTGCACGCCGTTGGCATAGGGGGTGGAGAAGTCCATGACCTCGTCGCGCTCTTCGTTGTAGGTCAGGCCCGCCAGCATCATGTCGGACTTGTTGTCCTGCACCGCGATCAGGGCGGAGGGGAACTCCATGTCGTCGATGACCAGCTCCAGGCCGGTGGCCTGGGCCAGGTACCAGGCGATCTCTACGTCGATGCCCTCGAAGCCGGTGCCGGCAAAGCCCTCGCCGTCGGCGACCATCTCATAGGGAGGGAAGGAGGCGTTGGTGCTCATGATGAGCTTGCCTTCCTCGATGGTGGTGAACTCGGGCAGTTCCAGGCTGGTCAGGTACTCGGGGACCTCAGGGACCTCGGCTTCCTCAGCGGCGAAGGCCACGGCGGTCAGGCTCAGGGCCATGACCAGGGCCAGCAGCATAGCAATGATCTTCTTCATAATTCAAAATCCATCCTTCCATTGATTTGAAGACTTTTTTGTGCCGTTTTCCGGCTGATGAGTGAATTATATTCCCCTTTAAATGAATAAACAAGACTTTATGCACCAAATAATGCATAAAGCCGCATTTTCTTGCAATGTATACAAAACAAGTCCCCTTTTCCGAAGAAAAGGGGATAAATATTCACGAAAACAACCGCTCCGCGATATGGGGATCGGGAGGCCTGGGGGTGTCCTGGGGTTTGCAGCGGGCGCAGGTGAGACCTTTGACGGCCAGTTTTACCATTTTTTTCAGGGTATATTTGCTCTCCCCGGCCACCCGGGGGGTGCGGGCGTACTCCACTGTGGCGATGGGCAGACCCAGCCGGGTGGCAAGGCCCCGGAGGAAGGGGTCCTCGCCGTGGTAGCGGGACAGTTTTTCCAGTGCCGCCTTATCCATGAGCCGGAAATCGGCGTGGTTATAGATGAGTTTTGCGCCGAAGAGGTTCATGAGAGCGTAATAGCCCTGGGCGGTGGTGCGTTTTAAAAATGTATCCGTCTCCCGGCTGGAGCGGACGCCGCAGACGATGGGGAAGCCCTCGCCGTGCTTTTTCACCATGTCGCCGATGGCGTCGATGCTGTCCTGCAGGTCCGCGTCGATGCTGACGGTGATATCGCAGCGGTCTTTCGCCTCCATGAGCCCGGTCATGACCGCGTTCTGGTGGCCCCGGTTGGGGGAAAGGCGCAGACCGGAGAAATGGGGGTCTTCATCATGAAGAGAGAGGATGATGCCCCAGGTCTTATCGGCGGAGCCGTCGTCAACCAGCAGGATACGGCTTTCCGGAGCAATGAGCTTTTCATCTATGAGCTGGCCCAGCTTTTGGCGGAACACCGGCGCCGTCCGGGGCAGGCATTCCTCCTCATTGTAGCAGGGCACGACGATATACAATGTATCCATGGTGTCACCTCATTTATATTATAGTCAGATATTTCCACATTTTCAACAGAAATCCGGAAGGGGCAAACTTTCCCTTGAAAAAAGCAGGGGATGGTATATAATAGCATAGGTATAAGATACTGGCGAAATAGGCGGTTTTGGGGGTCCCGGTCATTATGAACAGCATCGTCCTATATGCCCCGGAGATACCCCAGAATACGGGGGCCATCGCCCGGACCTGTGCCACCACGGGCGCGAGCCTGCACCTCATAAAGCCCCTGGGCTTCGATATCTCCGACGCCGCCGTGAAGCGGGCGGGCCTGGACTACTGGCATCTGGTGGACGTGCATGTCTACGAGAACGTGGAGCAGTATTTGGCCAAAAACGGGGATGAAAACCTGTGGCTTTTGTCCACCAAGGCGCCCCGGTGCTATACGGAGGCGGATTTCGGGACGGATACGGCGCTGATGTTCGGCCGGGAGACCTCGGGCCTGCCTGAAGAGCTCATGGAGCGGTACTATGACCGGTGCGTGCGCATCCCCATGAAGCCAAGGGCCCGGAGCCTCAACCTGGCCAGCTCCGCGTCCATCATCTTATATGACGTGCTCCGGCGCCAGGGGTTCCCGGGGCTTTTGGAGACGGGCATCATGGCCGTAGGCCGGGAATGAATTTTGTTGACCAATTATAAAAAATCATAAATGGAGGATACGCCATGAACTACAACAAGAAAAACGTCACCCAGGTAGACGTGAAGGGCAAGAAGGTCCTTCTCCGCTGCGACTTCAATGTCCCCCGGGACAAGAAGACCAATGAGATCACCGACGACAAGCGCATCCGCGCGGCCCTGCCCACCATCCAGTACCTGCTGGACAACGGTGCCGCCGTCATCGCCTGCTCCCATCTGGGCAAGCCCGAGCCCAACTTTGAAAAGTGGGTGAAGAAGCAGACCGAGAAGGGCAAGGACCCCGCCTCCCTCACCGAGGAGAAGTGGAAGAAGTCCCTTGCGGAGCTGCGCATGGAGCCTGTGGCCGCCCGCCTGAGCGAGCTGCTGGGCAAGCCGGTCATCCTGGCCGACGATGTGGTGGGCCCCGACGCCAAGGCCAAGGCCGCCGCGCTGAAGCCCGGCGAGATCATGCTCCTGCAGAACACCCGTTTTGAGAAGGGCGAGACCAAGAACGACCCCGCCTTCGCCAAGGAACTGGCCGACATGGCTGAGCTGTTCGTGTCCGACGCCTTCGGCACCGTGCATCGCGCCCACGCCACCACCGCCGGCGTCACCGCCTATCTGCCCGGCGTGTCCGGCTTCCTGATCGGCAAGGAGCTGTCCATCATGGGCAAGGCTCTGGACGACCCCGCCCGTCCCTTCGTGGCCATCCTGGGCGGCGCCAAGGTCTCCGACAAGATCGGCGTCATCGAGAACCTGCTGAACAAGGCCGACAAGATCATCATCGGCGGCGGCATGGCCTATACCTTCATTAAGGCCCAGGGCTTTGAGGTGGGCGACAGCCTCCTGGAAGAGGACAAGGTGGACTTCGCCAAGCAGATGATCGCCGAGGCCAAGGCCAAGGGCGTGGAGCTGCTGCTGCCCGAGGACACCGTCATCGCCAAGGAGTTCGCCGCGGACGCGGAGAGCAAGACCGTCCCCTCCAGCGCCATCCCCGCCGGCTGGCAGGGCCTGGACATCGGCGAGAAGACCCGTGAGAAGTTCGCGGCCGCTCTGGCCGGCGCCGGCACCATCGTGTGGAACGGCCCCATGGGCGTGTTCGAGTTCGATAAGTTCGCCGAGGGCACCCGTGCTGTGGCCCGTGCCGTGGCCGGTTCCGGCGCCGTGAGCATCATCGGCGGCGGCGACAGCGCGGCGGCCGTGGAGCAGCTGGGCTTCGCCGACAAGATCACCCACATCTCCACCGGCGGCGGCGCCTCCCTGGAGTTCCTGGAAGGCAAGGAGCTGCCGGGCGTGGCCGCGCTGCAGGACGCGTAAGGAGAGAGCGACCCATGGAGAAAAAGTATCGCAATGCCCTCATCGCGGGCAACTGGAAGATGAACAAGCTGGCCAGCGAAGTGCCCGGCTTTTGGGAAGAGCTGGCCCCCAAGGCGAAGCTGGCGGAAGGCGTGGACAGCGCGCTGTGCGTGCCCTTCCCCCTGATCCCCGCCATGAAGGCGGCCACCGCCGGCAGCCAGATGAAGGTGGGTGCCCAGGACGTGTCCAGCCATGACAAGGGCGCGTACACCGGCGAGGTGTCCGCCGCCATGCTGGCGGACCTGGGTGTGGACTACTGCATCATCGGTCACTCAGAGCGCCGGGCCTATCATGCCGAGAGCGACGAGCTGGTCAATGAGAAGCTCAAAGCCCTGCTGGGCGCGGACATCACCCCCATCATGTGCTGCGGCGAGAGCCTGGAGCAGCGGGACGCGGGCGTGACCCTCACCTTCGTGGAGAGCCAGATCAAGGGCGGCCTGGCCGGCGTCAGCCCCGAGGAGATGAAGAAGGTCGTCATCGCCTATGAGCCCATCTGGGCCATCGGAACTGGCCGCACCGCCACCGCGGAGCAGGCCCAGGAGGTCTGCGGCCATATCCGCAAGGTGCTGGCGGGCCTCTATGGCGAGGAGCTGGCCAAGGGCGTGCAGATCCTCTACGGCGGCAGCATGAACGGCAAGAACGCCGCGGAGCTTCTGGCCCAGCCCGACATCGACGGCGGCCTCATCGGCGGCGCCAGCCTGAAGATGGAGTTCGCGGACATCATCGGTGCTGCCAATGAGTAAGAAACCGACCGTACTTCTGATCATGGACGGGTTCGGCCTGGCCGAACCCGGTCCCTGGAACGCCGTTTCCGTGGCGAATACCCCCGTGCTGGACGGGCTTTTTGCCAAGTTCCCCAACACCCAGCTTCAGGCCAGCGGCGAGGACGTGGGCCTGCCCGCCGGCCAGATCGGCAACTCCGAGGTGGGCCACACCAACATCGGCGCGGGCCGTGTGGTGTTCCAGCCACTGCCCCGCATCAGCCGGGCAGTGGACGACGGCAGCTTCTTTGAAAACCCCGCCTATGCCCATGCCATGGATGAAGCGGCGAAGACCGGGCATCCTGTACATGTGATGGGCCTTTTGTCCGACGGCGGCGTGCACAGCCACATCAAGCACATCTTCGCCCTGGTGGACATGGCGAAGAAGCGGGGCGTGAAGCAGTGCTACGTCCACTGCTTCCTGGACGGCCGGGACGTGCCGCCCTCCTCCGGGCAGGGCTATGTCCAGAAGCTGGCCGATCACTGCAAGGAGATAGGCTACGGGAAGATCGCCACCATCCAGGGCCGCTTCTGGGGCATGGACCGGGATAAGCGCTGGGAGCGCGTGGAGAAGGGCTACCGCGCCATCGTCTGCGGCGAGGGCGTGCAGGAGCCCGACCCCGTGAAAGCCGTGGGAGACAGCTACGCCAATGGCGTGACCGACGAGTTCGTGGAACCCATCGTCTGCGACAGGGAGGGCATGATCCAGTCCGGCGACAGCGTCATCTTCGCCAACTTCCGGCCCGACCGGGCCAGGGAGATGACTTGGGCGCTGATGAAGCCCGACTTTGACGGCTTCGCCCTGCCCAAGGGCCGGTTCCCCCTGAACTATGTCTGCACCGCCCAGTACGACGAGGCCATGACGGAGCTGCCCATCGCGTTCCCGCCGGTCGTCCTGGAGGACACCTTCGGCGAGATCGTGAGCCGCCACGATATGAAGCAGCTGCGCATCGCGGAGACGGAGAAGTATGCCCATGTGACGTTTTTCTTCAACGGCGGCGTGGAGCGGACCTATCCCGGCGAGGACCGGGTGCTGGTGCCGTCCCCCAAGGAGTATCCCACCTATGACCTGATCCCCCAGATGAGCGCGGAGGAGGTCACCGCCAAGGCCGTGGAGCGCATCGAGTCCGGCGTCTATGACACCGTGATCATGAACCTGGCCAACTGCGACATGGTGGGCCACACCGGCGTCATGGAGGCGGCGGTGAAGGCGGTGGAGACCGTGGATACCTGCGTTGGCAGGGTCTGGGAGGCCGTGCAGAAGATGGGCGGCGTGCTCCTGGTGACCGCCGACCACGGCAACGCGGACAAGATGCGGGCCGAGGACGGCACGCCCCACACGGCCCATACCACCAACCCCGTGCCCTTCATCGTCTGCGGCGCGGGGAACGTGAAGCTCCATCCCGGCCGCCTCGCGGACATCGCGCCCACTATGCTGCATTTGATGGGGCTGGAGCAGCCCGCCGTGATGGACGGCGAATGCCTCATCCAGAAGTAACGCTGTCCGCTGCGTAAATAGTTGTCATTGGCGGTCCCGGCTGTCGCCGGGACCGCTTGACATATCAGATCAAAGGAGTTTTTGCTTTGAAGGACTATTTTGAGATCGTTGACGTGAAGGCCCTGGAGATATTGGACTCCCGGGGCAACCCCACCGTGGAGGTGGAGGTCACTCTGGACGACGGCACTGTGGGCCGGGCGGCGGTGCCCTCCGGCGCGTCCACCGGCGTGCATGAGGCCTGCGAGCTCCGGGACGGCGACAAGAGCCGGTACCTGGGCAAGGGCACCCTCACCGCCGTGCAGAACGTGAACACCCAGATCGCCGAGGCCCTCATGGGCCAGAACGCCCTGGACCAGACCGCCGTGGACAAGATCCTGATCGAGCTGGACGGCACGCCTAACAAGACCCGTCTCGGCGCCAACGCCATGCTGGGCGCGAGCCTTGCCTGCGCCAAGGCGGCGGCCAACGCCATCGGCCTGCCCCTTTATCAGTACGTGGGCGGCTGCAACGCCAAGACTCTGCCGGTGCCCATGATGAACGTGCTGAACGGCGGTGCCCATGCCACCGGCTCCAACGTGGACATCCAGGAGTTCATGATCATGCCCGTGGGCGCGCCCAGCTTCAGGGAGGCCCTGCGCATGTGCGCGGAGGTGTTCCACACGCTGAAGAAGGTGGTCCCCGCCTCCGGCGTGGGGGACGAGGGCGGCTATGCCCCGAACCTTGAAAGCGACGAGGACGCTCTGAAGGCGCTGGTAGAGGCCATCGAAAAGGCCGGCTACAAGCCCGGCGAGGACTTTAAGATCGCCATCGACTGCGCCGTCAGCGACTGGTACGACGCCGACAGGAAGGTCTACCACCTGCCCAAGCGGGGCATCGACATGACCGCCGCCGAGCTGGTGGAGATGTACAAGGGTTTCGTGGAGAAGTACCCCATCATCTCCATCGAGGATGGCCTGGGGGAGGACGACTGGGACGGCTGGAAGCTGATGACCGACGAGCTGGGCGATAAGATACAGATCGTGGGCGACGACCTCTTCGTCACCAATGTGGCGCGCATCAAAGAAGGCATCCAAAAGAAGGTCGCCAACTCTGTTCTCATCAAGCTCAATCAGATCGGCACCCTCACCGAGACCCTGGACGCCATCCAGATCGCCCACCGGGCGGGCTACACCGCCGTCATCTCCCACCGCTCCGGCGAGACGGAGGACACCACCATCGCGGACCTGACTGTGGCGGTGAACGCGGGCCAGATCAAGACCGGCGCCCCCAGCCGCACGGACCGCGTGGCCAAGTACAACCAGCTGCTGCGCATCGAGGACGAGCTGGACGAGGTGGCCCGGTATCTGGGCATGGAGGCGTTTTTCTCCATCAGAAAGTGAAGATTTGACCCCAAAAGCTGTATAAGCTGGTGTTTCCAGGGCAAGAATAAGCCTCGGAAACACCAATTTTTTTGGAGGGTCAACGCAAATGGAAAAAAAGCATGGGTCCGGCGCAGCCGGGTCCCTGGGGGGAAAGGGCTTCTACATAGTCCTTTTCCTGTGCGCGGCGGTGATCGGCATATCCGTGTGGATCCTGTTCACCGAAGCGGGGACTAATGTAGAAGATGTGACAACGGCAGAGGAACCGGTGGAGCAGGTCTCCGGCGTATCCACCATCATGATCCCGGCAGAGGATACGATGCAGGCGGCCCCTGAGCCCGAGGCGGAGACTGTGACCTCCTCCCAGGGCGTGGAGTCCGAAGAGGCCAACGAGGCGGCGGAGGACGAGGACAGCGAGACCGGGGCTCTGGATGAGCCGGAGACTCAGGCGGCCTTCTCCGAGACGGTGACGGAGTATATCTGGCCCGTCCAGGGCACGGTGGACCGCCCCTGGTCCATCCAGACGCTTATGTACGACAGCACCATGGCGGACTGGCGGACCCATGACGGCCTGGACATCGCCTGCGCCGCGGGCACCCAGGTATTGGCCTGCGCCGGCGGCACGGTGTGCAGGCTCGAAAACGACGATCTTCTGGGCACCACGGTGGAGATCGACCACGGCAACGGCGTGCACAGCGTCTACTCGAACCTTGCCGACCAGCCCCCGGTATCGGCGGGCCAGGTCATGGCCATGGGCGACGTGATCGGCTCCGTGGGCTCCACGGCCCTGGGCGAGGTCAATCAGGTGAGCCACCTGCACTTCTCCATGACGAAGGACGGCCTGCCTGTGGACCCGGCGGGCTATATGCCCGGCGAGGCGGCTTTGGAGTGAAAAATAACGGCGCGGCGGGATTTTCCCGCCGCGTTTTTATCATATCCGATTGCATGCGGGGGAAGACCGTGCTATACTGGGAAACCGACACTGAGAAGAAAGCGGGGAAGCGTATGACCGTCGTCGTCAAGATCGGTACATCCACCATCGCCCATGCCACGGGGCATTTGAACATCCGCCACATGGAGTCGCTGGTGAAGGTGCTGAGCGACCTTAAAAACGCCGGGCACCGGGTGGTGCTGGTGTCCTCGGGCGCCATCGGCATGGGCGTGGGAAAGCTGGGGCTCATGAAGCGGCCGGAGGACATGCCGACCAAGCAGGCGGCCGCCGCCGTGGGCCAGTGCGAGCTCATGTACATATACGACAAGCTCTTTTCCGAGTATAACCACGTGGTGGCCCAGATCTTGCTCACCGGCAGCGACGTGGAGAACGATAAGCGCCGGGCCAACTTTGAGAACACCATGTCCCGGCTTTTGGAGATGGGGGCCCTGCCCATCATCAACGAGAACGACACCGTGGCCACCGAGGAGATCGCCGTGGGCGACAACGACAGCCTGGGCGCCATCGTGGCCTGCGCCATCCACGCGGACCTGCTGGTGCTCCTGAGCGACATCGAGGGGCTCTACACCGCTGACCCTCACCGGGACGGCGCCGCCCGGCTCATCCCCGTGGTGGAGGCCATTACTCCCGAAGTGGAGGCCCTGGCGGGGGAAAAGGGGAGCGGCCTCGCCGTGGGCGGCATGGCTACCAAGCTGAAGGCCGCGAAAATGGCCGCGGCCCAGGGCATAGACATGGTCATCGCCAATGGGGCCGAGCCGGAACTATTGTATGATATCCTGGAGGGGAAGAGCGTGGGAACGCGGTTCCTCGGCCAGGGAAAGGGGGAGCGGAAATGACCACCCATGAGATGCTTATAAAGGCCCAGACGGCCAAGCCCGCCCTGCAGGCGGCAGGGGAGCAGGGCAGGACCAGTGCCCTTCTCGCCATGGCGGACAGTTTACTGGCCCATACCGCCGATATCCTCGCCGCCAACGCCCAGGATATGGAGGCGGCGAAGGGGACCATGTCCGACGTGATGCTGGACAGGCTCCTGCTGGATGAAAGCCGCATCGCCGGCATGGCCCAGGGCGTCCGGGAGGCGGCGGCCCTGCCCGACCCGGCGGGGAAGGTCCTGCGCCGGGTGGAGCGGCCCAACGGTCTCGTCATCGAGCGTGTCAGCGTGCCCATGGGGGTGGTGGCCATCATCTATGAGAGCCGCCCCAACGTCACCAGCGACGCGGCGGCATTGGCGGTGAAGAGCGGGAACGTATGCGTCCTCCGGGGCGGGAAGGAGGCCTGGCGCACCTGCCGCGCCATCACCGAGGCCCTGCGGGAGGGCCTGGAGAAGGCGGGCCTGCCCCGGGAGACGGTGAGCCTCGTGGAGGACACCACCCGGGCCAGCGCCCAGGAGCTGATGACCGCCGACGGGCTTATAGACCTCTTGATACCCCGGGGCGGCCCGGGGCTCATCAAAGCCTGCGTCACCAACGCCACCGTGCCCTGCATCCAGACCGGCACCGGCATATGCCACATATATTTGGACAAGGCGGCGGACCTGGATAAAGCCCTCGCTATCATCGAAAACGCCAAGACCAGCCGCCCCAGCGTGTGCAACGCCGAGGAGGTGCTGCTGGTCCACGAGGATATCGCGGCTACATTCCTGCCCCGGCTCAAAAAGCGGCTGGTGGACGACCGGGCCGCCGCGGGAAAGCCCCCGGTGGAGCTGCGGCTGGACAAGAAGTCTGCGGCTGTCATCCCCGGCACGCCCGCGGGGGAGCGGGACTTCGATACCGAGTTTCTGGACTACATCCTGGCCGTGGCGGTGGTGAAGGACGTGCATGCCGCCATTGAACATATTGCGGCGCACTCCACCGGCCATTCCGACGCCATCCTCACGGAGGACGGGGAAGCGGCGGAACTGTTCACCGCGGCGGTGGACAGCGCGGCGGTATACGTGAACGCCTCCACCCGGTTCACCGATGGCGGCGAGTTCGGCCTGGGCTGCGAGATGGGCATCTCCACCCAGAAGCTCCACGCCCGGGGCCCCATGGGCCTGGAGGAGCTGTGCTCCTATAAGTACGTCATCCACGGCAACGGACAGATAAGGTAAAGCAAAAGGCCTCGCCTCGCGGCGGGGCCTTTCCATGCTTTTAGCAGGTAGGGGAATACTTTTGTTTTGTCTGCTGGACCTGCTGCTGGGGGGCGTTTTCGATCTGGTACCAGCCCTTGGCGGCCATCTGCTTGTAGATGTTGTCCTGCATGCTCAGGGTGTCGTCAAAGGCGGTGGAAAATGCCTGATGGATGTTGGCGGTGGAGGATTCGATGGCGCCGTGCATATACAGGTCGATGACGCCCTTGGTTGTGAGGAGAAGGTTCTCCATGATACATTTGTCGTCCATTGCTTGCCCTCCTTACACGAGATCGTAGAATTTGCGGTAGACCTGGCGGTGGCGGTCGGCCATCTGCTGGGCCTGCTGCTTCAGCGTGGCGTCCTGCAGCTTGCCGGCCGCCTCTTCGCACTGGGTCACCAGGAACATGGCGTGGCCCAGGGCGTCGTCCAGATAGAGAAGTTCTTTCGTTGTCATTTTTTGATCACCTCATTGCAAGTATTTCCTGAATCAGGCGGTTTATGAGCCCGGAAACATAAGTTTTTTTAAAAATAATGCAGAAAACACTTGTCCAATGGGATTTTAAAGTATATAATGCCCCTATAGGTTAGCATAGGTGAAAAGTTGGATTAGTGTGCCTTATGAGGTGTGGGATGAGAACATCGAGATTTGAGGTCTTTTTAAAAATCGTGGAGACCAAGAGCCTGACCCGGACGGCGGCCTTCTTCGGCTGCACCCAGTCGGCGGTGAGCCAGCTGGTGCGCGCGCTGGAGACGGACCTGGGCGTGACGCTCCTGGCCCGGAACAAGAGCGGCGTCCGCCTCACCCCCGAGGGGGAGTACCTGTTGCCCAGCATGCGCCAGATCGTGGTGGGGGAGCGGGACGTGTTCGAGAAGAGTCTGGAGCTGCAGAATATGAACGCGGGCCTTATACGCATCGGCATCTTCACCAGCCTATCCTGCCAGTGGCTGCCGCCCCATCTGAAGACCTTCCGGGCCAGCTACCCCAACATCGGCTTTGAGCTCTTGCAGGGGGACATGGTGCAGATATGCGAGTGGCTCCGGAGCGGCATGGTGGACGTGGGTTTCATGACGAAGCCGGACGGGGACGAGTTCGTCTTTAAAGAGCTGCTGGCGGACCGGATGAACATCGTCCTGCCCAAGGACCACCCCCTGGCCGGGAAAAAGGTGAAATTGAAAGACTTGGCGGAGGAGACCTTCGTGCTCCTGGAATCCGGCTACAGCCAGATCGTGGAGAAGATGTTTGCCGACGCGGGCATCCGGCCCAAGCGGCAGTACACCGTGAAGGACGACTACACCGTCATGAGCATGGTGGAGAGCGGCCTTGGCGTGACGCTGCTGCCGGAACTGATGCTCCAGCGTACGCCCTATGAATTGGTGGGCGTGCCGGCAGAGCCGGCCTATTACCGGCGTATGGGCGTGTCCTGGATGAAGAAGGAGCCCGGCTCCATCGCCGTGAACAAGTTCGTCCAGCACCTGCTGAAAGAGATGGGCCTGGACGAGAAATGATATGAGATCACGCCGCCCGGCAAGGACCGCCGGACGGCGTGTTTTTATGCTGATTTTGCCCCGGAAAGGCTTGACAACGGGGGTGGAATCTTATATAATAAGCAAGCTGTTTGGCGGCGTAGCTCAGTTGGCTAGAGCACGCGGTTCATACCCGCGGTGTCACCGGTTCAAATCCAGTCGCCGCTACCATATAGGGAGAGGCTCTTGCCTCTCCCGGAAAATGAAGATGGAGGCTTAGCTCAGCAGGTTAGAGCGCATGCTTCACACGCATGAGGTCGCGCGTTCGAGTCGCGCAGTCTCCACCATTTTTTTTATTGGCCCGTTGGTCAAGTGGTTAAGACACCGCCCTTTCACGGCGGTAACATGGGTTCGAGTCCCGTACGGGTCACCATATTATGACGTGGACGTGGAGTGCGCCGTGTCTGTGCCACCATAGTGAAAACACCCCTAGAAATAGGGGTGTTTTCGCGTTCCTGCGGCACTGTTTCGCGTCCAAAAATTGTCTTTTTGTGATTCTCTGCACCAAAAACCATGAAATTTCTGAAATCGCTCCCTGCTGCACCATATTTTGAAAATTGGTGCAAACGCAAAATAAGGGAACCGGTTTTTGGTGCATTTGTTCGGTTTTTGTGGTTAAATATGCACGGTCACAATGTTCTTGTCCGTGAGGTGGAACTCGGCCCGGCGGTTCTCATGGATAATCACCACCTCCACCAGCTTGTACCAAAGATCATCAGAATACTCGCGCTCTGGGTGCTTAAGTTTCCTCAGCACCTTCTTGAAAGCAGCTTCAATTTCAGCTTTCCGGAGAATTGGGGTAGTACACTGCTCCTCGTTGGTATAGCGGTGGTTGCAGTACCAGACATCGTGACGTGCGGCGGCCTTGCCCCGGCTCCGCCAGACCTTGTGGCCGTAAAAGGTGCCACACGTCCCGCAGATTAGCCGGTTAGCAAAGGGACTCTTGTCCCCGGCTTTTCTGGGACGAGCGGTACTACGGCGTTCCAGTTCGCGCTGGACGCGGTCAAAGGTGTCCGGGTCTATGATTGGCTCGTGGGACAGATGGACGACGTAGCTTGGCTTCTCTCCCCGGTTCTTCCGTACCTGTTTGGTGAGGTAATCCACAGTGTAGGTTTTCTGGAGGATGGCCTCGCCCTTGTATTTTTCGTTAGATAAAATGCTCCGTACCGTACTTATGCTCCAGCAATCCTTTCCGCCCGGAGTAGGGATGTGACTCTCTGTCAAGATTCGTGCTATTTGCGACATGGCCGTGCCGGTTAAAAACATCTCGTAAATGTCTCGCACAATTTTGGCCTCTTCTTCTACTATCTCCGGGCGGCCGTCCGGGCCTTTCTGGTATCCCAAGAAGTGGCTGTAGCTAATGGCTACCTTTCCGTCTTTCATGTTCTTCTGGAGGCCCCAGCGGACGTTTTCACTAATAGAGCGGCTTTCCTCCTGGGCCAGGGAGCTCATGATGGTGAGCATCACTTCGCATTTGGGGTCCAAGGTGTGGATGTTCTCCTTCTCGAAGATCACCTCTACACCTTCGGCTTTGAGTTTACGCACGGTCTGCAAGGTGTCCACCGTGTTCCTGGCAAACCGGGAAATAGACTTCGTGAGAATGAGATCAATTTGGCCGTTAAGGGCCATCTCTATCATTTTCTTGAACTGCTGCCGGTTCTTGGTGTTGGTGCCGGTGATACCTTTATCCGCGAAGACGCCAACTAACTCCCAGTCCGGGTGACTCTCGATGTAGCTTGTGTAGTAATCTACCTGAGCCTCGTAGCTGGACTCCTGTTCATCCTGTTCTGTGGATACGCGGGCGTATGCCGCTACCCGCAGTTTGTCCGGAGTGGTTTTAAGCTCCTGCTCTATTTTCCGGATTGTTGGTTCCACGATGGTAACTATAGGTGCGGGCCGCCGTGTAGTTACCGCATTGTTATTTTGTTCGTTCATTCTTTTACCTCCTTCTTCTGTTTCTGTGCCAGTGCCTTCTTCCGGGCCGCCTCGCGCATTTCCGGGGTCCAACTTTCCCGCCGCGATCTGTGTTGCCACGGCATTGTGACGGTAGTGCCGTCTTGCATATTGAAGACGAGTTGGTGCGGCTCCGGCACGATGATCTTCTTTACCTTGGATAATAGAAGTTCCCGGCCTAGTGCATCTTCTGCACCGAGACCGAGAACCTCTTTGGTTTTCTCAATGAGGATGTACTCCGGGATCGCCTTTGCACTGCAGGTGGCTTTGCCTAGATCAAAATACCGCTGGCACGTCCAGATAGGATGCTTATACTTTCCCTTACCAGCACTTCGGTGTATGTAACTGCCGCCACACTGGCCGCAGGATATCAGCCCGGTGAATAGATACTTGGGTTCAGAGCCCCCAGGCACGTTTTTGCGGGCATTGTGGGCGTTTCTGCGGGCGCGCTCTAGCTGGACCGCTTCAAACTGTTCTTTCGTTATGATCGCCTCGTGGCTGCCTTTCACTTCGTATTTTCTCACCTGGCCATGATTGGTTACATGCTTTTTTGTCCGGAAATCCGGGCGGTATGTTTTCTGCAAAACCATGTCTCCGGCGTATTTCTCGTTGGTGAGAATACGCATGACGGTGATTCTGTTCCAGAGGCTTGAGGCAGGCCCCGGGACTCCCTCGGCGTTTAGCTGTTTTGCAATCGCCAGCATACTCATGCCAGACATGTACATAGCAAAAATCTGCCGGACGATCTCGGCCTCTTCGGGAACAATCTCAAGTTTGCCGTCTCCCAGTCTGTATCCCAACATCCGGCCCACCCAAGGCTGGCCTTTCTCAAACCTCTTTCTAATCCGCCACTTCTGGTTCTCGCTGGCGGACCGGGCTTCCTCCTCTGCGTACATCGCGAGGAAAGTGAGCAGCAACTCTCCGTCCGGGCTGATAGAGTGCATATTCTCCTTCTCAAAGTAGCAGTCTATGCCGAGGCTTTTGAGTTCCCGGGCCGTCTCCAGGAGCACCACCGTGTTCCGGGCAAACCGGGTAATGGACTTGGTAACAACCAGATCAATCTTGCCGGCCCGGCAGTCCTCCAGCAGTCTTTGGAACTCCGGCCGGGTGATAACAGTACCGGAAATACCGTCGTCCGAATAGATGCCGGCGAGCTGCCAGTCTTCGTGTCCCCGGACATATGCCTCGTAATACTCCGTCTGGGCTTCCAGCGAGTGAAAGGCCGCATCCTTGTCTGCAGACACTCTGGCATATGCCGCTACCCGCAGGATCTTGGGCGGGGTGGGCACCGCCGGGACGTACTCAATATAGGGGACTCTGTCTGCCATAGCTACCATCCTTTCCGCCCCAAATCCCCCTGGGGCGTCCATATGATAGCTCCGGTGCGGCAGGAAGTCCAGTCCTATTTTAAAGGTATCCGCCATATTTTTGCGGACCCTATTTGCCTCCCTTTTGCTTGGTGTGCCGGCCCATAGGCCGGCTTTTAGTATGACCTTTTCAAAAACAAAATTCTCCGTTTACATGTATGACCTTTGTGTCACCCTTTTTTCTGCGATTGCCGGAATTAATGGTCCGGCCCCATATCGACCTCTGATATCCTCCAAATTTAAAATATATTACAAAATAGCGTAGCAAATTAGTGTCAAATTGTCAAGCATGAGGGGAATGGGGACTGCCCGAGGCGATCCGTAACAGGGGTGACGAGCCTCAAAAAGTACCCGGAGCGAGAGTGCAAAATATGTGCAAATATGGCCACTACAAATGCATTCCGGACGTTCCACCCCTGTTAAGAGCAGTCCGCAATTTACAAAAGTGGGCTAAACTTTTTTGCGATTTTCTTTACACATGTGTAAAAGAAATGAAGATTTTGTTGCAAATTACCCCTGCTACGGGCCGAGGCTTCCGGAGGCGTTTTTTCGCCGTGTGGCCGCCACGTTGGCCCCACGTTGGCCGCAGGCAGGCCAGGGCGCTATCCATGCCCCTCCTGGCCGGGAGCGCACCCTTGGCGCGATATGGTCGCCAAGGGAGATGCCCGGTGGAAGGTTGATGAGGCCGCAGGCTAATCCGCCACACAGCGGACGGGATACCCATTGCTCCGACGGACACTGCCGATAGCAGGATTAACGAAGGATTCGCCGAAGAATAGATAATAGGCATCGGTGCTATTGCCCGCAGTAGAGGACCAGTAGAAACCATAGGTTTCCTGATTGTTGGGCCCGCTGCTACTGTAGCCACCGCTGCGCAGAAAAGCCGGGCTCTTCGCGTCGTCATTGTCCGACAGTAAGTAGCTATCACTACGGGAGCCACTACTGCCGGTACCGCCTATCACCTTATCCAGAGCCGCAATTTCGCCGCCGGCATTTCCGGTGGGCAGGTGCCAACCTTTCGGACAGATTGAACCTGTTGCTACAGCGCCGTTCGAGGCTGCGTCGGAGCAAGTTTTTGCCGTAGCGGCGCACCAGGAGTAATAACCGCCATAGTTGCTATCTATGTAGAGACTATCAACCGTATTGTCGCTAAAGCCTTCCGTACTGCTGGCCGGGAGAGTGTAATCGTCAGTGACATCGGAATCGGCCGAAGTGAGAGTCATTGTTTCGTCTTCTTTGCCCAGGCGAAGGTTGTCTACCATCCACAGCTTCCCGTCCGCAAGACGCCGAACGCGGTAAGTGTTCCCATCTCGTTCATCAACTACTGTGATTGTTTGACCCTCCTTTACTATGTCTTTCCACTCGTCCACCTTTTGAATCGAGAGGTCTCGCGCAACACATCGTACAGACAATCCTTCGCAACGATATTCAGAACCAGATGATGGATTCAAACCGCCGCTTCCCCATATGCTGAGCGTATATGCGTGAGTACTATTGCTGATTGCGCTAGTAACGAAGAAACCACGAAAACCATAATATAGCAGGCGCTTGTTCCAAGAACTTGCGTAAAAGAAGTAATATGGGTGCTCGTTGATAGTACTTTTGGGAACATTTTCTTGGCCTTCGGTCTTGAGTGCCTCGTCACCCACATATCCTGTGGCCCAGTTTGGGCTATCATCATCTGTTGCAATTACATTTTGCAAAGCAAGATAAGATTTGTCCCCCGTATATGATGGCAATTGCCAGCCTGCTGGACAGATTGATGTGTCTACAGAATCTCCATTTTCCGTGAGCGCACTTGTGTCATCCTGTGCTACTGCAGCAGCATAATTATAATAGTTCCCAGAGTGATAATGCGAACTGTCGTGTTTTGGACAATCCTTGCTATCGGTATCAAAGTGACTGGACCAAACAGCCCAACTTCTTTCGCCTTTCCAACACTTATCACCTAAATCATAAGACTGCGGATATATAACGCCTGGTTCGCCTTCTTGATTAACTCCGTTCCAAGACAAGTCGTTGGTTTCGTGTGTTGTCGGTGGTGTCCAACTAGTTTTCACATCACTGTCTGCCGACGTAAGTGGCTTGTTTTTGTCAAGAAATAGGTCTAGGTTTTCCGTCATCCAGCAGTTGCCGTCTGCCAGCTTTGCCACATAATATGAACGGTTATCGCGAATATCAATCAAAGTGGTCTGTGTATTCTTAGCCAGAGCAACACATCCTTTCCAATTCTGCATCACATTGTCATTCTGCGCCCACATTGCGTAAAGAGTTACATTGTCGTTGTTCTTGGTAAGGTTGTAGGGATCACTTGCTTGGTAGGGGCTGCTGTCGCGGCAAACTTCCACACCGCCTTCGGTTTGAGGTTTGGAGATACACCAACCAATGAATCTGTAATTATTTCGCTCCGGTTTGTTGGCTGCGAGGATGACCTGCCCATTCTCAGATTGGCCTGTTTGTTGGGCAGGCATCCCGGAGACAGAGTCTGTAGTATTCTGGTTATAGGTAATCGTGTAGGGAACGGGAGTGGCGGTAACCATCAGAGCAAAAGAACCGGTATAGTTCCCGGCAGCGATGTTGCCGTCCACTTTCGCACCCAGAGTGAAAGTATATTCGTTGGCAGTTGCGTTGGCTTCCTTGGTGGTATCAATTACGGTGCCGGTGGTAGGTCCGGGCAGATAGGTCGCACTGGAACTGCCGCCTTTCTTGGACCATTTAAAGCCCCAGGTGTTCATAGCGAAGGTTTCCTCATTGCCGGCCGCTGAGATAGACTTGATGCTGTAGTCCCCGCTTTTAAGCGCATTACTCCCATCCGTGGCGGCACTCTTTATCGTGAAGGTGTAACCGGCAAAGGCATCGCTGGTGATCTTCACCGGTGTTTCCGAGGCTTGGGAGCGGAATACACCGTCCGGCTGCAGAGTAAGAGAGAGCTTGGTGGGAACCTCCAAGGTGATGGAGTAGGCAGAGGCTTGGTGGGCGGAGATCCACGGCAGGATCAGCAAAGCGAGCAAGCCCACCGCCATATACAATAAGCGCCATTTTAGTGCCAATGGGAGAAGTAAAAATGAGCCATTGGCACTAAAATAGCGCCTATTCTTTTTGCAATCCTGTCTTTTGAGACCAAAAAATCTCAGAACATTATTATAATGTACCTTTAATAACGCATATATTACAGCCATGCCTAGCGTACCTCTCTTGTAACTTCTCTTAATTTTATTTACTCGCAGGCCGTATTTGCTTTCTCACCTCCCGTAACAAAAATGGCACCGCAAGGGGTGCAATATAGATTTGTCCATAATCAGTTCGCCATTGGTTAGTCTGCATATGGGCACTCTAGACCTTGTGGTGCCATTTTTGCTCACATGCAAACTTCACTGATTCCTGATGAACAAATCTATATTGCATCTCAATTATATCACACAAAATCAATGGTAGGAAGATATTTGCGAAGGCTCGGGACCGGCATAAGCTGGCCGGGGCGGCCTGGCCCGCGCGTTGGGATATGGAATCCCAAAACAGGGATAGAGCCGCCTCCCTTACAGCCAAAATACCCGCCAAACACCGCCGCTGCCGGTCGCTGAAACTCAGAGCGAAGGGATGGGCGAGGGGATGGGCGAGGGGATGGGCGAGGGGATGGGCGAGGGGATGGGCGAGGGGATGGGCGAGGGGATGGGCGAAAGGATGGGTCCGGGAGTAGCCGCCGGCCAAATCATATTTCGAGAGAGATCCCGGTGGCCCGGCACGGTATGGATTGGCACCCTCCAAACAGAGGGTAAGTCGGCTCCCTTAAATCGCAAAAGCGCGCCAACCGTCCCGGCTCGCAGGTTTTCAAATCCGGAGCGAGTCGATGGGCGGGTCGATGGGTCCGGAACAGAGGTGGAGCCTTGATTCTCACATATGATTATGGCCACACACATCAGCGTTCCATATTCTTAAATCGAAACCTCATCAGAAGTCTCGATCTGTAATTGGGTTTATACTCCCCGCACCGCCTTCACAGGACACACCGCAGCGCAATTCCCGCAGTGCAGGCAGTTGGCCTGCCGGATGGCGTAGGGAGTCCCAGGCTCGATGCACTGCTGGGGGCAGTTTTTCAGACACCTGCCGCAGCCGACGCACCTATCTGAAATGACATACCCCTTTTTCGTGACGCTCCCCGCCCCGATAGCATAGCTCTCCCGGAAGATGGGGTTTACGCCCAGGTTGAAATACTCGATCTGGCCGTCCCGTATCTCAAAGACGATGCCCGCCAGCTTCCTTGTATCGCCGGGATATACGTTGGAAAGATAGGGCTGTTCGGTGAAGATCGTGTCGATCCACTTCTCCTGCTCATCGTCCGGCACGGGGACCGCTCTGGCGGCCAGTCGGATCATCTCCTTGTACTTCGTATATCCCAGCACCTGCACCCGGCCATCGGCCAGAAGTTCCCGGCAAAAGTCCTTGCCCTTTGCGGTGAAAAAGAGCATCCTGTCCGACTCATAGTGGATCGCGGAGATATTGCGTATCTGCGGCGCGCCGTCTTCATCCACCGTAGCAAAGGCCAGCACGCCCACATATTCCAGCTTTTTCAAACAAGTCTGTGCGTCCATTTGTTCTCCCTCAAAATCGCAGTATACGCCCCTCTTTTCTTGGCTTGGGCGTGGGGTGGGCGTCGCCCTCTTTCGGATAGCCCAGCAGCAGCTGCATCACTGCGTAATAGTCCGGGCGGATGGCCCACTTTTTCAATACCTCCTGGCCGTAAGGGTCCGCGAAAGCCGTCCAGCCCTGGCCGATGTAGCAGGAGCCCACTCCCAGTTCGTCCGCCATGAGCATCATGTTTTCAGCGGCGCAGGCACAGTCCTCCGCCGCAAACAGAAAGTTCTTCGGCGCGAAAAAAGTGATGACTGTGGGCGCGTCGTAGAAAGCGTTGACGAGGTTCGAGTCGTCCGCAATGCTGGGCTGCTCTCTGGACACATAGCGGGTGGCCGTGGCCATGCTGGGATGGGAGTTGGCCCGCTTGATGCGGCCCAGCCGCTCATTTACTTCCCGGTCCTGGCACACCGCGAACAGCACCCCCTGCCGTCCGCCCGCGCTGGGTGCGTACAGCCCCGCCTCCAATATCTGCTCCAGGGCGGTCTCGTCCACCTGCCGGGCGTCGAACCGACGGATGGCCCGCCGGTGCTTCATCGATTCCAGCAGTTCCATATCAGGATACCTCCTTCCAGCACTGGGGGTCGGGGGCGTAGAAATCGCCGTTGGTCCCTTTCGCCACAGCGGGACAGCCCCGGCACCAGGGCATAAGCTCACACTTGGCGCACTTTTCAAACTTTCCGTAGTCCCGGTACTGCTCCATCTGGCATACCCAAACGTCCGCCAGTCGGTCCTCCAGTACGTTGCCCACCTTGCTTTCTGCCACACGGCGGCAGGCGTACACGTCCCCCGTGGGCAGGATGGTGATGTGGCAGTTGCCGCAGTTGCAGCCGCCGTAGATCATGCCTTCTTGGGCGTTCTCCGGGATGGTGAACGCGCCTGTCTCGTATTCATAAAGGGTCCAGAGGTGGTCCTTTTTGTTGAAGTATGTCTTGCTGCCCTGGGCCTCGTATTCCTTGAATTTCCTGTCGCACACCGCAAGCAATTCCCGGTACTCCTGGGCCGTCATGGAGGCGTCCAGGTCCCCGCCGCTGGGTACATAGCGGGAGAAGGCGAACACGTCGGCACCCGCCGTCACAACCGCGTCGATGATGCCCGGCACCTCCATGCGGTTGGTCCTGGAGACGGTGGTCATGATGACGGCCCGGATGCCCGCCCGCTTGATGCAGCCGATCTTCTCCAGTGTGCAGTCATAGGAACCGGGCTTACGGAACCAGTCATGGGTCTGGCGAAGGCCGTCCAGGGACAGCTGATACTTCTCGCAGCCCAGGGCCTTCAGCTCCCGGCACACCTGGTCGTTCAGATGGAAGGGGTTGCCCAGGATGGTAAAGGGCACGTCATGCGCATGCAGCAGCTCCAGCAGCCGCCAGAAGTCCGGGTGGAGGATTGGGTCGCCGCCGGTGATGTAAAAGTAGGGCAGCCGGTCATAGACCGCGCAGAAGTCCAGACAGTTATAAAACGTGTCCTCCATCTGCGCCCAGGTCATGGCGTCCAGATGCTGATGCTCGCCGCCGGAGAAGATATAACAGTGCTTGCACCGCTGGTCGCACTGGTCTGTGATGTGCCACTGGAAGGAAAAGTATTGTTTCATATCGTCGCTCCAAAGAGGTTTTGGCCCCCGGCAGGATTCCGCCGGAGGCCGGGTCGTTACTTGTCCCCTGCGCCACAGGCCGCGCCGCAGGCTGCGGGTTTCTCTTCCGGCTTGTCGGCAGCGCCGCAGGCCGCGGGCTTCTCTTCCGGCTTGCCGGCAGCGCCGCAGGCGGAACCGCAGGCCGCGAGCTTCTCCGCCGCGCCGCAGGCAGTGCCGCAGGCGGAAGCCGCCTTGTCCTGAGCCCATCCAGCCAGATCAGAAAGCGCCATCGTCATGTCCTCCTTGATAGATTCAGAAAGCTGTCCGCCTCCCGTGGTTTCCATTATAGGGACATTTTCGGCCTCCACAAGTACGCACAAAAAGGTGGGGTACGCACCTTTTTGTAACTGATTGACAGGCATCGGACAGCGCAGTATCATTCTAGTGTAACATTCGATTTCGACTGTATGGAGGCGCGATATGAAAACAAAGGCCGAACTGCTGCCCGAATGCCCCGTGGCTACCACCGTGCAGCTCATAGGCAACAAGTGGAAGCTGCTCATCATACGGAACCTCATGGTCCGCCCCTGGCGGTTCAATGAACTGCAGCGGGACCTGGACGGTGTGAGCCAGAAGGTCCTCACCGACAGTCTGCGGTCCATGGAAGCGGACGGGCTCGTCACGCGTACCGTGTTTCCCGAGGTGCCCCCGCGGGTGGAGTATTCGCTGACCGACCTGGGCCGGAGCCTACAGCCCATCCTGGACGCCATGCGGGTCTGGGGCGAGGAATACCGCGCCGCCAAGCTGGGAGAATGACAGGCATGGACGTTCTCGTTCTGATGGGCAGCCCCCGCAGGAACGGCAACACGGCGGCGCTGCTGGCCCCGTTCTGTGCGGAGCTTGCGCGGCGGGGCTGGGGCCATGAGACCGTGTGGCTCTATGAGAAAGCCATCGCGCCCTGCACCGCCTGCCGCACCTGCCAGAAGGACTGGTCCGGGTTCGGCTGCGCCACCCATGACGACGCCTATGCCCTTTTTGACCGGGTGCTGGCCTGCGACCTGCTGGTGCTGGCCACGCCCATCTATTCCTGGTACTGCACGCCGCCCATGAAAGCGCTTCTGGACCGGTTCGTCTATGGCATGAACAAGTATTACGGGGCAGAAAAAGGCCCAGCCCTGTGGGCCGGGAAACGGGTGGCATCTATCGTCACCTGCGGCTATCCTCCCAAAAAGGGTGCGGACCTGTGGGAGGCGGGCTTAAAGCGCTGTTGCAAACACTCCCGGCTCGTCTATGCCGGGATGCTGGCGGAGCGGCATATGGGCTATGACGTGCCATTCATGGACGAGGAAAAAGCCCGCCATGCGGCCGCGTTCGCGGCAAAGCTGTGCGGAGAAAAGTAAAGCGGAGGCCGGGCAGCCTCCGTCCCCTTATCTGACTGCAGGTATTGTCAATTATTGCCTCATGTAGTATAATGACCGCAGGAACGAAAGAATGGACGAGCAATGGTCCAGCTTTTTGGATAAAACCGAACAAATATGCATAGCGGGTCGATGCACCAATTACACGGATAATAAAAATTGGTGCAGTCAACTACCAAAACAGCACTCCACGTGCACGTCAAGACACACGTCGGAGGGGCTCTGAAGATGATAGGGGGCTGCTTGCAGCCCCCTATACATCGGTCAGAGCTCCTCCTCCTTTTAACATCGCGACCATTACATTGGGTCGCGATGTTAGCATATACGGGAGAACAAAGTAAAAGCCCGACACGCAATCGCTTTTGATATGCTCCCTCAATGGAAGACAGTGAAAAAGGACACTGTATCCATGGAGGGAGCATTATTATGGGGAAAAAG